>JBEBWV010000218.1:0-3121 GCA_040391965.1 Achromobacter deleyi | reverse complement strand
TACCTTAGAGTGAGGAAGTCTTCCTGAGCGAGGTGAATCATGAATTCACTAATCGACCGTCGTCTTAACGGCCGCAACAAAAGTGCCGCTAATCGGGAGCGATTTCTCCGACGCTATAAGGAGCAGATTCGCAAATCCGTGCATGACATGGTGAAAGATCGGTCTATTCAGGACATGGATCAGGGCGGCGAGGTCAACTTGCCGACCCGCGACATCTCCGAGCCGCACTTTCACCATGGCGATGGCGGTGACCGCGAAATCGTCCATCCCGGCAATCGCGAGTTTGCCAAAGGTGACACCTTCGACCGTCCGAAAGGCGGCGAAGGTGAGGGCGGTTCTGAACCTGGCGAAGGCGAGTCGGTAGATCAATTCACCTTCAGTTTGTCGCGAGCCGAGTTCCTGAGTCTCTTCTTCGACGACCTGGAACTGCCGCATCTGGCGCGAACGCAATTGGGTGACGTGAGCCAGCGAAAATGGCAGCGCGCTGGCTACACCACAACCGGCTCACCCAGCATGTTGAGCATCAGCCGGACGTTGAAGGCCTCGCTTTCTCGGCGGGTGGCGCTTGGCGTAAAGGCGCGTGCAGACCTCGAGGATGCGGAAGTCAGATTGGCCGACGCGATCGAGGCCGGTGCTTTGCCCGATGAGGTTCGAGTGCTGGAACAAGACGTTGAAGATTGCCGTTCGCGGCTTGCCCGCGTGCCATTTCTGGACGACCTGGACCTGCGCTATCGCAACCGCGTATCGGTGGCGCTGCCGATGGCACGTGCCGTCATGTTCTGCCTGATGGACGTGTCGGGCTCCATGGACGAGGGTAAGAAAGATCTGGCCAAACGCTTTTTTACCTTGCTGTACTTGTTCTTGTCGCGCAAGTACGAGCATGTGGATCTGGTCTTTATTCGCCACACTGATAACGCCGAGGAAGTGGATGAGCACGCGTTCTTCTACGACCCCAAGAGCGGCGGCACGATTGTGCTGTCAGCCCTGGAACTGATGCGGGATATCGTCGAGAAGCGCTATCCGCCAGCGGCCTGGAATGTGTATGCCGCGCAAGCCAGTGACGGCGATTCCTTTGGTGCCGATGCGGGCAAAAGTGCGCGTTTCTTATCGGAGTTTCTGTTGCCGGCCACGCGCTACTTCGCCTACATCGAGATTCCGGATTCGTTGGAAGCGCGCAAGAGCAGCTTGTGGGCAGAGTATGAACAGCGGGCTGAACCGCATTTCGCGATGCGCCGCATTAGTGAACGTGGGGAAATTTTCCCGGTGTTTCACGACCTGTTCAAAAAGGAGACCGCATGAATGCCATCGTGGGTTCTCTCGTTGAGCCGCACTCGCCTGACGGCGTGCGACCCATCTCTCAAGGCTCTGAATGGACGTTCGAGCTGATTCAGTCTTACGACGAGGCAATCTCCCAGGTTGCCCGCGAGTACGGACTGGATACCTATCCAAATCAGATCGAAGTCATTACGTCCGAGCAGATGCTGGACGCTTATGCCTCGGCGGGCTTGCCTATTGGTTATCCGCATTGGTCCTACGGCAAGGAATTCATCCGCAACGAGCAGAACTATCGCAAAGGCATGCAAGGACTGGCCTACGAAATTGTCATCAACTCCAACCCTTGCATCTCCTATCTCATGGAAGAGAATTCCATGACGATGCAGGCGCTGGTGATGGCGCACGCCTGCTATGGCCACAATTCGTTCTTCAAGGGGAATTACCTGTTCCGGCAATGGACAGACGCCGATGGCGTTCTGGACTACCTCGTGTTTGCTCGCAAGTATGTAATGGACTGCGAAGACCGTTATGGCATTGACGCGGTAGAGGCCATTTTGGATTCCTGCCATGCGCTAACGCCGCATGGCGTGGATCGGTACAAACGGCCCAATCCGGTGTCCTTTAAGGAAGAGGCCTCGCGCCAGGCTGAGCGCGAAGAGCATGCTCGCCTGCAATACAACGACTTGTGGCGTACCGTTCCGCAGTTCGACGCTGAAAAGGGTACACCACACGAGGCCGCCGTATTTCCGCCGGAGCCCGAAGAGAATCTGCTGTATTTCATTGAGAAATACTCGCCCAAGCTCGCACCCTGGCAGAAAGAGCTGGTGCGTATTGTGCGCAAAATTGCTCAGTATTTTTATCCGCAGAGCCAAACCAAAGTCATGAACGAAGGGTGGGCCACGTTCTGGCACTACACCTTGTTGAATCGTCTGCACGAAAAAGGCTTGGTGAACGACGGCTTCATGATCGAGTTCCTGCAAAGCCACACCAACGTGGTGAGTCAGCGTGGCTTTGACGAGCGGGGCTACAGCGGCATTAATCCCTATGCCCTGGGCTTTGCCATGATGCAAGACATCCGTCGCATCTGCGAAGCCCCCACGCCGGAAGATCGGCGCTGGTTCCCGGATATCGCAGGGAGCGACTGGATTAAGACGCTGGACTTCGCCATGCGCAATTTCAAAGACGAATCCTTTATCTCGCAGTACTTGTCACCCAAACTCATGCGGGAATTTCACTTTTTCGCCATTGCTGACCATCAGGCCAACCCCAAGCTGGAAGTGGCGGCTATTCACGACGATGAGGGCTACCGAGACATTCGTCGGCTGTTGGCAGCACAGCACAATCGCGACAACCAGGTGCCCGATATTCAAGTGCTGCGTTTTAACCGGGAGTCGGATCGTTCGCTGGTGCTGCGCCATTTGAAGAGCCGGGGTCGTCCTCTGGCCAGCGATGATGCTGAGCGTGTCATGAAACACCTAGGCCGTTTGTGGGGATTTCGTGTGCGTATGGAAGAAACGGAGCCCAACGGCACCGTGAGCTCTTACCGGGAGCAAGGCGCCTGAATTGGCAAATATTGTTGCCTCCCTTTTACGTTAGTGCGCAAGTCAGCGTGCCAGGTTCGTCTGTTTCTGATAGAATCGCGGATTCGCATTTTCCGTAACGTGCGTTTTAGCCAAAGCTTGAAGTTAAGCCAGGGGCAAAAGCGTGAAATACCAAACGTGAAGTACGGGCAGCGGGGCTTTGAGGACTGGGTGTAATTACCAGTTTCGATCCAACCCACAGTGTGCGATCAGAATTAGGACAGGTGGCCGAGCGGTTGAAGGCGCACGCCTGGAAAGCGTGTATA
>JBEBWV010000217.1:0-3293 GCA_040391965.1 Achromobacter deleyi | reverse complement strand
GACCTCAACCTTGGCAAGGTTGCGCTCTACCAACTGAGCTACTCCCGCATTTTTGGCTGTTCACCAAAGACAGCGATTATACATCTTTATTTTGATTTGTGCAGCGTTTGGGAAAAACACTAAACAAATTTTCAAATCACATTCTGCAGCGGGTGTTTGCTGGATTGCTGCTTCCATAGTTGCGTCTTGAATCAAGAACGCTGGAGGCGCAAGCCGGAATCGAACCGACGTACACGGATTTGCAGTCCGTTGCATAACCACTCTGCCATTGCGCCGCAAAATGAATCGATCTTCAATAAAGATGCCAACAACGCAATAAGTCCAAGACGAAAAAAAGGGAAGCGTATGAGCTTCCCTTTTTTGGAATTTGGAGCGGGAGAAGAGTCTCGAACTCTCGACCTCAACCTTGGCAAGGTTGCGCTCTACCAACTGAGCTACTCCCGCATTGCATCGCTGTATTTACTGCTTTGCATTTACTGCTTTCTTCTTATTAGTTATCGTTTTTTGAATTTCGACAATTAATCAGAAGGCCTGCATATTACACCGTTATTTTCTTCTTGTCTAGCGAACTTAAGTTTTTTAACTTTCGTTTTGAACTTTTTTCGCAATTTCCACATTTGCCTCTCGGCTTCTGCGGGGCAGGTCATGCTTGCACATGGCTTGTCCAGACAACTCATTTATACAAGCCATTAACTGACGTGAAGTAATATGAGCGAAGACCGCAACTATAGCATAACAAGTAGTATCCATGTCAAATATGCCGCACCAAAATCCTTCGCCAGCGGCGTTGGAGCCCGTTTCATTCGATCTGACCCGCTTAAACACCTTGGGCTTGTCCTCGCACGCGCAGGCCTTTGTGTGCCTGTCGGAAGAAGACCAACTCCAAGCGTTGTCGTCATTGGCGGGGGACTATTCGAACGTACTCGTCCTGGGGGGGGGCAGCAACGTGGTGTTGCCAGAGCGTGTGCCGGGCCTGGTGGTCCGTGTCGCGCTCGGTGGCGTGCGGTTATTGGAAGAGCGGGCTGACGCCTGGGTTGTCGAAGCGGGTGCTGGCGAAATTTGGCACGATTTCGTGGCGACATGCGTCGCTCGCGGATGGAACGGCCTGGAAAATCTGGCCTTGATTCCCGGCACCGTGGGGGCCGCTCCTGTGCAGAATATTGGTGCATACGGCGTGGAGTTGCAGGATCGCTTCCTAGGCTTGACGGCGTGGGATCTGAAGGCGCGCCGTCGCGTTGAGATGGGTGCTGCCGATTGTCGCTTTGCGTATCGCGACAGTATGTTCAAGCACGATGAGTCTGGCCGATGGGTCATTCTTCGTGTGCGCTTTGCATTGCCCAGGCCTTGGCAGCCGGTGCTGAACTATCCAGATCTGAAAAATCATGCGGTGCTGGCCGCAGCGGCGAATGCTGCGCCTGGCGCGAGCGACATCTTCGATGCGGTGTGTGAGATTCGCCGCAGCAAACTGCCTGACCCAGCTGTTATCGGTAATGCGGGCAGCTTTTTCAAAAATCCGATCGTGTCGGGAGAGCTTCGCGATGCCCTGGTGGCGCGCTTTCCAGGCTTAGTGAGCTACGCGCAGCCAGACGGTCGCTACAAGCTGGCGGCGGGCTGGTTGATTGATCAATGTGGTTGGAAGGGGCGCCATCTGGGTGCGGCAGGCGTTCATGATCGGCAGGCCCTGGTATTGATCAATCGGGGTGGTGCGAAGGCGGTCGATATTTTGGGTCTTGCTGAGGCGATTCGCGGCGATGTCTATGCGCACTATGGCGTGACGCTTGAAGCTGAGCCTGTTGTTGTTTGATGGGAGCATCGACCCAATCACCAAAAGAAAAATGCCGTTCACAAAAGAATGAACGGCATTTCATCAAGCAGGCGATAAGAAAAAGCTTAAAGCCCCAACACAGCCTGCATATCGTATAACCCGGTAGCTTTACCGTTGAGAAAACGGGCTGCACGCAGCGAGCCCTCTGCATAGGTGACGCGGCTGGAAGAACGGTGAGTAATTTCGATGCGCTCGCCAGCGCCGCAGAAATAAACCGTGTGCTCGCCCACGATGTCACCGCCGCGAACTACTGAAAAACCGATAGTGCCGGGCTTGCGCACGCCGGTGTCGCCATGGCGCGTCCAGGTGGCAACGTCGGGGAGTGCAACGTTCCAGGCCGAGGCGACAGTTTCCCCCATCTTCAGTGCTGTGCCGGACGGCGCATCGACCTTGTTACGGTGGTGCGCTTCAAAGACTTCGACGTCGTAGCCGGAATTCAGGATGCGCGCCGCCATGTCCAGCAGCTTAAGCGTGGCATTGACGCCAACACTCATGTTCGGAGCGAAGACAATGGCCGTTTTTTGAGCAGCAACTTCAATAGTGGCGCGACCATTGTCATCAAACCCCGTGGTGCCGATGACAACTTTTACGCCATGTTTGACACAAACTTGCAGGTATTCCAGCGTGACTTCCGGGCGCGTGAAATCAATCAGGCAGTCAGCTTGTGCCAGGGCATCGATCTGGTCGGTGATGAGTACACCGGTCGATTTACCCAGAAAGGCACCCGCATCCTGACCAATGGCCGACGCACCAGGACGACCCAGCGCCACAGCCAGTTCGAGGTCCGGAGCGTTGAGAACGGCCTCGATCAACATCTGGCCCATACGGCCGCTGGCCCCTGCAATCGCAATACGCATTGAAAATCCTTAGTGTTACCGGAGCGGTTCCGGCGCGTTGCCCGGCTGACCTGGGTAGCTGTTAAGCGGGCTTACCGGCGCATTGACCTCAGCGGGGCTGGCATCTTGCTCACCCTTCAAGCGCGCTTCATCGGTGTCGAGACGCTTATTGGCTTTCTCGTCAGCAATGGGACCCTTGTCGATCTGGAAGGGTTGCAATTCCGGCTGGGCATCACCATCCCAGCGGGTCAGGCGGTCATTTTCAAACCAAACCGTGAATTTGCGCTCTTGGGACGCGCCATAGCCCGGTTTGAAGTAGTAGGGGTAGTCCCAGCGGTCAGCGTGCAGTACGCTGGTCAACGTGGGGCTGCCCAAGGCAAAGCGGACTTGTTCGCGTGTCATGCCAGGTTGCAGTAAGGCAACTTGTTCCTGGGTGATCCAGTTTCCTTGCTGAACGCCGGCTTTGTACGGGAAACCCCATTTGCCAGAGGAACAACCTGAAAGCGCGAGGGTCACGGCGGCAATTGCTACGCCGACCTTTAACGAGCGGGAGAGATAACGTGCATTCGTGGACACTTCGCGCCCCTATTATTTGGAAGCAGACAAAACCGTTATCATAAAGGTTTCATAAG
>JBEBWV010000216.1:0-3336 GCA_040391965.1 Achromobacter deleyi | reverse complement strand
AGCTCCAGGCCGCTCATGCCGGGCATGCGCACGTCGGCGATCAGCACGCCGATCTGGCTGGCGTCGTAGTCTTCCAGGAACGACTCGCCGCTGGCGTAGGCGCGGACGCGGTAGCCGTTGGCTTCCAGCAGCCAGCGCAGCGAATCGCGGACCGCTTCGTCGTCATCAACAATGAATACCGTGCTCGACAGGTGGGGCGTGTTCATGCGTGCAACTCCTCGGACTGATCATTCTGCGCTTGCGTTTGTGGCGCAGCGCAGGGCAGAGTAAAGCGGAAGATAGTACCGCCAGCGGGGTTCGGATCGGCCCACAAACGACCGTGGTGCGATTCGATAATGGTACGGCAGATATTCAGACCCATACCCAGACCCTGGGTTTTGGTGCTGAAGAAAGGTTCAAACAGTCGCTCAGGCTCGGCCAGGCCATGACCTCGGTCAACCACCGCGACTTCAATATGTTGTTCGTGCAGGATAACGGCAACTTTCAGTTCGTCAGAGTCGCTGTCTTCCATGGCTTCCAGACCATTCTTGAGCAGGTTGAGCAGCACTTGTTCAATAAGAATGGGGTCGGCCAGCACATCCGGCGCATTGGACGGCACAAAGCTCTCGATGCGGATGCGGCGCTTACGGGCGTCGATTTCGGCGAAACCAATGGCATTGTCGACAATGCGGCCGATGGTCACGCGTTGGCGACGCGGTTCACTGCGCTTCACAAACTCACGAATGCGGCTGATGATCTTGCCAGCGCGCTCGGCCTGTGCAGCCGCTTTTTCCAGTGCGGGCAAAAGCATGGTGGGACTGGTGTGGCCCGCCTTCACCAACGCGACGGCCCCCATGCTGTAGTTGGCGATGGCGGTGAGCGGTTGGTTCAGTTCGTGTGCCAGTGACGAGGCCATTTCACCCATGGTGGTGAGGCGGCTGGTCAGCTGAATTTTCTCTTGTTGAACGCGTGATGCTTCTTCGTGGCTTCGGCGCTCGGTGATGTCTCGCGCGACTTGCATGCGCACGCGACGCCCGTCGGTCCAGGCGAGCATGCGATGGTGCACTTCGAACCAGCGCTGCACTGACGGGGCAAAGACTTCCACTGATTCATCGGTGAAACGGCCACGACGGCCGGCCAACAGTTCGTCATGGCCACCCGTCTGCGCACCAAACACACGGCGGTACGTGCGGTTCGCGAACAGCAATTCCAGGCCGTCATGCGTGTCTGCGGTGACCGAGATGGCATCATCCAGACCCTCGAGCACCGTCATGAAACGCTCGTGCGCGGCGGTTAAGGCCTCGCGAATGCGTTTGGGCTCGGTGATGTCGGTCATGGAGGTCATCCAACCGATCTGGTTGCCATTCGGGTCGAGCAGGGGCGACACGTACATGCGCGCCGTAAAACGCGAACCATCGCGCCGTTGAGCCTCGACCTCTAGTCCGCTGCTGGGTGTTTTACCTGAGGTCAGGACATCAAGCGTGTGTTGATGCTGTTCATGACGGCCGGGCACCCAGTAAGGGAAGGGCGGGCTTCTGCCGATGAGGTCAGCCTCGTTCCAGCCGATCATGCGACAAAACGCCGGGTTCACGTAGGCGATGCGGCCTTCCATGTCGAGTACCCGCATGCCGGTGGACATGGAATTTTCCATGGCCCGGCGAAATCCGGTCTCGGCAATGAGTGCGGCTTCAGCGGTTGAGCGAAAACGTGTGTAGCGCCAAAGCATCAATAAGCTGATGATGATGACGCAAGACAGCGCAAGCACCACCCAGATCAGGCGCTGCTGGCGCATTTCCTGATCGATGGTGACGAACATGACGCTGTCGTCGTGGATGCGCTGCAACCAGAAGAAAACCCCCATCACACAGAGATAGAGGATAAGGACTAGTGCAGGCGTGACCCAGTACACCCCGCGGCGGCGCGCGCGGGCGTGATCGTGAAACGGCGTTGGAATATTTGACTTAGGCGCGCTGGACATGGAATTCGGGTCAGATGACGCGGCATTTTAGTGCGTGTTGCGTCGTAGTTGCAGCGGTTTTGCGGTGAATCACACAAGGAATGGCATGAATCAGTAAAAATAAGGGTTTTCGGTGTGTTCAGCTGCGATTCATGATTCCGCATTATGAAATGCCGTACCGCAACATGAAATTTCGCTTGCGAGTGGCTAGTCTTCTTTCTTAGAATGCACGCTTGAGCAGCCCTCATAAGAACGCGAGCCCATGCATCACATGGTAGCCGTTTGCTTAAGAGGGCGATGAATTTGCCCGCACGAATATAAAAGTCGGGTGTGGCCACAAACCCAACAGGAGACACACGATGTCCTCTTTCGCCCAGGCTGGCGCCGATTCGGCTGCCAACGACGAAGACACCCTAGAAACGCAGGAGTGGCTCGAAGCGCTAGCGGCAGTCCTAGATCGCGAAGGACCTCAGCGCGCACACTACCTGCTGGAACGCCTGATCGATGAGGCTCGCCGCTCCGGCGCGCATATTCCGTTTTCCCCGAATACCGCATACGTCAATACGATTCCGCCCGGCCTGGAGCCGCCGCACCCAGGCAATCTGGAAATCGAAGCCCGTATTCGCTCGTATGTCCGCTGGAACGCCATGGCAATGGTGGTCAAGGCCAACAAACACAATCCGCCCGATGGCGGCGATCTGGGCGGCCACATTGCGTCGTTCGCTTCGCTGGCCACCATGATCGGCTGCGGTCAGAACCACTTCTGGCACGCTGAAGACGAAAACCACGGTGGGGATCTGGTGTACTTCCAGGGCCACACCTCGCCCGGCATGTATGGCCGCGCCTATCTGGAAGGCCGTCTCACCGAAGAACAACTGAACAATTTCCGCCAGGAAGTTGACGGCAAGGGCTTGTCGTCCTATCCGCACCCGAAGTTGATGCCTGAGTTCTGGCAATTCCCGACGGTTTCTATGGGCTTGGGCCCGTTGATGGCCATTTATCAGGCCCGCTTCCTGAAGTACCTGCATGCTCGTGGCATTGCTGACACCAGCAACCGCAAGGTCTGGGTATTCTGCGGCGACGGCGAAATGGACGAGCCGGAATCCCTGGGCGCCATTGCGTTGGCTGCTCGTGAAAAGCTCGACAACCTGATCTTCGTGGTGAACTGCAACTTGCAGCGCCTGGACGGCCCGGTGCGTGGAAATGGCAAGATCATCCAGGAACTGGAAGGCGACTTCCGTGGTTCGGGCTGGAATGTCATCAAGCTGATCTGGGGCGGTTACTGGGATCCCCTGCTTGCGCATGACAAAGAAGGCATTTTGCGCAAGGTCATGGAAGAGACCGTTGACGGCGAGTACCAGGCGTACAAGGCCAACGACGGCAAGTTCGTGCGCGAACAC
>JBEBWV010000215.1:0-3372 GCA_040391965.1 Achromobacter deleyi | reverse complement strand
CTCAGGGTCCAGGCCGGTCATTTCCATGTCGAGCCAGACCAGGCGGTTTTCGTTCGCAGCCATATAATTTGCCTCTAAAAGTCAGATTTTCGCACACCCTCTTTCGAGCGCCCCCGCACCATCCATGTTCACTTTGCTGTTCGTCGCCTTTCTCCTTGCCGATATTGCGGTGCGCCTTTGGTTGGCTTCGCGCCAGATTCGCTATGTGGCAACGCATCGCAGCCAGGTCCCCCCTGAATTCTCGGATCGCATTGGCATCTCCAGCCATCAACGCGCCGCCGACTACACCTTGGCCCGCGTGCGATTAGGCATGCTTGAACGCGTCTACGATGCGGTGCTGCTGGTCGGCTTGACCTTATTCGGCGGTCTGCAAGTCATTGACCTGTTCGTCGGGCAGGTCGTCCACGATGACTTTTTGCGCCAGATTCTCTTGCTGGTCGTCGTGGCCTTGCTACTTAGCGTACTTGGATTGCCCTTCACCCTGTGGCGTCAGTTCAAACTGGAGGCCCATTTCGGCTTTAACCGCATGACCTTAAAGCTATTTGTCACTGACGCCCTCAAAGGGCTGCTGATTACGCTGGTGCTGGGACTTCCCCTGGCCGCGGCCGTACTGTGGCTGATGGCAAAAGCGGGCACGTACTGGTGGATCTGGGCATGGGCGGTCTGGATTGTGTTCAATATGGTGGTACTGGTGATCTACCCCACCGTTATTGCCCCCCTGTTCAACAAATTTACGCCGCTCGCCGACGCCGATCTGGCCCAGCGCATCCAGGGTTTGGCAAAACGCTGCGGCTTCGCCTTGAACGGTTTATTCGTCATGGACGGCTCGCGCCGCTCGGCTCACGGCAACGCCTACTTTACGGGGTTTGGGAAAACACGCCGCATTGTTTTCTTTGACACACTCCTGGCCCGTCTGAACACCGATGAAATCGAAGCGGTGCTGGCGCATGAGCTGGGACACTTTGCCCGACGCCACATCATCAAACGTATTCTTCTCAGTTTTGGCGCCGCGTTTATTTTCTTTGCAGCGTTGGGCTGGCTTGCCGATCAAACCTGGTTTTATGTCGGTCTGGGCGTGTTACCCCAACTGGGCGGACGCAACGATGCGATGGCACTCATTCTTTTCTTTCTCGCAATGCCAGTTTTCACTTTTATGTTCACGCCGCTGGCCAGTTGGTATTCCCGTCGCGACGAATTCGAGGCAGACCGCTATGCGGCCGCCCAAAGTTCGCCGGAACGACTTGTATCCGCCCTGGTCAAACTCTACGATGACAACGCCAACACCCTGACGCCCGATCCTGTGCACTCTGCCTTCTACGATAGCCATCCCCCTGCCGCCGTGCGTATCCGCCACTTGATGGCGCGTGCCGCATGAGCACCGTGACTGAAGGTCGCATCATTGCCGCCCACGGCCGTCATTACACCGTGGAGCTTGCCGACGGCACCTTAAAGAAGTGTTTCCCTCGGGGCAAGAAAGCAGGTGCCGCTGTCGGCGATTACGTACAGGTTTCGCTCGAAGGACGCGACGAAGGGGCCATTGATGCCATCTTGCCGCGCCGCAACCTGCTCTTTCGTTCGGATGACCTGCGCTCAAAGCAATTCGCCTCGAATGTGGATCAGTTGCTTATCGTGGTGGCGGTTGAACCCACATTTTCGGACGATCTGGCGGGCCGCGCGTTGGCCGGTGCCTGGAGCGTCGGCATTGAGCCGTTAATCGTTCTGAACAAAACAGACCTGGCGCATGCTTTGCCGGCAGCGCGTGCGCGGCTGGCCCCCATCGCCGCCCTGGGTGTGGATGTCATAGAACTCAGCGCCATGCAGCCGGAAATTGTTCACGCCGTGCTTGCTCCTCGCCTGGCAGGGCGCACAAGCCTGTTGTTAGGCCAAAGCGGCATGGGTAAATCCACGTTGCTCAACGTGCTCGTACCCGACGCCAATGCCGCCACGCGCGAGCACTCGACCGCGCTGGATATGGGTAAACACACCACCACCAGCACGCGGCTTTATCACTTGCCAGCACCGGGCGGCGACATCATTGACTCACCGGGTTTTCAGGCGTTCGGCTTGCAGCACCTGACCGGTGAAGACATTATTCGAGGATTCCCGGAATTTTCGTCGGGCATTGAAGAATGCCGCTTTTACAACTGCTCGCACCGTCATGAACCCGGTTGCGGCGTCGTAGCCGCATTAAATGCGGGAAAAATCGACCCGTTCCGATATGCGCTGTATCAGCGCATTCTGGAAGAGAACATAGCCGGAAAAAATCGTTACTGAACGAGCGCTGCACCTGCATCGCGAAGCACTTGGCGCCCGGAATCCTCACCGGCGCCAGGTTGCGCTTTAGCGCAGACGTTCGCCGTTGCGCAGCAAGTGGTAAAGATTACGCAGCATGCCTGCTGTAGCACCCCAGATGAAATGACCGTCGTACGGCATGGCGTAATACTGACGCACTCGTCCGTCATCTAACGTAGCTTCGTAGATGCGATGGTTTGAGGGATCCATCAAGAATGCTAACGGCACTTCAAATATTTCAGCCACCTCGAACGGGTCGGCCATGACTGTAAATCCTGGCTGCACGAGAGACACGACCGGAATAATCGAAAAGCCAGTGGCCGTCATGTAGGCCGGCATGCTGCCCAACACCTCAACGAAATCGGGAGACAAACCGATTTCCTCTTGCGCCTCCCGTAGGGCGGCATCTTGTGGACTTGCATCGCTGGTTTCAATGCGCCCACCTGGAAAGCTGACCTGCCCCGCATGGTCATGCAAATGTGCCGCACGCTCGGTCAATAACAGCTTGACGCCCTCCTCGTACGCCACCAACGCAATCAAGACAGCCGCAGGCACTGGCGTGCCTTCTCTGCCTGGATACCGCAGATCAGTGTCGCCGGAAAACTCCAGCGCCCAAGTCGCAGGCTGCACGAGCGTGCTGCGAAGCGCGGCAGGCGTCAGCAGAGAGGACGGAACGGGAGTCAGCGCCTTATCGGCGACAACCCAGGGCTGCGTGGCAGGATCGAACCCGGGACGCGCGAGCGGCCGACGAGGCCGCACGGATGACGATGAATCAGAATCAGACATACCGCCCAGAGAAATAAAAAAAGGCACCTTCGCAGGTGCCTTTTTAACCCGGAAACCTGTGCCGGGCGGAAACGCTGTTGCGCCACCGCCCTACTCAGGAAGGGCTTTGTACTAATTAGCGAATCAAGAAGCCGAAGCGACTTGCTTGCTAACCAGCTTTTCCTTAATACGTGCCGACTTGCCCGAACGGCTGCGCAGGTAGTAAAGCTTGGCACGACGAACATCGCCGCGACGCTTCACTTCAATGCCAGCGATTTGCGGCGAGTACAGCTGGAACGTACGTTCCACGGCTTC
>JBEBWV010000214.1:0-3374 GCA_040391965.1 Achromobacter deleyi | reverse complement strand
AGTTGTCGAACACCACGTCGCTGGTCAAGGCGCCTGCCTGGCCCATCTTCTTGTCCGGTTTGCCAATCACCAGACCGGGCGTGCCAGCTTCGACCAAAAAGCAGGAAATGGAATTGGCGCGACGCTCAGGTGCCGTGCGCGCCATGACCGAGAACAAACCCGCAATCGGCGCATTCGTGATGTAGCGTTTGGTGCCATTCAGCACATAGTGATCGCCGTCACGCACCGCGCTCAGGCGCAAGGACATGGCATCGGAACCCGCGTCCGGCTCGGTCAGGGCAAACGAACCAATCAGCTCACCGCTTGCCAGCTTGGGCAGATAACGCGTGCGCTGCGCGTCGGTGCCGGCCAGCACAATCGATTGAGAGCCAATACCGATGTTGGTGCCTGCCAGCGATCGAAAGGCCGGAGACGTCTCACCCAGCTCAAAGACGACGCGCACTTCTTCTTCCATGGTCAGGCCCAGGCCGCCATATTCCGGCGCAATGGAGAGCCCGAACAGCCCCAGTTCACGCATCTCGTGAACGATGTCCGGCGGCACTTGGCCGCTGGTAGCCAGCTCATCTTCGGCGGGAATCAAACGTTCGTGCACAAAGCGGCGCACAGCGTCGAGCAACAGGGTCAGGGTTTCGGTATCGAGTGCCATGAATAGATCTCAGAAGATAAAAATGAACCAGCGCAGTCGTCGTGGCACGGGTTACGTGCGCAGTCCGCCCGCCAGCAAATCAAAATAGCCCGCCGCAATGCGCTCAGCGCTTTCGCCTTGGCCAGGTTTGTACCAACGCACCATCCAGTTCAGCATCGACAGCACGGCGCGCCCCGTGGCCACCGGGTCCAGCGCACGAAACGTGCCATCTGCCACACCTTGTGAAATCAATTCGCGCAGGCGTTTTTCGTAGCCATCTCGAAGGCGGGCGGCATCTTCGCGTTCAGGAAGTGCCATGCCCGTGTAGCCAATCAGCATCGTCACGAACTGCGCGTGATGCTGCTCAAAGTAGCGCGCATGCGCCACCATGAACCGGCGCAGCGCGTCATCGGCGTCCGTGGCGCGGGTCAGTTCCAGGTATACCGAGGAAGTCAGCCCGTGCAAGGCATCCAGAATGATCGCGTCGTAGATATCTTGCTTGGTGGTGAAGTAGTGATAGATAGCGGCCTTGGACACGCCAATAGAGCCCGCCAGATCCGCCACTGAGCTGCCGTCATAACCACTTCGAGCAAAGAGCACAGCCGCTGCCGTCAGGATGCGTTCACGCGGGGCGGCGGTGGAGGGCGGGCGGCCAGCGCGGGCGCGTTTGGCAACGGGTGGGGGGGTGACCATATAGGCGAAGCTCCGGAATCCAGCGAGTCAGTCGGGTTTTGTTACGCCTGCATTGACAGCAAATCAGGGCATGCCGTTAAATGGAAGACAATTAATTACCGGACGGTCGGTAGGTAATTATAGGGCTATCTGCGAATCTGGCTCAAGCCCCTCTTTCAAACTGACCACGCACACGCGACGACGCTATGCCCCACTCACTTGTGACAGATTTGTATAGCCAGATGTCCTTGCCGGTCATCAGCTCCCCTATGTTCATTGTGTCCAACCCAAAACTGGTTGTGGCGCAGTGCACCAGCGGCGTGGTTGGGTCCTTCCCCGCACTGAATGCGCGCCCCCAAAGTCTGTTGACCGACTGGCTGGACGAAATCCAGGCAGGCCTGGCAGACCATCGCCACGCCAATCCCGCTGCAGTGGTGGCCCCATATGCCGTCAATCAGATCATTCACCAGTCCAACGACCGGCTTGAGCAAGACTTGGCCGTCTGCGCCAGCCATCGCGTGCCCTTGATCATCACCAGCCTGCGCGCACCGGGCGATTTGGTAAAAGGCGTGCACGACTGGGGCGGCAAGGTATTCCACGACGTGACCACCTTGCGCCATGCCGAAAAAGCACTCGAAGCTGGCGTAGATGGTTTGATTCTCGTGTGCGCGGGTGCAGGCGGTCACGCTGGCATGCTGAGCCCGTTTGCACTGGTCTCGGAAGTGCGCCGCTTCTATGACGGCCCCTTGATTCTCTCTGGTGCCATCACCTCAGGCGCGGGCGTGCTTGCCGCCTTGGCGATGGGCGCCGACTTCGCCTATATGGGCACGCGCTTCATCGCCAGCGAAGAAGCCAACGCCAGCGAAGCCTACAAAGAAGCCATTGTTGCCGCCAGCGCATCCGACATTCTTTACACGCCGTTTTTCACGGGCATTCCAGGCAACTACCTCAAGGCGAGCATCAGCGCGGCCGGGCTCGACCCCGCCAATCTTCCAGCACCGGATGCCGGGGCATCGAATTTCGGCTCGGGGCGCGTCAAACCCTGGAAAGACATTTGGGGCGCAGGCCAAGGCGTGGGTGCCATTGCCAGCGTAGAACCTGCCAGGAAAATCGTGGACACGCTCAAGATGGAATATGCGCAAGCGCGTGCGGACATGTTGGGGCGCAACTTCGCATGACCGACACCGTAAAGATTCATCGCGAAGGTGCCGTCCTCACACTCACCATTGACCGTCAACATTGCCGCAACGCCTTGGACCGCGCCACGTATCACGTGCTGTCGGAGCAGATTCGCGCTGCGTCGGATGACACCAGTTTGTCCGCCGTCGTCCTGACCGGTGCGGGCCAGCATTTCACGGCGGGCAACGACTTGCGTGATTTTCAGGCTGAGCGGGGCGAAGGTGACAGCGCGGGCCTGACATTCCTGCGTGCCCTCTCCACAGCAGAAGTGCCTGTGCTGGTGGCCGTTGAAGGCTACGCGATTGGTATCGGCGTGACGATGCTGCAGCATTGCGATTTCGTCTATGCGGCCCGCAATGCGACGCTGCGCATTCCGTTCGTGGCGCTGGGCCTTTGCCCCGAAGGCGCATCCAGCTTGCTACTGCCTCGCCTGGTCGGCGCGCGCCGCGCCTCAGAATGGCTGTTGCAGGGCCGCGCTTTTGACGCCGCCGAAGCCTATGAAGCGGGCTTGGTCACCGCCGTCACCGAACCAGGTGCCGCGTTGGCCGCCGCGCTTGCAACGGCCGCAGAATTGGCGGCTCAGCCTCCGCAGGCATTGCGCCTGACCAAAGCCATGCTCAAGCGCCCTGATGCGCAGGCCATTCAGGACACGCTTGACTACGAGGTCAAACAATTCCGGGCCCGCCTGGCCACCGATGAGGCGCAAGCTGCGTTTGCGAAGTTCTTGAATAAGAAACGCAGCGTATAAATTCAATGGCTTCGCGCCATATTTTTTCGACAAAAAAGTAATGTCGCGTGGCATGCAGACAGTGCGTAGCGTGGGTGCAGCGCGACAGATTTGGCACAAGAAACCCACCATCAAACGCGCGTAACCCGCGATGCTCGAACAGCAATTGTG
>JBEBWV010000213.1:0-3495 GCA_040391965.1 Achromobacter deleyi | reverse complement strand
GCCAACATGGCAGACACGCAGTCCGGCTTTGCTGCGGTACGGGAAGAAATGAAAGTAGGCTTTGCGGCTGTGGTACCGCGGAGGGAAATGATCGCAAACTTCGAGAAATTTCACGCTCTCACCGAAACCAGCATTGCGCAGTCTGAAGCCCGAACGCAAGGAAGCATTACGAAACTAAGGAATGAAACCCAAGAGCATATCAATGACCTGCGGCAATACACCCAGGAAGGCTTTGGGCTGGTCCGCTTGGAAATTCAAAAGCTGGATAAGAAAATAACGCTTTGGGGCTTGAGCACCCTGGCGCTCTACCTGGCCACGAACGGTCAAGGCATCACACATTGGATCAAAATGGTAGGCTACGCGCTTAAGTAAACGCTGCCATTGGGCGCCTGGCTGGCCCCGTCAGCAATCCCTCAACGCCATCACCCTGCCCGTTTCAATGTCTGATCCCCGTTTTTACTGTGACATGCCCTTAAGCGCAGGCACGCGCCTCAGCTTGCCCGAAGCCTTGGCTCACCACGCCACACGGGTACTACGTTTACGGGCGGGCTCAGCAATTGTGCTTTTCAACGGCACCGGCGGCGAATATCGCGCCACGCTGGACATTGAGGGAAAGACAGCCACGGCACAACTTGGAGACTTCCTACCCCGGGAAGCCGAACTCGCCGGCCGTATTACCCTGGTTCAAGGCTTGCCGTCTGGCGACAAAATGGACTGGGTTATTGAAAAGGCAGTCGAACTCGGTGCGCATCGTGTTTGCCCAATCGCGGCGCAGCGTAGTGTTCTGCAGCTATCCGGTCCGCGCCTTGAAAAACGTCTTCTGCATTGGGCTCGTGTCACGCAATCGGCCAGTGAGCAATGCGGGCGCAACGCCATCATGTCAGTTGATGCGCCGCAAACTCTGGAAAAATGGCTGGCACAACCCACGCAGGGGCTGCGGCTGCTGTGTCACCCAGAAGGCGCGCAAGATCTTGCGCAAACACTGCGTGCGCAGCCTCAGCTGCAAGACTTGACGCTGCTGATTGGCCCCGAAGGGGGGTGGTCAGACAAGGAGCTTGAACAAGCGAAAAGCAGCGGGGTTCAAGCCGTTCGCTTCGGACCACGCGTGCTTCGCACAGAAACAGCCGGTTTGGCACTGCTGGCGGCGGCCGCCGCCATCTTAGATTGGTAGCAGCCAGCGTTTCCCTTGCGCACACGGCAGATATGCCCCGAAACGCAGAGCTGCCCCACGCTAATGCGGTTCAATCACTCTCGCCATAGGGCGCTGCGGCCACACCTGGCTCTGGGTCGGGGTGTTTTCCAGCATGCTCAATGACATACGCAAATACGCGTCCATTTTCATGAGCAAACGTGGCAGCATCTGCACATACCGTCGCAATTTTGGCTGAATCTTCTTGCAAAGCGTCGTCGCCCGAGTGCAAGCGGTAAAGCCAAAGCACCACGCCGACCTTGTGGTCAAGCACGGTGTCGCACAGACAATCGTAGAGGGCGTCCAGATTTCCGCCGAAATACTCTGGGAAATCAACGGCTTTGACGATTGCCCGCAGCACTGCAGAGCGGCTACGAGCTGGGTCGCAGTTGGCCACACACAGCGCCAAACCGAGTTCGTGGGCAGCTTCGACCACGGCCTTTTTGTCCAGCCCTTCCTGATCCAGCTCACCGCCGCGCAGTAACTGGCGTTGCAGAGCAGATTGACCATTGCGCGTCATGCCTGAGCATCCTTGAAAAAGGCGATCACTTCGTCATTACGCTGCATCGTATCGGCATAACCCAGTTCAATCAATCGCTTGGTGTAGCTGGACTCAAACAACAGATACGACATTAGCGCGCCACCTCCTGCGCGACCTGGGTCGGACGATACACCGAGTACGCGAAAAAGGGTACGGGCTTCGACAGGCATATCTTCCAGATGTTCCAGGGCCAGGAGATCGAGCGACTGGCTGGGCGTGATCGCCAGCACGTTAATGCGGCGAACATTCGCGCCCATATCCGTGGGCACTACTTCCGGCGTGATCATGGCATTCATCCCCTCCAGCCTTTCCACGTCAATGGAAAGGCTGTCCAGGAAAATACTGGACAGCGCGTGCCCTCCAACTTGAGCCAGAGACGGATAAGGAGGTTCTTCTTGGCGCTTTTCAGGGTGGGTGTCGTCACGATAGCCCGTGCCGATGACCAAAACTCGGCTCGCCCCCAGATGAATTGCTGGACTAATTGGCGCAAGTTGCCGCATTGATCCATCGCCACACCATTCAATTTTGCCGTGCACTTCCACGCGACGCGCCGGAAAGACAAAGGGAATGGCCGAAGAGGCCATTAAATGATCGACCCCGATGGAGGTAGGGATGGCCAAACGTAATGATCGATGCCAGGGTTCGATCTTGCGATGCGACTCGTAGAAGGTCAGATGTTCGCCGCTGGTGTAGCCGGACGCCGTGATGGCCAGGGCCGACAATGAACCTCCTGCCAAGTTTTTCTGGATTTTCTGGAAATTGATTACCCGTTCAAGCAGAGCCTGCATCGGGCTGTTATCCAGCAAGGACTGCGGACGCTTGCGCGTGAGCCCTGAATACATCCAACCGAGCGACAACAGCGACAACCAACGCACGCCTGTCTTGAAGAGACCGGGCGCATCGGCGCGATAAATCATGTCGGTGTTCAGCGAAGACCACAATCGCCGGATACGCCGAACCCCTAAATGAGAATGGCTACTACGGCATGCCAGCGCAGCGGCATTGATTGCCCCGGCCGACGTGCCGCAAATAATGGGAAATGGATTGGCGAAGCCCGATTCCCATTTCGGATCAAGGATATCCAAAATGGCGTTGAGCACGCCGACCTGATAGGCGGCTCGCGCACCGCCGCCTGTCAGGACTAAGCCAGTCAGGGAGCTGGGCCCACCTGAACCAGACGTATTGGCCCTAGCGTGGGTTGTTGGCATCAACTACGGTTAATGCAGTCATGTTGACAATTCGGCGCACTGTCGAGCTTGAGGTCAGGATGTGCACGGGCGCATTAACGCCCAGCAACAACGGGCCGACTGCCACATTGCCACCCGCTGCCGTCTTGAGCAAGTTGTAGGCAATATTGCCCGAGTCCACGTTCGGACACACCAGGAGATTAGCCGGCCCTTTTAAGGTCGATGACGGCAGAATCCGCAGGCGTAACGCCTCGTCCAGCGCGCAGTCTCCATGCATTTCCCCGTCAATCTCGATCTCGGGCGCGCGCTCACGAATCAACGCCAGTGCCTCGCGCATCTTCGCGCCAGACGCCGAGCTGCCTGTACCAAAGTTCGATCGCGACAACAACGCCACCTTCGGCGCCAGATTCATGCGGCGCATCTCTTCTGCTGCGGCCACCGTAAACTCGGCAATCTGCTCTGCCGTCGGGTCATCAGTGACGTGCGTGTCCACCAAGGCCACCGTGCGCTCGTTGAGCAGCAGAATATTCATGGCGGCATACACCTTGCGACCCGGGCGACGACCAATCACCTCGTCC
>JBEBWV010000212.1:0-3769 GCA_040391965.1 Achromobacter deleyi | reverse complement strand
GGGCAATGTTTCCGTTGGCAAGGAGTCGGTTTTGCAACCGTAGCCCTTTTCCATGATGAAACGTTCAACGTCAACGAGAACCAGATTTGATTCCCAATTCATGCCACCAAAATTCACGGCGCGTTTGAGCTCGCATTGAGGCGCATCGGCGGCTTGGGCCACACCAGCGAAAGCGAACAGAACGGCCGCAGCGGCCATCGTTTTGACAGGGGTAAAACTCATTGGCTTTTGCCTCCATAGGTACAAGGACACAGCCGCTGCATTTGGCGTGGCTATGCCGTGGAGCTAAGGGGGTTGTGCGGAAGACGGGCAAAACCGCCAATACAAACCGACACTAGCGACAAATACTTAGCGAAGATCGCAAAGAACTTGCAAGACAGGAGTTTTCAAAATAGAGATTTTGAAAACACGCAGAAAATTGAACAAACTGAACGACGAAGACAGCATCTTAACGGATTTTGCCTCTTAGCCCAAGTTTGAAAGGATGAGTTTTCGATACATCCGGCGCGGAATTGCCTAGGGAAATCCCTTGCATTTCTGGCTAAATGACGTCGTTTCCCTAAGGGATTTGGTTAATTTTATTTAGTAACATTTACTGTATTCTTTTTTCAAATGGCGCCGAAATTTACGCGGTTTTCTACGAAATTTGCCCTGAAAAGTTGCGAAAAATAGGTATTGAAAGGTGTTTTCAAACGCCATTTTCTTGAATTCAAGCTACCCAAAAAGCAGCTATTAATAATGCCGAGAATTAAAAAAGCCGCGAGAAGATTCACAGTGAATCGTCTCGCGGCCGTTTACTCAAGGTATTAACTCGCTACTCTTTGCTATCCGTGCTGGAATAAATGTAGTCTCGCCGCCACGGATAAGACAGATCAGGAGGATTATCGAGCTCGTCCGCCCGTCCCATCTGCGGTGTCTGGCCCAAAATCTGGTGCAAGGCTATCCAGCCGTGTTCAAAACCCATCGCGCAACCCGCCAAATACAGCCGGTATGCCCGTAGTGAACGTTCGCCCTGCACGCCACCGAGCACCTGCGCCGCTTCCGGTAATCGAGACTCCAGCGCGTCGCTCCATGCCCACAATGTGCGTGCATAGTGCGGTCGCAAGTTTTCTATGTCTACCGCTTCAAGACCCGCGTTGGTCATGGTCTCAAGTACGTAGCTGATGTGCGTCAGCTCTCCACCCGGGAAGATGTACTTCTCAATGAACTCCCCCATGCCATTACCCAGCTCGGCGTTATAAACGCCCGCTGCCGTAATGCCATGGTTCATGATCAGTCCACCCGGCTTAAGAAGGCGGCGCAGCTTCGCAAAATATGCCTCCAGTCGGGCGCGTCCCACATGCTCGAACATGCCAACCGAAGCAATTTTGTCAAAAGGGATGGATTCATCGAGATTGCGATAATCCAGGAGCTCCACGCGCACTCGACCTTCAAGCCCTTTTTCCTGAATCAGTTTCGTGACGTGGGCATGCTGATTGCGCGACAGCGTAATGCCCGTGCCATCGACACCGTATTTTTCAGCCGCCCAAAGCAGCAAACCACCCCAACCGGCCCCCACATCCAGGAAGCGTTCTCCTGGTTGCAAGCGCAGCTTGCGGCAGATGTGATCCAGTTTGGCTTCTTGAGCCTGCGCCAGATTCATGTCTTGCGTGCGGTAATAGGCGCAGGAATAGACCCGGCGAGGGTCCAGCCATAAGGCATAAAAGTCATCGGATAGGTCGTAGTGGAATTCAATTTGTTTGGCATCTCGCTCGATAGAGTGACGCCACACAGAAACCACTTTTTGCACAAGCTCCGTCAACCAACCGCCCCTTGCGGCCTCCACTGGCGAACCAGGGAGCAAGGACGAGGCTGCCGCCATGACATCGCGCATCTTGCCTTCGATATCGATTCGGCCTTCTACGTAATCCTGGCCCAAGACCCCCACTTCGCCTGCAGCCAAGTGGGCCAACGCCGTTTTATCGTGTGCAACAAACTTGACCTTCGGATCAGGCGGGCCAAGCACAGTGCCATCGGGCAACACCAATTGCACGCTAACGGGCAACTCTGACAGTTTTCGTTCCACAACAGACAACAAAGGATTCACGAGTACACCTCCTCTGAATTAGCACGGACAGCATGACTTTATCGGAAAACTGTTGCAATTTAAACGTAAGCTTAGCCGTGATACATTCTTCGACTTGGCGCAAACCATGCACATCTGCTCCGCGCCCTGTCTCTGCGCTTCACCGCGCCGCACCCATGTCCCCGCAGCTTTCTACCCGCAGCCTTCCCGGTTGGCTCATCCTCATGGGAGCCCTGACCGCGATTGGCCCGTTCTCCATTGACATGTATCTGCCCGCGTTCCCCACGATCGCAGAGGGCCTGCAAGTCTCTCGCGGTGATGTGGAACGTACCCTGGCAGCCTACCTGATAGGGCTGGCGCTGGCACAAATATTCTATGGGCCGCTAGCAGACCGCTTTGGCCGCAAACCGCCGCTGCTGGTGGGTTTGTCGCTCTATATGGTGGCTTCGCTGGGTTGCGCGCTGGCCGGTTCTATTGAAGCGCTGACCGCCTGGCGAGTCGTGCAGGCTTTGGGTGGCGCAGCGGGCATCGTGATCCCACGAGCCGTTATTCGGGATCATTACGATACCCACGAAGCGGCGCGCGCGATGTCGCTCTTGATGCTGATCATGGGGCTCGCTCCAATTCTCGCGCCACTTGCAGGCGGACAATTGCTGCAGCTCACCAGTTGGCGCAGCTTGTTCTGGCTGATGCTTGCCGCTGGAACGATGTTGCTGGTCGCCGTCTTCATGATCATGAAGGAGTCGTTGCCAGCCGAACGTGTCGTGCCACTGCGTTGGCAGACGATCATCAGCAACTACCGCGCGCTCTTGAGCCACCGCAGTTTTATGGCGCACAGTCTGGCCGGCGGCTTCGGTCAGGCCGGCATGTTCGCCTACATTATTGGTTCGCCTCGGGTGTTCATCGAAATCTACGGCGTGGACCCGCAGTATTACGGATTGTTGTTTGGCACCAACGCGGTGTCCTTGATCATCTGCTCGCAAATCAGCGCGCGCATGTTGCGCAGCTATACGCCGCGCCAACTGCAACATCGCGCCTTGACCGCGCTGGCGTGTGCGAGCCTGGTAGCGGTTGGCTTGACGCTGACCGGACTGATGACGCTTCCTCTATTGATGCTATGCCTGATCGCCTATATGGGTAGCCAAGGTTTTGTGAACCCGAATTCGGCCGCACTCGCACTGTCCGATCAAGGCAAACGACTGGGTGCTGCGTCGGCCATGCTGGGTACGCTGCAGCTTTCTTGTGGCGCGCTTGCCGGTCTCGCAGTCAGCACCTGGCAAACCGACAGCGTGCTGCCGTTGACGGCTACGTTGGCCGTTTGCGCCTGCCTGTCCTGGCTGTCCGGACGGGTAGCGCAAGGGTCGACTTGATCCACGGACCAGTTTCGTAGTAGAATCTACGTCTTAACTGAATTTTCCCGTGCTTAACTACTATGCTTTGTAGTTAGCACTCTGACCCCCACCGTGTATTGCGGCGGCAGGCAGCGGGTATAAGCACTGGGCGGGAACCCAGATAGCTGTACAGCGGTTCCCCTCCTCATCCACGAAACTGGGTGGTCGGCAAGTCGTACAACATGTACACCAGCCCGACGGCAAAAGCCCTGTCTCCCAAAAGCAATACGCGGCACGAATGAAATAAAGAGGTGCATTCATGGCACGCGTATGCCAAGTGACCGGCAAAGGCCCGATGGTGGGCAACAATGTT
>JBEBWV010000211.1:0-3873 GCA_040391965.1 Achromobacter deleyi | reverse complement strand
GCACAGCAATCTCGGTTTCACGCAAGACGCCGCCTCCTTGGACACTGCCACGAACCAATGTGTCGGGCGAGGTCATTTGGGTCACGCAATCCTGACGCGCGGTTTCAGGCAAGCTACCGCAGCGTGCCAACGCGTTTTGCTGGAGCTGATTCGGGTCACCAGCACTCAGGTTCTGGCGCAGGGCTTCTTCACGCGCCGCACCCGCCTCACGCATGCAGGCGGATTTCTCTTGCTGCGTGCTGCCATTCTTGCAGTTTGCGACGTCTTGAGTGTATTGCGCCTGGATGGCGCTACGGTTGCCGGCGTTTGCCGAATTTGCCGCCTGAGTCGCACCTGCTGCCAACAATAAGCCAGCGGCGAAGGCCGAGACCGCGAAATGTTTGGCTTGCATCGAACGTACATTCATGGACAGCTCCTTTAATAAGCGAGATGTTGGCAGACAACTGCGTCCGCCACTTTCTCGCGATAGAGGAAACCACTATCCCACGCCAAGCGGCCGGGGATGTCTCCACCGACGAATAAACGTAAGCTAACGTTTCGCCTGCTGCGCTCTCCAGCGCGTCACAACATCCCGTTTCAACCTTACACAGGATATTCACGGCAGATTGAAGAAATTTTACTCCCGCCCTTCCCGCTCAGACTCTGATTTTGACAAGCCATTTCGGTACGCGGCGGCACGCATCAACAACATGGCGGTTACTGGCGAAGACAACACCAGCAACATCGTGATGATGAGCTCATGAAATACCGGCCGATGTGAAATTGCCGAGAAGACGAGAATCGAGGACAGCAACACGAAGCCTGCACCCAAGGTATTGCCCAAGGTCGGCGCATGTATGCGGGCGTAGAAATGACGAAACCGAATTAGCCCAAACGAACCAATCAAGGACAGCACGCCGCCCACGACCAGCAAGATCACGGCAGGAATGCCCGCCCATAGCGGAATTTGTGTTTCGATCATGGCTCAATGACCTCGCCGCGCAGGAGAAAACGCGCCATGGCAGTAGATCCAACAAACCCAAACAAGGCAATCAGCAAGGCAATATCGAAATACACCGGCGTGCCGGTTCGAATACCGAATGCCAGCATGATGAGCATGCCATTGATATAAAGCGTATCCAGGGCGAGGATCCGATCTTGCGCGGTGGGACCGCGCACTAAACGATAAGCGGCGCACAGCATGCCAAGCGCAAAGCACAGCTCGGCAAAAGACGCTGCCCAGTAGAGTATGACGTTCATTCGAACATCTCCATTAACGGACGCTCGTAGCGCTGTTGAACCAGTGTCACCCACGCATACTCGTTTTCAAGATCGAGCACATGAAGCGTCAGGTGATTGTCTGCCGACAGATCCACCCACACCGTTCCAGGCGTATAGGTGAGGATGCAGGCCAGCATCGCCAGGCCATGCGGGTCTCGCATCGTGAGCGGAATGGTGACGAAACCGGAAGTGGCGCTGCTTGGACCCCGTTGCAGAATCAACCGGGCAACCGCCACATTGGACTTGATGATGTCCCAGGTCACCTTGGGTGCCAGGCTAAAGACGAGCCAAAGACGACGTGGTCGCGCATGCAATGGGCGTAATCGGGAGGCAGCCCAAGTGAACCAAAGTGCCAGCACGGCCCCCAACACGATCTGCCCCGCCGACATCGTTTCGTTGAGCAACAACCATAATGCAAGCAGGAAAAGTGGCAGCAGAATCCGATAGAAACGGCGCATCACAGCCCTCCCTGAGTGCCACGAACTGTCTGCGCGGACATGACGGCATCAATGTAGGTGTTGGGGTTATCAAGCGTGGTTGCTGCATCGGCCAGATAGGCCGATACGGGACCGGCAAAGGCCGCCAATGCCACGCACAACAACAATAGCGCCGCTACCGGGCCAGCTTCGATGAAGCGCAATCTAGGCGTGCTGCGGTCGTCGCTTGCCCAAAAGACGCGAATACCGGCGCGACCTAAACCCACGATCCCGGCCAAACCCGTCAAGAGCACTGCGGCCACGAGAATCCAGGCGTCCATCGGAGGGGCCGTCTCGGTGGCGGCGGATACCGCGGCAGACAACAAGGAAAATTTGGCCACGAACCCTGAGAGCGGGGGCAAACCGGTGACAAGCAAGGTGCAAGACACAAAGGCCAGGCCCAGAAAGGCCATGGCAGCAGGTATCGCCACCCCGACCACATCATCTGAGCGATTGGCCGAAGCCGGATCGTCCAGATCAAATGCGTCGAGCGTGACGGCCAGCACGTTGGCCCCAAAGGTTCGCGTACGTTCAATGAGCTCAACCAACAGGAAAAACGCCCCGGTGGTGAGCACAGAACTGATCAGGTAGAAGAGCGCCGGCCCGGTTAGCGTGACACCAGGCATGCCCAATGCCGTCAGCAAGGTACCCGCCGACACGATGACGCAATAGCCCACCATTTTTTCTAGTTGCTGCGTCGCCAACAGACCGAGCGCACCAAACAACACGGTTGCCAAGCCGGCAGCGAACATCCAGTCCAGACTAAAGGCAGCGGGTGCGCCGGACGGCAACAACAGCGATCCGATGCGCAGCAGCGCATAGATACCAACCTTGGTCATGATCGAAAACATGGCCGCAACGGGCGCGCTGGCCGAACCATAGCCTTTGACCAGCCAGAAATTCAAGGGCCAGGCACCTGCTTTCACCAGAAAGGCGACACCAAGAATAGCGGCACCCGCCTCGAACAGCATACGATCCGTGCCGGTGAGATCACCCGCACGCATGGCCAGGTCGGCCAGATTCAGGGTGCCTGTCACGCCGTAAATCAGCGCAATACTGATCAACAGCAAGAACGACGCCACCAGATTCACGGCGATGTACTGCATGCCGGCACTGACCCGAGCCACGCCTGAGCCATGCAGAAGCAGCCCGTAAGAGGCGGCCAGCAGCACTTCAAAGAACACGAACAAATTGAACAAATCACCCGTCAGGAAAGCGCCGTTCAGCCCCATGAGCAGGAATTGGAACAGGGAGTGAAAGTGCACGCCTGCACGATCCCACTTGGCCAACGAATAGATCAAGCTGGCCAGTCCCATGACGGCGGTCAGGGTCAGCATGACGGCGGCCAGTCTGTCGACGACCAGCACAATGCCAAATGGCGCAGACCAATCGCCCACGAGATAGACGCCGACACCGTCGGGCCAAACCCCGGGCACGCCGCCACCCGCCACAAACAGTAGCGCGATTGCAGCAGCGAGCTGCAGGAACATGGAGATCAGGCCGATCGTGGCGCGGGAGTACCTGCGCGTATCCGCCAACAACAGCATGACAGCGCCCGCCACCATGGGCGTGACGATGGGAAAAATTGGAAGGTGTTGAAGCAAGCCGTTCAAGATTCGGACTCCCGTCCGTCGACGTGGTCAGTGCCAGTCAAACCTCGGGAAGCCAGCAGCACCACCAAAAACAAGGCGGTGGTCGCAAAGCCAATAACAATGGCAGTCAGCACGAGTGCTTGCGGAAGTGGGTCCGCGTACCAGGCAGCGGCATGCGCCGCAGCCGGATCAACGACAGGCGGACGCCCGGAAGTCAAACGGCCCATGCCAAAAATGAACAGATTCACGGCGTAGGACACCAGGGACAGGCCCATGATGAACTGAAAGGTGCGTGGGCGCAGCAGCAGCCACACGCCAGATCCTGCCAGCACGCCAATAGCCAGGGCGTATATCAATTCCATCAGACATTCCCCGTAATGGTGGCGTCGGCTTGTGCATCAGCCGCCGCTTTGCGTTGCGCCCGAAGTGATTGGTGAGCCAGCGCCACCAACACAAGCACGGTTGATCCGACCACGAGCATATAAACGCCCAGGTCAAAGAACAGCACGCTTGAAAGATGGACATCGCCTATGAGGGGCAAGGAG
>JBEBWV010000210.1:0-3882 GCA_040391965.1 Achromobacter deleyi | reverse complement strand
TAACCCGCGATTCTTGCGTCGTGAATTGCCGCGTGAACATCGCGGGTTACGCGCGTTTGAATGTGGTGTTCTAGTCCAATATGGAACGCGCTCCACCCACGCTACCTATTGGAATGCGCTCCACCCAGGCGACCTATTGGAACGCGTTCTGCCCACGATACCTATGGAACGGGCTCTGCCCCACTCCCCCCCCTCAGATCAAAGCCCAATTCCCTGCAACGCCGGAACGCGCCGGTGCCAGTCCGTCGCGTCCTGGTATGCCATGCCGATGCGGCCCAACACGGCCTCATCATTCGGCTTGCCCAGCAACTGCACGCCAATCGGCAAGCCTTGCGTGGTAAATCCCGCCGGCAATGCCAAGCCTGAGGCATTCACATAGTTCCCGGCACGGGTGAAGGCAGCCAAGGGAGTTGCCGTTTCATCAACGTCTTCCAGGCGGCAGGCTACGCAGGGCAAACATGGGGTGAGCACCGCATCCACATCGTGCATCCAGCTGCGCCAAGCCAGGCTTGCCTGCGCATGGCCCTGCAATGCGCGGATATAGTCCGCCGCAGATACGCCCTTGCCTGCCAGCACTCGCGCGCGCACATACTTGCCCAAAGGTGCGGCAGCGTCTTCGATGTAGTCCTGATGCAACGCAAAGGCTTCGGCGGCAATGATCTGTCCGTTGCGCAACATCAATTCGTGGAAATCAAATGGGAAAGGCACTTCCGAGACGTGCGCGCCAAGCGCCGTGAGCTGCACCCGCACAGCGTCAAGCGCCACCAAGATCTCGTCGTCTACCGCAATCGGATATTGCGACAGGGGCATCATTGCAATACGCATGCCGCGTAAAGGTAATCCGGTGTGCGGCGCCTCCCTGAAGTGAAACGCCCGAACGGTCAATGTCAACGGATCAGCAGGGTCGGCACCGGCCATGGCTTGAGTTAACAACATGGCATCGCGCGTATCTCGCGTGAGCGGACCAATGCTGTCCAGTGTGGTCGATAAGGGAACGGCTCCATACAAGCTAATCAAGCCGCGAGTGGTTTTCAAACCCGTAATGCCATTAAGCGCCGCGGGAATACGCACCGAGCCGCCCGTATCTGAACCAACGGCCGCAGGTGCCAGACCCGCTGCCACGGCAACGCCCGAACCGCTGGAAGATCCGCCTGGAATACGCGCATGCGCTAGATCCCATGGGTTGCGCGGCGTGCCCATGACCGGATTTGTGCCCCAGCCCCCGAACGCAAACTCCACCATATGTGTCTTGCCCAGCAACACCATCCCGGCATCAAGCAATCGTGTCACCGCCGTGGCAGTCGTGGTGCTGCGGCGATTCACCCATGCTTGCGAACCTGCTGTACAAATCTGGCCGTCGATGTCGCACAGATCTTTGACGGCAATGGGCAAACCATCCAGGGGCCCCAAGGTGCCGTATCCGGCGCGCCTGCGCGCATCTGCCGCTTGGGCCAGCAGCAACGCGCCATCCGCATCCACGCTGATATAGGCACCCAAACTCGCGTTGCCCCGTGCAATGCGATCCAAAAAATACTGCGTCAGCTCAACCGAGCTGTAACGGCCAGCATTCAGTCCCTGGGCCAATTCGCTCAGAGTAGAAAATGCAAGTTCTGACATGTTTGTCTCAAATAAATGAACGCGCTGCGCGCGAAGTTTTTCGCGCGCAGCCTCCTGTTGCCTGCGCGGATTCACGTCAATAGCGACTTATCGCTTGCTCCACTCCGGGCTGGGATACACCGGTTTTTCGGTAGCCACGTCTAGCGGCCACACGGGCAGCATGCCCTTGCCTGGCAGCAACTGCACCACGGGGAACGGCATCTTCAATTGCTTGCCGGTTTCATCAATGGCATAGGGACCAGCCATCACTGTCACCTTGTCCGAAAGATCCATAGAGGCCTGTTTCAGTTCGCCAGCGCCGGTTCCACCCGCTTTTTTCACAATTTCCTCAACCAATGCACCCGCGCCATAAGCCAATGCCGTCTGGAAATCGGGAGCAAATTCAGCCTTCGGAAAACGCTTGTCGTACGCTGCCGCAAATTGCTCGCGCGTCATCCCTGCGTTGACCTTCCAGTTGATGGCCGGGTGGTAATTGGTGTGGCTGAAGATGAAATTCGAATCGGCACCAATCGCCTGGAATTGCGGCGTAGAGGCATACACCATAAAGACGTAGGGAAAGTTGATGTCCAACTGCTTCATCTGACGCGTCATGCTGATCAGATCACCTTCGTACGACGTCGGCACCAATGCCTGAGCGCCTGACGCGCGGGCTTTTTGGAGGATTGTGCTGAAATCCTTCTGGCCCTTCGGGTACTTCTCGAACATCACGACTTCCATGCCGTTTTTGGTCGCTTGCTCTTTACCGCCTTCGGCGAGACCAGCAGGGAATGGTTCGTCGGAATACAGAATGGCAACCTTCTTCACACCTTGGTTCGCCGCCAACTCCATCGGCGCGCGCAGCATGGCCGAGACTGGCATCTGTGTGCCCGACACCATGTTCTTGAAACCTTGTCGGTACAAATCGTCGCTGGCCGCCGACCAGACCATCATGTACTTGCCCATTCGCTCGGTCACCGTGGCGGCGGCTGCCGTCAAGGTCGAACCGAAGGGTGCAAACACCAAATCGACTTTTTCATCGACAATCAGCCGTTCGTAGACGCGAGTGACCATTTGCTTGTCACTACGGTCGTCCAGCTTGACCAATTCGACGGGATACTTCTTACCCTTGATTTCGATGCCACCACGGCTGTTGACGTCGTCAACCCACAATTCAACACCGCGCACACCAGACTGCGAGGCAAGCGCGAAGCTGCCGGTAGAAGATACTGTCATACCGACGCGAATCTTGTCGGAGGTTTGTGCTGTGCTCAGCGAAGGCGTCAATGCAGCAATCGCCAGAGCCAGTACGGGCAAGCGGAACAACCACGATTTAGGCAACACGGAAATTCTCCTATCGTTATGAATTTGGACGCCGCCAGACCCCGCGACGTGACAGCAACGGATCCCATATTGGGTAGTTATTGCCCAATATGCGAGACAGCGTATAACAAATAGGCATGGAGCGCGAGCCTTGAGTAAATTGAATTACAGACAAACAGAAATGCTTTGGACCATCGTCATCGCCGGATCCATCAGCGGCGCGGCACGATTGCTCAATATTTCCCAGCCCGCCGTCAGTCGGATGCTCACGCAGACTGAAAAACAACTCAAGCTGACGCTCTTCGAGCGAGTACGCGGCCGACTCAGACCCACTCCGCAAGTCCAAAGCCTGTTTGAAGAAATTGAAAAAGCCCAACGCATGATGCAGCGGGTGAATGACCTGGCCGACGCCCTGACCGAACACGGCACGGGGGTATTGCGCCTGGCATCCATTCCCAGCCTGGCGCAATTTGTCGTGCCACGCGCCGTCGCGAAATTCCAACAACTACACCCGGATCTGCTGCTGCGCCTGAACACCACCGCCCTGCCCACCCTGATTACTGACGTCCTCCAGGGGGAAGCCGAGCTTGGGCTGGTCGTGATGCAGGCGGATCACCCCTTCTTGACCGCGCTACCCCTCCACGTCGGAAAAATGGTGGCTGCCATTCCGCGCCAGCACCTGCTGGCCAGTCGCGAATCGGTAAGCCTGGCGGACCTGTCGCCGCACCCACATATTGTTGTCGGCACTCGCATGCCCTTTGGCATGTTGGTCCTTGGCGCTTTCGAACAGGCGGGCCTGCCCTGCCGGATGTGCGCCGATGTGCCCTGGAGCCAACTGGCTTGTGCCCTGGTCAATGCGGGCGCGGGCATTGCGATCGTCGATGAATTTACGGTGATGCAGAACAACTGGCCGGACGTGGTCATTGTGCCGCTCGTCGAGACGATTCCCCTGAACATTACTGCCGT
>JBEBWV010000209.1:0-3954 GCA_040391965.1 Achromobacter deleyi | reverse complement strand
GCCGCAAGGCGTGCCGGTTCGATTCCGGCCCCGGGCACCAGAATTTGAAAAGCCGCTTCAGCTATTGCTGAAGCGGCTTTTCTTCGTGGGTACGTGTTTGGTGGGGGGATCTAGCCACTTACCGGCTTCGCGCATTCTGAATACACGCAGGTGTTCTTGCTAAATGAACCACCCTGCAAACGCAGGCTTGCCCCAGCGGATGGCGCGCTCTATATTCAACAGCTTCAGGGTAGACACTGGAGGCCATCAAATGGCATACAACCGCCACCACGCTCGTGGATTGCTTAGTGCATCAGAGTTGCCGTTGTTTGAATCCAGTGTCGGCGAGACGCTGACCGGATTGAGCGCCGCGCAATTGCGCCAGAAATTCAAACGCGCTTGCGACCTGCGTGACAAGTATCGTGATCTTCTACGCCGGCAGAAATTGGCCACCCGGGACCGCACCGGCACCAAGTTGGGGTTGCAAGGCAACGACAACCTGCGCACTGAAAAAAAGGCGAAGGTGTTCGAAGAAGTGCAGCAGCGCATAAAGGACCGCCTGGACAAGCTTGCGGCGGCCGAAGCCCGTGAGGCCAGCCGCGAAGAGAATGCTCGCGCGAAGGCCGCAACACGTAAGCCGCGTGTGGCGCCAGGCAAAGTCATTGCCGCGAAAAAATCTTCCAAAAAGCGCGCGGCGGCTGTGCCAGCAACGAAGAGTTCAAAGGCGAAAGTGGGCTTGACTAGCGAGGCCGCCAACGCGGCAGCGCGACGTTCGCAGCTGGCCGGGTCGCGTACCAAAGTGATTCAGTCACACATCGCCGCGCAAGGCCGACGGCAACAGGCTGTTCGCGACAAGCGCTGAGTCAACGGCGAACTCGCTGTGACGGCCGGTCGTGGCCGGCTCTGATCGTTGCCATTGGCGACTGTCAACGAAGCCACGGCCGCCGCGTCGGCCTATAGGCTGCATCTGGCGGAATTTGTCACTCCGGCATGGCGTAACCCTGGGCGCGCAGGTATTTCACCACCACTGGCTTCCACTTGTCTGGTGCATGCGTAAACAGCGAGTGACCGTTGTCGCCATCCGGTCCCATCGGCACAAATTTGGCATGACCGCCCGCCGCGTTGTAGGCGTCGGCCCAGCGTTTGGGCCAGTCTGGGCCCCAGTACAGGTCATTCTCGGTGTAAATCCACAGCATCGGTACACGCGTCGCACGGCCGTAATCGGCGTAGGTCGTCTGTAAGCGGTCCGGCCTGCAAGATTTTCCTGGGGACTTGATGGGGTCACCGCCTGACCCGCCCGCAAAGTTGATGGCGGCCCTGACGCCCGGAGGGTTCTGCGCGGCCAGTGCCACAGTGGACGCGCCACCCACGGATTGGCCCAGCACGACAATATTGGACGCATCAACGTCAGGGCGCTGTGCCATGGCCTGGATCACTTGCGCAATCTGACTGGCAGCGCGATCAAATATGGGTGTGAAATTACGGTCGCGACATGCGCCGCCGTTCTCCAGATCCGGACCACCCGTGACGCCGTAACCCAGACGTACCGGCACCGCCACCACAAACCCGGCTTGCGTGAAGAACTTGGCCGCCGCGCTGTAGCGCGCCCGGCCCAGCTTGTGGCGGCCGTCGGCGTCGCCCGCCCGGCCATGATTGATGACGATTAACGGATGCCGCCCCGACCCGGCGGGCGTGAACACGGTGACCACCAGATCTCCCGCCGCGCGTTGGCCGTTTTCCAACGGCACGCTGACTGGCACGCGCTCTACGCTTTCATTGGTGGAAAGCCGGGGCGACGGCGCCGCACAGGCCGTGAGTGAAGCGGCGGCAACGACAAGGAACATTCTGGCGGCAAGAGTTGACATAGTGGCGCGGCCTGGTTTGGCTGAGTGAGGGAGAAAGACAGCCGCAAGCCTACTCCCGCCCGCACGAAATCAACAGAGAATCAGTCGGGCGCACTGAAATATTCTCGACCGTGTTGTGGCCGATTTGAATTCCCGCCAGGGCGCCAAGATTGTCTGGCACCTCTTCTCATTCAAGGTGGGGTCACCTGATGCTTACTAAATGCTGAGGCGGCTATGGGGTTGAATACTTCAGCCTCGTTCACCAAGGCACGGGAATTTCAGCGCCAGTATTCGCACCGTTCTCATGACACAAAGATACTATGCAGATCACGATGGCCGATATCCGCCAGCGGATAAAAGACGGGAAGATGGGCACCGGAGAGCGAAACAGTGCTGGAAGCAAAGACGCGGTATCGCGGTTCGTATTCGATTTTCTAATGAGGCAAGAGCCTAGGCCCCGGCCTTGCGTTTTCGAGGTGGTGGCGCAGTGCTACCGCGAACAATGAGGCTGAATTGCACCGGAGTGCTGGCTGCAACCGGCTGGCCGATAATCTTGCTCAACAAGTAGTCCGCACTGCGCTCACCAATCTCTGCCGATGGCAGATGGATGGTCGTGAGCGGAGGATTCAAATGCGCGGCGAACTCGTTGTCATTAATGCCTGTTATCGACAAATCCTCGGGCACACGTATGCCGATTTTTCTGGCCTCGACCAGCGCACCAAACGCGATGGTGTCGCTGCCGCAGATGATGGCTGTGGGCGGATTTCGCGAACTCATCAGGGTACGCAGTGCCAGCTGTCCGTCGATCAGGTTCAGGGTACGCTCAATCAGGCGCTCTTGCGGCAACGCCAAGCCCCGTTTACCCAATGCCTCTCGCACGCCCGCAATACGCCCAGCCGAGCGATCGCTGATTCCGGACGGTTGCGCGATGATGCCGAAGTCTTTGTGACCTAGATCCAGCAGGTAGTTGGCCAGCGTACGGCCAACGGCAATGTTGTCGAATCCGACGCAGGGATGCACTTCATCCAGCACCCAGCCGTTGACGTAGGGAATTTGCTTGGCATCAAGCAACTCATACACCTGGGGCAAGTGCTGCGCGCCCACCAACATGAGGCCCGCGAGACCGTATGCCGATAAGGCGCGTACCTGGCGCAGCTCTTCCTCGTGATCGTAATTGGAGCTGGCCAACAACAAGGTGTAGCCGGCCTGGTTCACGCGGCGCTGTAGCGCACCCAAGCCCGCCGAGAAATTCACATTCTCGATCGTGGGGATGATGGCACCGATGCTATGTGATCGCTGCGAAGCCAGGGCACGCGCACCCGCATTGGGTGTGTACCCCAAACGTTTCGCGACCGCGTAGACTTCCTTGCGCAACGCATCAGCAACTTTGCTATTTTCATTCAAGACGCGCGACACCGTGGCCACCGACACGCCAGCCTCTCTTGCAACATCTCTCGCCGTCACCGCGTTGGATTTCGGGCGAGACGCGCGGCTCTTGAATGTATCTCCATCGCCGCGGGTCATAGCTGCTTCCTTCTCATAGCACTGCGTTGTAAACGAGGCGGACCTCAATCAATGGCGTTGGTATCGCCGGAAAACTCCATCGGGCAGAAAAAACCGCCATGGAATTGCGCCGCGATCGAATCTTCTGTGCCGGATTTAGCGAAAATCTCCGCTGCGAACACCTCGGAATCATCTTGCGGCTCATACCCCAGGAATTTCACGTTCGAATTATCCCACCGACTGCGCAGGTTCTTCGAAACCCCATAGGCCACCAGGAAATGGTACTCGGGATAATCAATGCATCGACGGGCCAGATGCGCCATGTCGCCGTGGCTGAGCCAGCTCAGTAATTGGCGCGGCTCACTGGGGCGATCAGGGGTGCGAAATGTGCCAATTCTCAGGCACGCGACCGACATGCCATGCTTGTCTGCATAGAGACGACCCAGTGCCTCGCCGAATACTTTGGAGGCGCCATAACGCGTGTCGGGCCGGGGTTGCACGTTATTGTCCAGAAACCGCTCGCGACGGTGGAACCCCACCGCATGATTAGAGCTGGCGAAGATTACCCGCTTTACGCCTTGGCTTCTTGCTGCCTCGAATACGTTGTACACCCCGTCAATGTTGAGGG
>JBEBWV010000208.1:0-4001 GCA_040391965.1 Achromobacter deleyi | reverse complement strand
GCATGTACAACACGGCGCAGTGGGCGCATGACCTGGACGTGCCGCAGAACAAGGCATTTGTAGATGCCTTCCGCAAGGAATACGGCGGACGCAACCCGTCGGTGTACGCCGCCCAAGCGTATGACGTGATCATGGCCATGGACGCTGCGGTCAAGCAAGCGGGCGGCAAGGCGTCGGATCGTGAAGCCATCATCAAGGCAATGGAAAAGGCTGACTACCCGTCGGTGCGCGGCGCCTTTACCTACGGCAAGAACCATTACCCGATCCAGTCTTATTACCTGCGTGTTGTCGACAAGGACGGCAGCGGTCGTATTACCAACAAGTTGGTCGGCAAGGTGTTCGACAAGTATCAGGACGTCTACGTCGGCGAGTGCAAGCTCTGATTTAGGCAATGGCCGGCCCCGGCTGGCCATCGGCCTGCGGGGGCCGGAGATAAATGAATAGCATGCGCGCCGTCACGGGCGGCGCGCGGCACAGGGGAAGGTTTCATGACGTTTACGCTGATCGTCGAGCAGTTGCTGAACGGTCTGCAGTTCGGATTGATGTTGTTCTTGATTGCGGCCGGGTTGACTCTGGTGTTCGGCATCATGGACATTATGAATCTGGCGCACGGCTCGCTTTATATGGCTGGCGCCTATGTGGCCGCAGAAACCATGCGACGCACAGGTTCTTTTACGGCGGCAGTCGTTGTCGCCGCTGTAGCGACGGGAGTGGTCGCCATCGTGCTTGAGTTGGTGCTGATCCGGCGTTTGGCGCTGCGCGATCACCTGGCCCAGGTGCTGGGCACTTACGCCATCATTCTGATTGCCAACGATCTGGTCAAAATGATCTGGGGCCCAGCGCCCATCATGTTGAATATGCCGGCATTGCTGTCCGGGCCGGTTCGTTTGCTGCCAGACCTTTTGTACCCCGCCTATCGTTTGATGATCATTGTCTTTGGACTGGTGGTCGCGGTCGGTCTTTACTGGTTTGTGACGCGAACCCGAGCAGGCGTGCTGGTGCGGGCAGGTGCATCGAATCGTCAGATGGCGACGCTGATGGGTGTACGCGTACCGATGTTGTTCCTGGGTGTTTTCGTGCTGGGGGCAATGCTTGCCGCCGTGGCAGGGGCGTTGCTGGGGCCGATCACGGCCGTGCAGGTGGGCATGGGCGAAGAAATTCTAATTCTCGTGCTGGTGTGTATCGTGATCGGTGGCATTGGTTCGATTCGGGGCGCTTTTGTAGGCGCGCTACTGGTTGGTATGGTCGACACGGCGGGCAGGGCGTTTTTGCCCACGTTATTGCGTGAGGTCATGCCGCCTGCGGTCGCCTCCAGTGTTGGACCGACCCTGGCGGCAATTTCAATTTATGTCTTGATGGCGGGGATCTTGGTCTTCCGTCCGTCCGGCTTGTTTCCGGCGCGCGGGTGAATGATGCGTAGATCCACAGTTTGGACCGTGCTCCTGTTGGCAGCTTTGGCGGCGTTCCCGCTTATTGCGCCCGCTCTGGGCCTTGATTTCTACATATCTGTTGTGCGGCGGATGTTGATATACGCGCTTGCCGCGACCAGCCTGAATTTGATTCTGGGTTATGGCGGCATGGTGGCGCTGGGCCACGCGGCGTTTTTTGGCGCAGGCGCCTATGGCGTTGGCATTCTGGCTACGGCCGGGGTGACTTCCGCATTTATTGTCTGGCCAGCGGCTGCGGCCCTGGCCGGGGTGTTGGCCCTGATCACAGGCGCGATTTCGCTGCGCACCCGAGGCGTTTATTTCATCATGATCACGCTGGCGTTCGCGCAGATGGTCTATTACATCTTCATCTCGCTGCGTCAGTACGGTGGGGACGATGGTTTGAATCTCCCGGGATACTCCACCCTGCCTGGCATTGATCTGGCAAACGACGTGTCGTTCTATTACCTGGTGCTGGTGCTCTTTGCGTTGTTGATGTGGGTGTTTGGCAAGGTAGTCGCGTCCCGCTTTGGTACCGCCTTGCAAGGCATTCGCGAGAATGAGTCGCGCATGGAGTCCTTGGGCTACCCGGTTTACCGGATCAAGCTGATTGCCTTCACGTTAAGTGGGGCTGCCGCCGGTCTTGCCGGCGCATTGCTGGCTAACCACAATCTGTTCATCTCCCCCAGCCTGATGCACTGGACCCAATCGGCCAATCTTTTGATTATGGTGTTGGTCGGTGGTATTGGCCTGCGCATGGGCGGCGTGGTGGGTGCTGTGGTGATGTTGACGTTGGAAGAAGTGCTGCGTCAATGGACTGAGTATTGGCATATGCCGCTGGGCTTCTTGCTGCTCGCTGTTGTGTTCGGCGCGCCGAAGGGTCTTGCTGGTTTAGTCGGCCCCTGGTTTGTCGGCAAGCCGGCAGTACCGGTGGCACCATCACCACAATCGGCCAAGGTGAACCCATGAGTGGTGTGAAAGATATGGTTCAACCCGCCCTGAAAGCCACGAATCTGGTCCGCCGTTTTGGCGCGCTAGTGGCTACCGACAAGGTGTCGCTCAGCCTGGAACCGGGCGAAATCCACGCGTTGATTGGCCCTAACGGGGCAGGCAAGTCCACACTGATTCATCTCTTGTCGGGCACGCTGGCGGCAGATGCTGGCAAGCTGGAAGTGGGCGGTGTTGATGTGACCGGCATGAATGCTCACCAACGGGTGGGAGCAGGCCTGTCGCGCTCTTACCAGATTACGAATATCTTCAAACAGTCCAGCGTATTGAGCAATCTGGTGCTGGCAGTCCAGGCGCATGCGGGCAGCAGCTTTCGGTTTTGGCGCGCGCGCGATGATGAAAGTACCTTGTTTGATCAGGCGCGCGAGCTGGCGCGCGAGTGTGCGATTGACGCGAGCTTGCTGGATCGACCTGCTGGAACCTTGCCGCATGGTGAACAACGCAAGGTGGAGTTTGCGCTGGCGCTTGCCGCCCGGCCAAGTGTGTTGCTGTTGGATGAACCCATGGCAGGGATGGGGCCGGACGAGACACTGCGCCTGACCGAGTTAATTGAGTCGATGCGCGGACGCGCCGCGATGTTGCTGGTCGAGCACGATATGCAGGCCGTTTTTCGGTTGGCCGACCGTATCTCTGTGCTGGTGTACGGGCGGGTAATCGCCACGGGTACACCAGATGAAATTCGTGCGAATCCAGATGTTCGCCACGCTTACCTTGGAGACGAGGAAGACGCGCATGCGGCCCTCGAGAAAGCATGATGCTTAACGTTGAAGCAGTCCAAAGTGGGTATGGCGCCAGTCAGGTGCTGTTTGGGGTAGACCTGGAAATCGGTGCGAGTCAGGTGGTGACGTTGCTTGGACGCAATGGCATGGGGAAAACCACGTTGTTGCGAACGATGTTTGGTCAGTTGCCATTGCGTGGGGGCAAGCTGAGCTTCGCAGGCAACGATATTAGTGGTTGGACATCGGATCGTATTGCGCGGCTGGGCATGGCGATTGTGCCGGAAGGGCGCCAGTGCTTTCCTAATTTGACGGTGCGCGAGCATTTGACGGCTTTCGTGGCGAACCGGAATCCTGATATTGCGCAGCCCTGGACGCCTGAACGTGTCTTTGAGTTGTTTCCCCGTTTGGGTGAGCGCGCTCGCAATATGGGCAACCAGTTGTCGGGCGGCGAACAGCAAATGCTGGCGATCGGGCGAGCCCTGGTCACGAACCCTCGCTTGCTGATTCTGGATGAGGCCACAGAAGGACTTGCGCCCAAGATTCGGGAAGAAATCTGGAACTGCCTATCGCGCTTGCGTCAGGCTGGGCAGACTATTCTGGTGATCGATAAATATGTGGAACGCTTGCTCAGCCTGGCGGATCGACATGTGATTCTGGAGCGTGGCAAGGTGGTCTGGAGTGGCGACTCTACAGCGCTTGATGCTGATCGTGGGCTGTGGGAGCGGTATCTCGGAGTTTGAGTGAGGTATTTGTTGTGTACTTAAGCCGCTGAGTGGGGGTGGCGTAGTCCGCTTGCTCGACATCGACGTCGCGCCGATGCGCGAGGGCTACGTGCGTTACCTGCCGG
>JBEBWV010000207.1:0-4246 GCA_040391965.1 Achromobacter deleyi | reverse complement strand
ATTGGTGGCGAGTTTTTTCTCGCTGGAGAGGCTGGGGAACTGCTGATCGGTCTGCAGCATAGAGCGCGTCTGGGTGTCGTAGAGTACGACCGACCAGAAGTCCTTGGCAGGCACGTTGGCCCTGGTTCGACAAGACCTGGAAACTCAACGACATCCAGGAGGTGCGAGGCAACTGACGCTTAAGCAGTGGCGCCCTAGCGGTTCACCGTTGATGCTGGCGCGTTTTTAACCTCTTCCGAACGTGACCCGAGGTTCAACGCGGATCATTGAGCAGCGCCACGCAGGCGGCCACCAAGTCATCAAAATGATGCAGCAGGATGTCTGGCGCAAGATCGACAGCCGGGATTTCGGTATAGCCGAAATCAACCAGTATCAACGGTGTCCCGGCAGCTCTCGCGGCCCCCGCGTCGGGGTCGGCATCGCCAACCATGAGCGTGCGAGTCAGATCGCCATCCACGGCTTGCACGGCTTCGATCAGATGAGCCGCGCTAGGCTTGGCCGCGGTGACAGCGTCAATGCCCACCACGCCGTCGAACAGACCCACCATATCCAATTGGGTCAATAAGCTGCGCGATAGATCGGTAGGCTTATTGGTGCAGACGACCAGCTTGGCGCCTGCCTTCTTCAGAGTTTTCAGAGCATCGATCACCCCCGGGAACGGCAGGCTTTCATCTGCAATATGGTCGCCATAGTAGCGAATGAAACGACAAAAAAGAGCCGCGGTTCGAGCGGCCGAGTCTTGCGCTCCAGCTGTCTCAAGACCCCACTGCAGAAGCCATCGGGCCCCACGACTAATGAAGGGTCGCCCCTCTTTATAGGCCAGGGGTTTAAAGCCCTCTGAAATCAGCACTGCGTTCACGGCTCCGATCAGGTCGGGAGCCGTCTCGACCAGGGTGCCATCGAGATCGAAAGCGATAGTTGCCCCTTTAAGGGCGATGAGATTGCTCATCGTAGTGCGCTCCTTTCAAGGTCAAAGAAATCAGCAAAACCACATAGCCTCGAAGGGCACAAGTTACTGCAGAGCGCGCGTAGAACGTCTGCTAGGCCAGCAACAGCAAGGCATCTGCGAGCGACAGCACCGTGGTGCGCGAATCGAAAGCGGTGGAGAACAGATGCTCGTGTACCACCTGATCCGGGTCATAACAACAATCCTTGACCGTGTACAGGCGGAAGTCTGCGTCGCTCGCATACGCGACAGACGACAGCACGACTCCGGTAGATGCGATGCCAACCATAATCAACGAATTGACTCCTTGTGCGCAGAGTCGAGCCTGAAGATCCGTGCCGAAAAACACGCTGGCACGGTGCGCCACGATGAGCGGCTCACTGGTCAGTTGGCCTAACTCCGGCGCGATGCCGTCGTCAACAAAGAGACCAAGCTGCTTGATTCCCTGCCCATTCTTATTCAATGGGCTGACTTCCGGGTAACCCGGACTGAACCGCAGGTTGGCGAAATAGACGCCGACACCTTTGGCTCGCGCTGCGTCGCATAGCTTGCGCGTAGTGGCGAGCAAGGCTGGTGCCACCGATGGAAAGAGCCCGAGAATATCGGTTTGATAATGCATGACGATTAGCGCGGTTTGCGCCGGCGCGATTGCCTCCATTGCACATCTCCTTTACGTCGAAACTCGGTTCATGTTCATGACCAAAAATCAAGGACCTAGTAGAAACCCGCCATCGAGATTGGAACAGTATTGTCATTGAGTTTGAAATTTTGCGGAAAAATTTTCATTGAGTTGGAAATTATGGGATGTGGAGGTCCATACTCCACAAGCTACAGCGGCGGCGGACGGCCAGAAGCGGTAGTCTCGATCAATCAACTTACCTTGTCGCGGGTAAGTCCACTAACAAGATCGTTAAAAATGGCATCCGGCGGCACTCCCATCAAAATGGCGTGACGACCTGACAGCCATGATCTGGAGACAACAGATGTTCAAGAGAGCCGTCGCCACCACCTCCGTCCTCCTTGTTCTGACCGCGACAGCGCATGCACAGCTTTCGGATACAGAACAACGCATCGTCGCTGCCGTCAAACAGCGCACGCCCGCCGCGTTGGAGTTGCTGGAGAAATCGGTGCGCATCAACAGCGGCACCCTCAATCCCGAAGGCGTGCGCGCCGTGGGCGAGATCTATCGGGCTGAGCTGGATGATCTGGGCTTCAAGACGCGCTGGATCGATATGCCGCCCGCTATGCAGCGTGCGGGCCACTTGGTCGCGACACACGAGGGAGGTCAGGGCAAGCGCGTCTTGCTGCTCGGCCATCTGGACACCGTGTTCGAGAAGAGCAGTTCCGTGCCGCTTTGGGAACGCCGCGACGATCGGGTGCGCGGTCAGGGCGTAAGCGACATGAAGGGCGGCGACGTCATCATGATCGAGGCACTGCGCGCGCTCAAGAGCGTGGGTGCGCTTGACCATGCCAACGTCGAGATCATGCTCACGGGCGACGAAGAACGTGGAGGCAGGCCGTTGGAGACGGCACGTGCCGACATGGTGGCCTTGGGCAAGCGTGCCGACTACGCACTGTCCTTCGAGGGGAGCGGCAGGCAAAACGGCGTAGATACCGCCACCATCGCCCGCCGCTCGGCGGCCGGCTGGGTACTTCATGTCAAGGGCAAGCCTGCGCATTCCATGGGTGTTTTCTCGGAGAGATCGGGTTACGGCGCGATCTACGAAACAGCGCGCATCCTTAACGCGTTCCGCGAGCAAGTGATCGAGCCCAGCCTGACCTTCAACCCTGGATTGGTCTACGGTGGCACCACTATTTCGTACGCCAGCGATACGGCGACGGCGAGCGCCTTCGGCAAGACCAACGTCATTGCGCGCGACGCGGAAGTACTTGGGGACCTGCGCTACCTCTCTCCCGAGCAGGGTGCACGCGCACGTCAGAAGATGCAGACCATCGTCTCGTCGGACAACCTGCCCGGCACCTCAGCGACAATCAGCTTTACCGAGAGCTACCCGCCAATGCCGCCTACCGAGGCGGGCCGCAACTTGTTGGAGCTTTACTCGAAAGCCAGCCAGGATGCTGGCTTGGGTCGCATCGACATGGTTGATCCGGCGCTGCGCGGAGCGGGTGACGTGCAATTCGTGGCGCCATACACCGTTGGCATCGACGGGCTCGGTGCGCAGGGGCGCGGTGAACACACGGACGACGAAGATCTCGAAATTGCATCCATCGAGCGTGGCGCTGTCCGTGCGGCCCTGCTCATCTACCGGCTCACGCAGACGGCGGCGCAGTAAAACGCAGAGCCGAAGGTAAAGCATCGACGGAAGACTGTGCACGGCACGTCGAATTTGCTGTTCGCTTAAGTTGAAATTTTGCGGGGGCAATTCGCTTAACTCGGAGTGCTGCGAGTTGTCATCAGCCTGGGCGTCGACGGGCTTCGTGCGAGCTCCCGCCAAGTGCAGCGCTTGGTGCTGTCATGCGAGCCAACCTTGCTGATGCGCTGGCTGATACCGCGATGGCCACAATTCCAGGCCCAGCAGCCAGGAATCGACGTGCATCTGGTGGCTGGCGGCGGGCCGCTCTCGTTCGCTACCGGAATTGACCTGGCGATCCGCCGCGACGATTTGCACAGCGGCTTGCTGGTTGCGCCGCTCGGTTTCGTCGAAGACGGTTCGCGCTATTGCCTGTTATCGCCCCAACCCTTGCCGTCCGATGGCCCGCCGGCGAACTTGCTGGAATGGTTGCAGCGAATGGTCTAAGCGAACGGCACGCGCGGCAAAAAGTGGCCCAGAGCAGTTTCTGGCAGAACGGACTGATCGGCCAATAGCCCAGTGGCAACATAGCGATGACTGTTGTCGATCTGAATCGACCGCGCACCGGAGTAACCATTAGCTGAGGATCTACTCGTGGCCGGGACGTTCACTGGGGAGCGAACTTCTCTCGGATCGTCCACCATTCAGTCATCTTCTCTTGGGGCAGCTGCCGAAAGCCGGTGAACGTCCGCAACCGGTCGCGATCGGAATTCTTGAAAAAGTTGCTCACGGCTACGGACGGATAACCCTGGCCTAGGCGGCTTCCGGCTGTGCAGTGCGCTTGCGGCGCAGTTCGACCACCTGCGCTTCGCCAACGGCGCGAGCGCGCAACTGGCCACAGCCGCCGTCCACATCCTGCCCTGCGCTATTCCTCACCTTAGTCAACACACCGCGGCTCTGCAGATAGCGGACAATCTCGCGGATGCGCTCGGAATCGGGGCGCTGGTAGTCATCCCCTTCGAGACTATTGAAGGGAATGACGTTGAGC
>JBEBWV010000206.1:0-4629 GCA_040391965.1 Achromobacter deleyi | reverse complement strand
AATCGTCATGAACTTGGTGGCGCCTTCGGCGTCACGCACGATCTTCGTGGCCAGCTCCAGCGCCGCAGCCGTCAAGGCCTCGCGCACGGCGGCGTAATCGGCATCGGACTCGGTATTGATATGCACGCCGGACTTGCCGGTGGCGGCAATGATGAACGAGTCGTTCGTGGAGGTATCGCCGTCAACCGTAATGCGGTTAAACGAGGCGTCCGCAATTTCCACAGCCAGTTTGCGCAGCAGTGGTTGGGCAATGCCGGCATCGGTGGCCAGAAAGCTCAGCATGGTCGCCATGTTGGGGCGAATCATGCCGGCGCCTTTGCTGATGCCGGTAAAGGTGACCGTCTTGCCGCTAATTTGCACCTTGCGCGAAGAAATCTTGGGCAAGGTGTCGGTGGTCATGATGCCGTGGGCTGCCGAGAACCAGTGGTCCGGGCCCAGATTGGCGATGGCGGCAGGCAGGCCTGCGGTCAGGCGGTCCAGCGGCAAGGGTTCCAGAATGACGCCGGTTGAGAACGGCAGCACTTCTTCAGGTGCCACACCCAGCAATTTTCCAAGCGCCACGCAGGTATCTTGCGCTTTCTTCATGCCTTCGGCACCGGTGCCCGCGTTGGCGTTTCCGGTGTTGATGACCATGGCAGTGATCGGGCCGCCCGTGGCCAGGTGCGCTTCGCACACTTGCACCGGTGCCGCGCGAAAACGATTGCGGGTGAAAACGCCCGCTACGCTCGTGCCGGGTGCCAGGCGGAAAACGGTCAAGTCGCGTCGGTTGGCCTTACGGATGCCAGCCTCGGTGACACCGATTTCAATACCGGCAACAGGGAAAATTTCGGATTCTGAGGGGATCTGCAGGTTAACGGCCATGACTTCGTCTCAATAGGCAGGCGTGGAGCCGCCACCAGCGGTGGCGAACGGGATTTGTATTATCCCACTGGTTTGGGGCGAACTTGGGAAGGGGTCATTTTAGATAAGGGAGAAGGGTCAAGTATTCCTACACTTCGGCCTTGTCTTGTTATCCGCAGCTCTCCTTTTTCGGCTTCGCCCTCCATGCAAATCCTGTCTGCCCCTGGCTTCACCTCCCCATCGATCATCGCTTTGCCGCTATCGCGCAGCCTCGCGCCGGACCCTGCTGAGCCATCCCCTGCGGGTTCCGTCCAGCTTGTTCCAGGGTTTGCGCAGGACCTGCGGCAGGATATGCAACATATGACATTGGTGGACTCGCTGGCGCACACGCTCGGCCCTGCCCTGGGGCTGGCGGATGCGGGGGCGTGCGCTCGTGCGCCTGAAGACGCCGAACTGCTGCCGCGTGTGCTCAAACAACTGGGTATGCCGGGGACGAGTTCCAGCGAGAGCATTGCGCAATGGATAGCAGAAAACAGCCGCGCGTTTGTCCCCGCATTGGCGAATGCGCTTCGAGACACCTTGCCTGCGTCCAAACACCGGGATTCGCTACAGCTGGATTTGGAAGATGAGCTCAAGCAATGGGCGGCTCAACCGCAGGGCGACGCGGCGCCCGGTACACAGAATCGGCTCCTCAGTATCGTGGCACGCTTCGCCGCATACGAATTGCAGACCATGCCAGCGTCTGCGCGCGAAAGTGGGAGACACGCGGCTGCATCGGGTGGTCCCGATCTGTCGCCACATGCATCATCCAGCTACGCGTTGACGCTGCCGGTGGATAGGGCGATTCGCACTGATGATCTGAGCATCAAACTTGCTCAAGATTTGAGGCGGCTCATTGATCTGGCTGCGCAGCATCACGAGAATACGACGGCGCAGGTGCGTCAGCAGATACGTGACACGATCACTTCTCTTAAGGCGGTAGCAGTGCAGTTGCTCGTCAATAATCGAAACGACAACGTTGCAAAGCTCATACGCGACGAGCCCAACGACTTTAGGGACGGCGGTGCGGCCTGGGCGTGGGCTGCCGATAGAAGCAGGCCAGGCAAGGCGCTGTCAGCGTTGGTGGACCGAGAGTCCTCGCCTTATCCAGAAAGCGATGCCCGGAATTACCTGCATGCTTTTCAGCAGAAATTGCGCTCTCATATATTCCTCCTGAAGGTGGCGCAGCCAACAGTCTTCCAAAAATACGGCGACCCATTTATCCCTCTCGTAGAGAACGCCCGCAAAGCGAGAGACGAAATGGCGACAAATCTGAGCAACGCGCCCTCAGACTCCATGACACTGGCCACGCTGCACCAGCGGCAGGCGGATTTCAGCGTGTTGACCCAGGCCTTGTCCAGTGTGATTCGCAATTTGCAGCGCATTGCCGACAACATCATCAACGCGATGCGCTAAGTGCCAGGGGCCACGCCCCGTCGTTCTGGTGTCATATCGCCCGCCGTGACGCTAAACCGAAACGCCGGTTTAGCGCATAATTGCCAGCATGATTTCGGTATCTATCCCCGGCGGTAATTTCTATGTGCTGATGTTGGTCTCTTTGGCCTGCCTGAGCACCTTTTTCACTTGGCTGGCTGTGCTTGGCACGTCTCGCCAAGCCCGGGATTGGCTGGGTGAGCATCGAAGGCTCGGCTCCGTGCTGATGGCGTTTCTCGCCATAGCGGGCTCCATCTTCCCCTATCTGCAATTCAGCGACTGGCGCACGATGCAGCGCGACGCGCAGCTAGAGGCGGACCGCACAACTACCTTGAAAGGGCCGACCACCCTGGCAGGGGTGAGCCTGCCTGCCGGTTCCCAGCTGTTACTGGCGACCCCGGGCGACCTGGGTTCCTTTGAAACGGCGACGTTTCCTAGCCCTGCGCCTGTACTGGGCCTAAGCGCCAGCCGTCTGTTCCGCTACCCGGCTGACGCGAGCGCTCGCGGCGGTCCACGTCCGGAAAGTCTTTCCCTGGCGATTGAGCGAGACGCGGCGATTGATGGCTGGTTGTGCGGCCACGGGCATAGGGTTGAGTTTGTTTTACGTGATAACCGACCCCAGTTCGCCAGTTGCCACCTGCCGGGCGGCAACACGCTAGAGAACCAAGCGGTTCCCGCAGGCACGTGGCTCACCGTGGAACCCGGGAGCACGGCGAACGATGCCGTGGCTGGTGAAGCGGCGAAATGGCGCCTGCGCACGGACGGTAGTGAGCCGATTGTCGTCAATCACATGCCGCTCCTGAAAGCCGATATCCTGCTGGACCCGACTCGACGCATTTTGAGGTTTGAGGGCTTGTTGTCTAAGGAAACCCAACTGGGTGACGTGAGTTACCCCAATGGCACACGGGTTGCCACGCCCGGGCCCCGAGTGAGTAACGCCCAGCCGGGCGATTTGCTTTTCTCGCCCGCGCGAGGCCGTAGCGCTCAGCGGGCAGGTGGGAAGGAGATTGCCGCGGGCCAGTCTGTGCTGCAAGGTGCCGATGGCACCGTGCGTCAGGTGCTGAGCAACCGCGATGCGGGCGTGCTGGACGTGGCCAGCATGCGCACCGGGTTACCTCGCTAGCCTTAGGAATATGCCGTTACCGGGTTGCGCTGCCGATGGGCTTCTCGGGTAGATCTTTGATATTCGGCATGCTCGCTGCCGATTGCGACACGACGATGACGTCGTCGGGATTGTCGCGATTTATCAAGTAATCATCGCGAAACTGGTCGCGGTATGTGTTTACATGGTCAGCGCATTTAAGGTCATTTCTTAGTGGCAGAGTTGCCTGATATATGGCATTCAGTTGCTGCTTGGTACGCAGGGCAACGTAGTTGTACTTTCGTTCGGTAGTTTGTAGGGCGTTGGCAACGTTGTGTGCGCGGTCGAGCGTTGGTTGAAAAGCAATGCATTGGTCCGGCAGCGTGCTCGCCTTGTAATAAGACTTGCCGTCTTCTTCGCGCACGACGAGATTCTTTCTCAGGTCGAGCAAATCGCGGATCACTCGATCCACATTGTGTTTTGAACGCTGCTCTCGAAGCTCAGCTGGCCATTGCTCTTTCTGGGCTTTTCGATCTGCCTTGGTTTGCGATGCTGCCGCATCTTCATATCGGGAGTTGTGAAGGCAGCCCGTGGCCGGATTCATGGCTCTGACGGATGCCCAGGCCTTGCCGAGTGCTTGGTCGGTGTTTTTTTTAAATTCTCGCTCAGTATTCCGTTGCTCGGCGAGTGCGAGTCTCTGAGCTTGCGATGTCGGGGTCTCGGGTGCCTGGCTGACCAGCGTGAGCATGCTGCTGAAAACGCAGATACCGTTCGCTGCGTCATAGAAATTGACGGGGCCAACTTCGTTCGCGCCTTCCGGAATGGGAAAGCGATCACCCGAACTATTGGTGAGGTAATACCCCGAGTCGTTTCGGACTATTGAGGTGTAGAGGACGGGAGGCGGCATATAGGTCGTGACTCTGTTTGGAGGTGAGTCAAGACACTAATTGCTATCCGGGTAGGATGAAATCGTAGATTAGCGAAAGCGGGCGGAGATGAACTGACCCCAAGAAACCGGACTCCGATCCAAGCTCTTGGGGTGCGCTATCAAACGATAGGAGCCGTTCGGCTATTGGCGCAAACGCTTGCGCTACTTCAGACCGTCCTTGCGCGTGGCCACCACTTGAAGCTTGAGCTCCCCCAATGATTGGAAAAGCGCATTGCGGCTCGCGTCCGGCATTTCCCCGAACATGCCTTTCACCCAGGATTCATGCGCACGCGCCATTCGGGTGAAG
>JBEBWV010000205.1:0-4800 GCA_040391965.1 Achromobacter deleyi | reverse complement strand
CAGCACATAGGCGAACCAGATTTCGATACCGCCGCCCACGAGCGACCCCAGGTACACCTCTGACAGCTTTTCGCCCACACCGATAATCAGGCCGCCAATAATGGCGCCCGGCACCGATGTCAGTCCGCCCAGAATCACGACGGGCAGTGCACGAAGCGCAGCCGTGGATAAGGTGAATTGCACGCCAAACTTGGACCCCCAGATAATCCCTGCCACCAGCGCGACCAGACCAGCCACGCTCCAGACAATGACCCAGATGCGATTGAGCGGAATGCCGATGGACTGCGCCGCCTGGTGATCATCGGCCACGGCACGCAGCGCGCGGCCGGTGGCGGTGTATTGGAAGAAGAGGGCCAGCGCGGCCACCAACAGGGCCGCCACGACCGCCGCCGTCAGGTCTTCCAGGTTGATCATGAGGCCGCCTTCGAACATCGACTCCAGAATCAGCGCCGGGTCTTTAGGCATGCCTACGTTAATGGAGTACACCGAACTGCCGAAGGCGATCTGGCCCAGACCATCCAGGAAGTAACTGATGCCAAGCGTGGCCATCAGCAGTGTGGTCGCTTCCTGGTTGACCAGGTGGCGCAAGACAAAGCGTTCGATGGCTACGGCCAACAAGAACATGATGAATGCCGCAACGATAAAGGCGAGCACGTTGGCCAACAACAGGTTATCAAAGCCGAACCATTGCGGAATCCACTGAGAGAAGCGCGCCATCGCCAGGGCAGCCACCAGCACCATGGCTCCTTGCGCAAAGTTAAAGACGCCCGATGCTTTGAAGATCAGCACGAACCCCAGGCCGACAAGCGCATACATCATGCCGCTCATCAAACCGCCGAATAAGGTTTCTAGGAAAAATCCCATGATGGTCGCCTTAGTGCGAGACGCCGAGATAAGCTCGGATCACGTCTTCGTTTGCGCGGACTTCGTCGGGTTTGCCATCACCGATTTTCTTGCCGTAATCCAGCACAACGACGCGGTCGGAGATATCCATGACCACGCCCATGTCGTGTTCGATCAGCACAATCGTGGTGCCAAATTCGTCGTTCACATCCAGAATGAAGCGGCTCATGTCCTGCTTTTCTTCGATGTTCATGCCTGCCATCGGTTCATCCAGCAAGAGCAGACGTGGCTCCATGGCCAAGGCCCGCCCCAGATCCACGCGCTTTTGCAGGCCATACGGCAGCCTGCCTACGGGTGTTTTCCGATAGGCCTGAATCTCCAGGAAATCCACAATGTTCTCTACGAACTCGCGGTGCCGGGTTTCTTCACGTTCAGCGGGCCCCAAGCGGAAGGCCTGTGCAAACAAGCCGCAGGTCATGCGCAGGTTGCGACCCGTCATGATGTTGTCCAGCACACTCATGCCTTTGAACAAGGCCAGGTTCTGAAACGTGCGCGCAATACCCATTTCGGCAGCGCGGCGTGGGTTCATGCGGGAAAATCGCTCATTCTGAAATTCGATGCTGCCTTGTTGCGGCGTATAGACGCCGTTGATGACATTCAGCATCGAACTTTTGCCCGCACCATTAGGGCCGATGATGGCGCGAATTTCGTGCTCTCGAACATTAAATGAAATATCTGTCAGCGCTTTTACGCCGCCAAAGGACAGCGAGATATTCTGCATGTCCAACATGACGTCGCCAATTCGCTTGTCGCGCTCGTTATTGCTCATGATTTACGCGGCCTTGGCAGTAATGGCGGGGAATTTTTTGGCAGGAAGAATCTTCAGATCTGCCGAAATCTTGCCCACGCGTCCGTCTTCGAATTTGACTTCCGTTTCGATGAACTGGGAGGTCTTCTCCGAAAACAAGGCATCGATCAGTACACCGTATTTCTGCGCAATGAAGCCACGTCGAACTTTGCGTGTGCGGGTCAATTCGTCGTCATCCGGATCCAGCTCCTTATGCAGGATCAGGAAGCGGCCAATCTGCGACGCAGACAATTTTGGATCGCTCGCCAAGTCGGCGTTCACTTGTTCAATGCAGTCGGAAATCAAGCGGAAGACTTCAGGTTTAGAGGTCAGATCGGTATAGCCGGCGTAGGCCAGGCCGCGTCGCTCCGCCCAGTTGCCCACGGCTTCCAGGTCAATATTGATGAACGCGCATACATCGTTTCTATCCGCACCGAACGCCACGGCTTCTTTGATGTGCGGAAAGAATTTGAGCTTGTTTTCAATGTACTTTGGCGCGAACAAGCTGCCGTCGGCCATTTTCCCCACGTCTTTCGCGCGATCGATGATCTTGAGTTGTCCGTCTGTGTCGAGGTAGCCTGCATCTCCGGTGTGATACCAGCCGTCAGCGGTGTGCGCTTCCAGCGTGGCTTCAGGGTTGCGGTAATACTCCTTGAACAGACCAGGGCTTTTGACTTGAATTTCGCCGTTGTCCGCCACCCGAATTTCCACGCCCTTGACGGGCGGACCAACGGTGTCGTCGCGAACTTTCCCGTCGGGCTGTACGCACACAAAAACGGAGGTTTCAGTGGAGCCGTAGAGCTGTTTCAGGTTGATGCCAATGGAGCGGTAAAACACGAACAAATCCGGGCCGATGGCTTCACCAGCGGTGTAGGCCACGCGCACCCGGCTCATGCCAAGTGCATTGCGCAAGGGGCCATAGATAAGCACGTTGCCCATGGCATAGCGCATCCGATCCCAGCCACTTACGGACTCGCCATCCAGAATGCGGGTGCCGACGCGGCGTGCCAGATTCATGCACGAATGAAATAGCTTGCGCTTGATGTAGCCCGCATCTTCCATGCGGATCATGACATGGGTCAGCAAGCCTTCCAGCACGCGGGGCGGCGCAAAGTAGTACGTGGGGCCAATGTCGCGCATGTCGATGGAGACTGTCTCCGGCGACTCGGGGTGATTAACGGTGAAGCCGGTGACAAGCAGCTGTGTATACGAAAACATATTCTGGCCGATCCAGGCGGGCGGCAAGTAGGCCAACACGTCTTCGTGGTCGGTCAGGTTTTCCATCTCTGCCACAGCGCGGGCACGGTCAATCAACGCGTGGTGCGTGAGCACGACACCTTTGGGTTTACCCGTGGTGCCAGAGGTGTAAAACATGGCAGCCGCATCTTGCGGATCTACGGAAGCCGTCGCGTCATCAAAAAACGCAGGGAATTTCTTGGCGTGATCGCGTCCGTTTTCTTGCAGATCGTCATAAGACAACAACATAGGGTCGGAGTAATGTCGCAAGCCACGTGGGTCATCAAAGACCACATGTTTGAGCGCGGGACATTGCTCGCGCACTTCAAGCATCTTGTCGACCTGTTCCTGGTCTTCGACCACCGCGACACTGATCTCCGCGTCTTGCAGCACGTAGACCATTTCTTGCGCCACCGCATCTTGATAGAGCGGTACCGGTATGGCACCCAAGGATTGCGCGGCCATCATGGCCATGTAGAGGCGAGGCCGGTTTTCACCGATAACAGCGACGTGCATGCCTGGCTTGATGCCAAGCGAGGCTAAGCCGTGCGCGACTTGACGCACGTGCTCGGCGACTTCCGACCACGTAAGGGTCTGCCATATGCCCAGGTTTTTTTCTCGTATCGCGGGCCGCGACCCACGTACTTTGGCATGCTCTAGCAGCAGCGCCGGAAAAGTATCCAGCGCCGCCGGCATCTTTGCAGATGCGGGCGTTGAAGGTGCCACGTTGTCTCCTCCGGTTTGAGCACGTCGTTCGAGCGTTCGCTGCTGCGAGTGCGCTGTCGATGTGCTTGACCAGTTGGTTTTAGATTTACGGCAGTACTTAAGGTATAAGCTTGGGTTGCTACCAACTGTCACCGTCGCGACATTCAAGGAACTTTGAGGGTATTCCCGATGCAGTTATCTGACTCCCTGCAATTAGCCGCGGCCTGGTTTCGCGTGTTAACCGACGAGCAGCAAAAGCGCGTCGAGCGAGACATGTCGGTGCAGCAGGTGACAGCTGGAGCGATCATAGAGCGCAAAGGTGACCTTGCCCAGGCTTGGATAGGCGTGCTCGCAGGCCTTGTGAAGGTATCTGTGGGCAATGCAGATGGCAAGGTGGCTTCGCTGACTGGCGTGCCGGCAGGTGGTTGGATAGGCGAAGGATCTTTGCTGAAACACGAGGTTCGAAAGTACGACATCGTGGCGCTGCGAGATTCCGTCGTGGCCCGGTTGGCCGCTCCCACATTTAACTGGCTGTTGGATACGAGTATTCCCTTTAACCGCTATTTGCTGCATCAATTGAATGAACGCGTGGCGCAGTTCATTGGCAAGGCGGAACATGACCGCTTGCTGGATCCTGATGCGCGGGTCGCTCGTTGCCTGGCGGAGTTATTCAATCCCTTGCTATACCCCGGCATGGGAATGCGCCTGGCAATTACGCAAGAAGAGGTAGGCTATCTGGCACGTGTTTCGCGCCAGCGTGCGAACCAGGCTTTACGCAAGCTGGAAGAAGCGAGCTTGCTGAAGGTGGAATATGGTGCGGTGCGGGTGATGGATCTTGAGGGGCTTAAACAATATGGCGCGGACGCGATTGCCGCTGTTGCTGTTGTTTAGGGGGCCACGGCAAGTACCTTCTTATGCAGACGGCATGGTTCTTGAGCCGCCGCAATCCGGCACAAAGCTCACCGTCGTCTCACTCATGAAGACGACCGCGCGCGCCGCCCACGCAGCGCTGGCCAGATTCGTAGCGTGGGTGGAGCGCGGCGAAACCAAGACAAGAACGCGAGTGCCAGCCGCGCGCAACCCGCGATTCTTGAACAGCAATTCCTCAAGAACCAACACGCGGGTTACGCGCGCTTACCGTGGTCTCACTCATGAAGACGACCGCGCGC
>JBEBWV010000204.1:0-4928 GCA_040391965.1 Achromobacter deleyi | reverse complement strand
TGAGTGGATTCTGGAACTGGATCGCGGCTACGGCATTCCGTGGAAGGGCAATTACAGCTCGTGGCTTGAGCAAAAGGGTGATCGCCTGAAGACGGAAGAGGCGACGGAATCTGCTCGCCAGAAGACGATCAAGAAAGAATTGGAATGGGTGCGTCAGAACCCCAAGGGTCGGCAAGCCAAGGCCAAGGCGCGTTTGGCGCGCTTCGAAGAACTGTCTTCGTACGAATACCAGAAGCGCAATGAAACCCAGGAAATCTTTATTCCTGTGGGCGAGCGTTTGGGTAATGAAGTCATTGAGTTCAACAATGTCAGCAAGGCGTATGGCGATCGTCTGCTGATCGACAACCTGAGCTTCAAGGTGCCGCCAGGCGCCATCGTCGGCATTATTGGCCCCAACGGCGCTGGTAAATCGACGTTGTTCCGCATGATTGCGGGTCGTGAGCAGCCGGATTCTGGCGAAGTGAAGATCGGTCAAACAGTGAATTTGGCCTATGTCGATCAGTCGCGTGATTCGCTGGAAGATGGCAAGACGGTGTTTGATGCCATTTCCGATGGCGCCGATATCCTGACGGTGGGCAAGTTCGAAATGGGCTCGCGTGCGTATCTGGGCCGTTTCAATTTCAAGGGCGGAGACCAGAACAAAATGGTCGGTCAGTTGTCGGGCGGCGAACGTGGCCGTCTGCATTTGGCCAAGACCTTGATCGCTGGCGGCAACGTGTTGCTGCTGGATGAACCGTCTAACGATCTGGACGTGGAAACGCTGCGCGCGCTGGAAGACGGCTTGCTGGAATTCCCGGGCAGCATCATGGTGATCAGCCATGATCGTTGGTTCCTGGATCGTATCGCGACGCACATCATGGCGTTTGAAGGCGATTCGCAAGTGGTGTTCTTTGACGGCAACTACCAAGAGTACGAAGCCGACAAGAAGCGTCGCCTGGGCGACGAAGCCTCGAAGCCGAAGCGTTTGCGCTACAAGGCATTGAAGTAAGGCTGAGGGCCAGGCACGTCCTGTCTGGCATGTAGGTCAAACATAAAGGCTCCCAATCGGGAGCCTTTATGTTGTGCGCGTGCTCATTATGCAGACGAAAGGTAGCGTGGGTGGAGCGCGTTCACCTCTCCGCAATTGAAGCTCTGCCTAACGCGCGTAACCCGCGAGCTTGCCAGGGAAACTCCTGATCAAACTTCCGCTGTTTTTTGTAGCATCGCAGTTCAGTACCGTGAGGGTTCTTAAACCGCGAGTCGTCGGTGGGCCGGGCGGTGTGCCTGGCGCTTCGGGCATGTATTTTCTTGAGGGTGGAAGATCTTGCGGGCTTGTCATTTTCGGTGGCGCGGGCCGCGCGAAAATGACGTTTGAATGGCTTGGTATGAGTCATTCCTTGTTTATTGAAACCTAACCCATGGCAACGTGATTCGAGATAGCCATGACTCTAGGCTCGTATACTTGTTGCATGGAACAGGCACATCGTCATTGACGTAACGCTGCCTAGTGCTGATGCACAAAACTCACTTTTTGACCGGAGCTTCTCATGCTGTTGCAAGCCTCTGCCTCGACCCTCTTGATTGTTGATATGCAAGGCCGCTTGATGCCTGTCATCAATCACGGTGATGCTGTGTTGGAGGCGACTCACAAGCTTGCGCAGGCTGCGCAGTTAATGGAGGTGCCAGTCGTCGCCACGGAACATCACAGTCTGATGCTGGGCGTGACCGTGGAAAGGTTGCGACCGCTCGTGCAATCCGTTTTTCATAAAAAACACTTCTCATCAGCACGTGAGCCAGGTTTTGAAGCGTGGTTGCCAGCGGCGCGCAAGACGATTGTGGTCACGGGATGCGAGGCGCATGTGTGCGTACTGCAAACCGTGATTGGCCTCATCGACTTGGGCTATCACGTGGCCATGGTGTCTGATGCGGTGGGCTCACGCAAAGCTCCTGATCATCACGCGGCGCTGCGTCGCGCACGCGCACATGGGGCGGAAATTGTCAGTATGGAGATGGTTATTTTCGAGTGGCTGGACACGTGTGAGCATCCGCGCTTTCGAGAAGCGTTACGTCTGGTCAAGTAATCGGGGCCGCTGCAACATTGTCGCCCGGTGTATCGGGATTTCTCTGTGCTTTGACACAATTCATGGGGAAACCTAACACCCTTACTGCCCCATTTTTGAGATCCTTAAGGTTCTTGGGCTATGTGCCCCTTACGCATCCGGCAAGTCGCACGCTTGTTTCGCGAGTCTTTAATTAAAAGATGTGACCCCGGGCTTAAGCAGAGGAATCTCAATTATGAAAATCGCAAACATCTCGAAGATCTGCATGGCAGTTGCACTGGCGGCAACGATGGCAGGTTGTTCATCCTGGGACAATATGAGCCATCGTCAAAAGAGCGCTGTAGGTGGCGCAGCAATCGGTGGCGTAGGCGGCGCAGTGCTGACTGGCGGCGGCGTGTTAGGCACGGTCGGTGGCGCGGCCATCGGCGGCGTGATCGGCGATCAGGTCGGCAAGAACCGCTAATTACTGACACGCGGTTCTATGAAGGTAAAAAGCCCAGCATTGCTGGGCTTTTTCTTTGCCGATGCACTCCCTGTCCTTTCATGCGATTAATTGCCGCTGGTATCCACGAGCGTCTGCAAACTGGCGCACGTTAAAGATTTTTCTGATGCGGCGTACACGTCGCTCAAGTACACGGCGATTGATGATGATAGAAATGCCCACGTCTTGCCGTTTTCTGTCTGATACTTGGAGATGGCTTTTAATATTTGAATAAAAAAGGTAGAAATGTAGCCTTTATGGTTAAATTTATAGCTTAACTGTCAGATAATTAACTATATATATTTTTATATATTGTATTGAATTGTTGTGGAAACAGTCCGATTCTTCACGCTTATTCTTGATTTAGCCCTTTGATAGCCCAAAATATGGACTTTAGTTTTGCCACTGCCAATGACATATCGAGGGAGCTCGCGGCGCGCCTGAAAATTGCGCGCTTGTCGAAAGGCCTTACGCAGCCTGAATTGGCTACGCGAGCAGGGGTTTCATTGAGCACCATCCGAAACTTAGAACGAAGTGGTGACAGTTCTCTGGCCACCGTCATCAAAGTTGCACAGGCGCTGCGTCTGGAGGACGGCTTTGATGCGCTCTTTAAATCAGGAATTCAATCCATCGCTGAGTTGACTCAGCTTGAGCGGGCAACGTTGAAAGTGCGTCAGCGTGCCCCACGTAAGCTTCGCTCGGAATAGGACAAGGCATGAAGCTGCTTGAGGTCATGTATGAAGGTTGGGGAGAACAATGGCACTTGGGTACGCTCGCGGACGCTGGGCGAACTCTCCTGTTCGAGTACTCGGATCAAGCTCAACGCCAAGGCCTTGAGCTATCACCTCGTAACCTACCGCTACAACGAGCAGCATTCCAGGGATTTGAACGTCGGCAATGGAATCTTCCCGGCTTGATAGCAGACTCGTTGCCTGACGGTTGGGGTCTTATATTGATGGATCGCCTTTTCCGCAAAAGGGGGGTTAGGCTAGAAACGTTGTCCCCACTCGACCGGTTGGCGTTCATTGGCAACCATGCTATGGGTGCCCTGACCTACAAGCCAGAGGAGAGCCCGGATTGTGACGACAGCGATTGGTCACTTTTGGACCTTGCACGAGAAACACAGGCAGTGGTCCAGGATCAAGATACTGCGGCCCTGAAAACGTTGGCGCGGCTTGGTGGATCGCCACAGGGAGCCCGGCCTAAGGTGCTAGTCTATTTTGACCCACTATCCAAGGCTATCTGCACCCATCCGTTTCAAGGGGCTGATCCTTGGTTAGTGAAATTTCAGGCAGGAACGGAGCATCCCGAGGTCTGCGCCATTGAATTGCTCTACGCGCAATTGGCGCAAAAATTTGGCATTGATATGCCGGACACGACGTTGTTTCAATTGGACGACAGCCTCAGTGCATTCGGGATCAAACGTTTCGATAGGGAGCAGGGCATGCGCGTGCCAATTCTTTCGATGGCCGGCGCGCTTGACTTGGACTTTCGTGTGCCCTCCGCCAGCTACGATACGCTGTTGAAACTCACTCGATTGATGACTCGCAGCCAAGCCGAAGTCGACAAGGCATATAGACGTGCGGTGTTCAATGTCGCCTTCCATAATCGGGATGACCATAGCAAGAATTTTTCATTCCGCTTGGACCGCGCTAGGAACTGGCAATTAGCACCGGGGTATGACCTGACTTTCAACGTTGGCCCGGGCGGGCAGCACCATATGGACATCTCAGGCGAAGGTCTCAACGTGACTCGACCCAACCTCATGCAATTGGCTAAAGAGGGAGGAGTGAAAGCCAAATTTGCGGCGGAGTGCATTGATCAGGCGCACGCGTTGGCCGACAAATTTGAACCGATGGCCAAGGAACTACCGATTCGAACGGAAACGCGCATCAGCTTGTTGAGCGCTATCAGGCATACCACAGGACTTCTTCGCTAGAACCGTGCCTCGTGATTCGTCTGCTCAAGTGCAGCCTGAGCCCGGGGCGGTTAGTCATAAAAGTACAGAAAACTCTGCGGATGTTTGAACACATCGCCTGATCGAAGAAAAGCCCAGCATTGCTGGGCTTTTCTTCGATCTCGCAAAGTCCGCAACGCTGACGTTTGGCCAGCGTTGCAGGTGACACCATCAGGAGGCGTCGTTTTGCGGCATCTCAATCTTGACTTCCAACACTTCTAAGGTGTCTTGGCGCTCTAGATGAACCTTGATGTCTTCAGGGTTGATCTTCACGTATTTGGAAATCACGGCGATAAGCTCCGCCTGCAACTGTGGCAGGTAATTGGGCGAGTCGCCGCGGCCCCGCTCATGGGCCAGGATGATCTGCAACCGTTCCTTGGCGACGGAGGCAGAGGATTTCTTTTGACCGAGCAGAAACGACAGGAAGGACATTGCTTACTTGCCTCCGAAC
>JBEBWV010000203.1:0-4934 GCA_040391965.1 Achromobacter deleyi | reverse complement strand
TTCCGATTCGCCTTCCACCACGTCAAACGGGTGACGGTTGGTTTCAGCCACGGCTGAAATCACATAGATGACGAAAAGCGGCAACAGCGGCAACCAGTTCCAGGACAGGAACGTCAGGCCCTTGTCGGCAAACCAGCCACGCGTTTGACCCAGCACGATTTCAGACATGTTCAGGCTGCCGGAAACCAGCAAAACCGTGACCAGTACGAAACCGATGGCCAACTCGTAAGAGACCATCTGTGCCGAAGCGCGCAAGGCGCCCAGGAACGCATACTTCGAGTTCGATGCCCAACCCGCGACGATCACGCCATACACACCAATGGACGTAATGGCCATGATGTACAGCAGACCGGCGTTGACGTTGGCCAACACGATGTCCGGACCAAACGGCACCACGGCCCAGGCAGCCAGGGCGGGCATCAAGGTGACCACGGGGGCCACGATGAACAACACCTTGTTTGCCTGGCTCGGGATGATCACTTCTTTGGTCAGAAGCTTGAAAACGTCAGCAAAAGGCTGCAGCAAACCCTTGAAACCCACGCGGGTGGGCCCCAGGCGCACGTGCATGGCGCCAATCATTTTGCGTTCCCAGTACGTCAGGTAAGCCACGCAAAGAATGATCGGCACAGCAATCACGACGATCTTGATCAGGGTCCAGATAATCAGCCAAGCCGTCGGGCCGAGCAATGCCTGACCGTGGCTTTCAAGAACATTAAGCCATTCCATCAGACACGCTCCACGCTGATTTGACCGAAAGCGCCACCCAGGGCTGCGGTGTTTTCAAAGGCTGCCGAGATACGCAGGGCACGATCAGCCACGGCGTCGTCCTGGACGGCGTCGAGTTCAATGGCACCTTGAGCGCCCGAGACACGAACCTTCACGCCTGCGGTCAGACCTAAGCTGGTGAGCGTGCGGCCATTCATGCGTGCGGTTGGTGCACGCGAAGCCGGGGCTGCCTGCAGCGGCTCGGAACGGCGAACCATGGCGTCGCTGCGATAGATTGGCACATCGGCCAGGCGTTCCAGCCCAGTCAATGGCTGACCCAGGCCAACAGGTGCCTTGATGTCGTTCGAAAGTCGGGTTTCAACGCCGCCAGCCAAGGCCGCATCTCGCACCGATTCCGAGGTTTCATCATCAAAGGCGGCCAGGTGCAACAAGTTGCCCAGCACGCGCAGAACTTTCCAGCCCGGACGCGTTTGGCCAAACGGTGCAACCGTGCCCTTGAAGCTTTGGGGCAAACCTTGGGCATTCACATACGTGCCGGACGTTTCGGTAAATGGCGAGATCGGGAGCATGACATCGGCCCATTCGGCAGCGGCCGAACGGTACGGAGTCAAGGCGACCGCAAATTGCGCACCGCGCAAGGCTGCAATGGCTTGCGGACCGTTGTCGGCATCAAGCGCCGGCTCAGCATGCAAAACAATATAGGCCTTCAGGGGTTCGGCCAACATGGCAGCCGCGGTCTTGCCGCCGTTACCAGGTACAGCACCCGCCAGATAACCGCCCACGGTGTTACCACCGGAGGTCAGGAAACCGAACTTGCCACCAGCCAAACCGGCCACGTGACGCGCGTTGGCGGCCAGCGTGGAGGCTTGCGGCGATGCGACGGCCAAATTGCCCATCAGCACAGCCGTGTTCGAGCCAGAGGCCAGGCTTGCGGCGATGAGTTTGGCACTTTCGCCTGGCGTGACGCCCGCGAACTCAGCAGCGGTGCCCTGCTCTTTGGCTTGGGCCAATGCCACGGCGACTTCAGCCAGGGCACGCGTCAATTCCGAAGGCGCGACCGTCATACGGGCGGCGACCGGCATCAGAGGATCATCAGCAGCGCTGTCGATCAGCAGAATCTGCGTACCGCGCTTGGCAGCCTGACGCAGACGCTGAGCCATCAGCGGATGATCCTTGCGCAGGAACGAACCCACGACCAGAACACGATCCAGATTGTCCAACTCGGCAATTGGCATGCCCAACCACGGTGCGCCCGACAAGGCCGAATCGAAACTGGCGTCGGTTTGACGCAAGCGGAAGTCGATGTTCTCCGACCCCAACGCGCGAACCAGACGACCCAGCAGCGAGAACTCTTCGGTAGTGGCGTACTCGGAAGCCAAGGCGCCGATCTGTCCTGCACCAAAGTTGTCACGAACGCGCGACAGGCCTTGAGCCACCGCTTGCAGTGCATCAGCCCAGGAGGCTTCTTGCCACTTGCCATCGGTGCCCTTGATCATGGGCGTCGACAAACGATCGTCGCTGTTCAGGCCTTCGTACGAGAAGCGGTCACGATCGCTGATCCAGCATTCGTTGATGGCTTCATCTTCGAAAGGCACCACGCGCATGACGCGCTCGCCCTTGACTTGAACCACCAGGTTCGCGCCCAGGCTGTCATGCGGACTGACCGAGCGACGGCGTGCCAACTCCCAAGTGCGCGCGCTGTAGCGGAACGGCTTGGAAGTGAGCGCGCCCACCGGACAGATGTCGATCATGTTGCCCGAGAGTTCAGACTCAATCGAGCGTCCAACGAACGACGTGATTTCAGCGTGCTCACCACGACCCAGCATGCCCAGTTCCATGACGCCGGCAATTTCCTGGCCGAATCGCACGCAACGGGTGCAGTGAATGCAGCGGCTCATTTCCTCAGCGGACACGAGCGGACCGAGGTCCTTGTGGAAGACCACGCGCTTTTCCTCTTGGTAACGCGAGGAAGAGCCACCGTAGCCGACCGCGAGGTCCTGCAGTTGGCATTCGCCACCTTGATCGCAAATAGGGCAATCAAGGGGGTGATTAATGAGCAAAAATTCCATGACCGACTTCTGCGCGGCACGGGCCCTCTCCGAGCAGGTGTGCACCACCATGCCGTTGGTCACGGGCGTGGCGCAAGCCGGCAGCGCCTTGGGCGCCTTTTCCACGTCAACCAGGCACATGCGGCAGTTGGCCGCAATGGACAGTTTCTTGTGGTAGCAGAAATGCGGCACGTAAAGCCCGACTTTTTGGGCGGCATGCATGACCATGCTGCCTTCGGGCACTTCGACCTTATTGCCGTCGACGGTTAATTCAACCATTGCTGTTCCTGAGACCTACAGATATTGCGGGACCACACAAGACTTATGCTCGATGTGGTGCGCGAATTCGTCGCGAAAATGCTTGAGAAAGCCGCGAACCGGCATGGCGGCAGCATCACCGAGCGCACAAATGGTGCGACCCATGATGTTGCCGGCAACGGTATCAAGCAATTCCAGATCTTCCGGACGGCCATGGCCGTGCTCGATGCGTTGCACCATGCGGTAAAGCCAGCCAGTGCCTTCACGGCACGGCGTGCACTGCCCGCAACTTTCCTCGAAATAAAAGTACGACAGACGCAGGAGCGACTTCACCATGCAACGCGTTTCGTCCATCACGATGACCGCGCCTGAACCCAACATGGAGCCAGCCTTGGCGATGGCGTCGTAATCCATCGTGGTGGCCATCATGATGTCCGCCGGCAACACGGGTGCGCTGGATCCACCGGGGATCACGGCCTTCAGTTTCCTGCCACCGCGCATGCCACCCGCTAACTCGAGCAAGGTCGAGAACGGGGTACCCAGCGGAATCTCGTAGTTGCCAGGACGTTCGACGTCACCAGTAATGGAGAACAGCTTGGTGCCACCGTTATTCGGCTTGCCAACTTCCAGGTAGGCCGGGCCACCGTTACGGATGATCCACGGCACAGCCGCGAACGTTTCCGTATTGTTGATCGTGGTGGGCTTGCCATACAGGCCGAAGCTGGCCGGGAACGGTGGTTTGAAGCGCGGTTGACCCTTCTTGCCTTCCAGGGATTCCAGCAAGGCCGTTTCTTCGCCGCAAATATAAGCGCCGTAGCCGTGGAACGCGTGGAGTTGGAAGTTGTAGTCCGAACCCAGAATCTTGTCGCCCAGGAAGCCGGCAGCACGTGCCTCTTCCAGCGCTTCTTCAAAGCGCTCGTAGACTTCGAAGATTTCGCCGTGAATATAGTTGTAGCCGACGCTGATGCCCATGGCATAGGCGGCGATGGCCATGCCTTCAATCACGATATGCGGGTTAAAGCGCAGGATATCGCGATCTTTGAACGTACCCGGCTCGCCTTCGTCCGAGTTGCAGACGAGGTATTTCTGACCCGGGAATGCGCGGGGCATGAAGCTCCACTTCAAACCAGTCGGAAAACCTGCGCCGCCTCGGCCACGCAAACCGGACGCTTTCACTTCGGCGATCACGTCTTCCGGCTTCATGCCGGTGGTCAGAATCTTGCGCAGGGCCTCATAGCCACCGCGCTTGACGTAATCAGCCAGGCGCCAGTTGTCGCCATCGACATCAGCCATGATTTGCGGCGTGATGTGACGGCCATGCAGACACATGGAATTCGTCAGGTCATTCAGGGGATCAGGATCCAACCCCTGGGAGAACTGTTTATACAGATCCGGCGCGTTCATGCCGACTCTCCTTGCGCCTTCAATACCGAGACAAGCTGGTCCAGCTTGTCGTCGGTCATGCGCACGCACATATGCTTGTTGTTCACAATCAGCACGGGTGAATCACCGCAGGCACCCATGCACTCGCCTTCGACCAAGGTGAATTGGCCGTCAGCCGTGGTGCCACGGTAATCGACACCCAGCTTGCGCTTGAGGTATTCGCCAGCACGCTCGCCGTCGCGCAAGGCACAGGGCAAGTTCGTGCAAACCGAGATTTTGTTTTTGCCGACGGGTTTGACGTCGTACATGTTGTAGAAGGTGGCCACTTCCTGGACCGCGATAGGCGGCACACCAATGTAATTGGCCACATCTTCAATGATGTCGGTCGCCAGCCAGCCCTTCTCTTCTTGCGCAATAGCAAGGGCGGCCATGATGGCGGACTGCCTCTGGTCGGCCGGGAACTTTGCGAGTTCTCGGTCGATTTTCTGGTAGGCCTGTTCGGAAAGCAGCATAGTTTGA
>JBEBWV010000202.1:0-4986 GCA_040391965.1 Achromobacter deleyi | reverse complement strand
ATTCAAGACCAGCTATCGCGCCGACCAGCAGATCTTCCCGATCCGCCAGGACCGCATCTTTATCTGGTTGTTGCTGGCAGTGGCTTTCATCGCCATTCCCGCGCTCTCCAGTGATTACCTGCTGCGCGCCATCCTCATTCCCTTCCTGATCCTGTCTCTGGCAGCCGTCGGCCTGAATATCCTGGTGGGCTATTGCGGGCAGATATCCTTAGGTACCGGGGCGTTCATGGCAGTGGGTGCCTATGCCGCATGGAACTTCGGTGTGCGCTTTCCTGGCATGCCACTCCTTGTGCAAATTTTGCTGGGTGGAGTATTCGCCACCATCGTGGGCGTGATTTTCGGCATTCCCAGTTTGCGCATTCGAGGTCTGTACTTGGCAGTAGCCACACTTGCCGCGCAGTTCTTCGTAGACTGGGCATTCCTGCGCATTCCGTTTTTCACCGACTATTCGCCCTCTGGCAACGTCTCCGTGCCGCCGCTCTATGCGTTTGGCTTGCCGGTGCAAAGCGCGCTGGAAAAGTACCTCTTTGTGCTGATTCTCGTGGTGATCTTCAGTCTGTTGGCCAAGAATCTGGTGCGCGGCGCGATTGGACGGCAATGGATGGCGATTCGCGACATGGACGTCGCGGCTTCGGTCATTGGCATTCGCCCCATGTACGCCAAACTCACGGCCTTTGCCGTCAGTTCCTTCATTGTTGGCGTGGCGGGCGCGCTGTGGGGATACATCCATTTGGGCTCATGGGAGCCTCTGGCCTTTGACCTGACCCGCTCATTCCAACTGCTGTTCATGGTGATCATCGGCGGACTCGGCTCCATTATCGGCAGCTTTTTTGGCGCAGCATTCATTGTGCTGGTGCCCGTGGCGCTGTCGAACATACCGCATTGGCTCGGACTGCCTTTGGCGGTGGATACCGCCGCCCACATCGAACATATGGTGTTCGGCGCACTGATCGTGTTCTTCCTGATCGCCGAGCCTCATGGTCTGGCCCGTTTGTGGAGTATTGGCAAAGAGAAACTCCGTATCTGGCCGTTCCCGCATTGATTTTTTTCTGCGGGCTGTGGCGATCCCATGGCCTGCTTCCCAAAAACCCGGCTTCAGACCGGGCCAATCCCGGTGTTTGACAAGCACCAAGCAGGAGGTAAATGGAGATGAAGCGTCTTAACCTGAAATTGGCGGCGGCCCTAGTGGCTGCGAGCGCTGCGCTAGGCGCAGTCGTCACGCCAGCGATGGCCGCAGAAGAGCAGTTCGTACCTTTGCTGGTCTATCGCACCGGGTCGTTTGCCCCGCTGGGCATTCCCTGGGCCGACGGTAAGTTGGACTACCTGAAGCTGGTCAATGAACGTGATGGCGGCGTCAACGGCGTCAAGATCACGTATGAAGAATGCGAAACCGCCTACGCCACGGATCGTGGTGTGGAGTGTTACGAACGACTGAAAACCAAGGGCACCGGCGCCTCGGGTTTTGATACCCAGTCGACCGGTATTACGTTCGCGGTCACCGACAAGGCCATGATTGATAAGGTGCCGGTCGAGACGATGGGCTACGGCTTGTCGCAATCCGTAGACGGCAGTGTGTTCGAGTGGAACTTCCCGCTGCTCGGCACCTACTGGACAGCGGCGGACGTGATGATTCAGGACATCGCCAAGAAAGAAGGCGGCATGGCCAACTTGAAGGGCAAGAAAATTGCCCTGGTCTATCACGACTCGCCGTATGGCAAGGAACCCATTGCGCTGCTCAAAGAACGAGCCGCCAAGGAAGGTTTCGAGCTGTTGCTCTATCCGGTGACAGCGCCTGGTGTGGAACAAAAATCCACCTGGTTGCAGATTCGTCAGGCAAAACCGAACTATGTCTTGTTGTGGAGCGCCGGCATCATGACGCCGACCGCCATCCGTGAAGCGCAAGCCAGCGGCTACCCACGCGACAAGATGTACGCCATCTGGTGGGCGGGCTCCGAAGGTGACGTGAAAGATCTGGGCGAAGTGGCCAAGGGCTATAACGCCATCACCGTACATAACAGTGGCGCCGATCATGACAAGGTCTATGACGACTTGAAAAAGTATGTCTACGACAAGGGCCAAGGGAGCGACAAGTCCGGCAAAACCACGCTGGGCACGATTGCGCACACGCGCGGCATGATGATCTCGATGCTGCAAGTGGAAGCGATTCGCGCCGCGCAAGAAAAGTACGGCAAGGGCAAAGCACTGACGCCTGAGCAAGTGCGTTGGGGTTTTGAGAACCTGAACCTGACGCAAGAGCGCTTGAACGAGCTGGGTTTCGGTCAGATCATGCGCCCGGTCAAGACGTCTTGCGCTGACCATAAGGGTGACGATTGGGCTCGCATCGTGCAGTGGGACGGTTCGAAGTTCAAGGTCGCCTCTGATTGGTATCAGGCCGACAAGAAGATCCTGGACCCGATGGTCAAGGATGCCGCGGCAAAGTACGCCAAGGAAAAGAACATCACGCCTCGTACTTGCGGGTAATGATGTGAATCGGCTGCCGGCTCTGATGGGGCTGGCGGCCTCCAGACTGTCGCAGGAAATGCCATGACCGTTGCAACGACTACTGCTACTAACGTTGAACCACCCAAGATTCTGCTTGATGTGAACGGCATCGAGGTGATCTACAACCACGTGATCCTCGTGCTCAAGGGTGTCTCCCTGCAAGTGCCGGAAGGCAAGATTGTGGCATTGCTTGGCGCCAACGGCGCAGGCAAGACGACAACGCTGCGTGCCATTTCCAACTTGCTCAAAGGCGAGCGAGGGGATGTCACCAAAGGCCAGATTCAATATCGGGATCAGCGCATCGACAAGCTATCGCCTGCCGAACTGGTCAGGCGCGGCGTCGTGCAAGTGATGGAGGGGCGGCATTGTTTTGCTCACCTGACCATTGAAGAGAATCTGATGACGGGCGCGTACACGCGCAATCTGAACCGCAGCGACACCGCCGTAGCGTTGGAGAAGGTGTATCAGTACTTCCCTCGGTTAAAGCAACGTCGTACCAGTCAGTCTGGTTATACGTCTGGCGGCGAACAACAAATGACGGCTATCGGCCGAGCGCTGATGGCAAGCCCCAACATGATTTTGCTCGACGAACCTTCGATGGGTTTGGCGCCGCAGATCGTGGAAGAGATTTTTGAAATCGTGCGCGACTTGAATCAGCGCGAAGGCGTGAGCTTCTTGCTGGCCGAGCAGAACACGAATATTGCGCTGCGCTATGCCGATTACGGGTACATCCTGGAAAACGGGCGCGTCATGATGGACGGCGCGGCAAGAGACCTGGCTGAAAACGAAGACGTGAAAGAGTTTTACCTGGGCATCTCAAGTGGTGAAAGAAAGAACTTTCGCGACAACAAGTTTTATCGCCGCCGCAAACGCTGGTTGGCCTGATTACCGGACGCGGTGTTGTCATGTCGTGACCCCTGTATGGGGAAAGAACGGTCGGCACCGCAAGCACAAGATCATGCAGTAAGGCACACGAGAGGGTGCAATCCCATGTCCGAGTTCTTCGATGTTCTGGAAACCCGAGCGCCCGAGCTACGCGAACGCGAGCTGATGTCCGCGCTTCCCGGAGCTATTGCGCGCGCTATTGCCGGTGCACCGGCCATTGCCGAACAGTTGCGCGGTATAGACCCCGCAACCGTCACCACACGCCAGGCATTGGCCACGCTGCCGGTGCTGCGCAAGCACGAGTTGCTGGAGCGCCAGCAACAGAGTCGAGATTCCAACGCCCCCGCAGGTGCCGAGAAGGCCTTTGGCGGATTCTCCGCCATTGGTTGGGGCGCCGCGCTGCGAGTGTTCGCGTCCCCCGGTCCCATTTACGAGCCGGAAAGTGCACGCCAGGATTACTGGCGGTTTGCGCGGGCTCTGTATGCCGCCGGGTTTCGTACCGGTGAGCTGGCGTACAACTGTTTCTCCTATCACTTCACGCCAGCGGGTTCGATGATGGAAACCGCCGCACATGCCGTCGGCTGCACCGTGTTTCCAGGTGGCACGGGTCAGACTGAACAGCAAGTACGTGCCATTCAAGATCTGGCGCCCAGTGGCTATACCGGCACGCCAAGTTTTCTGAAGATCATTCTGGAAAAGGCCGATGAGTTGGGCGTGAAGCTCAGCTCGTTGCAGCGGGCGCTCGTATCCGGAGAGGCGTTTCCACCGTCGCTACGGGATTGGTTGGCGGCGCGTGGCATTGATGGCTATCAAGCCTATGGCAGTGCCGATTTGGGCATGATTGCGTTTGAAACGCCTGCGCGTCAGGGTCTGGTGCTGGGTGAAGGCATCATCGTTGAGATCGTGCGCCCAGGCACTGGCGAACCCGTGCCAGACGGTGAGGTCGGTGAGGTGGTCGTCACGACCTTGAATCCGGATTACCCGCTAGTGCGATTCGGGACGGGCGATCTATCAGCCATCATGCCGGGAATTTCACCTTGCGGACGCACGAACACACGCATCAGGGGATGGCTCGGACGGGCCGACCAGACGACCAAGGTGCGTGGCATGTTTGTGCACCCGTCTCAAGTCGCGGATGTGTTGCGACGTCATGCTGAGATCGTGCGTGCCAGGCTGGTTATCAGCGGCTCGACGGGCTCAGACAAGATGGTGTTACAGGTCGAGTCAAGTGTGCGCGACCCCGACCTGGGCGCGCGCATCGCCGAGTCTGTGCGTGATGTGACCAAGCTGAGGGCAGACGTTGAATGGGTGGATCTTGACGGGCTACCCAATGACGGCAAGGTCATTGACGATATTCGGTCTTACGATTGATGGACTGCTGCAAGCTCGAGCAAGCGACGTAGCGTGGGTGGAGCGCGAGTAACTTTTTCCCAGTGCCACGCCGCCAATCGCGCGTAACCCGCGATGCTTGGCTCAGACGTATTGCTGCTCAAGATCACTGGCTATGTGCGATGCTTCGGTCAGAGAGACTGCCGCTCAAGATCACTGGTTACGCGATGCTTCTGTCAGAAAGACTGCCGTTCAAGATCGCGGGTTACG
>JBEBWV010000201.1:0-5068 GCA_040391965.1 Achromobacter deleyi | reverse complement strand
CAGCGTGTGCACGCTGGAATTCGAAGACCAGCGCCCGTTCTACGACTGGATCCTGACGCGCCTGGCCGAGCTGGGCAAGCTGGCCCAGCCGCTGCCGCACCAGTATGAATTTGCCCGCCTGAACCTGAGCTACGTTGTCACCAGCAAGCGCAAGCTGCTGCAATTGGTGCGCGAAGGTCATGTCGATGGCTGGGATGATCCGCGCATGCCCACGATCTTTGGCTTGCGCCGCCGTGGCTACACAGCGGCTTCTATTCGCCTGTTCTGTGATCGCACTGCCGTCTCCAAATCGGACTCCCGCATCGACTACAGCTTGCTTGAGCAAGCTGTGCGCGACGACCTGGACCCGATCGCTGACCGCTCAGTGGCCGTGCTGGACCCCATCAAGCTCATCATTACAAACTATCCGGAAGGCCAGGGCGAAGCTTGCTCCGCACCGCGCAACCCGCACACCCCGGATGCCGGCGTGCGCGAGTTTCCGTTCTCGCGCGAACTCTGGATTGAACGCGACGACTTCCGCGAAGAACCACCCAAGAAGTATTTCCGTCTATTCCCCGGCAACACCGTGCGCCTGAAATACGGTTATGTCGTGAAATGCACCGATTTCGTCAAAAACGAAGCGGGTGAGGTCACGGAAGTTCACGCGGAATATATGCCCGACACCAAGAGCGGCACGCCGGGTGCCGATACCGTGAAAGTGAAAGGCACGATTACCTGGGTTAGCGCCCAGCATGCCGTGCCCGCCCAAATCCATTTGTACGATCGCCTCTTCGCAGACGCCCGTCCTGATGGAGGCGACAAAGACTTCCTGGCCTGCCTGAACCCGAACTCCAAACAGACCGTAAGCGCCTGGCTGGAACCGGGCACCACAGCCACCCCGGGAGCCACATGGCAGTTTGAGCGTTTGGGCTACTTCACGGCAGACCTGAAGGACTCAACAGCCGAGTTCCCTGTGCTGAACCGCATTGTCACCCTGCGAGACTCCTGGGCACAAAGCTGATTCCAGACCTATTGCGCGTGCGCGTCGCGCAACTGATCTGAATACGGGCGGCTTTCGAGCCGCCCGTATTGCATTCGCCACCCGCTGGCAAACCTTGATTCAATCCATCTTGATGTGCGCAGCTTTCACAACCTCCGCCCACTTGGCTGACTCGCTCTTCATATAGACCTCAAAATCTTCCGGCGTGCCACCCAAGGCCTGACTGCCTTCGTCTTCCAGACGCTTGACCACGCCAGGTTCCTTCAAGATGGCCTGAATACGCGCATTGACCTGATTGACCATATCCCGGGGCATGCCCGCCGGGCCTACCAGGCCGGTCCAGGCGGAAGATTCGAAGTCCGGGTAACCGGATTCCGCCACTGAAGGCACATCAGGCAAGGCAGCCAGACGGGTCTTGGACGTGACCGCCAGCGCGCGCAGTTTTCCCGCCGCAATCAGGGCAAATGCCGTTTGTGGCGTCACGAAATACAGGTCGGTTTGTCCGCCCACCAAATCCGTCACAGCGGGTCCTGCCCCCTTGTAGGGCACATGCAGAAATTCGATCCCGGCACGACGGGCGAGCATTTCTCCTGACATATGACCAATAGTGCCGTTGCCAGCAGACGCGAGCCGCAAGCTTGCTGGCGGTTTGGTCTTGGCATCGGCAATCAAGTCGCCCATCGTCTTGTAAGGCGAGTCTGCGCGCACTACCAAAATTACCGGCTGCGCCGCAATCAGCGCAATCAGCGAGAAGTCCTTTTTAGGATCAAAAGGCATCTTCGGATAAATGGCCGGATTGATAGCCAGATTCGCCGCCTGCCCCATCCCGACCGTATAACCGTCGGGCTGCGAACGCGCCACGTAGTCCATCCCGATATTGCCCGTGGCACCGGGCTTGTTCTGCACAACAATAGACCATCCTGTGCCCGCACCCAGCCGTTCTGCCAGCAAACGACTGATAACGTCTGTACCACCGCCCGGCGGCATGGGTACCACCAGGTTGATCGGGCGTTCCGGAAAGGCCGCGTGTGCAGGCACAGCGCCCGCCAGCCCCAGCATCACTGCCACGGCGAGAAGCGCCTTGGGGTGAAAGGCAGGTGTCGAAAATTTCATGTTGTCTCCATTATTTGAATCATTGGTGCTTGCAGCGAATGCACTTGCAGGGAAACGACCAGAACAGTCCCCCCTTGCGCCATCGGCACTGACCAGCAAGACGATTCCGCACTGCCTGACTGCCGTGGGCATAATGACGACATGTTTTTGGCAAACAACACGAATTTCTGCTTCGCTGGCTAGGACTACTGCATTGACACGCCGCAATGCGTTCCATAAGATAGAACGTCATTCTATAAATTATTCCCCACTCGATAATCGAGTGTCAACTCTCTTTTTTTCGGAGCAATCGCGCCTTGCCTAAAAAAGCCAGCCAACCTTCGCTTGCAGATCAACATGCGGCGCCCGGCGGCGCGGCCGCTGTAGACCGTGCTGTGTCGGTGCTGTCCGCCTTTCGGACGGGTGACCTATCGCTTTCCCTAGCCACGCTGGCTGAGCGCACACAACTCTACAAAAGCACCGTGCTGCGCTTGTTGGCGTCGCTTGAACATGGCGCGCTGGTACAACGCCTGCCTGATGGGCAATACGCACTCGGGTCCGAGATTGCCCGATTGCACGCGGTCTATGCCGCGTCTTTCTCGCTGGAAGATGTGGTGATGCCCGTCTTGCGTGCGCTCGTACAGAGCACCCAGGAAAGTGCAGCTTTTCACGTACAACAAGGCGAGCACCGCCTCTGCCTGTACCGCATAGACTCCCCACAGCCTGTGCGCGACCACATCAAAGCGGGCGATCTGCTGCCACTGGACCGAGGCGCGGGGGGACGAGTTTTGACTGCCTTTAGCGGCGCGCCAGGCGACATGTATGCACGTATCCGCCGCGAGGGCGTGGTGGTGCTTGAGGGCGACCGAATGCCTGAACTGTCTGGCATCTCGGCGCCAGTCTTCAACGAAACCGGCCAATTGGCCGGCGCACTGACCCTCACCATGCCTACACCACGGCTACATCGCGACCACGCCGAGCTGGTCTTGGCCGCCGCGCAGCGACTTACAGAGAAGCTGGGCGGTCAATACCGGTTATCCGCGAGTTGAAACAAGCTCTCGCCGGGTTATCATCCCCGACATTCTTTGGCCGGTCGCACGCGCCCCTTTGGGAGCCTGGACCGGCGCATACCCTTCAAGATGAACACTGAATCCCTAGCCCTGGACTTCAAAAGCGCAACCCTTTACGCCATCAGGGTCGTACTGCATAGCGCTGACCTCGACCGACTGCTGGCTGCGCTGGATAAGCGCATGAGCGATGCGGGAAGCTTCTTCGAAAACGAGCCGGTAGTCATTGACGCCAGCCGTGTTGAAGAGCCCATTGACTGGCCCGCTCTGCTTGAGGCCTTGCGTGGCCACAACCTGCCGCCTATCGGCGTCGTCGCTGAAGGCGCGAACCTGCAGGCAGCGCGTGCCGTGGGTCTGACTCCGGTTGAGTTGTCTACGCCCGCGCCCCGCCCCGCCCAAGTCATTGATACCGCGCCGCCCAACGACGTATCCACGCCGGTGCCGTCGGTGCCTGCTGCTGCCATCGAAATACTCGCAGACAGTTCGCCCGCCGAAGACACGGCAGCAGACGAACAAAAAACCGACGGCAACGTGCCAGAAGCCGTACCCAACCGGGCGGCTCGCAACACAACGGCTGCCCCCAACCCCACGGCAGGCGCACCCCACTCGTCCTCGGCTCTGGTTATCACCAAGCCCTTACGGTCTGGTCAACGTGTTTACGCACGTCACACAGACCTGGTCATTATTGGTATGGTCAGCCAAGGGGCGGAAGTCATTGCCGACGGCAATATTCATGTTTATGGCCCGTTACGCGGCAAAGCCATGGCGGGTGCACGCGGCGACACCTCCGCGCGCATCTTCACCACGCAACTCGATGCTGAGTTGCTGGCTGTGGCAGGCGTGTACCGAGTCGTAGAAGACAAGCTGGACCGCACGCTGCACAACCAACCGGCGCTCGTGCGTCTGGAAGGCGATACGCTGCGCATTGAAGCGCTGAAAGGCTGATGCGCAGGTCTTACACAAGCGCGGCGGTTCGCGTTTGTTGCACGCCTATATCTCCACACATCTTGTAAGAAGCCATCTGGTTTTTTGCTTTACGATAAACGCGATTTCTTCGATATAAAGGGTTTGATCGTCATGACACGCATTGTTGTGGTGACTTCCGGCAAAGGCGGGGTGGGTAAAACCACCACCAGCGCCAGTTTTTCCGCGGGACTCGCTATGCGGGGCCACAAAACCGCTGTCATTGACTTCGACGTCGGCCTGCGCAATCTTGATCTGATCATGGGTTGCGAACGACGCGTGGTCTACGACTTCGTAAACGTCATTCAAGGCGAAGCTTCACTCAAGCAAGCGCTCATCAAGGACAAGCAGCTTGAGAATCTGTTCATCCTGCCCGCTTCGCAAACGCGCGACAAAGACGCGCTGACGCAAGAAGGGGTAGAGAAGGTCATCAACGACCTGAAGGACATGGGCTTTGAGTACATCGTTTGCGACTCGCCCGCCGGCATCGAAACAGGCGCCTTGATGGCAGCTTATTTCGCCGACGACGCGCTGGTCGTAACCAACCCGGAAGTCTCGTCCGTACGCGACTCTGACCGCATCTTGGGCATTCTTGCCGCCAAGTCGCGTCGTGCCGTCGAAGGTCCCGAGCCTGTCAAAGAGTTTCTGCTGCTCACCCGCTACAACCCGAAGCGGGTCAGCGACGGCGAAATGCTCTCCCTGACCGACATCGAAGACATTCTGCGCATCAAGTTGATTGGCGTGGTCCCTGAATCCGAATCCGTACTACAGGCTTCGAACCAAGGTCTGCCCGCCATTCACTTGCACGACACCGACGTCTCCGAAGCCTATAAAGATGTGGTCGCCCGCTATCTGGGTGAAGACAAGCCCCTGCGCTTTACGGATTACGAAAAGCCCGGTTTTCTGAAACGTCTGTTCGGAGGCAAGTAAGCAATGTCCTTCCTGTCGTTTCTGCTCGGTCAAAAGA
>JBEBWV010000200.1:0-5072 GCA_040391965.1 Achromobacter deleyi | reverse complement strand
GCTTCCTCAAGGAATACCCGCAGTTCTTCCGGACGCGCCTCGATCAGGCGGTTGATCATGCCCTGACCAATAATGGCGTAACCGCGTGCGCCCAGCCCGGTGCCCAGGAAAATATCGTGAATATCACGACGGCGCACTTGCTGGTTATTAACGAAATAACTACTGGTGCCGTCGCGGGTCAACACGCGGCGCACTGCAATTTCAGCGTAGGTGCTCCACTGCCCTGCCGCGCGGCCTTCGCTGTTGTCGAACACCATTTCCACGGAAGCGCGCGCGGCGGGCTTACGATGGCTTGATCCACTGAAAATGACGTCTTGCATGGATTCACCACGCAACTCTGACGCTTTGGCTTCGCCCAGGACCCATCGAACGGCATCAATGACGTTCGATTTTCCACAGCCGTTCGGCCCCACCACACCCACCAACTGACTGGGCACAGGGATAACCGTAGGGTCTACAAAAGATTTAAAGCCGGCGAGTTTTAGCTGAGTTAGACGCACAGTACGATGTCGGACCGGGTGGGTTAACGAATGGCGTTGAACGGACCTGCCGCACACATTGCAAACCGGCCCTTGTGGGGCCGGCCTTTATCTGGGTCGTATGATACCCCAGGCTGTATGCCCCGAAACGTGACCAACGCGTCAAGAAGCGTGAAGCCAAGGGCAAACGCTAAAACTCCCCAAGGCCGCCGGACGCTATACTCGCTGACACTTTTTTCGGCAAGAAACATAATCTTTAGGTAGATCGAACTAGATTCGGTCATCGAACGGGGACACATCCTTGAAACGTGGTTTCTATCTCGTCATGGCCGCGCAGGCCTTCTCGTCATTGGCGGACAACGCGCTATTCATCGCGGCAATCGCCTTGATCCAGGAACTGCACGGGCCCGGCTGGATGGCCCCGCTCATGAAGTGGTCGTTTGCGCTGGCCTATGTGGTGCTGGCTGCTTTCGTGGGGGCACTGGCAGACTCCTTCCCCAAGGGCCGCGTCATGTTTTCGACGAATGCCTTGAAGGTCGCAGGCTGCCTATTGATGTTTTCCTATGCCAGCGTCGGCGTGGCACCCGCCTTCCAGACCTACCTGGTCTGTGCCGCCTACGCCATTGTCGGCATCGGCGCCGCTGCCTATTCGCCCGCCAAATACGGCATCGTCACCGAAATGCTGCCGCCGCACATGCTGGTCAAGGGCAACAGCTGGATCGAAGGCCTGACCGTGTTTTCGATCATTCTGGGCACCGTGCTGGGCGGATTACTTATCTCTGAGCGCGTTTCAAGTGCACTCTTGAGCCATGCTTTCATCAATAAACTGGTTCACACACCCGCCGAAGCCGCCATTTTGGTCATCGCTTTCGTCTATTTGCTGGCGGCGTTGTGCAACCTGCTCATTCCGCGCACCCATGTGCGCTATCCGCCGCAGCAGATCAACCCGATCAAACTGGTACGCACGTTTGGCGGCTATGTCTGCGTGCTTTGGAAAGATAAGCTGGGTCAGATTTCTCTGGCCGTCACCACCTTGTTCTGGGGCGCAGGCGCGACCTTGCAACTGATCGTCATTGAATGGGGCCGCAGCCACCTTGGCTATCGGCTGGATCAGGCTTCCATGCTGATGGGTGTCGCTGCCCTGGGCACGGTGGTGGGCTCTATCTTGGCGGGCCGAATTCCGCTGAACCGCGCGTTGTCCGTTCTGCCGGTGGGTGCCGCCATGGGTCTGGTCGTGCTGCTGATGCCGCTGGTCTATGCGCCATGGAGCGTCTATGCGCTGCTATTGCTCACGGGCGGTCTGGCTGGCTTTTTCGTCGTGCCCATGAATGCCTTGCTGCAGCATCGTGGTCACGTACTGCTGTCAGCAGGCCATTCTATCGCCGTGCAAAATTTCAATGAGCAGCTCAACATTTTGCTGATGGTGGCGATGTACACCTTGCTGCTGTACCTGAAGCTGCCTATCAACACTGTCATTGTCATATTCGGCTCGATCGTCACGGTGCTGATGCTTGTATTCATGCGCTGGAGCCGTCGCAACATGGCAGCGAACCCCGAGCTGCACGAACAAATCGGTCAGGAGGGGCATGGCCGGGCTCTCAATTCGCCGCACTGACACGCCACGGCACCCCAAAAAAATAGCGCCACCCGTTACGGTGGCGCTATTTTTTTTGGTTCAACGGCAGACCATTTCCCGACCCGACAGACTGATCCGTAGATCAGAGGGTGGCGGCAAGCGTCAAGTCCTGCCAGGCACGGGCTTTTTCCGTTGGGCTGCGCAGCAGATACGCCGGGTGGTAGCTCACCACCACGGGAATCGAGCGTCCGTCATCCGTGGCCAACATGTGGGTGCGCCCCCGCAGGCTGCCGATGGTGGCGCTTGTTCCGAGCAGTGTTTGCGCGGCGAAACGCCCCAACACCAGAATTCGCTCGGGTTTGAGCAAAGCGATCTGACGCATCAGGTAGGGACTGCAAGCGGCGATCTCTTCCGGTTTCGGGTTCCGATTGCCTGGAGGACGGCATTTAATGACGTTCGTAATAAAAACGTCGCGCTCACGGCTGACGCCAACCGCGGAGAGCATAGCGTCCAGCAACTGGCCCGAGCGCCCCACGAATGGCAACCCTTGCATGTCCTCTTGCTCGCCCGGCGCTTCCCCCACAACCATCCATTTTGCGGGCTGCGCGCCCATGCCAAATACGGCATGGCGACGCCCGTCGCACAGCCCACAGGCGTTGCATGCCACCACCAGCTCGCGCAATTCGTCGACGTTCGCATTGGCGGCTGCTTGCGCCACCGGTATACGAGGAGCTTCCTCAATAGCCACCGGAGCCACAGGCGGACGCGTAGACGGCCCAAAGCCCGGACGCAGCGCTATTCCGGCACGCGTGCCCGCTCGTTCTGTAGCGCCAGTATCGTCCGATGGGCTAACCGCTTCGTCCACCACAGGGACGGCCACTGAGGTTGGAATGGTGCCCGGCATGGCAGACCCGATCGGTTCGACCGAGACCACGGTGGCCGAGCCTGAGGCCGTTTGACCTGCCATAAGCAGGTCTACTTTCCGGATCGACTGGGCGGCAAGGGCCACAGCAGGACGCGCCCACACCTTCTCAAGCCCGATTTCTCGCAGCCAGATTCGTTGCAGCGCATTCACCGTGGGCGCACGCCGCGGCGACACGGAACCCGGCACATTCATGCCGTGGCTCCTGGGGTCGCGAATAATTTTTGCATTACCAAGGCATCCTCACGTTGGTCTTTCTCAGCGGGATAGTAGCCTCGCCGCACGCCGATTTGCAGATAACCGAGGCGTTCGTAAAATTTCAACGCTTTTTCGTTGGACGGACGCACTTCCAGCAATACGCCATCGGTGCCTCTGGCACGGGCTTGCGACTCGCACCAAGCCAGCAATTTGGTACCCAAGCCCTGCCGCTGCACGCTTCGCGCGACGGCGATAACCAGCAAATGGGCCACATCGGGCGCGAACATCAGCACACAGAAACCAGCCAGACGACCTTCCTGGCGCATGACCCACGCGCCGTTACCTGCCGCCAGGGCATCCGAGAAATTGCGCCGTGTCCAGGGAAATGCCTGAACATGGGCCTCCAGGCTCACCACGTCGTCGAGATCGGACTCGCCCATCGGCTGCGGGATCTCCGCATCCAGCGTCGACGCGGCTTTGGGGTTGCCACCCTCGCCACGCGAGCGTTCTGCCGTCGTGAAGGCGACTTTGTCGCGCACATACAGCGGCGCCGCCAGCTCAGCAGGCACCGTTTCTCCTCGCAACCAGGCTAGCCGGGCCAAATTTGCCACGCTTGCCGCTTCCGGACGACTCGCGCCCACGGCACGCGGCCAGTTGTCAGGGATATCCGCCATATCTGTGGTGTAGACATCCCAGGCGTCGCCCGCCAGCAAAGGACGCAAGGCCTGCCCCGCCTGGGCAGACCACCGTTCGCAGTGGTGCGCGGTCCAGGGCAGCACTTCATTGGCCGCAATAAGCATGGGCGGCTGCAATACCTCCCAGGAAGGCTCAGAACCGGCCCCAGACGCGTTCCAGTACACCGCGAGGTACACCTCGTTCATACGGGCATCCAAAGCCACCACAATCGCGTCTGAAGGCGCATACTGCACTTGGGCTGCCACGGCCATATGCGACACTACTGGCAGCACTGGAATATCGAGACCTAACGCCATACCCTGAGCGACGCCACAAGCGACACGCAGTCCCGTAAAACCGCCCGGGCCCTGGCCAAAGGCCACCGCATTTAACGCATTTGGCGCCAGTCCTGCTTCGGCCAGCAGTTCGTTGGCCATGGGTAAAAGGCGTTCGGCATGTTCCTGCGAACCCTCATGTTCGCGTACTCTTACTTCTATGTGGCCATTTACGACACGCAAAAGGGCCACACCGCAGCGCGACGAAGAGGTCTCTAAGGCCAATAGATTTAGTTCCATAGATGCAGATTGTACGAAATCATGTAGTCCTCCACCGGATGTAAGGGGGATTTAAACAGTAGCTCGCAATGTGTAATATCTTGTGAATGCCCCCTAGCCGCTGGTTCTTGTCACTGTTACATTTCCGGCCATGAATACACAAAACGCCAATCCCACCCGCAAAATTCTTGTCGTCGATGACGATCCGCGCTTGCGCGACCTCTTGCGTCGGTATTTATCCGAGCAAGGGTTCAACGTCTTTGTCGCTGAAGACGCCAAAGAGATGGGCAAGCTCTGGCAACGAGAACATTTTGATCTTCTCGTGCTGGACTTGATGCTGCCCGGCGAAGATGGCTTGTCCATCTGCCGCAGGCTGCGTGGTGGTCATGACAACACGCCCATCATCATGCTCACGGCCAAAGCGGAAGAAATCGACCGCATCGTTGGCCTTGAGATGGGCGCTGACGACTACTTGTCCAAGCCCTTCAACCCGCGTGAACTGCTGGCCCGCATCAATGCGATCCTGCGTCGTCGCGGCACAGAAGAGCATCCTGGCGCACCTAGCCAAGAAAACGAGTCCATCGCTTTCGGCCCCTACATCTTGAACCTCTCTACCCGTACGCTCACGCGCAACGGCGAACAGGTGCCGATCACCACGGGTGAATTCT
>JBEBWV010000199.1:0-5168 GCA_040391965.1 Achromobacter deleyi | reverse complement strand
GCATCCAGACGGCGGCGCAAGTGACCGGACCAGACAAGAGCGGGGGCGAGCAGAGCGGAAGCGGTCATAGGGGTTCGGATGGCAGACGAATGGGCGTGTTTCAGGTATAAGTGGGGACGATACCGCAAGACGTCTTTTCCTGCCCACTGATCCGTGTCCGTCCCTAGAAAAGTATTCCGCTGTTTGTTCTGGACTGCACTGGCCGTGTACGGCTTGGCTGCAATTGTCTTGCTGGGCGTGCGCTATTTAGTGCTGCCGCGCGTTGACGACTGGCGGCCTCGCATTGAACACTATGCCAGTCAGGCCCTTGGCGTGCGCGTCACCATTGGACAGATCAAGGCCGATTGGCAAGGATTGAATCCCAGGCTCGATCTCTCCTCCATACAGGTATACGACGGCCAGGAAGTGCCGGTGCTCAATTTGCCTGCCGTGTCGGCAGTTCTTGGCTGGCGCAGCATTTTCGCGCTTGAGCCCAGATTGCTGAGCTTGAAGATAGACCATCCGGTGCTGACATTACGATTGGATCCGGCAAATCGTCTTTGGGTGGCTGGGCAATCTGTAGACCTGAATAATCTGGAGTCCAAGGGCAACTCTGATCATGTCGCCCTCGATTGGTTGCGCACGCAGCGCGAATTGTCTATTCAAAATGCCACCGTCAATTGGCTCGACGAAAAGCGCCAGGCCCCAGCCTTGCAACTGCAAAATGTCGATTTGCTTATCCGCAATGGTCGTCTGTCTCATCGATTTGCGCTGCAGGCCAGTCCTCCGGCCGCGTTAGCTCAGCGACTGGATGTGCGTGGTGAGTTTAATCGCGGCCTATTTTCTATTGATCCGAGCAAGTCTGCGAACTGGAGTGGACAGGTCTATGTGGCGACCGAAGACGTACAACCTAATGCATGGTCGCCCTGGCTGAACATGCCTCAGATTGAGGGTCGTGCGAGTGCGCGCGCCTGGTTCCAGCTGGAACACGGAAAATTGACTGAGCTTGATGCTGATGCTGCCGTTCGTGGTCTTGCCTGGACGGACACTGCAGATGGCAGCGCCATACAGGTAGCCGCAGGTCAATTACGCGTACAAGGCGTGCCGGGTGATCTTGCCCAGTTCGACAGTATCAAGCTGGGCCAAAGCAAGAATGCGACGGGCATGTCGGTAAAGGGCTTGTTGGCGCAAGCCAAATTCACGCTTCCTGGCGTGTTCGAAGACCCCATCCTGATGGCGCGCAGCATTTCGCTGGACGCCAGCATCCGGCGTCCCCCATCGAAGCCGTTAACCGTTGATCTACGTAAATTCCAGGTCGTCAACGATGATCTCGATATTCGTCTGCAAGGGCAGTGGCGCAACGAGGGAAAGACGGCTGCTGGCACGGCAGATGTCCATGGCCTTATGGCGCGCGGTTCCATGTCCTCCATCCATCGATATTTGCCCCTGGAAGTCAATGCTGATGCCAGAACGTGGTTGTCAACCGGCTTGCTGGCTGGAGACATCCATAACGCCGCCATCACCCTGAAAGGTGATCTGGACGATTTCCCATTCTCCAAGCCTGATGAACCTGGCGATTTTGTGCTGGCAGGTGCCTACATTGCTGCAAAAGTCGACTACGCACCCGCGCGTCGGCAGCACAAAGGCTGGCCGATGCTGGAGAACATGTCTGGCAACTTTACGATCGACAAAGTCAGTCTGAAACTGGACAGCCCGGGAGGCGGTTTCGCACAAGTGGGTAAAGGTCGTACGCTGAATTTAGGCGCGGTGACGGCGTCCATTCCAGATATGGAAAATCATTCCAAACTATTCGTGGATGGTGTGACATTCGGGGCCGTGCCCGGTTATTTGGCACTGGCCGCTAATACGCCGTTAGGCGGATTGCTCGATGGTGCGTTGGATGAAGCTCAGGGTACAGGTGACTGGACCGTACTCATGAAATTGCAGGTGCCTTTGCTGAATACCGACGACACCACAATCGAAGGGCAGATTGCGTTCTCGGACAACACCTTTAGCTTTATGCCCGAGATGCCATTTCTCAGTCAATTGCGTGGCCATCTGGATTTCTCGGATGCCGGCGTACGCAGCAAGGATATGCGGGGTCAATTTCTGGGCGGGCCGGTCAAGATCAGCGGCGAACTCATGAAGCCGAATGATGCGCTTCGATTCGACGGCACCTTGGCGGGGTCCGGGCTCTTACAGCTTAGCCGCGCGCCGTCGATGTCACGGTTTTCCGGTAATGCAGCATATCGGGGGCATTTGGGCTACCAGAAGGGAGGTTCGGTCGAGATATCCGTCGAGTCGGACCTGACGGGTATGGCGATAAACATGCCTGCCCCAGTTGGTAAAACTGCTGCGGCGTCGCAGCTATTCAAGGCGCAATGGGGCGGGGCGACGGATCAAGGCACGAAAGGGCGTCGTTGGCTCACCGCAAGCTTGGGTGACACTGTCAACGTCTTGCTGGAGCGTGATCCGTCAGACGCTGCGCGCTCCTATTTTGCGCGTGGCGCGGTAGGGCTGAACCGACCAGCGTCCCTGCCTGATCGTGGTTTGAGCCTCAGCGCCACTCTGCCAGCGCTGGATATGGACACCTGGCAAACCGTCATTGATGGCTTTACTGCGCCAGCCGGCAAATCTCCACTTAAAGGCGTTGGTGGCGGGCGGCCACTTTTTCCGGAACCTAACCGCGTGAGCCTGACTACCGGCACATTGATTACCAACGGCTTCTCATTACATGATCTGACTTTATATGCGACGCGGCCCGAACCTACGCAATGGCGCGTGAATATCGAGTCCCGTCAGGCCGCGGGCACACTTGAGTGGCGCGAGGCCTCCGGTGCCATCGCTGGACAAATTACCGCGCGCCTGAAGCATCTTGCTCTTGGTGGTGCTGAAGACACCAATACCGCTGAAAAAACGCTGTCATCGGGCAACGATCTTGCTGATATCCCGGCCATTGATCTGCAAGCTAAAACATTCTCGTTGTATGGCAAGGACTTGGGTGAACTCCAGGTCACCGGCACCAATCTGGAAAGAGGGCGTTTGTGGCGGCTGGACAAGCTTCAAATATCCAACGCCGATGCCATGTTGAACGCCACGGGCAACTGGCGCCTGGATGGCCCGGCACGAGGGCTCTCAGTAGATGCTGCAGTCAAGTTTCTGAACCTGGGCAAGTTCATGACGAGAATAGGCGTTGATCGTGTGTTATCCGACGGTACAGGAACGATGCAAGGCAACCTGACGTGGCGTGATCTGCCTTGGACACACAGCATTGCGAACATCGATGGTCAAGCGCAAATCAGCCTGGATAAAGGCCGCTTCATGAACGTGAACTCTCGTACCGCGCGTTTGCTGGAGTTGCTGTCGCTGCAGTCTTTGCAGCGCCTGGCTCGCCTGGACCTTAATCCGAGCAACTTGTTGCGCGATGGTTTTCCTTTTGACACGATCCGGGGTGATATGAAGTTGTCCCAAGGCGTGATTTCCACCGAAGGCTACAAAGTGACGGGGCCCGTGGCGACCATTGTGTTGGCCGGCACGACAAGCATTATTGACGAGCGCTGGGATATGAAGGCCGTGGTTATTCCCAATCTGGATGCCAGTGGTGCCGCAATTGTCACTGCACTTGCCGTTAACCCGCTGATCGGTCTGGGGGCATTTGTCACGCAGTGGCTGCTGAAACAGCCATTGGCCCGTGCAATGACTCTCGAGTATGCCGTCACGGGAAGCTGGGATGATCCTAAGGTGGCGCCCGCACAGAGCATTACGGGCCAGGCATCGTCCGCCGCCAAGCGTGATCATGTAGAGCATTGATCCATGACGAGGCGGCATTGCAGTCAACGTGGTGTCGTCTGAAAACTACAGGGCAGCGACGAACGTACAAGAAAAAACCGCCTCATATGAGGCGGTTTTTTGTGAACGCAAATGCAGAGAATTACTTCTTCTTCATCATGTCGAAGAATTCGGCATTGGTCTTGGTTGCGCGCATCTTGTCCAGAATGAATTCCATCGATTGCACTTCGTCCATGTCGTGAATGAACTTGCGCAGTACCCAGACCTTTTGCAGAAGGTCTGGAGCAATCAGCAATTCTTCCCGACGCGTGCCCGATTTGTTCAGGTTGATGGACGGATAGACGCGCTTTTCTGCCAGACGACGCTCAAGGTGGACTTCGGAGTTACCCGTGCCCTTGAATTCTTCGTAGATCACTTCGTCCATGCGGCTGCCGGTTTCGATCAGCGCAGTACCCAGAATGGTCAGCGAACCGCCTTCTTCCAGATTGCGTGCTGCACCAAAGAAGCGCTTCGGACGTTGCAGGGCGTTAGCGTCAACACCACCGGTCAGGACTTTGCCTGAAGCTGGCACCACAGTGTTGTAAGCGCGCGCCAGACGGGTGATCGAGTCCAGCAGGATCACGACGTCTTTCTTCATTTCTACCAGTCGCTTGGCCTTTTCGATGACCATTTCCGCGACTTGCACGTGGCGGGTGGCAGGTTCGTCGAATGTCGAGGCAACCACTTCGCCACGCACCGTGCGCTGCATTTCCGTCACTTCTTCAGGACGTTCGTCCACCAGCAACACGATCATGACCGCGTCGGGGAAGTTCGTCGTGATAGCGTGAGCAATGTGCTGCATCATCACCGTTTTACCGGACTTCGGGCTGGCGACGATCAAGCCGCGCTGGCCTTTGCCGATAGGGGCGAAGATGTCGAGAATACGACCGGTGAGGTTTTCTTCACTCTTGATGTCGCGTTCGAGACGCATCGGCTCGTTAGGGTGCAACGGCGTCAGGTTTTCGAACATGATGCGATGCTTGATCGCTTCAGGTGCTACGCCGTTGACCTTGTCGACCTTGACCAGTGCAAAGTAGCGTTCGCCGTCTTTGGGCGTGCGCACTTCACCTTCGATGGAGTCACCGGTGTGCAGATTGAATCTGCGGATCTGCGAAGGCGAGATGTAGATGTCGTCCGTGCTTGCGAGGTAGGACGTTTCGGGTGAGCGGAGAAAGCCAAAGCCGTCAGGCAGGACCTCGAGTACGCCGTCGCCGAAAATCTGCTCGCCTTGCTTGGCGCGCCGTTTCATGATGGCAAACATCAGTTCCTGCTTGCGCAGGCGGTTTGCGTTCTCGATTTCCAGGCCAGCGGCCATTTCCAGCAGCTGCGAGACGTGCAGCGCCTTCAGTTCGTTGAGGTGC
>JBEBWV010000198.1:0-5226 GCA_040391965.1 Achromobacter deleyi | reverse complement strand
AGGCACTCAGCGCCGACAGGCCAGCCAAAAGGAGGCCCATCCCGATCCAGTTCTGCGGGTTGAGGCGGCTGCGCGACTCTACCCAATACACGCCACCGACCATGTACTGCAATATCACGGAGGTAGCCATGATGAGGCCGCCCACAAAACCACCGCCGGGCTGGTTATGGCCGCGTAGCAGGAAATAGACAGAGATCAGGGCAGCAATGGGCAGCAACAAGCGCACCAGGACAGCCGGGATCATCATCACGCCAGCAGGCAAATCGGCCTTGATGTCAGGGGTGGCGGGCGCACCGCCTTGTTCGCGTTGCTGACGCGGGAGATCCGTGCTTTCGGCTGCCGGACGGAAACGGCGCAGCAGCGCATAGACCGTCAAGGCCACAATGCCTAGCACCGTGATCTCACCGAAGGTATCAAACCCCCGGAAATCAACCAGAATTACGTTCACCACGTTCGTGCCACCACCGTCTGGTAAGGCGTGATCCACGAAGTAGGAGGAGATCGTCTCGCCTTGCGGACGCACCAGCACCGCATAAGCCAGCGCCGCCATCCCGGTACCCGCCGCCCCCGCCAGGAGCAAGTCGCGCACGCGTCGGCCTCGTGCCTTCAAGGTGGCACGCGTCGTTTCGTCATCTTGGGCAATACGTCGCGGCAGCCAACGCAGGCCCAGCAATAGCAGCACCACCGTTACCACTTCGACAGCTAACTGCGTCAGCGCGAGATCAGGTGCCGAGAACCAGACAAAGGTTAAGCAGGTAATCAGCCCCGCCCCGCCCACCAGCGCCAAAGACGCCAGCCGGTGGTACTTCGCCTGATAAGCGCCCGCCAGGGCACATACACCGCCCACCAGCCATAACAAACCGAAAACAGGGTCTATGGGTGCGTGGCGCCCGGCATCTACCAACCAGCCGCCATGGCGCAGCGGCAGCCAGGCCACGAAAAGCGTTCCCAGCACAATCAATAACATCTGCACTTGCAAGCGCGTTGAAGACAGCCAGCGCAGCAGCCAGGAGGCGGCCACACTCGACCCATCAAGCAAGGTTTCGAAGCTGCGACGACCATCCAAGCCGTAAATAAACGGTACTCGGCCCGGATTGGCACGCTGATGCGCACGCAGCGCCAGATACAGCAACACGCCCGCCGTCATGGCCACTAAGCTCATTACCAGAGGCAGGTTCAGCCCGTGCCATACGGCCAGACTGTACTCGGGCATGTCCTTGCCCAAGATGCTTTGCGCGGCGGTGGCGAGGAAAGGCCCCACCGTCATGCCCGGCAAAATGCCGACTACCAGGCAAGTGAACACCAAGAGCCCACTGGGAAACAGCATCCAGCCCGGTGCCTCGTGCGGCGCGCGGGGGAGATCTTTCGCAGGCGGGCCGAAGAATACTTGCAAGATGAAGCGTAACGAGTAAGCGACGCTAAGTGCGCCCGCTATCGTGGCGGCCAAGGGCAAACCTAACCGGGTGACCCAGTCGCCACTGACAAATATGGTTTCGGCAAAGAACATTTCTTTGGACAAGAAACCGTTCAGCAAGGGCACGCCAGCCATGGATGCCGCCGCCACCATCGCCAATGTGGCCGTAATTGGCATGGCTTTGTAGAGCCCACTCAAGCGCCCCATGTCACGCGTGCCGGTCTCGTGGTCAACCACACCGGCCGCCATGAACAACGACGCTTTAAAGGTGGCGTGGTTCACCATATGGAAGATGGCGGCCACCAAAGCCAGGCTGCTGTTCAAACCCAAAAGCAAGGTGATCAGGCCTAAATGACTGATGGTGGAGTAGGCGAGCACGCCCTTCATGTCCCGCTGGAAGAGTGCGGCATAGGCGCCCAAGACCAACGAGCACAAACCCGCCCCGCCGATAATCCAGAACCACATATCCGTGCCTGACAACACTGGCCAGAAACGCGCCAGCAGAAAAACGCCAGCTTTCACCATGGTGGCCGAGTGCAGATAGGCCGAGACGGGGGTCGGGGCCGCCATCGCATTAGGCAACCAGAAATGGAAGGGAAATTGTGCGCTTTTGGTCAGCGCACCCAGCGCAACCAGAATCAGCACCGCCGGGTACCAGGGATCTGCACGAACCAGATCACCGGCAGCCAGCACGCGATCCATGTCGTAGCTGCCGACTATATGGCCCAGAATCAACACGCCTGCCAAGAGACACAAGCCACCGGCCGCGGTCACCGTGAGAGCCATGCGGGCCCCCCGCCGAGCGTCGAGCCGGTGATGCCAGTAGGCAATCAGCATGAAGGACGCCAGACTGGTCATCTCCCAGAACATGACCAGTTGAATCAAGTTGCCCGACAGCACGACGCCCAGCATGGCGGCCATGAACGCGAGGAAAAATGAGAAAAAGCGAGGAACAGGATCTGCCGGCGACATGTAGTAGCGGGCATAGAGCACGACCAGCGCACCCATAATCGACACAATGAAGGCGAACAGCCACGCGTAGCCGTCCATGCGCAGCGTGAATTGCAAACCCAAGGCCGGCGCCCAGGGCATATCTGCCCGGATCACACCACCGTTGGCAACCTGCGGATAAAGACTGGCAACCAGAACCGCGCATGACAACGCCACGAGACCTGCCAGCCAAGCTTCCGCATTCCGAGCGTTGGACGGCAATAGTGCGGCGCATAAACTGCCAGCAAACGGCAGAGCGAGGATCAGGATTAGCGACATGGCGTTCCGAGAATGTCCTGTCTGCCCTGCATCACACAAAGCCTGCGCGAATTACGGGAATAGACCGGGGATAAGAATAGACGGAACCCTGGTCCGGCGCGTCGCTGCGACTACACGTTGCCCTGCAGATGTGGGCATCAACCAACGCCAATTAGGAGCGCAGACAGAAATTAACGCAATAGTTTCCGGCAAGACCGGCCAAGAATCTCAGCCGAAAAATATCAGATTTTTGTAAGTTTTGCATGGTTTTGTTGGTGGAACCGAGGAATTACCGACACGTTCGAAGCTTATTTTGCGCAACTCTTGCCCAAAACAAGGTCATGAAATACGTAATCGTTGGTTCCTGATGCGGGGCATAAGCAACATCTCACGCCATCTTCGGTGACATGAGACGAAAAATTCAGAGAAATCGAATTTTTTTTCATTGGGCTGCAAACGCGTATTCACCTTGAGCGATCTGGCGGCATTCTTGACCGCCCTTGGCCGCATCGCGAGACGCCATGCTGAACTTGAATGACTTCTGGTAGCCCGATCCACGTTTGCTCCATGCCTGTGGGCGGAATGCGACATCAACGTATCAAGCGGGTTGCTACGTATACCCGTCAGCGATGCTTACCGTGTTAAATACCGCCCACGAGCCCACTCGCCTTGCCCACATCCCGAGCAAGCAGTGCGCTCCTCACCGCGTTCGGCAGGTTAATCAAACCAGATCGAACCGGGTTCTAAATGAGGAGAGACATTTTGACCACAAATTCTAACGTTCGCGCCATCTTGGCCACGGCTATCGCCGGACTCTGTATTAGTGCGGGTGCCCACGCCGAGGGTTATCCCAATAAACCCATCCGGCTGATTGTGCCCTTTGCGGCTGGTGGCACGACAGATATTGTGGCTCGCGTAGTGGCCTCCGGGCTTGGTCGCGAACTCGGCCAGGTTGTTGTGGTGGAAAACCGTGGCGGCGGCGGAGGCTCGATTGGTGCGGACGCACTGGTGCGCTCTGCGCCCGATGGCTACACCCTGGGTATCGCCACCGTCAGCACCATGGCAACGAATCCGGCCACGAATCCGCAAAATCCATACAACCCGCTCACGGACTTCACGCCCATCACCAATCTGGTGAACGTGCCGAACGTCCTGACCGTCAACCCCAAGGTGCCTGCAAAGACGCTCGCCGAATTCGTGACCTTGTTGAAAGACAATCCGGGTCAATATAGCTATGCCTCGTCGGGCACGGGTGGCATAGCTCACCTGGACGGCGAGTTGTTCAAGTCCATCACCAAAACGGACATGGTGCATGTACCTTACCGTGGTTCGGGCCCGGCCTTGAACGACGTCATCGCCGGCCAGGTGAACGCGCAGTTCGACAACCTGCCCTCTTCCATGCCCCAGATTCTCGGTGGCAAATTGCGCGCATTGGCGGTTGCAGCACCCACCCGCTCACCTAACCTGCCGGACGTGCCTACGTTTGTTGAAGCCGGCATGCCGGAAATGAACAACATGGCCTGGTATGGCATTGTGGCGCCGGTTGGCGTGCCACAAGAGGTGGTCGACAAGGTACACGCTGCAGCGGTCAAGGCCCTGAAAGACCCGGCCATCGCACAGCGCTTGATCGACGGCGGTTCTCTCATTGATGGCAATACGCCTGCCGAATATGCCGTTCAGATCAAGCGTGAGCTCGAGTTGCGCCAGCGCATTGCGAAAGAGCAGAAAATTACGCTGACCAATTAAGCGCTGTTATCATATCAGGCAAGCGTCCGTCAACTTACGTTGTTGACGGACGTTTTCATGGGTCGCATGGCAAAAGCGCCACCCCGCTTGACGCAAATTTTCTGGATGGTACGATCCCACCCTGTGGCGACTACCCTATCCGATTCTCTGGCATGGCTTCGCGCACCGATCTGCGTGCGCGGCTTCGTGGTGCCTCACGTAGTTGCGCGTCACGCTACGTCGCAACGTGTTGCCGCGATGGCAGTCAAGACCGCTCGTTCCGCCACACCGGCGCATTTGTCCCTGGGGCTCACCGCAGCACAAATTGCCCGCCGTGTACGCCGCAAGCTTGCTTCGGCGATTACCGTACCTCCTCTGCATACTGCTTACGCCTGCGCCTTGCGGCTGACCCTGCTCAGCTCTCAAGAGGTCGCGGCGCGTTCGGCTTACGCTCGCGCTAAGCCCGGCTAAGACATCCGGCCCTTCCCGGCCAACTCCATTTATGCCCCCGGCTCAGCGTCGGTTCTTCGCTTATTGCGATGAACTTCCACGCCATGGCGGCGCACGAACGATCACGCCTTATCGCGCGACGCTCAAATCACCCAGGCAATGTCCTTGCCCGGTTAGCGCCTTGTCACACGTAGCCGGTATGTCTTTGTCTGCCAAGCCCCAAGAAAAGCGCACCCGCCATGCAACTCACCAAGAATTTCGTTAAAGCCAAAAACCCCTGCACCGCCGGATACCGTTGGTTCCTGAAAGACCACAACGGCAGCGGCGATTATCAAGCGGTGCTTGATGCTTTGGTGGCAGACGGCCGCATCGACGATGCGTGCTGGCTG
>JBEBWV010000197.1:0-5296 GCA_040391965.1 Achromobacter deleyi | reverse complement strand
ATAACGTGTCTCTCTCGTAAAGACAAAGGCATTTATCCTCTGTAGCAACTAAAATAGCCTGTTTGTTCCCGTAATCACGTCTTTCTGTGACATCACATGTACGCAAGATCTCCACTGGAATCGATTCGACTTTTTCATGACGAGCTGACCGCGCTGCGCCGCGATCTACATGCTCACCCGGAATTGGGCTTCGAAGAAGTCCGTACCTCCGGGATTGTGGCGGGTGCGCTGGCGGCGCTCGGCATTGAAGTGCATCGAGGTATTGGCAAGACAGGCGTCGTGGGCGTGATCCGCGGCAAACGTTGCGACAGCGGCCGCATGATTGGCCTTCGTGCCGATATGGATGCGCTGCCGATGGCGGAGGACAATGCCTTTGCGCACAAATCCACGAAGTCGGGGCTGATGCATGGCTGCGGCCATGATGGGCACACGGCGGTGCTGATTGGAGCTGCGAAGTATCTGGCGCAGACCCGCAATTTCGACGGAACGGCTGTCTTGATTTTCCAACCCGCAGAAGAAGGGCGGGGTGGCGCGAAAGCGATGATGGAAGACGGCTTATTTGATACGTTCCCGTGCGATGCCATTTACGCGTTGCACAATTGGCCCGGCTTGAAACCTGGCACTATCGGTATCAACCCTGGTCCGATGATGGCAGCCGCAGATCGCTTCGAGATCATCATCACCGGCCGTGGTGGCCATGGCGCACACCCTTATCAGACGATCGACCCTGTGACGGTGGCTGGCCACATCATTACGGCATTGCAGACCATCGTGTCGCGCAACGTAAACCCGTTGGATTCGGCAGTGCTGTCTATTGGATCGCTTCAAGCGGGCCATCCAGGCGCCATGAGCGTGATTCCGACCGAGGCCAAGTTGGTCGGTACCGTGCGAACTTTCCGCAAGACGGTGCAGGAAATGATGGAAACTCGCATGCGCGAGTTGGTCACCGCCATCGCGGCAGGCTTTGGGGCGACCGCCGTGCTGGTTTACGAGCGGATCTACCCCGCAACCTTGAATACGCCACAGCACGCGAATCTGGTGGCAGACATTGCCACGGAGATGATCGGCAAAGAGAACGTGGTGCGCGACCTGGTGCCGTCGATGGGCTCGGAAGATTTCTCTTTCATGTTGCAGGCCAAGCCTGGCGCGTACTTTCGCCTTGGACAAGGTGGCGTCGAATCCGGCTGCGTGCTGCACAATTCCCGCTTTGATTTTAACGACGCCGTAATTCCGTTGGGCAGTGCTATGTTTAGCGCGCTTGCGGAGCGCGGCATGCCTTTGGCCGAATAAGACCTCCATTATGTCTACTCAGAAATTGTCTCAGCTCACGATCACGCGTCCCGATGATTGGCACTTGCATTTGCGCGACGGTGAGGCGCTGGAAGCGGTAGTCGCTTATACCGCGCGTCAATTTGCGCGCGCCATCATCATGCCGAATCTGAAGCCACCGGTTACCACCACCGAACAGGCGCTTGCCTATCGTGAACGCATTCACGCAGCATTGAGCAAAGCTGGTGGTGATGTGAATGCATTTTCGCCATTGATGACGCTCTACCTGACAGACAACACGCCCGCTGAGGAGATTGTTCGTGCCAAAGCGTCTGGCCAAGTGTTTGGCGTGAAGCTGTATCCCGCTGGCGCAACGACCAATTCTGATGCAGGTGTGACGGACTTGCTGGGCAAGTGTGCCAATGCCGTTGAGGCCATGGAGAAATGCGGCTTGCCGTTGCTTGTGCATGGCGAAGTTACGGATCCGGATATCGATGTATTCGATCGCGAAGCCGTGTTTATTGATCGAGTCATGAAGCCGTTGCGTCGTGCCTTCCCGGCGTTGAAGGTGGTGTTCGAACACATCACCACGAAAGAGGGTGCTGAGTACGTGCGGGATGCGGAAGGGCCGGTAGCTGCCACAATTACGCCGCAGCACATGCTGTACAACCGCAATGCCATTTTCCAGGGTGGCGTTCGCCCGCACTGGTACTGTCTGCCTATTCTCAAGCGGGAGATCCATCGGCAAGCCTTGGTGGATGCAGCGACTGGTGGCAGTCCCAGGTTCTTCCTGGGAACCGATAGCGCGCCGCATGCGCGTGGCCTGAAAGAAAATGCTTGTGGCTGTGCGGGGTGCTATACCGCATTGCATGCGATGGAGCTGTACGCCACCGCGTTTGACGCGGTTGGCCGTCTGGATCGACTGGAAGGTTTTTCCAGCTTTCATGGGCCAGACTTCTATGGCCTGCCGCGCAACACTGGCACCTTGACGCTGGTGCGCGAAACCTACCGTATTCCAGACGAACTCCCATTCGGAAACACATCGCTTGTGCCTCTGGCCGCCGGCGAAGAGCTGACGTGGCGGGTGCAAGCGTAGGCATCGCATGTCAAAGGCAATTTTGGTGCGTGCGTTCCACGAGACCAGCCACCCGTTGCCGGACAAGCCGCGCCCGGTGTGATTTGAGTCCGTAGGGGCACGAACAATAAAGAAGGGGCTGCACATTTGGCAGCCCCTTCTCTATTTACCCGTCACGAGAGTCCTGAGGACTCAAGTGCCGTTACGTTTCGCTTCCAGGAGTTCCCAGCGCGCGAATTTCTCGAGCAGCTCGGTTTCCAGTTTGGTGAGCTCAGCATTGATGCGTTCGACTTCGGCCGGTGCATCGCGGTAGAGACTGCCGTCCGCCAGCTTGGCAGAAAGCGCTGCCTGCCTTGCCTCAATGGCGGCAATGGCTTCCGGCATGCCGTCGAGTTCGCGCTGATCCCAGGAGGTCATCTTTACCGTTTTGGCAGGCTTGGTGCGTGCTTGCGCTGCGCGCACCGCGTCCGTGTCTGCGGCTTTGGATGCGTTGCTCGACGTGGCGGGTGCCGGAACTTGGCGTTGGGCAGCCCATTCGTCGTAGCCACCCACATAGTCGCGCCACCGGCCGTCGCCTTCGTAAGCAATGGTCTGCGTGACTACGTTATTCAGGAAGGTCCGATCGTGGCTGACGAGCAGCACGGTGCCAGGATATTCCTGCAGCAGTTCTTCCAGGAGCTCGAGTGTCTCGATGTCGAGATCGTTGGTAGGCTCGTCCAGCACCAGGATGTTGGTGGGGCGGGCGAAGAGTCGGGCGAGCAGGAGGCGCGCGCGCTCACCACCAGACAGGCTGCGCACGGGTGAGCCGGCACGGGCAGGTGAGAACAGGAAGTCGTTCAGATATGTCATGACGTGCTTGCGAGCGCCGCCAATCTCCACCCATTCACTGCCCGGGCTGATGATGTCTACCAAGGTCGCGTTCTCGTCCAGTTGCGCGCGCATCTGGTCGAAGTACGCCACTGACACGTTGGTGCCCAATCGGGTGAGGCCTTTGTCGGGTTGCAACTCGCCCAGAATCAGCTTGAGCAACGTGGTCTTGCCGGCGCCGTTCGGGCCGATGATGCCAATGCGGTCGCCACGCAAAATGGTAGTGGAGTAGTCATTGACAACCATTTTGCTGCCGAACGACTTATAGACGTGCTCCAGTTCCGCCACCAGCTTGCCGGAGCGTTGCCCTTCGGCAAGCGCCAAATTGACATCGCCTACGCGTTCGCGACGATCTGAACGTTCGACACGCAATTGCTCCAGCCTGCGCACGCGTCCTTCGTTACGGGTGCGACGAGCTTCAACGCCTTTGCGAATCCACACTTCTTCTTGAGCCAGAAGCTTGTCAAAACGCGCTTGTTCAAGGCGTTCGGATTCGAGCCATTGCGCTTTGCGTTCCTGCCATTGCGAAAAATTGCCGGGGAAGCTGAGCAAGCGACCGCGGTCGAGCTCAACGATGCGAGTCGCTACGGCGTCAAGAAAGCGGCGATCATGGGTGATGATGATGGCCGCACCCTTCCAGGTGCGCAGCATTTCTTCAAGCCAGGCAATCCCTTCGAAGTCGAGGTGATTGGTGGGCTCGTCAAGTAGGAGCAGATCGGGTTGGTCGACCAAAGCACGGGCGAGTGCCACGCGTTTGCGCGTGCCGCCCGACAAACCTGCAATTAGCGCATCTGGGGGCAGGCCGAGTTTTTCGAGCGCGGCGTTCACGCGCGAGGGCCGTTGCCAGTCTTCGTGGTCTTCATCGAGATTGCAGACAACGTCGAAGACTGTTCTGGTTTCGTCCAGCTCGGGCTCTTGCTCGACGGTGGCTACGCGCAGTCCTGAGACGCGCGCAATGTCGCCATCATCAGGCAGCGTGCGGCCGTCAAGCAGGCGCAACAGCGAGGACTTGCCCGCGCCATTACGTCCGATGAGGCCGATGCGCTCGCCGGCTTGCACGGCAAAATCGGCGTTGTCCAGCAAGGGGTGGTGGCCATAGGCCAACTGGATGCCGGTGAGGGAAATTAGGGTAGCGAGAGCCATTGGGTGTCGACAGCAAAAAGCGGATCAAGGCGTATTGTCGCAGGAACCGCCGTTTTGCTCGGCACGCGGGCTCGAGGTGTACTAAAATCCTGCCTGCAAAGCAGATTGGGCAATCGCGGTGGGTGCAAATCCATCGAGGAAGGTCCGGACTCCAAAGGGCAGGGTAACGGTTAACGGCCGTCCAGTCGTGCAGCGGGCTTGCCTGCTGTATTGGCTGAGGAATAGGGCCACAGAGACGAGACTGCGGGGCGGGCGCGTGCAAACGCGCACTGGTACGGCTACTTCCGTACTGTGTCATCTGGCAACGGATGGCGGCTTCGCAGGGTGAAACGCGGCAACCTCTACCCGGAGCAACATCAAATAGGCATGCGCACGGCCTTCGGGCCTGGAAGGGCGGCTCCGTTCGAGCATGCGGGTAGATGGCTAGAGCGTGCCAGCAATGGTTCGCGCAGAGGAATGATTGCCCGCCGGGGTAACCCGGCGTACAGAATCCGGCCTATAGATCTGCTTTGCTTCAAATTTCATGCGGTATAAAAATGGCGAGGCCGGACGGAAGTCCGAGCTTCGCGATTGGCGCGTCGGTTTGGGCAGCTTCGTTTAAGTTCGCGTTCAGTGGCGCTATGTCTCTTTAACTAGTACCGAAAATACGCGGAAATGTACCGGACGTAAAACAATGCAAAGGCCGTCTTAGGCAAGACTTCTGAAGAAGGACATTTAGATAAGTCCGCAACCTCCTGATTTATTAGGAGGTTTTTGTTTTTCTGATTTTCCAAATTGCTCTAAGTCCTTGTTGTGATTGAAAAATTTGCAACCATGCGCTTGACCACGCTAAGTCCTTACCGTAGAGTGGGAAAAAGTAGGATTTTGTGTAATTAAGTGGGAGATTTGTGGTGTTTCAGGGAAGCAGCGCGCTCACGCTGGATGCCAAGGGACGGATCTCGA
>JBEBWV010000196.1:0-5347 GCA_040391965.1 Achromobacter deleyi | reverse complement strand
ACGAACGCCACGAATCCGGCAAACGACGAACGGACTAGTGGAAAAACTTGTTTTCTTGCGCTGCGAAAGCACAACTTATAAAGTGCTGCGTCGCGGAGAATTTGATGGCAAGTTATTGCTACCAAATCATCAGCGACGCAGAGACATATTAGGCCCTTTGGGAATGCGGCTGTCAAGCTAAAACCTCATGACAACCCGCGCCAATACTAGCTTTTAGGCGTTTTCGCAATATACATAAACACGGATATCGGAGTCTGTCTTAGCGTTACCTGACAAGTCTCGATTTGCCCTCAAACGTCGACCCAGCGGCGCAGTAAATTGTGATAAATGCCGGTCAGTTGAACGATTGAGGGGTGACCAGGTGTGTCTTGGTTCAAACGCTGAATGGCCACATCCATATCAAGCAGCAAATTACGCTGACTGTCTTCGCGCACCAGGCTTTGCATCCAGAAAAAAGAACTGACACGTGCGCCTCGTGTAACCGGATTCACTTTGTGCAAACTCGTGCCGGGATACAACACCATATGCCCTGCAGGCAGCTTCACTTCACGGGGGCCGTAGGTATCATCAATGACCAGCTCGCCCCCGTCATAGGTGTCTGGCTCTGAGAAAAACAGGGTCGCCGACAAGTCTGTGCGTACCCGTTCGCCCGTAGCAGGTATTCCGCGCACGGCATTGTCCACGTGATAGCCAAACGCTTCGCCGCCTTCATAGCGATTGAATAAGGGCGGAAAAATTTTGCGTGGCAACGCTGCCGACATGAACAAATTATTTACGGCCAGGCGCTGCAAAACCAGGTTACCGAGCTCCTGCGATAGCGGGTGCTGCTCGGGCAACTGACGATTGTTCTTCACCTGTGCCGATTGATAACCCGCAGTCACCTTTCCATCGACCCAGTTCGCCTCATCCAACCTGCGGCGAATCTCGGCGGCTTCAGCCGGGGTGAATACGGAGGCAATTTGAATAAGCATGAATTTCCAGCCTGAATGCGCATGACCAATGCATTGCGGCGGTAACCCGCCGCAGCCAAACCTCGACCCCAAAAATGGGTTGGGCGTGAAATTATCACGCCCAATCGAATTATCCCTGCAGGCACCCGTTAAGGGCCTGATCAAAATCAAACAGCAGATCGGCTTCGTCCTCAATGCCTACCGAGACACGAATCAGACTATCTGCAATACCCATGAGTGCACGACGCTCAGCACCCATTTCGTAGTAAATGGTGTGCGCCGCAGGCAAGGCCAGACTGCGCGTATCGCCGAGGTGCGTGGCCATGAGCACCACACGCAGACGATTCAGGAAATCAAAGCAGTCCACACCGTCTGCCAACTCAACACCCAGCAAGCCGCCAAATCGCGCGCCAAACAGTGCTGAGGAACGCGCATGCTGCGGATGCTCGGACAAACCTGGGTAGTGCACTTTGCTGACACCACGGTGCCCGCTCAGAAAACGTGCCAGTGCCATGGCGTTAGAACAATGCTTAGCCATCCGCAAGGCCAGCGTCTCAGCCCCGACAGCGATACGGTGCGCCGGTTCGGCGGCCAAAGTGCCCCCCATATCGCGCAGGCCTTTTTTCTTGATCTGCGTCAGGCCCCAACTGGTTGGGGGGCCTTTGCGATATGTGTCAAAAATATTGGTGTAGTTAGTCCAATCGTACAAGCCGGTGTCCGTCACCGAACCGCCCAGCGCATTACCGTGTCCGCTGATGTACTTCGACAAGGAGTTCATGACCAGAGACGCACCCACCACCATCGGCCGGAACATCCATGGAGAAGTCAGCGTGTTGTCCACGACATATACCAACCCCTTTTCACGGCAGATTTCGCCGATGACCGCCAGATCGGCGACTTGCGTACCAGGGTTGGCAATGGTCTCGGTAAATACCATGCGCGTGTTTGGCTGAATAGCCGCACGCACTTGCGCAGCATCCGTCGCATCGACAAACGTGATCTCCACGCCAAGCTCAAGCAGTGTGCCCAACAAGCTGTTCGTATTACCGAACACAAACTGACTGGACACGAGATGATCGCCCCGGCGCAACAGGGTAGTGAAAATGGCTGATAACGCGGCCATCCCCGTGGCGAAACTGACCGTCCCCTTGCCGCCTTCCATCTGGTTGATCTTGGCTTCCAGGGCAGTCGTCGTGGGCGTACCCTGACGCGCATACGTAAAGCCTGCCTTGCCCTGAAACACCGCAGCCAACTCGCGCGCGTCTTCGTAGGCAAACTCCGAAGACGGATGCATGGGCTTGTGCACCGCTCCGTGCTCGACGGATTGCTGGCGGTCGGAATGGAGAATCGTGGTGGTGAAGCCGTTCTGGTGCATGATGATCTGACGAAGAAGTTAAGGTCGACGAGGAAGATGGATCAGGATTATTTACGCTTGGCGCTGGCGCACGGTTTCAAAGAGGCAAACGGCGCTGGCCACGCTGACGTTCAAGCTTTCCACAGAGCCCAGCATCGGAATCGTCACCAGTTGGTCGCAAGTCTCTCGGGTCAAACGGCGCATACCTTCGCCTTCGGCCCCCATGACCCACGCCATGGGCTTACGTGCATCCGTTTGGTGCACGCTCTCGGTGGCCTGGTCGTCAGTACCTACCAACCAGATATCCCGATCTTTCAGGCTGCGCATGGTGCGCGCCAAATTCGTGACCATGATGTAGGGAACGGTATCCGCGGCGCCACAAGCTACACGCTGCACCGTGGCATTCAAACCCACGGCACGGTCGCGCGGTGCAATTACGGCATGAACGCCGGCCGCATCAGCCGTACGCAGACAAGCGCCCAAATTGTGCGGATCGGTTACGCCATCGAGAATGAGCAACAGCGCCGGACCTTCAATGACATCGAGCACATCGTCCACATCGACAGCCAGTTGACGCTCGTCAGCCAGCGCCACGACACCTTGATGGCGTGTGCCACGCCCGAGACCGTCCAACCGGTCTGTCGTCACTGGATGTACTCGGCGTCCCGCTTTCTCGGCTTGCTCGATGAGCGTCTGCATGCGCTTATCGCGACGCGACGCTTCAACGTAAATGTCCTTAATGGACTCGGGCGCATGACGCAAACGTGCGACGACCGCGTGAAACCCGACGAGGACTTGGGTTGACGCCATAAATTCAGTACCTTTAGATAGACAAATGCCCGCCCCCGAAACGGGACGGGCCGCCGGGTTGAACCGGCCAGCAGTGCAATGTTACCCCTTTGGCCAGACTGGCTACGATGGCCCGGCCACAAAAAAGCACCGGGCACACCGTCAGCCACTGACCTCAGTCGCGCTTAGTGCCGGCTGCGAGTGGACTTCTTGGCAGGACCACCCGCGCGCTTGGCAGCCTTGGGCGGTTTGCTTGCCTTCTTGGCATCGGCACGTCGCTCTTGCGAGGTTTGGCCCTTCAGTGCCGCAGGTTTTGGTGCTGCGGCTTTTTTCACGTAACGGGGCGGTTCATCCGGCCCGCGGGCCGCCACCTTGCGCAACGCTTCAAAGCTGGTGCCCTGAACCAGACGGAACTCAATACGGCGTGCCTCAAGGTCTACGCGCGCCACCTGCACCTGCACCTTGTCAGTCAGGCGATAACGCATGCCCGTGCGCTCGCCACGCAACTCATGCAAGGCGTCGTTGAACTGGAAGTACTCACCACCCAGCTCTGACACATGAACCAAACCTTCCACGTGCAGCGTGTCCAGGGTGACAAAAATGCCAAAGCTGGCGACACCGGTGACTGTGCCGCTGAAATCTTCACCAACGCGCTCTTTCACGAACCAGCACTTGAGCCACGCCTCTACGTCACGCGAGGCCTCATCAGCCCGACGTTCGGTTGCCGACAGCATCAGACCCATTTTTTCCCAAATGGCATGCTCGTGCTCACGCTGGGTGCGCCCGATGACAACGGGTTGATTTTCAAGACTTGGCACATAACGCTGGCCAACCAATAGCGCCTTGATGACGCGATGGGTCAACAAGTCCGGATAGCGGCGAATCGGTGACGTGAAGTGGCTGTAGCCGGGATAAGACAAACCAAAGTGACCCACATTTTCCGGGCTGTAGATGGCCTGCTGCATAGAGCGCAGGCACATGGTCTGCAACAACTGATAGTCCGGGCGACCGCGCACCGAATCAAGGAAATCGCCATAATCTTTGGCGGTGGGCTCATCGCCCCCCCCCATGCTCAGACCCATGGTGCGCAAGAACTCACGCAAGGATTTGAGGCGTTCAGGCGTCGGCCCTTCATGAACACGATACAGACCGGGATGCTTGCTGCGCGTCATGAAGTCTGCCGCGCAAGTATTAGCGGCCAACATGCACTCTTCGATCAGTTTGTGCGCATCGTTGCGCACCACACCCACGATTTGCTCGATGCGCCCCAACTCGTTGCAGACAATCTTGGTCTCGACTGTATCGAAGTCAATGGCACCGCGCTTCTTGCGCCCTTGCAGCAGGATATGGAAGAGCTCATACAAGTGTTGCACGTGAGGCAACACTGAGCTTATGGCCTGCGCCGCTGGTCCGGTAGGCTGCTGCAACGCTGCCCAGATATTCGTGTACGTTGTGCGAGCGTGCGAATTGATGACCGCGTTGTAGAACTGATAAGCCGTAACGGTGCCTGCTTTTGCGCCCGTCGCCGGGATCACCATATCGCAAACCAGCACAAGACGGTCGACATTGGGATTAAGCGAACACAGCCCGTTGGACAGCGTTTCAGGCAGCATGGGAATAACGCGGCGCGGGAAATACACGCTGGTACCGCGTTCGACCGCGTCGTCATCCAGGGCATCACCCGGGCGCACATAATGACTGACGTCAGCAATGGCTACCAGCAGGCGCCAGCCTGGGCGTTTACGCTGAGCCGTGCCTAATTCAACCGGCTCGCAATAGACGGCGTCGTCGAAGTCGCGGGCGTCTTCGCCGTCAATGGTGATGAACGGCACATCGCGCAAATCGATACGATCTTTCAGATCGGCCTTGCGAACCACATCGGGCAAACGCGCTGCCTGCTTGCGCGCCGCTTCAGAAAACTCAACCGGCACATCGAATTTGCGCACGGCAATTTCGATTTCCATACCGGGATCATCAATTTCGCCCAACACTTCCGACACGCGACCCAGAGGCTGCGTGTGACGCGTGGGTTGCGCCATGATTTCCACCGACACCACCTGCCCATGCTGCGCACCGTTGGTGTCGCTGGGCGGAATCAGGATGTCGTGCTTGATGCGCTGGTCTTCCGGCACCACGATGGACAGGCCGTGCTCGTGCAGGAAACGGCCCACCAGCTTGTTGGTGCGGCGCTCGATGACTTCGACGATGGTGCCTTCCGGCTTGCCGCGGTATTCGCCCGTCGGCTTGACCAGCA
>JBEBWV010000195.1:0-5635 GCA_040391965.1 Achromobacter deleyi | reverse complement strand
CACCAAAGCCGACAAGCTGCCCTACGGTCAACGCATGCGCGCCATCTTTGCCGTGCGCAAGGAATTGGCTGACATCGGCGCCCTGCACACCATTCCCTTTTCGGCCCCGTCGCGAATTGGTCTGGAAGAAGCGGGCGCCCATATCGAGAATTGGATTTCTCCCAAGGTAGTGCCATGAACCCGTATATCATTTCCCCTGAGTTTCCGGTTTCCCGCCCCCGCCGTTTACGCCGCGACGACTTCACGCGCCGCCTGGTGCGCGAGAATGCCGTCAGCGTCAACGACCTGATTTACCCCGTTTTTGTGGCTGAAGGCACGGGTCTTCAGCAAGCGGTGTCGTCTTTGCCTGGTGTCGTTCGCTATTCGTTGGATACGCTTTTGCCCGTTGCGCAAGAATGCGTGGAGCTGGGCATCCCCGTGCTGGCACTCTTTCCCGTTATTGACCCGGCGCTCAAAACACCCGATGGCATTGAAGCCATCAATCCGAACGGCTTGATTCCGCGTGTCGTCGGCGAATTGAAGAAACGCTTCCCCGAATTGGGCATCCTGTGTGATGTCGCGCTAGACCCCTATACCAGTCACGGCCAGGACGGCGTTATCGATGAGAACGGCTACGTGCTGAACGAGCCCACCGTCGAAATTCTGGTCAAGCAAGCCCTGGTCCAAGCCGCAGCAGGCGTAGACATGGTTGCGCCTAGCGACATGATGGACGGACGCATCGGAGCAATTCGCGCGGCGCTGGAAGCCCACGGACATATTCACACTCAGATCATGGCCTACTCGGCCAAGTACGCAAGTGCGTTCTACGGCCCGTTCCGTGATGCAGTCGGTTCAGCCACCAACTTGGGCAAGTCCAACAAAATGGCTTACCAGATGGATCCCGGCAATCTCGACGAGGCTTTGCGTGAAGTCGCCGCTGACCTCCAGGAAGGCGCAGACATGGTCATGGTCAAACCCGGCATGCCCTACCTCGACGTGCTGCGTCGCGTAAAAGACACCTTCCGCGTACCGACCTTCGCATACCAGGTCAGTGGTGAATACGCCATGATCAAGGCAGCGTCGGCTAACGGCTGGCTCGATCACGACAAGGTCATGATGGAAGCGCTGTTGGCATTCAAGCGTGCAGGCGCCGACGGTATCCTCACCTACTTTGCCATTGAAGCTGCCCGACTGCTCAAGCAAGCGCGCTAAGACACTCGGCACTCGCGGTGCCAAGCCTGCGTAATACCGCAAGCACAGGCAAAACAAAACGGGGCAAGCTGTCGCTTACCCCGGTTCTTTATCACGTAGCACGGCAGCTCATTCCGTGTGGGCTGGCGTGCGTGCCGTGGTGGCGGGACGCAGTCCGAGCCAGGTGCCGCCCAAGACACAGACTAGCCCCAGCACGTGGGTCAGCGTGATGTGCTCGTCGAGAAACAACGATGCAAACAACAAACCAAAAATAGGCAGCCAGTTCACGAACAGTGACGCCTTGCTCAGGCCAAGTTTTGCAATGCCGACGTTCCAGACGATATTGCTCACACCAGACGCAATCACGGCAGAGAACAGCAACACCACCCACGGCCACCACGGCATCTGCCACATCTCTACCCGATAGGTGCCTGGGGTGAGCGCCGCGTGAATGACCAGCATCGCACCACCAGTGAGGTACATGTACCAAAGCAACGTTAACGGGTCCAGCAGACGCGACACGCGTTGAATCACCAAGCCGCCACACACGAACACCAGCACGGCAAGAAACACCACAGCGTCGCCCCACCCGGTCACGCCAAACTGCTTACCGCTGCCCGCTACGACCATGCCTACACCAAGCATGCCAAGCAAGGCGCCGCACAGTCGGGTGGCCGTCAAACGCTCACGATAAAACAGCGCGGCCAGTAACGCCGACAACAATGGGCTGGTGGCCATGATCAGCGTCCCGTTAGCTGCAGACGACATCCGAAGCCCCGAAACCAAGGTGGTTTGATGGCCATATACCACCAGAAAACCAGCCAGGGTAAGCCACGCAATTTGTCGACGTCCGAGCTTGGGCACGTGCCCGCCTCGAGCCTTGAGAATGAGCGTGACGGCAATGAATGCCACCACAATGCGCACAGCCGCGAGCGCGCTCACGTCCATGAAACCAGTCAAGTATTTGATGGACACCACGTTCAAGCCCCAAGTGGCCATGACGAGCATCAATTGAATATATAGAAGACCCGGGCGGTCTTGGCTTGCATCAACGGACGTGGTCGTCACAGGGCCAGCTTATGGTTGGAGTTTGATGGCGTGCTCACTATTGCGATGCCATCGTACCTTGCACCGCACGCATGCTCAATGTGAACCGTGACGCGTATGTTGCATCCTTGTCTCATGCGCGCAGAACGACGACAAAAAAATGCCACCGAGTAATGCGGTGGCACCTGTACTTCAAACGCCTGACTTAAAAAGCCACTGGGGCTATCGCGCCGTCAACGCTAAATCTAAAGACTGGGTAAAGCGCTGGGCATCTTGAAAGCCAACCACACGCGCATCGGGAATCTCTTTGCCACCGGGTTCAAAAAACATGATTCCGGGTGGTCCAAAAAGATGGAAACGTTTAAGGAGCGCACGATCATCGATATTATTTTCGGTCACGTCAGCCTGTACCAGCAGCATGCGAGACATACGTTCGGCCACACCGGGATCCGTGAAAGTAAAGCGCTCCATCTCACGGCAAGAAACGCACCAGTCTGCATAGAAATCCAGCATGACTGGTTGTTTGCTAGTCGCCAATAAGGCGTCAAGCTCAGCGATGGTGCGTACCCGCTGGAAATGCACTTCGCCGGTGTCACCAGCATTGCTCGCACCTGTTGCGGCTACACCGGTACCGCTGCGTGCTGCAAAATGCGCCAAAGGCTGGAACACATCACGTCCTCCACTTGCCGCGCCGATCAACCAGGCCATGCCCGCCAACGCCAGCATCAGGCCAAGACCCTTGCCGAACATTCGCGCCGTTCCCGCGCCGACGCGCAACGGATCAAAGGCACCCAACATCACCGCGCTCACAATCGCCAGGAAACCCCAGCCTGTCATCTGCAGCCACGTCGGTACAACAGGAATGACCATCCACCAAGCGGTCGCCAACAAGAGCACACCGAATAAGCGCTTCACCCCATCCATCCACGGTCCGGCTTTCGGCAGCAGCGCACCCGACGACGCGCCCACCAGCAGCAAGGGCACACCCATGCCCCAGGCCATCGCGAACAGCGCCGAGCCACCCAGTAGTACATCACCCGTCTGTGAGATATAAAGCAAGGCGCCGGCCAAGGGCGCCGCCACGCAGGGCCCTACGATCAATGCAGACAGTGCGCCCATTACGATCGCACCAGTAACACGCCCACCGGGAATACGTCCTGAGCGTTCGGCAAGTCTGGCCTGAATACCTGAGGGCATCTGAAGCGTGAACGCCCCAAACATGGCCAGTGCCAATACGGCCAACAGCGAAGCAAACAACACCAGCACCCAAGGCTTCTGCAACCAGGCGGCCAAGCCTGCGCCACTCAAGCCCGCGGCAATACCCAGTGCCGTGTAAACCACCGACATACCCAACACATACGCGGCGGCCAAGCCCAGACCACGCCAGCGCGAAGGCGTGGCTTCTTTGCTGCCGCCAAGCACGATTGACGACAAAATGGGAATCATGGGCAACACGCAGGGAGTAAAGGCCAGCAACAAGCCCAACACCAGAAATACACCTGCAGTCTTGACCCAACCCAGACCACCAATGGCTTGGGCCAGATTCATGTCACCCGCAGACACTAGGCTGCTGAGGTCCATCGAGCCAGCCTTGCTCAATATCGACGTCGTACTGCTTGACGGCCCACCGGAGAGCTGGACGCCGTCAATCGCATAGCCACCGGCCACCGGCGTAAGCTTTACCTGAGTATCCATCGGTGGGTAGCAAAGCCCGGCATCAGCGCAGCCTTGGCCTGTCACGGTCAATACAAACGGTTTGCTACCCGTGCCCACGGGCACTTTGATTGCCACGGTCTTGTGAAAGACTTCCATGTCTTTCTCGAACGTGGGGTCGTATTTGACATCGCCCTTTGGATACACCGCTTCGCCGAGCGTGGTGGCGTCTACCGGATTAATGGCAACACCAAAGCGCTCGCGATACATGTAATAGCCAGGCGCAATCACATAGCGCAATTCCAGCGAGTCGGGCGCCGTCATGGCGGCCGTAAACACAAAGGCACGCTCCGGTTCCAAAAACGACTCTTCGGCCTTTGCCATACCGGGCCATGCCGACAGCAGCGCGAGCATGGCCAACGCCATCCACACCAGTCTCACTGCGGCCGCACGCAAGCAGTATGTCTGCATCGGCGCGATGCGTAGCGTTCTCGGGAAACCAGTGAATTGCAGCATTACTCTCTCTTTTGCTCGTCAGACGTCTGCGCCGTTTGCGTACGCACCCAATCCAAATAAGGGGCGGCGCCACCGATCACAGGCACTACGATAATTTCGGGCACCTCGTAAGGGTGCATGGAAGCCAAGGCACGCACAACCGCCTCGTGACGCCCGTAGGTGGTCTTTATATGGATCGGCACCTCTTCTGTTCCCTCCACTTCGCCGTTCCACATGTAGATGGACAAACCCGGCGCGCCAAGGTTCACGCATGCCGCAAGCCCGTCTTCCACCAAGATGTGCGCGATACGCTTGGCCAGCATCAAATCAGGCGCATTACTGATGATCAGCACCACGTCGTCATCCCGCATCATAGACACTCCTCGCTATGCCCCAAGTAGGTGCAACTCGGGGTATTTTATCGGCATTGCCGTGCGCAGCTGGACTGCGACACCTTCCTCTACTTTGAAACGCAAAGGCATCACATGTCCGAAAACTGCCTGTTCTGCCGGATCGCCCAACACCAGATCCCGGCCCACGTCCTCTTTGAAGATGATCGCGTGCTCGCCTTCCTGGATATTCAACCGGTGCGCGCAGGCCACGCACTGATCATCCCGAAGCAACATCACGCTTATTTCGAAGATATGCCGTCCGATCTCGCGGGTCACATCATGGGGCTCGGCCAGCGCCTGGCGCGCCACATGAAACAACTGTACTCGGTGGAACGTGTGGGCTTTGCTTTCACGGGAATTCACGTCGCGCACGCACACGCTCACGTCATCCCTATGCATCACCCTCAAGACATCACTTCTACGCAGTACATCGTGCAGAAGGAGCTCACCTTCGCCATGCCGCCTCAAGTACCGGCAGATCAGCTTGAGCGCGAGGCCGCCGCACTGAAGGAAGCGTTTCGTGACGCTTAGGGCTGCCATGATTCTGACGCACAAATAAAACAAGGGCGGGTCCGAAGACCCGCCCTTGTCGCTTTCTACACTACCGAATTTACTCGGCGGCGCTGTCAGCTTCGTCGATTTCCGGACGGTCAACCAACTCCATGAATGCCATCGGAGCGTTGTCGCCTTGACGGAAACCCATCTTCAGCACACGGGTGTAGCCGCCGTTACGGGCCGCGTAGCGCGGACCGATTTCAGCAAACAGCTTCACCACTGCATCGCGATCGCGCAAGCGGGCAAAAGCCAGGCGCTTGTTCGACAACGTGGGCTCTTTGCCCAGCGTGATCAGGGGTTCGATGACGCGGCGCAATTCTTTC
>JBEBWV010000194.1:0-5917 GCA_040391965.1 Achromobacter deleyi | reverse complement strand
ATCGCTGGCCATCAAAGGCCAAACGGGGGTGAATGCGAAGCGTCCGATACCCATGGCGACAGCCATGGCGACCGCGCCTGGCCACGCCAGTCCAAGAGGATGACGTGTCGCATGGGAGTGGTTTAGGGTTGACATGAGACCAGTCTAGGTCTGTACTTATATCTTGAATAATGAATTATTCAGAATATAGGTTCTCAAAATGAGAAATTTGGATCTAGACGCCTTGCAGATTTTCAAGGCAGTGGCTGAACAGGGCGGAGTCGCACGGGCCGCGGTGCATTTGAATCGTGTTCAGTCCAATGTGTCCACGCGCTTGCGACAGCTTGAGGCGAGTTTGGGGGCGCCGTTGTTTCGCCGTCAGAACCGTCGGCTCGTGCTGTCGGATCAAGGGCGGGTGTTGCTGGCTTATGCCGAGCGCTTGCTGCGTTTGGCAGAAGAGGCGCAAGTGGCGGTGCGCGATGGCACGCCTCAAGGCGTTCTGCGGATCGGCACGATGGAGAGCACGGCGGCAGCCCGATTGCCACCAGTTCTTGCACACTTTCACGCAGCCTGGCCGCAAGTACGCCTGGAGTTGGTGACGGGAACCAGCGCCGCTTTGGTCAATAAAGTGCGCAACTACGAAGTGGATGCCGCGTTTGTCGCGTGGCCCTTTGACGCCGAGGGCCTGGAGAGCGAGCACGTGTTTCTTGAAACCTTGGCGCTGATCTCGCCATTGAGTGCGCCCGCCGTGTCCTCACCAACGGATCTCGCGGCACGTTCTGTCATCGCGTTTACGGCGGGTTGTTCTTATCGCCGCATTCTGGAATCTTGGTTGGGTCAACAAGGCGTGTCGTCTGCGCGCGTGATGGAGTTTGCGTCTTATCACGCCATCGTCGCCTGCGTGGCGGCGGGCGCGGGCGTAGCCATTGTGCCGCGCTCCGTGCTGAACGTATTGCAGGCGCAAGACGCCGTGCGCGTGCAGGACCTGCCTGCGCCCTTTGACTCGGCGGTGACCATGCTCGTGTGGCGGGGCGATGACAGTTCTCCCGCACTCGCTGCGTTTCGCGAAGCCTTGCAAGGTGCACAGAGTGCGTCCGTACGGAAAACAGAAATGGCAGCCGCGTAATCGGGGCTGCCATGTTTGAATGCAGTGCGTTCTTGGGTTGATTAGAAGCGGTAGCCCACGCCTACCGAAGCTACCCACGGATCAATTCGCGCGGTGCCGATACGCTCGCCATCCAGGCGCACCTTGGACGAAATATCGATGTAGCGCAGGTCCGCGTTCAAGAACCAGCGCTCGCTCAACTTCACGTCCACGCCGATCTGTCCTGCCAAGCCCCATGAGTCACCGAGCTTGAGTGTGGAATCGCTTAGCGCGCCACTGGTTTTTGTGCTGAAAAAGTGTGTGTAGTTCAGGCCAACACCCACATAGGGCTGCACGGTGCTGTCGGGCAGAAAGTGCCATTGCACGCTCAGCGTTGGTGGCAGTTGCTTGGATGAACCGATTTTCCCCAGCCCACCGCTGCCGCTGATGTCATGCGAGAACGGCCAGGCACCCAGCAGTTCAATACCGATATTGCGAGTGGCCATGTAGGTCAGCGTAAAGCTGGGGCGCGTACTGTTGTTGACATCGAGATTGACGGCGCCATTCAGCACAGAGCCATTGTCAGACTTCGGACGCACCTGCGACACGCCAACCTTGAGCAACACGTCGCCAGCTTCGTGTGCCTGGACAGTCGGGGCAAACATACCAGCCGTAAATAAACCGGCGAGCATGGCGGCGCGGGCATGTGCGGTGAGCGAAAACATTTTCTTCTCCATTCCTTGCGTATCGGGAAAGGAGAGGTTCGCAGAGCACCGCGGGATGCTCTTTGACCCACATCAATGCCAGCGGTGTTGCACCAAACTGCGTGGCGCAGGTGCAACAGCGGTTGATGTGCAGCGCACCCGACTCAGGCCAGTGCGGCCCAAAAAACCGCTGCGCCTACGGCCAGCATCAGGAACGGACTAATGCGCGTATAGACGAGCGCCAGTGTGGATGCGGCGGCAACGCCCCACGCCCATGCACCGCCTTCGGCTGCGCGCAGAATCGTGCACGATGACGCCAGAATCATGCCTGCTGCCACCGGCACCAAACCGGCTTCAATGGCGCGAACGGTAATCGAGCTGCGATAACGCGCCCAAATATGTGCCAGGCCGTAAATCAAAATTGAACACGGCACAAAAATGGCGATGGACGCCACGATCGCGCCCGCCCAGCCGTCAACATGCCAGCCGATAAGCGTGACCAATAACGAGGCCGGGCCAGGCGCTATGCGTGACAGCGCAAAGTAGTCCAGGAACTGAGCGTCGGTAATCCAGCCGTAGGTGCCGACTGCCTGACGATGAATATCAGGCAGGATGCTTTGCCCGCCGCCTACCGTCAGAAACGAGAGCGGCGAGAAAACTTTGAATAGGGCAACGAGCGCGGAGAGGTTCATTTGCTGGCCTCTTTCGCGCGGATTTTGAAGTAAGCCATGCCGATTGAAAGTGGAGCCATCACGCCGACGACCCATATCAACGGCACGCTAAACAAAAAAATGGCAGCAAACGTAATGGCCATGATCAGCAACGGTGCCAACCCTTGCAGGGCCCGTCTGGCTGCTCGCAATCCGGTTTGCAGCGATACACCCACCGCTGCCGCGGCCACGCCTGCCATCGCCACGTGCACGGTGTTTGACTGCCCAAGGCTCGACAGCAGCATGGCCAGCAAAATAACTACCAGCATGGGCGGAACGGTGATGCCCAGGCCGCCGAGCAACGCACCGGGGCCGCCGCGCAAGCGAAAGCCGATCCATATCGCCAGGTTCACTACGTTCACACCGGGAAAGGCTTGGGCCAAGGCCAGGCCGCTCAGAAACTCCGACTCGTTCATCCAGCGCCGTTCCTGCACGAATTCGCGCATCATCCAACCGCTTAAGCCGCCGCCGAAACTGGTCAATCCCACCTTGGAGAATGCAAGGAAAATTTGAGTTAGGGAGGGCGTGGGAACGGGGGTGGCCGCGTTGCTGGCGTGTTCTGGATACGAAGGCATGTAGGGCATAGCGCAACAGTTTGAATGTGCGCTTATCTTACGTAGCAAAGTTGTCTGCTGACTTAATTTTGCGTACGCCGGCTGAGTATTTCGATGCTGCAATGCAATTTGGGGGTCTGCAGCTATAAGCTCAGACCCCCAAATTTCAACGCTTTAAAAACGGCGGTGTCGCCGTTCACTGCCGTTGTTTAGCGCGGCAACTCGCTGCTACCCATGAGGTAAGCATCGACCGAGCGCGCACACTGGCGCCCTTCACGGATGGCCCACACCACGAGGGATTGGCCTCGGCGCATATCGCCTGCCGCGAATACCTTGTCTATGTTTGTGCGATAGTCATCCGTGTTGGCGCGCACGTTGCCACGACTATCACGGTCAACGCCAAACGCATCCAGCACGGTTTGAACCGGCGACACAAAACCCATGGCCAGCAGCACGAGATCAGCCTTGATCTCGAACTCTGATCCTTCGATCTCGCGCATTTTCATCTGGCCGGTGGCGTCGTCCTTGAACCATTCCACGTGTGCGCCAACCAGCTTTTCAACCTTGCCGTTGGTGCCCTTAAGCAGTTTGGTAGTGACGGCCCAGTCGCGTTCGCAACCTTCCTCATGGGAAGACGAGCTGCGCATTTTCAGTGGCCAATAGGGCCACGTCATGGCCTTGTTCTCGCTTTCCGGCGGTTGTGGCATCAATTCGAACTGCGTCACCGATGCGGCGCCTTGCCGGTTGCTGGTGCCCACGCAATCAGAGCCGGTGTCGCCACCACCAATCACGACTACATGCTTGCCCTTGGCCAGCGTCTGGTTGGTCAGTCGGTCGCCTGCCACCGCTTTGTTCTGTTGACGCAGAAAATCCATGGCGTAGTAAACGCCAGAAAGTTCGCGTCCCGGTACTGGCAAGTCGCGCGGGTTTTCCGCACCGCCAGTCATCACAACCGCATCAAACTCGGCCATGAGTGATTCGGGCGAGCGTGCGGTCAATCCGTCGGCTGCGGCATCGTTGGCATCGCCAATGTAGGTGGATGGCGAAAATTCGACACCTTCCGATTCCATTTGCGAAATACGGCGATCAATCTGCGACTTTTCCAGCTTGAAGTCGGGGATGCCATAGCGCAGCAAACCGCCAATGCGATCACTCTTTTCGAACAGCGTTACGGAGTGCCCGGCGCGAGCCAATTGTTGCGCGCAGGCCATGCCGGCAGGGCCGGAGCCCACGACGGCAACTTTCTTGCCGGTCTTGCGTGCGGGCAACACAGGTGCTACCCAACCTTCCGTCCAGCCCTTGTCGATAATGGCGTGCTCAATCGACTTGATGCCAACAGCGTCGCTGTTGATATACAAGGTACAGGCCGATTCACACGGCGCAGGGCAGATGCGGCCCGTGAACTCCGGAAAGTTGTTCGTGGAGTGCAGCACTTCCAGCGCGCGGCGCCAGTCCTGCTTGTAAACCAGGTCGTTCCAGTCCGGAATAATGTTGTTGACCGGGCAGCCGTTATTGCAAAACGGAATGCCGCAGTCCATGCAACGCGCGGCTTGTTGCTTGGCCTGGTCATCGGTCAAGTGCAGCACGAATTCGCGCCAGTGCTTTAAACGCTTCTGCGGGGCCTCCGCGGCCTCTTGCAGACGCGAGAATTCCATAAAGCCAGTTATCTTTCCCATGCTTAATCCTTACGCGGCCATTTGTTGCGGATTGGCTGCACGCCACATTTCACCCAATGCGCGGCGGTAATCCGTCGGCATGACCTTCACGAATTTGCTGCGCGACGCTTCCCAGTCACCAAGGATTTCGCGAGCGCGGTAGCTGCCGGTGTAGCGGAAATGATCCTCCACCAAACGGCGCAGAATAGTCTCGTCGGTTTCGCGCTCCTGGCCGCGCTGAACGCTGTGCCACGATTCGATGTGGTTCAACGCTTGCTGCTCGGCATGAGCCGTGACACCTTCCAACTCGACCATGGTCAAGTTCGTGCGCCCTTTGAGTGCGCGCTCCGGATCCCACACATACGCCACACCGCCCGACATGCCTGCAGCAAAGTTGCGACCCGTCGCTCCCAGTACCACCACTGTGCCGCCCGTCATGTATTCACAGCCGTGGTCGCCAGTGCCTTCCACAACGGTGGCCGCACCGGAATTACGCACGGCAAAGCGTTCACCGGCCACGCCATTGAAGAAGGCCTCACCGGCCAGCGCGCCGTACAAGACGGTGTTGCCGGCAATGATGTGATCCGGGCCGAAGCCACGGAAGTCGTTGGGCGAGCGCACGATGATGCGTCCGCCTGACAAACCCTTACCTACGTAGTCGTTGGCTTCGCCCACCAGATCCATGGTGATGCCATGGGCCAGGAATGCGCCAAAACTCTGGCCGGCAGTGCCGTTGCACTGAATATGAATGGTGTCGTCCGGCAATCCCTCATGGCCATAGCGTGTGGCGACGACACCAGACAACATGGCACCAATGGTGCGGTTGCGGTTGCGCACCGGAATAATGAACGACACCTTCTCTGCGCGTTCAATGGCGGGCTTGCTGCGTTCGATCAGTTGATGATCCAGCGCGCCGGCCAAACCATGATCTTGCGATTCCGTCTGGCGCACATCAGCGTCGGACTGCGGTTGATGGAAGATGCGGGAGAAGTTCAGGCCTTGTGCTTTCCAGTGCTCTACACCCGAGCGCATATCCAGCAAATCAGCACGGCCGATCAGGTCATCGAACTTGCGAATGCCCAACTGCGCCATGATTTCGCGGACTTCTTCTGCGATGAAGAAGAAGAAATTCACGACATGTTCCGGCTTGCCCTGGAACTTCTTGCGCAATTCCGGATCTTGCGTGGCCACGCCCACCGGGCAGGTGTTCAGGTGGCACTTGCGCATCATG
>JBEBWV010000193.1:0-6000 GCA_040391965.1 Achromobacter deleyi | reverse complement strand
CCACAGACGCCGTCCTGACCCTGGACAGCGTGGACGCCAACGCTATCGTCTTCGCGGGCACCTTGCGCGTGCGCATGGGAATCAACGTCGATAGCGTTGTACGTGCGGGCCGAACCATTTCGACCGGCGGTGGCATTCGAGCAGGCACATCCATCATCGCGGGCGAGAACATTGAAGCGCAGGCCAGCATCACCAGCAGCGGATTGATTCGCGCCGGTGGCGACATTTCTTCAGAATGGGGAATCGAGGCCGCGACCCGCGTCGATTGCGTGGGCAATGTGCGCGCCAAGTGGGACGTGCGCAGCGGGGAAGACCTAGCCGTCACTGGCCATCTGCACGCAGGACAGAACGTCGAGGCTGGTGGTTCCATTAAATGCGGCCAAGGTATCAAGGCGGGTGGCCAGGTGAACGCCGCCGACCAGATTACAGCGGCCTGCGGCATTCAGGCGGGCGAATCGATTGTCTGTGGCAATCATCTGGAAACGGATTGGGGCATCAAGGCAGGCGGCGACATCGTGGCGGATGGGTCCATCAAAGCGGGGGAAGGTGTTGAAGCCCACGGAAAAATCGAACCGGGCGACGGACACGGCATTTATGCAGGCCTGCGCGTCAGGTTAGACGCGTGGCCCGATTGCGCGCGCGTCATCGCGACGAGTCGGCCGGCGCAGCTCATCAGTGGCTGGTGGTGCGACCCAGGCACGGCAGCTTTTGCAGGGTGAAGGTGATGGCAGATGCGTCAGACAAGCGCGCCAAACATGATATAAGACACGTCTGCATGGCGGGATCACCCCACCAGCCGCCGCCCTCTTTTCCTGGTCTTTAACGCTTCGGATGGCCTCTACTCCACATCAGCATATGCTTGAGCGCGGTGTCGCCACCGTTGGCTACCGCTTGAGTTATTTGGCCAACTTTTACACTGAGCCGGTGTACAAGGAAATCGACCGTCGCTACGGGTTGGCGCGTTCGGAATTCGTCGTCTTGCTTTGTCTGAGTCAATTGGGTCAGCTAAGCGCCCAGAACATTTGCGAAACCACGGGGCGTCCGAAAAACAGCATCAGCCAGGCTGTCGCCAAACTGGCGAGCGCTAAACACATTAACCGTACGCCAGACGAGGCGGATGCACGCCGGGTCTATCTGAGTTTGTCGCCTAGCGGCTCCGCCCTGTGCGACGAGATCATTCCGCTTTTTCGTGCCAGGGAAGCGCAAATGCTCTCCGTGCTGGACGCGAGCGAGCAGCAACAGTTCGAAGCCTTGCTTGAACGGCTCACGCAGCGGCAAGACGGTTGGGCTCATCTTTACTGAGCAGAACTGCCGCAGTTGCCCCCCATTTCTATGCCCTCCTCGGGATAATACCGATATATTAGTTCTTTGAAGAACCATTAAAGTTCTACAAAGAACTAATTAACGCCAATAACAGAGGAGACCTCCATGAAATGGTTAGCTGTCTTATTTACCTCGCTCGCCTGCGTCTGCGGATCGGCGGCGGCGGAAGAATTCCCGACGAAACCCATTACGCTGATCGTGCCTTTCCCGGTGGGTGGAGGCACAGACGTGCAAATTCGTGCGTTGGCGGCCGCCCTGGGCAAGGACTTGAACCAGGCAATCATCGTGTCAAATAAGCCCGGTGCCGGTGGCACGTTAGGGCCAGCATCGATGGCGCATACCGCGAAAGCCGACGGTTACACGCTATCTCTGGTTGGTGCCACCCTGCTGCGCCTGCCCCATCTGCAAAAAACCGCCTACGACCCGCTCACCGACTTCACTTACATCATCAATTTGACCGGTTATACCAATGGCATTGTCGTCAAAGCGGATGCACCCTGGAAAACGCTGGACGAACTGATCGCGTTTGCAAAGCAGCACCCCGGGCGCGTCTCGTACGGTTCCAGTGGCGTGGGAAGCAACGGACAAATTGCAATGGAGCGTCTTGCCAAAGCAACCGGCACCAAGTTCAATTTTGTGCCATTCAAGGGCATGGCGGAAGAAACCAACGCGTTGCTGGGTGGCCATATTGATGTCATTTCAGACCCAGGCTGGGGCCCTATGGCTCGAGCAGGTCAGGCACGCGTACTTGCTACGCTGAGCGACAAACGACTGGATCAATGGCCTGATCTGCGCACGCTAAAAGATCAGGGCTATGACATCGTCGTCCACTCCCCCATCGGCATTGCCGGCCCGCGCGGCATGGACCCGGTCATTGTCGGCAAGCTGCATGACGCTATCCGGCGCGCCATGGCCGACCCCGGCTACCTGGCCACGCTGGCACAGAACGACCAGCCAATTCTCTATATGAATAGCGCCGACTACGCTCAGTACATGGCAGCACAGTTTGAACGCGAGAGGACGTTGGTGCGCGATCTGGGCATTACCCTGGAGTAATAGACAGTTATGTTAGACCGAGAAATCGCTTCCTCCATGGCACTTTTCCCTGCCCGCGATCCGGCACAGATGACGCCTGATCGTGCACGTGAAGCCCTTTTGGCCCGCCGTGCAGCCCGGAAGCTTACAGCCCCGGCATGCACGGTGAGCAACGTCCTCATCGACGTGGCCCAGACCACGCTGGCTGCACGCATTTACCGCCCCAATGCACTCCCGGCAGCCAGACCCACCATCGTTTTTTTCCATGGTGGTGGCTGGGTGGCGGGTGACCTTGACACGCATGACCTTCAGGCACGGGAGCTCTGCACCGAATGTGATGCGGTAGTCGTGAGCGTGGACTACCGAAGACCGCCTGAACATCGATTCCCCTGCGCGTTCCTGGATTGTCTGGCTGCCACCGAATGGGTGGCCGAGAATCTGGCGACGTTGGGCGGTGGAACGGGGTTCGGTGTGGCAGGCGACAGCGCGGGCGGCAATCTCGCCGCTGCCGTCGCGCTTGCCCGCCGCGGCAACCACCCCGCATTGTCCGGCCAATTGCTGGCCTACCCGGTCACTGACGCGCGCGGCGCCTACGCCAGCGACGAGATTAATCAGCATTACGTCTCCCGCTCCGCCAACGCCGCCGACCACTTCCTGTCGCTGGACATGATTAGCTGGTATGCCAGGCAATATCTCGGTGCCAACGAACCAGGCACCGACCCTCGCGTCTCGCCCCTGCTGTCAGAGACCCTGGTTGGGGCGCCGTCTGCCATTATCTGCACGGCACAACTCGACCCGCTGCGTGATGAAGGAAAAGCCTACGCAGAAGCATTGTTATCTGCAGGCGTATTCGTCGATTTCCACGATGCCGCAGGCCTGCCTCACGGGTTCTTCGGCATGGGCCACATATCGACGGCCGCTCGACTCGCCGCGCAGCGCGCCCGCGCTCGTTTTTCAGCCTTGTTACACCGCCCAAACCAGGCGGGCTAAGGGTCGCGAGCAGCAGATCCGGCTGGGCCAATACCCCCTCTAAAGCTCCTACTCCGCCAAAGTGTAAAATCCGGGCTCTTTTACCCTGGTAGGCATGGTGCAAGAACTTCCACAGCGCACGGGTTTCAGCGGGCCGAAGCTCATTCGCCTGCTTGCTCGCATGACCGACGCCGATGTTCCAGAGTCCAGGCAATCGCTCTCGGACCGGCTAAGCCTGTGGCTTGGCTGGACCGACGCCATCGCTCTGGCCTCGGCCCTGAATCGGGCGCCACCCGTGGTGCCGGCTATCGCGCGCGCGCCTGGCGACGCCGAGGAGCAGGAATGCGCGCGGGTGCGGACGATGCTGGAGGATGCCATCACAGGCATTAACGCCACAGCACCGTCCAGGCATCGCGGGCAAATGCGGGTGCCCGGGCAGGGTGAAGCCAGGGTGGCACCGGTAGTTGAGTACTCGACTTATCGTCAGCGTTACACGTCTCTTCAGCAGACGATGGAGTCCAGTATCGGCAATTTGCGGGGCCGTTTACGCACGTTGTTGGCATCCGCGACGCCTGAAATGACTCGGCTGGCCGTGGTGGATACGGTGATGGAGCAGGCGCTCGGCGCGCGAGAGCGCAGCCTCTTGGCGGCCGTACCCAAGTTGCTGGCAGTGCATTTTGAACGATTGCGCCAGATTGAGCAGACGGCATTGGCCGATGCTCAGGCGTCAGAGACCCCCTCAGGGGTGGTCCCAGGCGTGTGGCTGGATGTATTCCGCAAGGATATGCAGAGCGTGTTGCTCGCAGAATTAGATATTCGTTTTCAACCGATCGAAGGGCTGCTTGCTGCCCTTCGCGCCTGTTAACCAGGACGTCATGACTCGATTTCTTCATTTTGTAGTTTTTGCTGTTGGCGCAGCCGCTGCGTGCTGGATTGGCGCGGGCTATGTCTCATCAAATCCCTTGGCACTGTCCGTTACCGCATTGGTCGGCACCGTGTATCTGGTGGGTGCGCTGGAGCTCTATCGCTACCAACAAGCCACCTCCACGCTTGCGAAGGCGCTGGCAGGACTGTCCGAGGCTCCCGCCAACCTGGGCGAATGGCTGGACAAGATCCATCCGAGCCTGCGCAACGCGGTACGCCTGCGCGTCGAAGGTGAGCGCGTGGGCCTGCCGGGACCAAGCCTTACGCCCTATCTCGTGGGCTTGCTGGTATTGCTAGGCATGCTGGGCACCTTCCTGGGCATGGTGGCTACGCTGCGCGGCACCGGGCTGGCGCTGGAAAGCTCAACAAACCTTGAGGCCATCCGCGCGTCGTTGGCGGCACCGGTTAAAGGACTGGGGTTTGCGTTTGGCACATCGGTCGCCGGCGTGGCGACCTCGGCGATGCTTGGCCTGCTTTCTGCATTGTGCCGGCGCGAGCGTCTTCGGGCGGCGCAGGTGCTGGACACAAAAATTGCGACCACCCTGCGCGTTTACTCCTTGGCCCACCAGCGTGAAGAGGGTTTCAAGCTGATGCAGCGGCAAGCAGAGCTTGTGCCAACCTTGGTTGAGCGGCTGCAGGTCATGATGACGGCCATAGAGCAGCAAAGCCAGACCTTAAACGACCGCCTGGTCGCCAACCAGGACATTTTCCACAGCAAGGCAGACGCGGCGTACACACGCCTGGCCTCGTCGGTGGAACAGAGTTTGAAAGAAAGCATCGTCGACGGCGCACGCTCGGCAAGTGCAACGATACAACCCGTCGTGGAGGCCACGATGGCAAGTCTCGCACGCGAGACCGCCGCGATGCACGGCACCGTGACGCAAGCCGTTCAACAGCAACTGGATGGTCTGTCGACGCGCTTTGAGAGCACCACCACCACGGTGGCGGACATCTGGAAAGACGCTATTGCCGGTCAACAACACGCAAACGATTCGCTTACACAAGACCTGCGCCTATCGCTGGATGGTTTCGCCGATACGTTTGATAAACGGTCTGCGAGCTTGTTGGATGGGGTCGCAGCTCGCCTGGATGGCGTAGCAGGCACCCTGTCTCAAACCTGGGATGGCGCCCTATCCCGTCACGAACGCGCCAGCGAAAAATTGGCAGGCGACAATCAACTGGCATTGACCGCCGCTACGGCAAGCTTCGCGCAGCACTCGGCCTCGCTCGTGCAAACCGTGGGCCAGGCCCACGAAGAACTGCGTGCGGAAGTGGCATTGCAAGACGAACAGCGACTGTCGACGTGGACCGAGTCCTTGGGTTCCATGGCGGTTGCGCTGCGCCAGGAATGGGAACAGGTTGGCGCGCAAGCGGCCGGCCAACAGCAACAAATCTGCGACGCGCTGGCACAAACCGCAAGCGATATTTCTGCGGAAACGAAGGCGCACGCCAGCAGCACGCTCGCTGAGATCAACCAGCTTGTGCAGGTTGTGGCCGCTGCCCCCAAAGCTGCCGCGGCATTGCAAGCGGAACAAACGTTGCAAGATCAGCAACGCCTGGCGGCATGGACCGAGTCCTTGGGTGCCATGGCCGCAACGCTGCGCCAGGAATGGGAACAGATCGGCGCGCAATCTTCAGGCTATCAGCAACAGATCTGCGACGCGCTGGCGCAAACCGCAAGCGATATTTCCGCTGAAACGAAGGCGCACGCCAGCAGCACGCTCGCTGAGATCAACCAGCTTGTGCAGG
>JBEBWV010000192.1:0-6021 GCA_040391965.1 Achromobacter deleyi | reverse complement strand
CGAAATCCTGCGTCATGCATGCACCTGTTTAATTGGTATGGTCTGGCGCTGTGCCGCGTTGCGCTCGGTAATACGAGTGCGGTCGCGCACTTCCCCAGCCAGTTGCCCACAAGCCGCGTCAATGTCGTCACCTCGCGTCTTGCGCACGGTAGTGATGATGCCTGCATCCATCAGACGCTGGGCAAACACCTTTATGCGCGGTGAGGCGGAGCGCTTAAGGCCCGACTCAGGAAACGGATTAAACGGAATCAGGTTCAGCTTGCAACGCACCTGGCGTGCAATTTGGATCAGTTCTTTAGCGTGCTGGTCGGTATCGTTGATGCCGTCCAGCATGCAGTATTCAAAAGTGATGAAGTCGCGCGGCGCAAACTCCAAATAACGTTCACACGCCGCAAGCAACTCTTTCAGGGGGTACTTCTTGTTCAGCGGCACCAGCTCATCACGCAGCGTGTCATTCGGCGCATGCAGCGACACAGCGAGCGCCACCGGACAGTCTTGCGACAGACGATCCATCATGGGCACAACGCCAGACGTAGACACGGTCACGCGACGACGGGACAGGCCATAAGCGTTGTCATCCAGCATGAGACGCAGAGCAGGAAGCACCTGATCGTAGTTGAGTAGAGGCTCACCCATACCCATCATGACCACGTTACTTATGACGCGAGTGTCCTCTGTGGTTTTCGCACTTTCCAAACGGGCGGTGCCGATATCGGCCTCCAGCACGCGCTTGGCCCACCATAGCTGACCGATGATTTCACTGGATCGCAAGTTGCGATTGAAACCCTGATGGCCGGTGGAGCAAAAACGACAATTGACGACGCATCCAGCCTGACTGGAAATACAAAGCGTGCCACGGTCATCTTCAGGAATGAAGACGGTTTCAATGGCGTTGCCCTGCCCCACGTCAAACAACCACTTGCGTGTACCGTCTGACGAGCGCTGCTCGATATTGACTGGCAACGCCTCGATAAGGCATTTTTCGGCTAGCTGACCCCGAAACTCGCGGGCCAGGTCAGTCATGGCGTCGAACGAATCGGCACCGCGCTGGTGCATCCAGCGCTGCAGCTGACGGGCACGAAATGGCTTGCCACCCCATTGACCGACTAAGTCGGCCAGCGCGGCGCCATCGAGGCCCAGCAGATTGATTCGTTCGGCGGTATCCATAACTTTCTTAACGCTAATACGTAAAAACTAAGAAATCAACGGCTGTGGATGTTGATTTCGGGGAAGAAGAAGGCGATTTCGACTGCAGCCGTCTCGGCAGCGTCCGAACCGTGAACAGCATTTGCATCGATGCTGTCAGCGAAGTCAGCACGGATGGTGCCGGCGTCGGCTTTCTTCGGGTCCGTAGCACCCATCAGGTCGCGGTTGGTCAGGATGGCGTTTTCGCCTTCCAGAGCCTGCACGAACACCGGGCCGGAGATCATGAATTCGACCAAGTCCTTGAAGAAAGGACGTGCGCTGTGCACGGCGTAGAAACGCTCTGCGTCGGCGCGCGACAGTTGCACCAGGCGCGCAGCAATAACTTTCAGGCCAGCCGTTTCGAAACGGGCGACGATTTGACCGATGACATTCTTGGCAACGGCGTCAGGCTTGATGATCGAGAGGGTGCGTTCGATGGACATGAAAACTCCAATAGACTGAATTTTGACTAATTTTTAGATGATGCGTGACATCAGGGGCCAATATTCGGACACCACCGAGGCTTACCGCGGCGCGCCCATTTATCAGCGCAGGAGCCGTTCGCAATGCGCAACAGACCCGAACCAAACGTCAAAACATGGATTCGACACTGCCAACCAATAGATTTTTCCCAATAAAAACAGGGACTTCTAAAAGGTTTACAGTAACCCGGTATTCTAACACGCCGAGAAGAACGTATTACATCTTAAAATTAGCGGTTTGCTTGGCCGCATTTCGACCAAGCGCCCTGTTTGCTGGAACCCTGCAATGACTCAAGCCGCCTCTCCGAATCCCGCCGCCCCCGCCGCGAGCGACCCCCTGGAACTCTCCAAGAGCTTTGAACCTGCCGAGCTTGAAACCCGTTGGTACAACGAATGGGAACAACGCGGCTACTTCAAGGCGGGCCAGCACGTAGAAACGGGGACGGAATCCAAACCTTACGTGATTCAATTCCCTCCACCCAACGTGACAGGCACCCTGCACATGGGGCATGCATTTAACCAGACCATCATGGACGGCCTGGTGCGATACCACCGCATGTCGGGTGATGACACCGTATTTATCCCGGGCACCGACCATGCGGGCATTGCCACGCAAATCGTCGTAGAGCGCCAGCTCGATGCGCAAAAAATATCCCGCTACGACCTCGGTCGCGAAAAATTCGTGGAGAAAGTCTGGGAGTGGAAAGAAAAATCGGGCAATGCAATCACCACCCAGGTTCGTCGCCTGGGCGCATCAGCTGACTGGCCGCGCGAATATTTCACCATGGACGACCGCATGTCACGCGGTGTCGTCGAGACATTTGTTCGCCTTCACAAGCAAGGCCTGATTTACCGCGGCAAACGCCTGGTCAACTGGGACCCCAAACTGCTCACTGCAGTCTCTGACCTGGAAGTGCAGTCCGAAGAGGTCGATGGCCACATGTGGCACATTTTGTACCCCTTCGTCGATGGCCCGCAAACCATCATCAACAAGGACGGCGAAAGCGTCACCCTGCGCGGCCTGACCATCGCCACGACGCGCCCCGAAACCATGCTGGCAGATGGCGCTCTTTGCGTGCATCCCGACGACGAGCGCTATAAGCACTTGCTCGGAAAGCTGGTGGAATTACCCCTGTGCGATCGGAACATCCCCATTATTGCGGACGATTTTGTCGACCCCGCTTTCGGCACGGGCTGCGTGAAGATCACTGGCGCGCATGACTTCAACGATTACGCATGCGCCATGCGCCACAATTTGCCGCTCATCGTGATTTTCACGCTGGACGCGCACATCAATGAAAACGGCCCCAAAGAATTCCAGGGACTGGAGCGCTACGCGGCCCGCAAGGCTGTCGTGGCAAAACTTGAAACCCTTGGCTATCTCGTCAAAGTCGATGCGCACAAGATGATGCAGCCCAAGGGTGATCGCACGGGCGTGGTGCTCGAGCCCATGCTGACAGACCAATGGTTTGTCGCCATGAGCAAACCTGCCCCGGACGGCACCCTCAACCCGGGCAAGAGCATCACCGAAGTGGCGCTGGAAGTTGTCGCCGATGGCCAGGTGAAGTTCTACCCGGACAACTGGACCACCATCTATAACCAGTGGCTCAACAACATCCAGGATTGGTGCATTTCCCGTCAATTATGGTGGGGCCATCAAATCCCTGCCTGGTACGCGGAAGACGGCCAGATCTTCGTGGCACATTCAGAAGAAGAAGCCATTGAGCAGGCGCGCGCGGCCGGCGTCACAGGCGCGCTCACGCGCGATGCGGATGTGCTCGACACCTGGTTTTCGTCTGGACTGGTGCCTTTCACGACACTAGGCTGGCCGGAAAACACCCCCGACCTGCAACGCTACTTGCCGTCCAGCGTGCTTGTCACAGGCTTTGACATCATCTTCTTCTGGGTTGCCAGAATGGTGATGCTGACCACTCACTTGACCGGCCACATCCCGTTCAAGCACGTGTACGTGCACGGCTTGATTCGCGATGCCGACGGCCAAAAAATGAGCAAGTCGAAGGGCAACACACTGGATCCGGTTGACCTGATCGACGGCGTTGACCTTGAAAGCCTGATCAGCAAGCGCACCTACGGGCTCATGAACCCCAAGCAGGCAGGCAGCATTGAAAAAGCGACCCGCCGACAGTACCCCGATGGCATTCCGGCTTTCGGCACAGATGCGCTTCGCTTCACGATGGCCGCCTATGCCACGCTAGGCCGCAACATCAATTTCGACCTCAAGCGCTGCGAAGGCTATCGCAACTTCTGCAACAAGCTCTGGAACGCAACACGCTTCGTACTGATGAACACCGACGGGCACGACCTGACGGGCACGGAAACCGGCGAAGTGTCTTTTGTAGATCGTTGGATTGTCAGCCAGCTACAAGCGCTGGAGACTGAAGTTGCGCGCGGCTTTGCCGACTACCGCTTCGATAACATCGCCAACGCCATCTACCGCTACGTCTGGGACGAGTATTGCGATTGGTACCTTGAACTGGCAAAGGTTCAAATCCAAACCGGCACCCCGGCACAGCAACTAGGCACCCGCCGCACCCTGATTCGCGTATTAGAAGGCGTACTGCGCCTGGCGCACCCGATCATTCCGTTCATCACCGAAGAACTGTGGCAGAAAGTTTCGGTAGTTGCCGGCAAGCGAGCGGCTGACAAGGTAGATAGCGTCAGCGTGCAGCCCTACCCGCGCGCAAACCCCGCAGCAGTGGACACCGACGCGGAAGCGCAAGTAGCCGAACTGAAGGCACAGGTAGAAGCTGTGCGCGCATTGCGCGGTGAGATGAATTTGTCACCCGCACTGAAGGTGCCGCTGTTCGCACAAGGCGACGCCCCAGTCCTGACACGCAATGCGCCGTACCTGGCTGCCTTAGCCAAACTTAGCAAAGTGGACGTGCTGGACACCCTGCCTGACGCTGGCGCGCCCGTGCAGGTGGTCGGTGCCTCACGCCTGATGCTGCATGTCGAAATTGACGTGGTAGCAGAGCGCGTGCGTCTGGACAAAGAAATTGCCCGCCTGGCAGGAGAAATCGCCAAAGCAAACGGCAAGCTATCAAACGCCGGCTTTGTCGAGCGCGCACCAGCCGCCGTGGTCGAGCAAGAAAAAGCCCGTGTGGCGCAATTCGAGCAAACACTACAGAAGGTTCAGGAGCAACGCGCCAAATTAGGCAACTGACGCTAACTGCAAGACGCCTCGGCAGTGCCGGGGCGAAAAAAATCCCCGATTCGAAAAATCGGGGATTTTTTTATTCCGAAGCGTGGCAGGCTTAAATATCTTGAGACAGCGAAGCGAGAAACCGCTCATCCGTCTTATCAAGCCAGCCGCGCGCACGTGCCTGAGCAATTAACTCAGGACGCCGTCGCGCCGTCAGCGCCAGAGATTGCTCACGACGCCAACGTGCAATATTTGCATGATGCCCACTCAGCAAGACCGCCGGAACGGGCTCACTCTCGTAGACCTCGGGACGCGTGTAATGCGGATTGTCCAGAAGCCCTGAGAGCGTGTCATTAAAGGAATCCTGCAATGCAGAGTTTCCATCATTGAGCACACCAGGCAAGAGCCGCACCGCCGCATCGATAACAGCCAAAGCAGCGATCTCTCCGCCGGACAACACGAAGTCGCCAATGGAAATTTCAGCCGTGACACAACGCTCGATAAAGCGTTGATCTACGCCCTCATAGCGACCGCAGATGAGGATCACTCCTTGCCCTGCAGCCATTGACTCTGCCCCAGCCTGATCGTAGCGCTGACCCACCGGAGCTAACAGCACAACGGGAGCCTGATCCAGACCCTGAACAGCCCTACTCGCCTGAGCGGCCGCAACGGCAGCCTCCAGAGGACCGGGCATCATGACCATACCGGGACCACCGCCATAAGGACGGTCGTCGACAGTACGATGCACATCATGCGTGAAATCGCGAGGATTCCACGTGTGCAAAGCCCATTTTGATTGCGTGTGAGCGCGACCCGTTACCCCCAGGTCGCGCACCACGCCGAACATCTCAGGAAAGAGAGTGACGACGTCAAAACGCATCAGAATTCAATGGGCCAATCGGTGTCAATGCGGCGTGTAGCCAGATCAACAGCGTGAATATGAGCGCGAACGAACGGAACGAGCATTTCGGCGGGACGCCCTTTGGCGTCCAAAATGGCTTCAGGGCCTTCGGCACCGGCGCGTTGACAAGAGATCTTCAATACGGCGTGAGCACCGTTATCGAGAACCTCATCAACCACACCAACGAGCGTAGGCTCACCGTCGGCGGTGGTATACAACGCACATCCGATGAGATCGACCCAGTAGTATTCGTCTTCAGCAGGCGCGGGAAAAGAACCGCGTGACGCTTG
>JBEBWV010000191.1:0-6114 GCA_040391965.1 Achromobacter deleyi | reverse complement strand
TTATACGTATCTGCTGCCACCTTTAAACATGCGCGCATCCAACTACCACATCAATACCCTCAAAGAAGCCCCTTCCGAAGCCGAAGTTGCCAGCCATAAGCTGATGACTCGGGCCGGAATGATCCGCAAACTCGCGGGCGGCATCTACACATACATGCCCCTTGGGCTAAAGGTCATTCGCAAGGTCGAAGCCATTGTCCGCGAGGAAATGAACGCTTCGGGCGCCATTGAACTGCTGATGCCAGTGGTTCAACCGGCTGAGCTGTGGGTCGAATCGGGCCGGTGGGAACAGTACGGCCAAGAACTGCTGCGCATGAAAGATCGCCATAAGCGCGACTTTGTATTGCAGCCGACTTCCGAAGAGGTTATTACCGACATCGCGCGCAATGAAATTCACAGCTATCGCCAGTTGCCGCTGAATTTCTACCATATTCAGACCAAATTCCGCGACGAACGCCGTCCGCGCTTTGGCCTGATGCGTGGACGCGAGTTCACCATGAAGGACGCTTACTCCTTCGATCGCAACGAAGACGCCGCGCAAGCCAGCTACGACGTCATGTTCAATGCCTATATGCGCATCTTTGGCCGCCTCGGCCTGGAGTTCCGCGCCGTGGCAGCTGACACAGGCTCAATTGGCGGCACGCGCAGCCATGAGTTTCAAGTGATTGCAGATACGGGCGAAGACTTGATTGTCTACAACCCGGAGTCACCTTACGCCGCTAATATCGAACTGGCCGAAGCGCCTTGTCTTCTGGCTGAACGAGCCGCGGCAGCCGAAACGCTGGAATCGGTTCCTACGCCTGGCGCTGCCAAGTGCGAAGACGTTGCCAAGCTGTTGGGCCTGCCCCTGCAGCAAACGGTGAAGTCGATTGTGCTGGCCACTGATGACGTTGATGGCAAAGGCAAGATCCAGGTCTGGCTTTTGCTGCTGCGTGGCGACCACGAGCTTAATGAAATCAAGTCCAGCAAGATTCCGGGATTGGCTGGTCACCGTTTTGCTACTGAGGCGGAGATTGTCGAGCATTTTGGCTGCAAGCCTGGCTACCTTGGCCCCATCAAAATGGTCAAGCCCGTTCGCGTGATTGCTGATCGCACAGTCGCCCATATGGCCGATTTCGTCTGCGGCGCCAACCAGGAAGACTTCCACTACCGGGGAGTAAACTGGGGCCGCGATTTGCCTGAACCAGAATTGGTGACGGATCTGCGCAACGTTGTCGAAGGTGATCCATCACCGGAAGGCACGGGCACGCTGTCATTGCTGCGCGGTATTGAAGTCGGACACGTTTTCTTCCTGGGTACAAAGTACTCGGAAGCGCTGAAGGCGACCTTCCTGGACGAGACCGGCAAGCCGGCCTTGTTGCAGATGGGTTGCTATGGCATTGGCGTTACTCGCATCGTGGGTGCCGCCATTGAGCAAAACCATGACGAACGCGGCATTATCTGGCCACGTGCCTTGGCGCCTTTCGAAGTCGTTATTTGCCCCGTGGGCTGGGGCAAAAGTGAAACCGTGCGTGACACGGCGTTGAAGCTGTACGAATCGCTTCGTGCACGCGGCGTAGACGTGATGCTCGATGATCGCGACGCACGCCCCGGTGTCATGTTTGCGGAATGGGAGCTGATCGGTGTGCCACTGCGTGTAACAGTTGGAGAACGCAGCCTGAATGACGGTGTGGTCGAATTGCAGGCTCGTCGTGACCCCGCTGCGGCGAAAATTCCAGTAGAGTCCGCCCTTGAACAAGTGCTGGCAAAGCTGGATACTCTTTAAACCCTGAAGTAACTCAGGACTTTTCTTCGCGCTTCACCCCGCAAAGAGTTTATATTTACGCACCGTGACCGAAACGAAGTCCAACGAATCTCTCCTGCAAATCCGCGTCTACTACGAAGACACGGATGCGGGCGGGGTCGTTTTCTACGCTAACTACTTGAAATTCCTGGAGCGCGCACGCACAGAGTGGCTGCGCGACCTGGGAATCAATCAATCCGGGCTGGCCGAACACGAACAACGTTTATTCGTTGTTCGCGCATTGGACATGTCCTACCGCAAACCTGCGCGTCTAGACGATTTGCTAACGATTCGCAGCCGAGTCACACGACTAGGCCGCGCTTCTATACACTTCGCGCAGCGCGCAGAGCGTGACGGGGAACTGCTTGCCGAAGGCAGTATCCAAGTCTGCTGCGTTGACGCTATTCACATGCGGCCGGCAGAGTTGCCAGCCGTCGTTCGCGCCAAATTGGAATTCATTCAGGAATAACCATGCAAGTCACCAACGACATGTCGTTGTTTACGCTGATTTCGCACGCCAGCGTGCCGGTCCAGCTGATCATGCTGATGCTTTTGGGCATCTCGATCATGTCCTGGACCTATATCTTCGGTAAACGATTGACCATCAAGCGCACGCATGCACAAACGCGTCGCTTCGAAGATGATTTCTGGTCCGGCGGCGACCTCTCCATGCTCCAGCAGGCCGTCGCGTCGCGACGCGACGAACAAGGCGCGCTTGCCCGCATTTTCGATGCCGGCATGACGGAGTTTCTCAAAGCACGCCGTGGCAGCCCAACTGGCGATGCCACTGCGTTGCTCGACGGCCCTCGCCGTGCCATGCGCGCCGCTTACCAGCGCGAAATGGACGCTCTTGAGTCGCACCTGAACTTCCTGGCGTCGGCGGGTTCCGTCTCGCCATATATCGGCCTCCTGGGCACGGTATGGGGGATCATGCACGCGTTCATCGGTCTGGCGAACATGCAACAAGCCACCTTGGCTTCTGTGGCTCCCGGCATTGCCGAAGCCCTGATCGCCACAGCGATTGGTCTTTTCGCCGCTATTCCTGCGGTGGTCGCCTACAACCGCTTCACAAACGACATTGATCGTCTGTCGATTCGTTTTGATAGCTTCGTAGACGAATTCCTGAACATTCTGCAACGGCAGGTGCGCTAATGCCTTCGGTAAGTTCGAGCCGACGCTCCGGCCGCCGCATGAAGGCTGAAATCAATGTGGTGCCATACATCGACGTGATGCTGGTGCTGCTGATTATCTTCATGGTGACGGCGCCCCTGATCACGCCCGGCTTGATTCAGCTTCCTTCGGTAGGACAGGCCGCTGACGTGCCCGCCAAACCGTTGGAAGTCCAGATTTCGCAGGACGGCAAAATCGCCCTGCGCATGCGTGAACCCGGCGCCACTCTGCAAGACATCGAGCGCTCTGAACTCGTGGCCCAGGTGCGCTCGCGCATCACGGCGGAAACACCTGTGGTCATCGCAGCCGACGGCAAAGTGCCGTATGAATCGGTCGTGAAGGTCATGGATGAACTGCGTTCCAACGGCATCACCCGCCTGGGTTTGCTGGTGGATCAAGGCGCCTCCGCGGCACCTCAACCCACGAAAAAACGCTAACGCGACGCTTCGAACCGGTTCTACCGGTATGCAACGCCTATGACGCCACCCATTATTCGACACAGCAGTTCCGCACCCTCCGGCCCACCTTCCCACGACAACCGGAAGGCGTTAGGGCTGGCGGTGCTGGTACACGTGCTGTTGTTGATCGTCTTGATTTTTGGCGTGAACTGGCGCTCCGAAAGCCCCGGGCCGATACAAGTCGAGCTCTGGGCAAACGGCAACTCGCCCGTTTCGCCACCGCCGCCACCGCCTGAGCCACCCAAGCCTCAGCCCAAACCCACGCCCAAGCCGGAGCCCGAACAACCCGCTCCGACGCCGCCTCCACCACCGCCCCCTCCGCCCAAGCCGGAGCCAGAGGCGCAGCCCACCCCTGAGCCCGACCCTGAAATCGCCCTGGAAGCGGCGAAGAAGAAGCGTGAGCAAGAGGAAAAGGCACGCGAGGCGGTGCAAGCGGCCAAAGAAAAAGCGCGGATAGAAGACGAGCGCAAGCAAGCCGAACAGAAAGAAAAGAAGCGCCTGGAGCAGGAACGCCAGGCAGCCGATAAGGCAGCGGCTGACAAAGCGGCTGCCGACAAAGCGGCCGCTGACAAAGCTGTCGCCGAGAAAAAGGCCAAGGATGATGCCGCCAAGAAGGTCGCTGCTGAAAAAGCAGCTGCTGAAAAGGCGGCAACAGAGAAAGCCGAGAAAGCGGCCGCAGAAAAAGCGGCTGCCGACAAAGCTGCCGCTGAGAAGGCTGCCGCCGACAAAGCAGCCGCCGCCAAAAAGGCAGCAGCTGACAAGGCCCTCAAGGATGCTTTCCGCAATGACGCCCTGGGCGCCGCGGGCATCCCTGGTGGCACGGCAGACCGGAACCAGGCAGGTGGTGGTCGTGACGATGGTTACGGCGCCAAGGTACGGGCTTGCGTGCAACCAGGGGTTGCTTACCCCGCATCTGCACGCTCCGGTTCGAATAATCCCACTGCACAATTCCGGGTACAGTTAGATTCCAAGGGCGAAGTGAAGAGCCTGACACTGACAAGCTCTTCTGGAAACACTGGTTTTGACCGTGCTGTCGAAACTGGTATTCGCCGTTGCAATCCGTTCCCCAAGCCCTCGACGGGCCGCTTTGAGCCCCTCATTGACGTTGTGTACCGAATGTATGATTGACAGGAGATTGCTCAATATGACTCCCGCCTATAGCCGACGAGTATCCCCACTCGCCCTCTGGCGATCGTATGGATTTGCCATGCTGATCCTTGCTTTGGCCGGTCTGATGACCTGGCACCCAGTCCACGCGCAGTTGCGCGTAGACATTTCGGGCACCGGGGCGACGCAGTACCCGGTCGCTATTGCCGACTTTACGGGCGACGATGCCCATGGCCGCGCCCTGGCCGAAGTGATTCGCGCCGATTTGACCCGTACGGGGCAATTCCGCATGATCAGCGCCGCAGGTGCTGCCCTGAACGTAGATTCGCCCATTGCCTATGACGACTGGCGTGGCAAAGGCGCCGACTTCCTGGCCTATGGCAGCATCACACGTGGTGCTGATGGCCGCTTTGATGTCCGTTATCGCTTGGCTGACACGGTCAAGAAAGCGCAACTCGACGGTGTCGCCTTCTCGGGCACTGAACAAGAGCTGCGTCGTGTCGCACACCAGATCGCTGATCGGATCTATGAAAAGATCACCGGCGTGCGTGGCGTGTTCTCCACCCGTATCGCCTATGTGCTCAAGCAAGGTAAAACCTACGAGCTGCAGGTGGCTGACGCTGACGGGCAAAACCCGCAAGTGGCCCTGCGTTCGCGTGAACCCATCATTTCGCCCGCCTGGTCGCCTGATGGTTCCAAGCTGGCCTATGTGAGTTTTGAATCAGGCAAACCGGTTGTGTATGTCCACAATCTGTCCACGAGTGCCCGTATTCCTGTTGCCAACTTCAAAGGAAACAACAGCGCTCCTGGTTGGTCACCCGACGGTTCGCAGCTCGCCGTGGCTTTGACACGCGATGGTTTGTCGCAAATTTACATCGTTAATGCCGCTGGCGGGTCGAATATGCGTCGAGTTACGCGTTCTCCCGGGATTGACACCGAGCCGAGCTTTACGCCAGACGGCCGTTCCATTATCTTTACCAGTGACCGTAGCGGCGGGCCGCAGATTTACCAAACCGGCCTTGACGGTGGTACCGATGCACGCCGCCTCACGTTTAATGGTGGTTACAACATATCACCCAGAATTTCTCCCGATGGATCGACGCTGCTGTACGTAGCAAGACGTGATGGCGCGTTCCGAATTGCTTCGTTAAACCTGTCCACAGGTTCGGAAACCTTGCTCACTGATGGTCGAGACGATCAGTCACCAAGCTTCGCACCTAATGGCATGCAAGTTCTCTACGCCGCCCAACAAAACGGTCGTAGCGTGCTTGCTGGTGTCTCGAGCGATGGCCGCGTAAGGCAGACGCTATCGGTACTAAACGGGGAAATACGTGAACCAACTTGGGGCCCATTTACCCGATAACACGTGTGACTCTCTCTGCACAAAAGGAACTATCATGAAGTCGCGCATTGCCAAAAGCCTGACCATCGCCGCTCTTGTTGCCACACTGGCAGCTTGCAGCTCCGTCCCTCTCGACGATAAAGCGGGTCAGGGCGGAGGCGCTGGCCAAGGATCTGCCTCCGGACAGATTCTTGATCCGTTCAACCCCCAAAGCATCCTGGCGCAACAGCGCTCGGTATACTTTGACTTCGACA
>JBEBWV010000190.1:0-6404 GCA_040391965.1 Achromobacter deleyi | reverse complement strand
AATTTAAGTCGGCAGGTGCAATAGAACCATACAAGCGTGGGTGGAGCGCGCGATTGGCCTGGCCATTGAGACACTGGCGAGCGCGCGCAACCCGCGATCTTAATCCCGAGACAGTGCTGGCCAAACATCGCAGGCCATTGCTGGTCAAACATCGCGGGTTACGCGCGTTCAACGGTAGTTTTCTTGCCTCAGTTTGCTCGCGCTCCACCCACGCTACCCAGGCGACAAGCTTGAGCCTTGCGATTGCCATAGGCGCACCGGTCCCTCGACCTGCCCTTCAGAACTCAACTAATTGTCAAAAGAAAAATGCCGCTCACTAACCAGTGAACGGCATTTCTCATGAGTCAGACCAGCTAAAGCTCAAATGGCCCGCAAACACTCGCACGCAATGCAATCGCGCACGAACACGCCGACACCAAAGTCGGTGCGAACCAAGCGTGACTTACACCGAGAAGGACGATCCGCAGCCGCAGGTGGTGCTGGCATTCGGATTACGGATGACGAACTGCGCGCCTTCCAGGTCTTCCTTGTAGTCGATTTCAGCACCAACCAAATATTGGAAGCTCATAGGATCGACCAACAATTGGACGCCGCCGTTATCGAGCACGGTGTCGTCATCGTTGACGGCTTCGTCGAACGTGAAACCGTACTGGAAGCCCGAACAGCCGCCGCCTTGCACGAACACGCGCAGCTTCAACTCCGGGTTTCCTTCTTCAGCCAGCAAGTCTTTCACTTTGGCGGCTGCAGAGTCGGTAAATACCAGGGGCACAGGCGGTGCGGCCTGCAGATCGACGGTTTCGGTTACTGCATTCATGATTCACTCCTGGCCGGTTCGGCCACATTCCGATGAACGGCAACGCCGTTCGTATTTGCTCACTATAGCGCAGGGCAAGCCGGACTCAAAATTCCAGCTTGACACTACGCGACGCCCGGATGGTCTCACCTTCGAGCACGCTCACGGTAATATTTTCGGGGACAAATCCCTCGGGAATGGCCAGCACCCCCTGACTACGTTGGTATTGATCAAACTGAAGTGCAAGCGGCGACGCTGTGGCAGCGTCCCCGATTATGGGCAACGTGGTGGAATCGCTCTTCACCTGCAACGGCAACAGGTTAATTTTGGTGGTCTCGCCCTTCAGCGTGCCGGTTGCCTGAAACCGCAACGTGCCCACAAACGGCGTGCCAATGCGACCACTACGCATCAATAGAACCCGATAGCGCAAACCACTGCCGTCACGATCAATCTCTACGCCACGGATATCGACGGAACCTTCCGGACCCGGCGGCAATAACTGTTCATAAAAAGCGAGCCTGTCTCTAACCCGACCCAGCTCGGTCTGCACCGCACGCAACTGCGTTTCCAGTTCCTGACGCGCTGAGCGTTCAATGACCAGCTCACCATCGGCCGTGTCCAACTGCCCTCGCACAAAGCGCAATTGCACAGCAGCCTGGCGAAGCGCCTCGTCCTGCGCCGCGAGCTCTTGCGAAGTCAGGACCGCGCCACCAGCCGGCGCCACGGAGCGCTGCGCGTAAAAATAGCCTCCACCGCTACCAAGCGCCAAGCCCAGCAGCAATATGAAGAGGACGCGAAGCCACCCGCCGGATGAACGGCCGGTTGCAGCGGTGGGGGGTAAGTCAACTGGCATATGGATCGTAAGCTTGCAGCACCGCTGCAAGCCTGAACATGATCAAGGCAGAATGGCGACTTGATCAAGACCCAGCGATTCCGCCATGCCGAACATCAGGTTCATGTTCTGCACTGCCTGGCCGGCCGCGCCCTTCACCAGATTATCCTGGATGACCATGATGATGAGTTGATCGCCGCCGCCGGGACGGCTGATGGCGATGCGCAGGTTGTTCGATGCACGCACCGAACGCGTTTCTGGCAGGCTGCCCGCTGGCATCACATCTACAAACGCTTCACCGGCGTAGCGCTCTTCGAACAGAGCCTGGAAGTCGGTGTCACGGGCTTCGGGAAGAATGCGCGCGTAAATAGTGGAGAACATGCCACGGATCATTGGCACCAGATGCGGCACAAACGTCAGGCCGACCTTGTTGCCACTCATCTTTTCCAATTGCGCCACGATTTCCGGATGATGACGGTGACCTGCAACGCCATAAGCCTTGAAGTTGTCACCAGCTTCTGAGAAGAGCGATGCCACTTCTGCCTTGCGGCCAGCACCCGACACACCTGACTTGCAGTCAGCGATCAAGGTTTGGGCATCAACCAGCTTCTTGTCACCTTCGAGCAAGGGTGCCAGACCCAACAGCACGGTGGTGGGATAGCAGCCCGGATTTCCAATGACTCGTGCCTTGGACACCGCCTCGCGATTCAATTCGACCAGCCCGTAGACGGACTCAGCCAGGATGTCCGGGCAAGTGTGGGGAATTTTGTACCACTTTTCGAATGTCGGAATGTCTTGCAGACGGAAGTCAGCAGCCAGGTCAATGACGCGGGTGCCAGCTGCCAGCAACTCTTTGGCTTGCGCCATGGCAACGCCATGTGGCGTCGCGAAGAACACGACGTCGCACTCGGTGAGCTTCGCTTTTTCAGGTGCGCTAAATGCAAGCTTCACACGCCCGCGCAAATTGGGATACATATCCGCTACCGGCAGCCCGTCTTCCTTGCGGGACGTGATGGCGGTCAATTCAACATTGGGATGCTGCGACAACAAGCGCAACAGCTCGACGCCGGTATAACCGGTGCCGCCGACGATACCAACCTTGATACGGGTATTCGATGCCTGGGCCATGATGAGTTGCTTTCCGTAGAACGAAGAACGATTGTATCGCTCAAGAAATGGGTGAGGCACATGCGCGCCTGAAATTGCCATTACTACCCATTTCTGACCGGTGGATGCGCAAGACGTGCGCGAACTTGATACTAGGCTCGTAATGTTGCGCCAATGTTGGCTGCAGTATCGACGCCCATAAGCAAAAAGACCGCTTTCGCGGCCTTTTTGTAGAACATTAGCGCTTGCTGAACTGCTTACGACGACGTGCCTTGCGGAAGCCGACTTTCTTACGTTCAACTTCACGTGCATCGCGAGTAACGAAGCCGGCCTGGGACAGGCTGGGCTTCAGCGTTGCATCATAATCAATCAGGGCACGTGTGATGCCGTGACGGATCGCGCCGGCTTGGCCGGTTTCACCGCCGCCATGGACGTTGACTTTGATGTCAAACGATTCCAGGTGGCCAGTCAAATTCAGCGGCTGACGCACGACCATACGGCCGGTTTCACGAGCAAAGAACTCGTCGACGGGCTTGCCGTTGACAACGATCTTACCCGTGCCTTTCTTGATAAAAACGCGAGCCACCGAGGTTTTGCGACGGCCGGTTCCGTAATTCCAGTTACCGATCATGGCGTTTCCTTAGATATCCAGCGTCTTGGGCTGCTGGGCGGTGTGCGGGTGCTCGGCACCGGCATAGACCTTCAGCTTCTTGATCATGGCGTAGCCCAGAGGACCCTTGGGCAGCATGCCCTTGACGGCCTTCTGAATGGCGCGACCGGGAAAACGCTCTTGCATTTTCTCGAAGTTCGTTTCGCGGATACCGCCCGGGTACGTGGTGTGGCGGAAGTACTTCTTGTCCTTCGCCTTGGTACCGGTAACGACGATATCGGAAGCGTTGATGATGACGATGTAATCGCCAGTATCAACGTGCGGCGTGAATTCAGGTTTGTGCTTGCCACGCAGACGGTGTGCGACTTCGCTGGCCACACGACCGAGGACTTTGCCCTTGGCGTCGATCACAAACCAGTCACGTTGGACTTCATGCGGCTTGGCCACAAAGGTCTTCATGATGGTTCCTAGAATGAAAATTTCCTGCTGGAACGTCCAGCGAGGGAGTTCTTTCCCGCAACAGAAAAAACAATGCTTCTTTAGCGTCAAAAAAGGAGCTTTCGCACTTTTTTGCCAGCACTGCCAATTTCGAGTCGGTTTTAGCGTCCCGCCTAAGCGTTATTAACCCGCCCGTGCAATAGCCAAATGGGGGAAAGCCTGCAATTCTAACACAGCTGCTCAAAAAATGGGCAACTCGGCCAGAAAGCAAGTGGTAACGCGGCCGAGGCAAGCTGGGAAAAACCCGCTGCCTGCCTCAAGCCGTAAATGGTACCAAGCAAAGCGTGAACGTGAAGCGCTTAGGCACCCAGGTAAGCTTCCAGCACCCGGGGATGCCCGAGCAGCTCTCGTCCGGTGCCGGTCAATGCCATCGAGCCGTTTTCCAGCACATAACCGTGCTGGGCAATTTTCAACGCCTGACGAACGTTCTGCTCCACCAGGAACAGCGTAAGACCATCGGCATTGATGGCTCGCAGCGAGCGGAAAATTTCCTGAACCACGATAGGCGCAAGACCCATCGACGGCTCATCGAGCAAGAGCAAACGGGGTTTGGCCATCAGGGCGCGCCCAATTGCCAACATTTGCTGTTCGCCACCGGACAAATTGCCCGCAATGCCATCCAGGCGCTCTTTCAGGCGCGGGAACAGATGGAAAATGTACTCCATCTCTGTTTGTGCGTTCTTCAGACCACGAAGATAGGCGCCCAGTTCCAGGTTTTCCAGCACCGTCATGGTGGTGAGAATCGCACGGCCTTCCGGCACTTGCACGATGCCACGCGCCACCAATTGATGGGGCGCCAAGTTAGTGATGTCTTCACCTTCGAACGTGACGCGCCCACGTGCCTTGGGCAGCAAACCCGACAACGCCAGAAGCGTGGTCGACTTGCCGGCGCCGTTAGCACCGACCAACGCGGTGATTTCCCCGGCGTTCAAATCCAGATCAATAGCGCGGACTGCTTCAATGTGGCCGTAGTTGACCTCAAGCCCGCGGACTTCCAGCATGGCGCTCATTGCCGAGCCTCCGCTTGTTCGGTGTCGTCGTCGTCATCGCGGCCCAGATAGGCTTCGATCACCTGCTCGTTGTTGCGGATCTCTTCAGGTCCACCGCAAGCAATGATCTTGCCGAAATTCAGCACGGCAATGCGTTCACACAGACCCATGACAAAGCGCATGTCGTGTTCGATCATGAGAATCGTATAGCCCCGCTCGCGAATGGCCAAAATCTCATGCATGAGCTCGGCACGTTCGCCGGTATTCATGCCAGCCACGGGTTCATCAAGCAGCAGAATCTTTGGCTCAGTGGCCAGGGCACGTGCAAGTTCCAAACGGCGTTGCTCGCCGTAAGAAAGGTTGTCGGCCAGGTCATTGGCTTTGTGATCCAGTCGCATCCAACTTAGCAGTTCGTGCGCGCGCTCGCGGGCTTTCGCTTCGTGCTCGCGAAACGACGGCAAGCCGAGCAACAGACTGGGGAACCCGTAGTGCATGTGGCGATACGCGCCCACCACAACGTTTTCCAGCAAGGTCATTTCTTTGAACAGACGAATGTTCTGGAACGTGCGCGCAATGCCCATACGCGTAATGCGATGGGGCTTGCGGTTCAACAGGCTTTCACCGTTGAACGTGATTTCTCCGCCGGTAGGTGCGAGCAGGCCCGTGATCAGGTTAAAGACCGTGGTCTTGCCTGCACCGTTCGGGCCGATCAAGCCAAAGATGGAACCTTCTGGCACTGACAGGTTCACGTCTTGCAGGACGTGCAAGCCGCCAAAGCTCTTGGAAACGGAGCGCAGCTCAAGCATGGCGTTTGCTCCCCAGACGTGCCCAGCGCTTGAAGCGCACCGGGTCCCAGATACCTTGCGGCAAGAACAACACGATCACCACCAGAATTACTCCGTTCACCACCAAGCGGAAATCAGCGAAGCCACGCAGCATTTCCGGCAACACGGTAATGATGAAACTGCCCAATACCGGGCCAGCCAAACCGCTGATACCACCCAGAATGGCCATGGTCAGCACTTCCACGCCACGATCGAAACCGTATTCGTTGGGGCCGATAAAGAAGGTCAGGTGCGCGTTCAGCGCGCCTGCCAATCCGGCAATGGCGCCGCCCAGCACGAATGCCAGCATTTTGTTGGCGCGCACATCAATGCCCATCAGACCAGCGGCGGTTTCGTCGCCACGAATGGCATCAAACGCTCTACCGATCTTGGACGCACGCAAACGCCACAAAACGAAGAGCACGATCACGACCGCCAGCAGTACATGCCACCACTCTGTGAGTTGCGGAATGCCATTGAGACCCAGCGCGCCGCCCGTGACAGACTCGGTGTTGAGCACCGCAACGCGGACCACTTCACCAAACCCCAGGGTGGCCATTGCCAAATACACCCCGGATAGCCTGATAGTGGGTAATCCGATCAATGCCGCGACGATTGCTGGTGCCAGCATGCCGCCCGCCAGGGCCACAGGGAAAGATGCGCCGTAGTTCATGGTGAGCAAGGCGGCAGCGTACGCGCCAATGCCCATGAACGCGGCATTGGCCATGGCCAACATGCCGCAAGCCAGCGT
>JBEBWV010000189.1:0-6714 GCA_040391965.1 Achromobacter deleyi | reverse complement strand
TGAGCATTATCGACAATCGCAAGGCCACGCACGACTATTTCATCGAAGACCGCTTCGAAGCCGGCATTGTTCTGCAAGGCTGGGAAGTTAAGGCGATCCGAGATGGTCGCGTGCAACTCAAGGAAAGCTACGTCATTATTCGTGATGGCGAAATCTACCTGTTGGGTATGCACGTCAGCCCATTGGCAACGGCATCCACGCATATTCACCCGGACGCCACGCGTACTCGCAAGTTACTCCTCAAAGCCAGCGAAATCAGCAAACTCATCGGCAAAGTAGAGCAACGCGGCTACACCATGGTTCCGCTGAACTTGCACTACAAGAACGGCTTAATCAAGCTGGATTTCGCACTGGGTCGAGGCAAAAAGCAATTCGACAAGCGCGACACCGAGCGCGATAAAGATTGGCAACGCGAGAAAGAGCAAATGATGAAGCACAATACGCGCCGCAACGACGACTGATCAAGCTGCTGCGGGAACCGGCTGACGCTGCTGCCCAGCGTCAGACCCAACACCGGGTGCCTCGACACCGGAAGTATCCACACCGGGTGCCACCACGCGGTTGCGTCCTGCCGCCTTGGCGGCATACAACACCCGATCCGCACGTTCAAACAATGCCTGCAAATTTTCTCCAGGCAGCCAGTCCACCACCCCGGCGCTGAACGTATAGGTAATATTGCTGCCGCTGTGCGCGCAAGGTGTGCGGCGTACCGACTCCAGCAAGCGCCACGCCACATCAAGCACCTGCTCGCTGCGCATATCTGAAAACAGAACGGCAAACTCTTCGCCACCGACTCGCCCGACGTGATCGCCGGTGCGCAGCGTAGCGGTTGCCAGCAAGCCAAAATGCCTGAGTACGGCGTCGCCCGCAGCATGGCCGTAGTTATCGTTGATATGCTTGAAATGATCGATATCCAACAGCAGGAGCGTTAACGGACGGCGCATGCGCAAAGCCTGCGCGCAATATCGTTCGGCCTGCATCCACCAGGCCTTGCGCGACATCAGCCCTGTCAGAAAATCCGTATTTGCCTCGCGCTCGCGATCTGCCAGCATCCGATCATGAATGATCATGATCGTGCCCAGCGACAGACATGGCATCACCATCACACCCAAGGTCAAGAACCCCATATTCCATAGGGAAGCTTGCATGAGCACTTCTGCCGTTTCCACGCCGCTCAGATAAATGACTACGCGCAATGCACTCACCGCACAGGCCAGAACCGCCACCGCCCAAGTAAAACGGTAGCTGTAACGCGAGCGATTCATTGGCATGCCGCGATAAACGGCGAATGCTACCCCCGCCATGATCAAGAGCTGAAACGTCGACATCACCGTTATCCGAGCGCCCATATGGGGATGCAGATAGGTGTAGACGGCCACCAGGATTAACGTCAAAACCCATCCCAGGGCCATCAAGCGCCGCGGAACGCTAAAGCCCATCAGCCTGCGTATGCCCGCGTAATACGAGCACGTTGCAAGCATTACCGCAGCATTGGGGAGCAGCACCGACAACCAGAGCGGTGCGTCGAAAGCCTGGAAAGTGAAGGCACCCAGTGCCAACATGGTGAGCAGATTTGCGCGTATGGTCTCGCGAATCCCGACCATGCCGCTACGCGCCAGTGAACCCAAGACGCAAAGCGATAGCAATCCCACCAGTGCTGCAATGAACAACAAGTTGATCGGAGCGAACATGGTGGGGTCGCGATGCGCCGGGGACTCAGAATCAGGTTGAGCGAGTGGACTTAACGATTGTCATGGCCGACGCGATCATTCCACCCACGTCTGCCAAATTAGCCGGCAGGATCAGCGTATTGCCTTCCTTGGCGACATTACTGAAGGCATCCACATAACGCTCGGCAACCTTCAAGTTCACGGCTTCCATTCCGCCCGGCTGACGCACAGCCTCTGCCACCTGCATAATCGCCTTGGCCGTTGCCTCGGCAATCGTCAGCACAGCCGTCGCTTCACCTTGGGCTTGGTTGATTTGCGCCTGCTTCTCACCTTCCGAACGTGCAATGGCCGCTTCGCGCTCGCCGGTTGCAATATTGATCTGTTCTTGACGACGACCTTCGGAAGCGGCAATCAACGCCCGCTTTTCGCGCTCGGCAGTAATTTGAGCCTGCATGGCGCGCAGAATTTCATTTGGCGGCGTCAAATCTTTGATTTCGTAACGCAACACCTTCACGCCCCAATTCAGCGCCGCCTCATCCAGAGACGCCACAATCGTGGTGTTGATCACGGCGCGTTCTTCAAACGTGCGATCAAGCTCCATCTTGCCGATGACGGAACGCAATGTGGTTTGTGCCAACTGCGTAATGGCCGAAATATAGTTCGACGAACCATAGGAAGCGCGCATCGGATCGGTAACCTGGAAGTACAGAATGCCGTCGACCTGCAACTGGGTGTTGTCCCGCGTAATGCAAACCTGGCTCGGGACATCCAGCGGAATTTCTTTCAAAGAGTGCTTGTAGGCCACGCGCTCGACAAACGGAATGACGAAGCCTGCGCCTGGCGACAAAACACGGTCGAACTTACCCAAACGCTCTACCACCCATGCATTTTGCTGCGGCACGATAGCGATGGCTCGGACAACGATCAGGATCGCGAGGGCAACAATGACAAGCAAGACAATAGTGGACGGATCGATCAACATGTAGAGCCTCTTCTGGGAAAAAATATTGAACACGGATAAGCGCCGTAAGCCGTTGATTGGATCACCCCAAATCGGCATGGCATGGTGCGTGTTCAGTGAAGTTAGTGCTTTGCCTCGACGGCCTTGGGTACGAGCACCAGGCGCGTTCCGCGCATTTCAGCAATCAGATGCGGGCCAGCCTGCCGGGGTTGCCCTGCAGCCAGTTCAGCCTGCCAGTTGGCACCACGGTACCAGACTTGTGTCGTCGAATCATCAGACCAGGCCTGGACATCTACCGTCTGACCAATGTCCATATTTACATCTTTATTGCGCGCCGCGTTCACTTCGCGTTTTTTCAAGACACCCGTCTTGCGCAATATATACAGGCCCCCAAGGAGCACCACACCGCAGGCAACAAGCTGCCATTCAATGCTGGCCGCCGCCCATGCCGCGATTCCTCCTGCGACCAGGCCCAGAGCTACCAACAATAAATAGAACGTCCCAGTGGTAACTTCACCAATGAGGGCCAACGCGGCTAAACCCAACCAAATCCACATAGTCGTCCGGTGTCCCAGTGAGAAGGTTAAAACACTACGAATTGTACGGACTTCCACCGATCTGCGTTTAATTTCGGTGCGCCTCACATATTGGGCAGGTGGATTATCATGTCGACTGCGACGCACGCTCGACTTGAACGCCCGTCTTGCACCCTACTCGCCCTACATGACTGACTCTGCCCCCCTTCTGCGCCCCGTTCTGATCCTGCATACCGGTGATCCGGAAGACGCCTTGAAAAGCCAATTCGGCGGTTATGCCGAGCTCCTCAAAAAAGCGAGCGGCCTGACCGAGGATGCTGTCCATACGGTCGCCGTCCATAACGGTGAAACGCCCGAGTCGCCCGAGCACTATCGGGCGGCGCTGATCACAGGCTCGCCCGCCATGGTGACCGACCGGGAACCCTGGAGTGAACACACGGCCCAGTGGCTACGTGAAGCCGCTGCTCAAGGTCTGCCGATGTTCGGCATTTGCTATGGTCATCAGCTCCTGGTGCACGCCTTGGGCGGCAAGGTTGGCTATAACCCTGCGGGCCGTGAAGTGGGCACGCAAACTGTCGAACTTTTGCCTCCGGCTGCCAACGACACCGTACTAGCCGGCCTGCCTGAAGCCTTCCCGGCCCAAATGCTGCACGCTCAGACCGTGTTGGAACTACCTAGCGGCGCCGTGGTGCTTGCGCGTTCAGACATGGATGCCCACCAGATGATTCGTATTGGCAAGAACGTGTTTTCTACCCAGTTTCACCCCGAATTTGAACCGGACTTTATCCGAGCAGTGCTAGAGCGGAACAGCAAGAAGTACGCAGCGGAGAATCTCGACATTCCCGCACTGTCCGTCAGCGTGCGCCCCACGCCAACTGCCGCTAGCCTGGTGCGTCGCTTTCTGCAGGCCCACGCCGCCTCGTAACGCAGATGGAGCCCGCGCTTGTCCAGATAGGCAAGCGCGCATAACCCGCCATCTTAATCCCGCGCCATTGCAGTTCAAGCATCGCGGGTTACGCGCGCTTAACGGTGGTTTTCTTGCCTTGGCAAAAAGAAACACCCCAAGCGTTGGATATTTTCCGACGTTTGGGGTGTTTCTTTTTGCCAAGGCAAGGCGTTTTTACTTGCGGCCCACACAATCAGGCCGCAAGTAGGTCAAGGCAAAAATCAGAGCTTAGCCAGACGCTGCCATGTGTCCACGACGGTGTCCGGGTTCAAGGACATCGACAAAATGCCCTCGTTCTTCAGCCACTCTGCGAAGTCCGGATGGTCGCTGGGGCCTTGGCCGCAGATACCCACGTACTTGTTGGCGGCCAGGCAAGCCTTGATGGCACGGCGCAACATGAACTTCACGGCATCGTCACGCTCGTCGAAATCGGCAGCCAACAACGCCATACCGGAATCGCGATCCAGACCCAGCGTGAGCTGCGTCATGTCGTTCGAGCCAATGGAGAAGCCGTCGAAGTGCTCGAGGAACTCGTCGGCCAAAATGGCATTGGACGGCACTTCGCACATCATGATGACCTTCAGGCCATTTTCGCCGCGCACCAAACCATGCTTGGCCAGCAGCTCCACAACCTTCTTGGCCTGATTCACCGTGCGCACAAACGGCACCATGATCTCGACGTTGGTCAGGCCCATTTCGTCACGAACCTTCTTCAAGGCTTCGCATTCCATACGGAAGCACTCGGCGAAGTCTTCGGAAATGTAGCGCGATGCACCACGGAAACCCAGCATTGGGTTTTCTTCTTCCGGTTCGTAGCGCGAACCACCCACCAACTTGCGATACTCGTTCGACTTAAAGTCGGACAAACGCACGATGACAGGCTTGGGCCAGAATGCGCAAGCCAATGTGGCCACGCCTTCCGTCAGTTTTTCCACGAAGAAGGCACGCGGGCTGGCGTGACCGCGCGCTGCCGACTCAACGGCCTTCTTCAACTCGCCATCCACGTTCGGGTAGTCGAGGACTGCCTTCGGGTGAATGCCGATGTTGTTGTTAATGATGAATTCCAGACGCGCCAGACCCACGCCAGCATTCGGAATTTGAGCGAAGTCAAAAGCCAACTGAGGATTGCCGACGTTCATCATGATCTTGACGTCAAGCGGAGGCATGTCACCGCGGCGAACTTCCTCGACGTCCGTTTCGATCAGGCCGTCGTAGATGCGGCCTTCGTCGCCTTCAGCGCACGACACGGTCACTTCCTGGCCAGCTTTGAGCAGGTCGGTTGCGTTACCGCAACCCACGACTGCCGGAATACCCAGTTCGCGAGCAATAATCGCAGCGTGGCAAGTACGACCACCACGGTTCGTCACGATGGCCGACGCACGCTTCATGACCGGCTCCCAGTTCGGGTCCGTCATGTCGGTTACCAACACATCGCCCGGCTGAACCTTGTCCATTTCGGACAAGTCAGCCACCACACGCACCGGACCGGAACCGATCTTCTGACCAATAGCGCGGCCAGTAATCAGCACTTCACCGGTGGCCTTCAGGCGATAGCGCAATTGAACGTCGTGCACGCCTTGCTGCGACTTCACGGTTTCAGGACGTGCCTGCAAGATGTAGATCTTGCCATCCACGCCGTCACGACCCCATTCGATGTCCATCGGGCGCTCGTAGTGCTTTTCAATAATGACGGCATAGCGGGCCAATTCGTTGACTTCATCGTCAGTCAGTGAATAGCGGTTGCGCTCGGACACCGGCACATCCACCGTGCGCACGGCGCGGCCTTCAGGACGCTCGGGATCGAATTCCATCTTGATCAGTTTGGAACCGATGCGACGGCCCACGATCGGGAAATGACCTTGCTCAAGCGTGGGCTTGAAGACGTAGAACTCGTCGGGGTTCACGGCACCTTGCACCACGGTTTCGCCCAGACCATAGGACGACGTGATGAACACGACATCTTTGAAGCCCGACTCGGTGTCGATGGTGAACATCACGCCAGCGCTGCCCTTGTCTGAGCGCACCATGCGTTGAATGCCAGCCGACAGAGCAACTTCAGTGTGGGCGTAGCCCTTGTGAACGCGGTAGGAGATGGCGCGGTCGTTGTAGAGCGATGCAAACACGTGGCGGATCTTGTCCAGCACGTCAGCAATGCCTACTACGTTCAAGTACGTTTCTTGTTGACCGGCGAATGAAGCATCCGGCAAATCTTCGGCGGTAGCGGAAGAGCGCACGGCGAATGAGCCCTTGCCATCAGCGTCCAGCGCGGCGAATGCCGTGCGGATCTGTTGCTCGAACTCTGAGGAGAACGGCGCGTCGATGATCCATTGACGAATCTGCGCACCGGCGGTAGCCAGTTCGCGGACATCTTCAGAGTCAAGGGTGATGAGGCGCTCGGCAATACGCTTATCCAGGCCGGAGGCCTGAAGGAAGTCGCGAAATGCATCAGCGGTCGTAGCGAAACCGCCCGGAACGCGGACACCCGCGCCAGACAGTTGGCTAATCATTTCCCCTAATGATGCGTTCTTGCCTCCTACCGAGTCGACATCCGTCATGCGGAGCTGCTCGAACAAAACAACATACGACATTGAAGTCACCTTT
>JBEBWV010000188.1:0-7228 GCA_040391965.1 Achromobacter deleyi | reverse complement strand
GCGCGTTTGAAGATGGCGTTTTTACCGGCAATCAATCGCGCTCCACCCACGCTACGTATTGTGCGGACGTAGCGTGGGTGGAGCGCGTCAAGCTCTGAAGAGGGGAAGCGCCGATAGCCGCGCGTAACCCGCGATGTTGGCTCAGATAAGTTGCTGTTCAAGATCGCGGGTTACGCGCGTTTGGCGTCGGGGTTTCTATCGGCAATCAATCGCGCTCCACCCACGCTACGACGATGCAGGCGTTTCTTGGGGGGCAAACACCGGCAGCATTGCTTGTAGCGCTTCATCTTGCGCCACTTGGTTCTTCAGGCGATATAGCCGTTCACGGTGCAAGGTGGCCGCAAGAGGTTCGGGTTCGCGACCAAGCGCCACGTAATCGCTCGGAATACCGGCGATAGCGGTACGTATGCTGGCAGGATCTTCTTGCCACCATTGCGACATCATGCGATCAGGGCTGAATACATCCACGCCTTGACGGCGCATTTCGGAACGGCTGAAATCCTTCAGATTCCAGGTCATGACTTCAACGCGTGGCGTAATCTGCAGCCCGCAACGCGCACGCCGAGCCAAACCGGCGGCGATTACGTGAAAGTCTTTCGGGTCGCTGTACCGCAGTGATGCCTCGTACGGTTCCCAATTCAGCTCATTGGCTTGCGGAAACCGTATATTCATCTCCACCCATTGTTCAAGCAGCACCTCGGGCGGAATTTCCCAGATGCGCGAGGCATTGCGGCGCCACTCATCTCCAATTCGTTCGGTCCAGACAGGCAGAAACACGCCAGCATCAGCCAAGCGGAGCATCAGGCGGCGCAAGATGCCAGACATCAAGACGCAGGCGTCTATGACAACAAAGGGGGGCGAAGCAGGGGAGACGGTCAAGGTGGGGCAGGTGCGCGGGGCACTGTTAAATCGATGGCGTAGGGGGCAATGTAGCAGAGGAGGGGCGGCTACATTGATGTTTGCCGCCCACGACACGTCGCGTAAGCCTATCGCTGGATATCTCCTGAACGCTCTGATCTAGTTCAGCGCCGCCAAATGTTCTACCGTTTCCGGATACTGCTGCACCAGTCGGATCAATGTGGTGGCCTGAGGGTTGGGTTTGGCGCGGCCGTGTTCCCAGTTCTCAAGCGTTTTCGCATTCACGCGCAAGTACATGGCGAATGCCGGGCGCGAGAGCTGCAACTGCTCGCGAATTTCTATCAGTTCCGTGGCGGTGATCGCAGCTAATTTATTCAGATGGATCTTGCGGGTCGGGTGCGAGGACTTGGTTTTCAGTTCGCCTGCCAAGGCGTCTAGGCCTTCCAGCATTTCCGTAAAGATGTCACGTTTCATTCGTTCTTCTAGGCAATCAAATTCGTACACGGCAAGGTCTTTTTCGGCCACAAACCAAGGCGGAAAAGTCCGCAAGAATATCGGGTTCTGCGTGTTCTTGCTTGAACCCCGCAACAGGTGACGACTTCGGTGCTTTTGAGTGCCGCACGTTGCGGGATCATTGTCGAACGGCGCGAAGGCTGAAACGCAGAACGCTTGCCAATGTTTGAGCGATAACATGCCCTTCATTGCTTGGTATTTTTACGCAGACGCACTGTGTCCCTTGCAGCAGGAGGCACCCGTCGATGCTGATTCGTAGCGGTCGTGGTGTCGCACCCAATCCATTTTGTAGGGACCGTCGTTTTCGTCGCGGCCCTTGGGGGTGAGGTCCATCAACGAGTACGCGCCCATCATGACTTCCACGCCGCGGCCATAGGTAGAGTAGGTGTGAAAGATGGCACCCGTGTCGTCCTTGTAGAACACGCTGATGCCAGGTGCCTCGTCATGCGGGAAGGGCTGTTTTTCGTAGTTGTAGTAAACCTCGCCTGTTGCCTGCTCTTGCGGCGTGAAACTGACGTCGAAGTCATAGTTGAAATCGCTGTGCTGCGATGACGCCCAGTTGAACCGCCAGCCCATGCGTTGGCGAAAGCGTTCGATGTCGGACAAAGGGGCGCGTGAGATGGTCACCAAGGTGATGTCGCGCTGACCCAGGTGTACGTTCATGCCGTCGATGTGGTCCGCCATGTAAGAGCAGCTTGGGCAACCTTGCTCCCAACCTGGGCCAAACATGAAATGCTGCACCAATAACTGATGGTGCTCGCCGAAAAGCTCGGAGAGTGTTTGGCGGCCACGGACGGTGTCGAACACGTAGTCCTTCGTGACGCGCTTCCACGAAAGCGCTCGGCGCTCTCGTGCCACCTGGTCATGTAAACGCGTCAGTTCTTTTTCGCGGGCCAGCAGCGCGAGGCGTTGGTCCAGCCATTGCTCAGGGGATACGACGGAATGTTCTAAGGTGGGTGCTTCAGCAATAGAGGTGTTCATGATGTGCTCCCTGGCTCAAAGAGCCGTTCGCGTCAGTGCTGTGGGGGTCGGTGCGTTCGCCTTCGATTAGCAAACTGACATGGATGCTTGGCAGACGAGCCCGCAGCTTGGATAGTGAATTCGACGCCAAGACCGCGCGGTGTGGGTTTATGCGCTGACGCCTTTCAGACGCCGCACGGCGCGAATCTTGCCGCTGCCGCCGCCACCGCAATAAAAGAGGTCTGCGCCGTCTGACTCCAGCCCGCTAACAGCGGTGCCTTGCGGCATCTCCAGGCGCTCGATCACGACGCCGGTCTTGGGGTCGATGTGGCGGATATCGCTCTCGTCCCCTTCCCATGTTCCGTGCCAGAGATCGCCATCTACCCAGGTTACGCCGGTGACGTAACGACTGGATTCGATACTGCGGATGACGGCACCGGTCGTCGGATCAATCTGGTGAATTTTGCGATCACGGTACTGGCCCACCCACAGACTGCCCTCGGCCCAGGTGAGTCCCGAGTCATTGCCGTGACCGGGGGCTGGGATCGATGCTACGACGCGGCCATCAGCGGGGTCGATTTTGTCGATCCGATCTTCGGCGATTTGATATAGATAGGTGCCGTCAAAGGCGGTTCCAGCATCGCAGGGGCGTTCGAGCTTGTGGGTGATCTCGCCGCTTTCTGGATCAAAGGCGATCAGCCTGGCTCCAGTGGCGGCCCAGACGTGTTTGCCGTCGTGAGTGACGCCGTGCACGCACTCCGTTTCGGGAAAGGGGCCATACTCGCGCACGATTTCGGCCGGACTTGCGTCTATCTCGGGTCTGTCTTGGTTTGTCTTGAGCGTCATCACTGGCTCCTGGTTGTGCGCTGGAATCGGCGCGACAAGACAACTTTATTGCATCGGGAGCGCAGCGGGGAGTAACAAGATCGTCGTGAATCCTGCCAGCGGTGGAGACAGCCAGCGACGTGCCCGTGCCTGCCCAATCGAGCGAACGCGCCCGGTAGCCTCAAGTTCGGCGAGCGCACGTTGAATGCTGCGCTGACTGGTTCCCAGGGCCAGCGCCAAGGCTGAGGTCGACCAGGCTGCGCCGTCGGACAGGAGCGCCACCAACGAGGCCTGATCGCCGTCTATGGGCGGCACCAGCATCACGACGGCGCGTTCACCGAGTGGCGTGAGAGCAAAGCCGGCTGGAGTGGCCTCGATGCGCGCAAAACCTTTGGTCAGCGCGCGTAAACGCCCCATCTCTACACGCAGGCGAACCCGGTGAGATTCGTTGATGTGAGTCGTACGGAATACGCTCGAAATCAAGATTTCTCGCTCGACATCGCCAGGCCAGGCGTGGGCGAGCTCGCATGCCAGTGCGAACAACACGGGCCGACGCGCAAGCGGCAGCCACATGGCGCCAGCACCCAATCCGCGACGGCAAGCGTCCAGCACCAGCGCGTCGGAGGCCAGGATCTCGGCAACCTGGTCAAGGCATAGCGCCTCCTCGGTGCCGGCAGCCATGCGTCGGGCAGCGGGCCGATCAAGGGCTGCGCGCGTCTGGGCCACTTCATCCAGAAGCGCGGGTACGCGTGCAAGGTGTGCCGCGTCGTTTGCACGGTTCAGTGCCGCGCGCGCCTGCTCGATACGCAGCGAACGTAGTGCCAGTTCAGCGGAAATCAGCGCTGCTACGGCTGCCAGTGATGGCGGCAGGCCATCAGTTGCAAGCGGCTCCAATGCCACTTCGGCATCGTCGAGACGGCCAAGCAGGACGAGACTGCGCACCACGATGAGTCGCGCATACAGAGCATTGGCGTGATCGGCATGTAACTCTAGCGTGGCCAAGGCCGCCAGCAGTGCGCGCGGCGAACGGCCAAGGTCGCGCATGGCTAGCGCCACCTCCGCCTCGGCGACGACGCAACGAGCGCGTGCCACTTCCTCGTGGGCGCCGAAACCACGGGCGGCACGCCTTAGCAGTTCCCGGGCACGCGAGTACTCGCCGAGTTGCGCCATGGCGATGCCGCGCAAGGCCAGCGCCGGTGGGTCATCGCGAAGCGCGATTCGCTTGAGGGCACCGAGTGCGTCGCCAGAGGCAAGCGCGCGTGCGGAGGCAGAGATCAGCGAGTCCATGGCAACAGGCTACACCGTGGCAGTGGTGTCGTGCAGCACTGTTGAAATTTCCCGCTGTGTGGGGGCGTTGTCTGTTTTTCTCATCATCAAAAATGTTCGTTCGTCGGTCAATTTTGTCGCTTCGACACATTTGATGGACGGTCAAAAAAAAGCGCTGCAAGCTCCCCAAATAGTGCGGCAGACGGACACGTGGGCATGCGTGAATGACGCCGACCCGACACCGGAATGAGGAGAGCTTGTCATGGATGATTTACCCAATATTGTCTTGGCGGCTTTGCCCGCATTTGTGGTGCTGATGCTAGTTGAGTCTGTTTACGTATTTGTGGTGGGCGGTGAGCTTTATCGGACGAAGGACACGGCGGCGAACATTACGCTGGGCTTGGGAAGCATGGTGATCGGCATTCTGAGTGCTGGGGCGATGCTGTTGTTTCTCAGTTGGCTGTATACGTTCCGCATTTTTACGATTCCTTCGTCAATGTGGTGGGCCTGGGCGCTTTGTTTTGTAGCGGACGATTTCAGCTACTACTGGTTTCATCGTTTCAGCCACGAGGTGCGATGGTTCTGGGCCTCGCACTCGGTCCATCACTCGTCCGAGAAATATAATTTTTCGGTGGCGCTGCGCCAGACCTGGACTGGAACATTAACGGGGTCTTTCCTCTTTTGGGCCTGGATGCCGTTGCTGGGTTTCCATCCAAAGATGATTCTCTTTATGCAATCGGTCAGTCTGATTTATCAATTCTGGATTCACACCGAGGCCGTCAAAAAAATGCCGCGCTGGTTTGAGGCGATCTTTAATACGCCGTCGCATCATCGGGTGCATCACGGCAGTGATTTTGAGTATCTCGATAAGAACTATGCGGGCACCCTGATCATATGGGATCGGCTATTTGGGACGTATGCACCAGAGACGGTCTCGCCGCGTTTTGGGTTGACGACCAATGTAGAGACCTTCAATCCTGTAAAGATTGCATTCCACGAGTGGATGTCTATTGGCCGTGATGTGAAGCGTGCTCGGCGACTATCGGATGTGCTGAATTTTCTGTTTCGACCCCCCGGTTGGAGTCCTGATGGCAGCACACTCACGACGCGACAGGCTCGTAAAGCGGTGGAAGAGGGACGGGCATAAGCCGAGGGTGTTGCATTTTTGCTTCACCTGTTAACGATGGGTTTGCGTCATTGAAGGTCGGTGGCGACGCTGCGTCATACATCGTGCAAAGCCTTTGGCTATGGGCTATTGCCGCGGCCTCAGGGTTTTCGTTCCATTCAAAAATTATTCCAATTTGAACGATATCCTGGGTTCGCGTATTCAGGCGTTAGTAATCCTGGTTATATCGTTATGCCACTTTATATGCCCGGCGGTATTATCTTCGGACGCCCTGTGTAGCCTCGTCCTATCAACCCGTGCTTGCAGCAAAACATCGACGAACGATTCGCCTGGTGTCGGTGTATTCCGCAATGGGTGCGGAAATAAGAAAAAAGCATTGGAGGAGTGGAGCGTGAAGAAAGTGGTGGGTGGCAGTTGGTACTTCGGGTGGAACATTGTGGCAGCAGCGACAGTGTTGACCTTGTTGACCGTAGGACTGCGAATGGGTATTGGCCCGTTCTTTTTGCCAATGACGCAAGACCTGGGGTTCAGCCGCAGCGTGCTGTCCGGCATCGTTGCCATCGGCATGCTTTGTTATGGTTTGGCGATGCCCGTGGCAGGTTATCTCGTGAGCATCCGTGGCACACGCTTTGTGTTGCTGAGCGGCGCATTTATGGTGGTGGCCTCGACTATCTGGACGGTCACGGCACGTGGCGAGATTGAATTTCTACTCGCCTACGGCGTGGCATTGTCGGTGGGCTTGGCTTTCACGAGCCCGGTGGCGCTGACGCCCGTGCTTAGCCGTTGGTTCACGCGTAGGCGTGGCATGGCGTTGTTTTTCTTATCCACAGGCTCGATGGCCGGCATTGCACTGATGACGCCGACCCTGACGTTTTCTATCGCCTCGGTGGGCTGGCGCGAAACCTTGCTGATTTTTGCCGCTATTTTTGCGTTGATCACGGTGCCCACCGCGCTGTTCGTGGTGCGTGACGAGGCACCTCCCAATACGGATTTGCTACCGCATCAAATTGTCGAGAAAACGGCGAACGCCAATGCCAAAGGGGCGCAGCCAGTGGCTACGCTACGCGTGCGGGATGCACTTGGCAGTTGGCCTTTCTGGCAAATTGCGATGGGATTGTTTGCCTGTGGTTTCAGCATGAATTTGCTGGGCACGCACGGCATGCCAATGCTGATGGACCACGGCTTTAACGCTACGACCAGTTCCCTCGGTATTGGTTTGTTGGGTCTGGTGGCCATTTTCAGTACGCTGGTGTTGGGTCGTTTGTCCGATATGGTGGAACGCCGCAATATTCTTGCCACCATTTATCTGGTGCGCGGATTCGGATTTATTGCGCTGGTCATGGCGGGATCTAATTGGCAGCTATTTACTACCGCAAGTGTCGGCGGCTTTGTCTGGGCGGGCAGTGTCGCGTTGTCGTCTGCAATCCTGGCTGACGTGTATGGTGTGCGCCTGGTCGGTGTCCTGTACGGCCTGACCTACGTCGGCCATCAGGTCGGCGGCATGATCAGCTCCTGGCTGGGCGGTTGGGCATTCGAGCGATTTGGCACGCACTGGGTATCGTTTGGCATGGCGGGCGTATTCCTGATGTTGGCCGCCGGTATCTCCATGCGCTTGCCCCTGCGGGGTAGCGTGGGTGGAGCGCGATTGATTGCCGGTAAAAACGCCATCTTCAAACGCGC
>JBEBWV010000187.1:0-7326 GCA_040391965.1 Achromobacter deleyi | reverse complement strand
TGCCGTAGCCGCGGTCCAGTTCCAGAATCCACTCAGCGGCGTTATCCAGGAAGTAACGATCATGGGTAACAGCCACCACGGTGCCGGGGAACTTATGCAGGAATTGCTCCAGCCAGTCCACGCTTTCGGCGTCCAAGTGGTTAGTGGGTTCATCAAGCAACAACATGTCGGGCTTGGAAAGCAACAGGCGGCACAACGCCACGCGACGCTTTTCGCCACCGGACAAATTGCCCACGACCGCATCCCAAGGAGGCAGGCGCAATGCATCAGCCGCAATTTCCATCTGGTGTTCGATATCGTCCGAACCACTGGAAGCCGCGGCAGCGATAATCGCTTCGAGATCGGCCTGCTCAGCAGCCAGCGCGTCGAAATCGGCATCAGGTTCGGCGTAGGCCGAGTACACCTCATCCAGACGCTTCTTGGCCGTAACCACAGCGCCCAGACCTTCTTCAACCGATTGGCGCACCGTGTGCTCAGCATTGAGCTGCGGTTCCTGGGGCAGGTAACCAATATTCAACCCCGCCATCGGGATGGCTTCGCCTTCGATTTCCTTGTCAACGCCTGCCATGATTTTGAGCAGGGTTGATTTACCCGAGCCGTTCAGGCCCAGCACGCCAATCTTGGCGCCCGGAAAAAACGATAGCGAAATGTCGCGCAGGATCTGCCGCTTAGGCGGCACGATCTTGCCAACGCGGTTCATTGTGTAGACGAATTGGGCCATGAGCTCGTTCAGATATAGCTAGGAAACCGCAGATTGTAGGCCGGAACCCTTTCAGGCGTACCCAGCCCTTTTTTCAGCTGCGGAAAATAGGGAAAAAATCGGCCTGGACCTAAGCCGTCTTGCGGGCCAGAGGCCTGCCCCCCCTCAATCGCACTTGGGCGAGCATCACGCCAGCCAAGGCCATTGCGCCCCCGACAATATGATAAATATGCGGTTTTTCACCCAGGAATACGGCCGCAATCAGCACCGTGGCAACAGGCATCACGTTCAGGAAAATACTGGCGCGGTTCGGCCCGAGGTAGCGTACGCCCTGCATCCACAGAAAAGGCGCAAACAACGATGGGAAAATGCCGGCGTACAACACAAGAGGAATATTCTCTGCATTCAACGGTGAATGAGGCGCCATCAGGAAAGACGGCAACTGGAACAACACCCCAAAAGCCACCTGCACATACAGCGACTGCCACGGCCCAACGGGCAACGCCCAACGCCGTAACAACACCCCGTACAAGGCGTAAGCCAGGGCGGCCACACCCATTTGCGCATCGCCACGATTGGCACCCAAGGTCAGCAATCGCATCGGATCGCCTTCGCCGATCAGCAAAGCCAGACCCGCCAGCGACAGCAAACCGCCCAACATCGCCATAAGACTGGGGCGCTCGCGCAGCAGCACCGCCCCCACCGCAATCGTCAACAGGGGAATCATCGCCGTGATGATGCCCATATTGGTTGCCGTGGTGGTGCTGGCCGCCACATAGGCCAAGCCCTGATACAAGGCCATGCCCAAGCCGCCCAGCACCGCGAACTTGGCCAGATTCGGAATAATCAGGTGCCGTTGGCGCCAAACACCAGGCAAAGCAAAGGGCGTAAGTATCAAACCCGCCAGCGCCCAGCGGTAAAAACCGATGACCGCTGGATCAATGGCATGGGAGGCCAGCTTGGTCACAATCATGTTGACTGACCAAATCAGGGCCGCCACCAGCGGAAAGAGCAGGTAGCGGGCGGGCGTAGGTGCGTTATTGGGGTGATTCATGTGAGGCAAACCGCAGTATTGAGACTAGTTTGCAATAGTAATTTCTGTCCGACTTGATGTATATAATGAATTTCAGACATATTTCCTAGAACTTCAGACAATGCCCGCCCTTGACGCCGTAGCCCAGCTGGCAGAACACCTCCCCTATCCGCTGGGGTGTCGCATTCTGCACTTTAAGCCGCATTCGCGCATTGATTTGCACCGTTCACCGTGGGCAGAATTGAATTTCGCTATTTCAGGAATCATGGAAATTCAGATTGAAGGTGCGCTGTACTTGTCGCCACCGCAGTATGCAATCTGGATTCCGCCGAACGTGGCGCACTGTTGCGAGAACGACGGTGAGGTCCACTACGCCTGCATCGACATTCCCGCGGCGGCCTGTGAGGGACTACCCAACGCTCCGTGCACGTTGGAAATCAGCCCCATCATGCGCGCCATCCTGGCGGATTTTGAACGACGTGCCATCACCTACCCCACGACGGTGCAAGATAGGCGCATGGCGCAAGTTGTCATTGACCAGGCCCGCCAGGCACGCTCCTTTGCCAGCTATCTGCCCGCCACCGACGATGCCGTGCTGGCACCTATCCTGCTGGCCCTGCAACGTAGCCCAGGCGACAAACGTGGCGCAGCATACTGGGCAGCCACAGGGGGCATTACCGAGCGCACGCTATTGCGCCATTGCCAGCAACATCTCGGGATGACATTCAATGAGTGGCGCCAACGCATGCGGGTGGTTTCTGCCTTGGGGCTACTGAATGAAGGTGTGCCCGTGCAAAGCGTGGCGCAGCAACTGGGCTACAGCTCACCCTCTGCGTTCATTGCCATGTTCCAGCGCCTCACCGGAGAATCTCCGGACAGCGTGCGCAAACGCAATGTCGCCTGATAGCTCACCAGATGCGAACGATCCGCCTTGACTACGCGTAAACCGCCTCCCTCCATAGGCTTACGCCCGCGCCCGTAAGATGCGCTGTCGTACAGATCGGCGTACAGTCAATTGTCAGCCAAGCGTCTGATGCAGATTGCGTCAGATCAGTGGACAATGGCAATTGAATCTCAATACTGAGCCGCAATCATTGCGCAACCACGCGTTTATGCAGGAATTTTTCTCAAATGTCCGCCTCCGCCACTCCTCCGACCACCTTGACCCATTTCAGCGCACCTGAGCTGGAAATGCTGGCCAAGACCGCTGACGCGCTCAGCGCCTATTTGGGAAAACCCGTTCTGGCTGAAGTCGGCCTGGGCGATGAGGGCACCGAATGGGTGACCTTTGGCGTTCCCCTAGACGAAAAGGCCACCACCAGTGACGAACAGATTCATGTGCAACTGGGTGGCCCAGGTGCGCGCCTATTGGGAAGTCAGGGTGGCCTGACCATACCCGATGACACGTTTGATTGCCTCTACCTGTGGGCAATTCAAATCTCCCTTACGGAAGGGGAACGCTTCATCAAGCTGGATCAGGAGGGCGAAGAATCCGCCTGGTCAGACAATCTTGACGACATGCTGCCTTTTGCCTTGGGCGACGCTTCGGCTCACGAAGTCAGCTATGAAGATCATGATGATGCTGAAGAAGACGATGAAGAAGATGAAGACGACGCCGCCTACGATGCAAAATTAGGCCTGCAATCCCCCAGGCACTAATTCCGGGCAGGCACCGGGGCCAGCGGGCTACGAGCCACCGAGCCACCGGTTCGCCCCCTCACACGTCGGCCAAACGCCCTTCCTGCACGGCATGACAAGCCACCGTGGTTTCGCCTACCACCAAGCCTTGTGGAGCCACGGTTTTACAGCGCTCGTTGGCATAAGGGCAGCGTGGATGAAACGTGCAGCCGGTGGGCGGATTAAGTGGGTTAGGCACTTCGCCCGCGACTGCCGTGCGTGATTTGCCCCCGCCATGAATATCCGGAATCGCGGCCAGCAACATGCGTGTGTAGGGGTGCTTAGGCCGCGCAAAAAGCTCATCTCGCGGTGCCACCTCTACCATGCGACCCAAATACATCACACCCACTCGGTCAGCAACGTGATGCACCACGGCCAGATTGTGCGAAATAAACAAGTAGGTCAGACCGAGCTTGCGCTGCAAATCCTTCATGAGATTGAGCACCTGCGCCTGCACGGACACGTCCAGTGCGGAGGTAGGCTCGTCGCACACGAGAAACTCGGGATTGACCGCCAGCGCGCGTGCAATCGAGATGCGCTGACGTTGTCCGCCTGAAAACTGGTGCGGATAGCGTCCACGGTCAGCCGGGTCCAAGCCCACCTGCCCCAACAATTCCTCCACACGGGCCTGCCGTTGGCTGGCGCTCATGTTGGTATGGGTAAGCATGGGTTCGGCAATGATGCGGCCCACGCGCCAGCGCGGATTCAAACTGGCATACGGATCCTGGAAAATCATTTGCAAGCGGCTGCGCAATACGCGTCCACCGGACTCATTCATTTTCGATAAGGGCTGGCCGTCGAATTGAATGTCGCCTCGGGTCAGCCCGTAAAGGCCGACCAGCATGCGCGCAACCGTGGATTTTCCACAGCCGGACTCTCCGACGAGAGCCAAGGTTTCGCCGCGCGCGATGTCAAACGAAATGCCATCGACTGCGCGCAACATGACCCGAGGCTTGCGAGCCAGCACGCGTTCGAGCCAGGGTGGCGACACATCAAACCAACGGGCGGCGTCCTTAACCTGTACCAAGGGATTGTTCATGCAGCCACCTTTGCATCATGCAGCCAACAGGCTGCCCTGGATGTACCCGCCGACATCAAATCCGGCCGATCTTCGGCGCAGCGCGCCAAGCGTTGCGAGCAACGTGGGTTAAAGGCGCATCCTGGAGGAATAGCCGTCAGGCGTGGCATGCTCCCGTCAATCTGCACCAGGCGTTCCGCATGTCCTTGCAGGCTGGGAATAGAGCCCATGAGACCTGCGGTGTATGGATGCTGTGGCTTGTGGATAACATCAGCTACCGGTCCGATCTCGGCGATTCGCCCTGCATACATGACCGCAACGCGATCGGCGGTTTCCGCAATGACGCCCATGTCGTGGGTAATCAGCATGACGGCCGCACCTTGCTCCCGGCACAGTTTTTTCAACAATTCGATGATCTGGGCTTGAATCGACACATCGAGCGCGGTGGTTGGTTCGTCTGCCACCACCAGTTTGGGCTCGGCCGCCAACGCCAGCGCAATCACCACGCGTTGGCGCATGCCGCCGGAGAACTGATGCGGGTAATGGTCGATGCGTTCGCGCGCGGCGGGAATCCCCGTTGACGCAAGCAGTTCCACCGCACGCGTGCGCGCTTGTGACCAGGTCATCGGCAAATGGGTAACGATGGTTTCGGCCAGTTGTCGACCCACCGTGTAGAGCGGATTCAGGGAGGTCAAGGGGTCTTGAAACACAGCGCCAATTTCGCGTCCGCGAATTCGGCGCATCTGCTCGTCAGGCAGGTTGTCAATGCGCCTGCCCTCCAGAAGAATCTCGCCACCGCCAATGCGGCCCGGTGGCTCCAGCAAGCCGATGATGGCAGCACCCGTGAGGGATTTACCCGCGCCAGACTCGCCGACCACGCCCAGAATTTCTCCGGGTTCAATGGAGAACGACACGTCGTCCAGCGCGCGCAGCGTGCCGCGTCGTGTGGGGAACTCTACCCGCAAGTTCCGAACTTCAAGAAGTGCGCTCATGGATATCTCAATTCAGCTTGGGGTTGAGCGCATCGCGCAGCCAGTCGCCCAGAAGATTGACCGACAACACCAGCAGTACCAAGGCGGCGCCGGGGAATATGGTGATCCACCATTCGCCGGAGAACAGGAAGTCATTGCCGATGCGGATCAAGGTGCCCAATGAAGGCGCGGTGGGTGGCACGCCCACACCCAGAAAGGACAAGGTGGCTTCTGTAATGATGGCGGTAGCCAAGTGAACCGTGGCCAGCACCAATACCGGGCCGAGCACATTGGGCAGCACATGGCGGAACATGATGACCGGAGAGGCTACGCCAATGACTCTTGCGGCCTGCACATATTCGCGGTTTTTTTCCACCATGGTGGAGCCGCGCACGGTTCTTGCATACTGCGGCCAACCCGCAAGCGCGATGGCACCAATCAATACCGGAAAGGCGATGATTTCATGCATCTCGCGCGGCACGGCTGCACGCGCCACGCCATCGATCAGCAGCGCAATCAAGATGGCAGGAAAGGACAACTGCACGTCGGCCACACGCATGATGAAGGCGTCGATACGACCGCCCGCGTAGCCGGAGATGAGGCCCAGCACGATGCCAATGGCCATGGACAGCAACACTGAGGCCAACCCGATCAGCAGGGATACCCGCGTGCCGTACATGATGGCGGAAAGCAGATCCCGCCCCTGGCTGTCCGTGCCCAACAGATAGTTCGCCTGCCCGTTTGCCTCCCATACGGGCGGGGTCAGTGCGTCCATCAGTTCGACGGTCGTCAGATCAAATGGATTGTGCGGCGCGATCCAGTCTGCACCGAACGAGCCTATGAGCAAGATCGCCAAGAGCACGGTGGCAATGATCGCCACCGGTGCACGGCGCCAGGCCCAGGCGAGATCACTGTCCCACCACTGTTTCATTACGGCGCGCATCAGTGTGTCCCTCCGCCTCGCGTCAAACCGGCGCGCAAGCGAGGGTCAACGGCGAAGTACAACAAATCGACAATCAGATTGATCACCACAAACACCAGTGCAATCAGGCAGAGGTAGGCGGCCATGACGGGCACGTCAGCAAACTGCACCGCCTGGATGAACAAGAGTCCCATTCCTGGCCATTGAAAGACGGTTTCCGTGACGATCGCGAAGGCAATGATGCCGCCCAACTGCAAACCCGTGATGGTGATGACCGGCACCAACGTGTTCTTCAAGGCGTGTCCAAAATGGATGGCGCGTCTTTTCAGGCCTCGGGCGCGAGCGAATTTGATGTAGTCAGACCGCAGCACCTCAAGCATTTCAGAGCGAACAAGCCGCAGCACGAGCGTCATCTGAAATAGCGACAAGGTAATGGCGGGCAAGATCAGGTGTTTCCAGCCGGTTTCAGTGAAAAGACCTGACGACCACCAACCAAAACTCACGGTGTCGCCTCGCCCGTAGCTTGGCAGCCAGCCAAGCTGCACGGAGAACACCAAGATGAGCAAGATACCAATGAGAAATGTCGGCAGCGATACGCCTAACAAGGAGCCTGCCAGCAATAGTTGCGACAGCAGGCCGTTGCGGCGTAATGCCGTGTAGACGCCAAGCGGCACGCCAATCACCAAGGCAAGCAGGGCCGCCACCATCGATAATTCCAGCGTGGCGGGCAAGCGAGATTTCAGCAAGGTGGAAACGGGCTCACTCTGGCGCAATGAAATGCCGAAGTTTCCTTGAACAGCATTGCCCACGAAGTGGGCGAATTGCATGACAGCGGGTTCATTCAGACCCAAACGCTCACGCAGTTCGACGCGTTCGGCGTCGGTGGCATCTTGCCCAAGCATGATCGTGACGGGGTCGCCGACATATTGAAACAACACGAAGGCCAGTAACGCGACGGTGAGCATCACCGCTACGGCCTGCAACAGGCGACGCAGTATGAAAGCA
>JBEBWV010000186.1:0-7370 GCA_040391965.1 Achromobacter deleyi | reverse complement strand
ACTGGAAGAACTGCGCACCGATGTTCGCCAACTTCGCGTCGAACTGGAAGAACTTCGCACCGATGTTCGCCAACTTCGCGTCGACGTGGAAGAACTGCGTACCGACATGCGCGAACTTCGTCTTGATATAACCGAACTACGTAAGAATTTCGCGGTTTTGACCAGCGAGGTTGGCATGCTCAAGTGGCTAATGGGCTTAACGCTTTTGGGCACTTGCGCCACGTTAGCTAAGCAGTGGTTGATCTGACGCTCTGCTGGCAGACTCCCGACTTACCAGCGATTGGTCAGGTCGGGCGTCGTTACGTCGGGCGTCGCTACGTCGGGCGTCGCTACGTCGGATCGCTACGCCTCGCGGGACCACCAGCGCCATGGAGCACGCAGCGGCCATTGGTAGCGCTTGTTCAGAATGTAGGAGGCCGCCACGTAAGCCGTCGCAATCGCAATGCACGCCGCGGCCACCACATCAGACGGGTAGTGGTCCAAATTGACCAAGCGGCTCAAAGCCACCACCGTGGCCACAGCGAAAGCGGGCCAACGCCAGCGGGGCGCAAGAATACCGATCACGGCAGCCACCGCGAAGGCCGTCAAGGTATGGCTCGACGGGAACGAATTAAAGGGCGACTTACTGACAAATGGCGTTCCCAGGCCATAAAAACCTTGCTCGAAAAACACCTCCGGGCGGGCACGAGCCACACCGCGCTTGAGCAATAGCGTAATCAACCCACCCACCGCCATCGTCACCACCAGTAGCAAACTTGCCCGAGCCACGCATTCCTGACTGAATCGAACGGGCCATGACCACGCTTGCTTGCGGCTCACCAGCGCAAATGCATAAAGCAACAGGGCCCCAATGGGATAAATCGGACTATCTCCAATTTGGCCAACTTGCTCAAATACGGCGTACACCGACGGAGACGTATTCGCTTTTATCCACACAATCGTCGGCAAATCTACCCAAAACACCAAGACTGCCAAAAACAGCAACACCGTAGCGGCCAACGCAAGCGCCCGCCCTCGGCAACGACACCGTGAAGCATCTGGCGCCCCGGAAGAGGTGTGCGTCGTTGAAGACGCCTTGGCAGACGTAGAACTACTGGGCTTGGTATTCATAACACCGGACAAAAGGATCTGACGAAGCTGGCGCAATAGGCGCGGCAAGCGAGATCGTAACGGGCAAAGCTTACGGCACCAACAGGCTTATGTGTAGCACGAGGTAAAATCAGCGCTTTCCCACCTTTACGTCCCCGGGATCTACACCCGTTACGGCGCACATCATGCAAGAAACCTCCCTTAAGCGCGACGGCGCCGCACTCGCGCCCATGCCTGCTACCGAAGCCGGCACCACCACTCCCCGCAAGCTCTACATCCGCACGTTCGGCTGCCAAATGAACGAGTATGACTCGGACAAAATGGCCGACGTTTTGCGTGACGACCAGGGGCTGGAGCTGACCGACAACGCCGAAGAAGCGGACGTCATTCTCTTTAATACCTGTTCCGTGCGCGAAAAAGCGCAAGAGAAAGTGTTTTCGGATCTCGGGCGCGTACAGCACCTGAAAAAGCTCAATCCAAATCTGGTGATTGGCGTGGGCGGTTGCGTGGCAAGCCAGGAAGGCGAAGCCATCGTTAAGCGCGCACCTTATGTTGACGTTGTCTTCGGACCGCAGACCCTTCACCGTTTGCCCGACCTGATCAAGCGTCGCCGCGACTCGGGCCGCTCACAGGTCGATATCAGCTTTCCTGAAATCGAGAAGTTCGATGCCATGCCACCCTCCCGCGTGGATGGCCCCACGGCCTTCGTATCGATCATGGAAGGCTGTAGTAAATACTGTAGCTTCTGCGTGGTGCCATATACGCGCGGCGAAGAGATGTCTCGCCCGTTTGAAGATGTGCTGATGGAAGTGGCGGATTTGGCCGACCAAGGGGTGAAAGAAGTCACCTTGCTGGGCCAGAACGTAAACGCCTATCGCGGCAAAATGGCTGAAACCGACGAAATCGCCGACTTCGCCATGTTGCTGGAATATGTGCATGAGATTCCCGGCATCGAGCGTATTCGCTACACCACCTCGCACCCTAAAGAAATGACGCAGCGTATGGTTGATGCCTACGCTCGCCTGCCTAAACTGGTGTCTTTCCTGCACTTGCCGGTGCAAGCCGGTAGTGACCGGGTACTGGCTGGCATGAAGCGGGGCTATACCACGCTGGAGTTCAAATCGGTGGTGCGACGCTTGCGTGCCGCACGCCCGGACCTCACGTTGTCCTCAGACTTCATCGTGGGTTTCCCCGGTGAAACAGAAGAAGATTTCGAAAAAACGCTCAAACTGATCGAAGACGTGGGTTTTGATACCTCGTTCTCGTTTGTGTACTCACGCCGCCCCGGCACGCCAGCCGCTGACTTGCATGACGATACGCCGCAAGACGTAAAGTTGCGCCGCCTGCAGCGACTGCAAGCACTCATCAATGGGCAGGCAGCCGCTATTGCCCAAGCCATGGTGGGCACTCGCCAGCGCCTTCTTGTCGAAGGCACATCACGGCGCGACGAAAGCGAACTGATGGGCCGCACCGAGAACAACCGAATCGTCAATTTCCCGGCGCCCGCGCGGCTGATCGGGCAGATGGTTGACGTCATCATTACCGAAGCTCACAGCAATTCGCTGCGTGCGCGTGTGGCTGACCTTGATGGCGACACCCAAGGCGCTGCATGACCACATCACCACCGCGCCCCCGTCGTACCATGCCCGTCATCGTCAACCTTGACGGTGACAACACACACTTGGCCAATCTTTGCGGTCCGTTCGACGAAAATCTGCGTCAACTTGCCGATGGCATGAGTGTCAAACTCTCACGGCGCGGTAGTCGAGTCACCATTGAAGGCGAGCATGGTGAACTGGCGGGCCGTGCCCTGCGCCGCTTCCATGAGCAAGCTGTCCATAAGGCTCTGTCAGTCGATGACATCCAGCTTGGCTTGGTCGAAATCGGCGTGAGCAGGCCTGCAGAGGCCCTGGAAGACCCCCGCGTACTTGAGGCTGCCGCACTGCCGCCTGTTGACGATGACAGCGATAGCATTGCATTGCGCACCAAGCGCAGCGATCTGCGCCCTCGCACGCCGCGTCAACGCGACTACATCAACAATATTCTCAAGCACGACATCACCTTTGGCGTCGGACCCGCAGGCACCGGCAAAACGTGGTTGGCGGTCGCCTGTGCCATAGACGCCATTGAGCGTGATTCCGTCCAGCGACTGGTACTCACCCGACCAGCGGTCGAGGCAGGTGAACGCTTGGGGTTCTTGCCCGGTGATCTGGCACAGAAGGTCGACCCGTACCTGCGCCCGTTGTATGACGCGCTGTATGACCTGATGGGCTTTGAAAAGGTACAGCGCCTTTTTGAAAAACAAACGATCGAAATTGCACCGCTTGCCTATATGCGTGGCCGCACCTTGAACCACGCCTTCATTATTCTGGACGAAGCACAAAACACCACGCCAGAACAAATGAAGATGTTTCTGACCCGCATCGGGTTTGGCAGCAAGGCCGTCATCACCGGCGACCCCTCTCAGGTGGACCTTCCGCGTGGACACAAAAGCGGCTTGGCTCACGCCGTGAAAGTCCTCGAAAACGTCCAGGGCATTGCCACTACTCGATTTACCAGTCGTGATGTCGTGCGCCACCCCTTGGTTGCCCGCATCGTAGACGCTTATGACGCTGCTGCTGAAAATGACGCCTGATTTTTCCCTTGCGGTGCAATATGCCGTTGCCGAACCCAGACTGCCCCGCTGGCGCCTGCGCCGCTGGGTCGAGCGTGCACTTGCCGGTGCAGCCGAGGATGGCCTCATTGAGTTCTCCGCCGCCGAACTCAGCTTGCGATTGGTGGGCACCGCTGAAGGACGCCGGTTGAACCGGGAGTTTCGCGAACGTGACTACGCCACCAACGTACTGACCTTTGAATATGGGGTTGATCCATCAGGCACGGCTCGCGCAGACATTGTCATGTGTGTGCCGGTCCTGGTGCGTGAGGCTCGTGAACAGCGAAAGCAACTGCTCGACCATGCCGCGCACCTCACGATCCATGGCGTGCTTCACTCGCTAGGCTACGACCACATCAAGCCGCGCGAGGCCAAGCGCATGGAAGCCCTGGAAACCGCCATTCTGGCCGACATGCGCGTAGCCGACCCTTACACAGAAATCTGAACGAAGATTTCCCTGGGGAGAACCCTGAGATATCACCGCAAAATACCGCCAAACCTGCAGTAGATCGCGGTGGTTATAAGCATTTTCCAAGCGCCAGTTACAAACACTCGCGCATATTCGGTTATGCTGGCCCCTCCTTAACTTGTCCTCCCGGACGATGTCTGACCCTTACCCTGCCCCCGACGCGAACACTTCGCGCTCCGCCAAACCCGCCACTAAATCCCTTCTAGATCGCCTGCTTTCCCTTGTGCGCCGAGAGCCCGAGGACCGCGAAGGCATCAAAGCCATCCTAGAAGCTGCCCATGACCGAGACCTGCTCGACGCAGAGTCTTATCAAATGATCAAGGGCGCGTTGGCGGTATCTGAACGAACTGTTGGCGACATCATGGTCCCACGCTCGCGCATGGACCTGCTTGACGTCACCCAACCGCTTCCGTACCAGTTGTCCAATGTCATCGAGACTGCGCACTCCCGGTTTCCGGTTTATGAGGGCGATCGCGACAATATCGTTGGCATTTTGCTTGCCAAAGATTTGCTGCGCTGCATGCTCGAACCTGGCATCGAAGTCCGAACCTTGCTGCGGCCTGCCGTATTCATTCCCGAGTCCAAGCGCTTGAACGTGCTGCTGCATGAGTTTCGTGCCAGCCACAACCACTTGGCAGTTGTCATTGACGAACACGGGGGAATCTCTGGCCTGGTCACCATGGAAGACGTGCTGGAGCAGATCGTCGGTGAAATCGAAGATGAATTCGACGAAGCCGAAGAAGACTCCATTTTCCCGGAAGGCGAGAATTTGTGGCGCGTTCTGGCTGCCACAGACATCACGCACTTCAATGAAGTGTTTGCCACGGACCTCCCCGACAACGAGTACGACAGTGTGGGTGGATGGCTGGGCGGACAACTCGGGCGCATTCCCCGACGCGGCGATTTTGCCGAGCACGACGGCTTACGCATCGAAGTGGCGCGCGGCGATGCACGGCGCGCGATCTGGTTACGCGTGAAGCGCACGACACCTCAAACACCTTCCACGCCAACAGAGAAATGAGTAACGCGCGCAGCACTGTCCTGCGCGGCGCGGCCGGCTTGGCTGTCGCAGGCGCGATTCATGCCCTCACATTTGCCCCTGGTCCGTTACCGGTGTGGTGTCTTGCGTTGGTACAGGTGCTCGCATTAGCCGTGCTGGCGCGCGTCTCGCTATATGCACCAGGCATACGTCAAGCGTGGCTGCGTGGGTGGCTTTTCAGCTTTGTCAGCTTCTCCATCGGGTTGTATTGGCTGTTCATCAGCATGCATCGTTATGGCGACCTGGCGGCACCACTTGCCGTGGCTGGTGTGCTGGCGCTCTCCGCCTTTCTCGCTGTATTCCCGGCCTTTGCGTGCGCTGTCACGCGTTGGTTCACACCGCTGGAGCTCAATGCCCCTCCTGGGCGCGTCCTTTTAGCCACCCTGACGTGGGGTGCCGCTTGGGGTGCACTGGAATGGCTACGCGCGGTCGTACTTACCGGCTTTCCCTGGTTGAATATCGGGTATGCGCAAGTAGATAGCCCCCTTGCTGGCTGGGCGCCAATTGTGGGCGTTCATGGCATGGCGTTTCTGGCCGCATTTACCGCAGCCGCACTTGCCAGTCTTTGGCAACCTGCCCGCAAAAAAACGAAAGACTCACGGCGCGCCTTGGCCGCAGGGGTGGCGATCACCTTGGTTGCCCTCGGTTGGCCGTTGAGCAAAATCGAATGGTCAAGCCCCACGGGGGAACCCTTGAACATCAGATTGGTGCAAGGTAACGTCGAGCAATCCCAAAAATTTGACCCGGCCGCCATGGAGCAGGCACTGATTCAGCACATGAATCTGACGTCCCTGCCACCGGCGGCTGGTACTCCAGCCCCTGAGCTGATCATTTTGCCGGAAACGGTCATTCCCATCTTTCAGGACACGCTGGACCCTCAAGTGTGGGAAGTATGGCGGCGCATAGCGGCAGAACGTGGCGCAACCATCGCCATGGGTACGCCGCTTCATGACAAGCCCGAAGGCCAGGACCGCTACACCAATAGCGTCATTGGTTTTGACGGAAACACCCCTCTGGCGCAAATACGGGCTGGCAGCACGGCCATGCGCTATGACAAGCGTCATCTCGTGCCCTGGGGTGAGTACGTGCCTCCCGGCTTCCGATGGTTTGTCGACATGCTCAATATTCCCCTGGGCGATTTTGACCGGGGTCACGCACGTCAGGCACCGTTCCTGGTCGGCACCCAGCACATCGCCTTCAATATTTGCTATGAAGACCTGTTTGGCTCTGAATTGTTGCCTGCCCTGGAATCCGGCGCCGATGGCACCCCAGGCGCCACAATTTTGGCCAACGTAAGCAATCTGGGCTGGTTTGGCGATTCCTGGGCACTGCGACAGCATCTGCAAATTGCGCGCCTTCGCAGCATGGAAACGGCACGGCCGATGGTCACGTCCACCAATACCGGCATCACTGCCGCCATTGACGCTCACGGTCACGTCGCAGCGCAACTACCCGCGCATCAAGCAGGCATATTGCCGGTTTCCGTGCAAGGAATGACCGGGTTCACACCCTACGCGCGCTTCGGCGATAAGGCTGCCTTGGCGTTGATGGGCATCGTGCTCATTGTGGCGGCGGGTGCAGCTCGTCGCCGCCGTCCGAAATAAAATAAAAATACCCTGGCGACACGTTATGTGTCGCCAGCGATTGCCGATAAGCGTCGTGCCGCAATCGAAATCACCGTCTTTCTGAACACGCATGCAGGATGTTCCGATTGGCCAAAATGCTTAAAAAGGCTCTGACCCTAAAATATTTTTCATTTTCGTAAAATATTTGCGAGCCAGAGCTGAAAACGCACACAAGTGATTGATTTTCCTTGATTCTGAGTCTTATCTGCTATGCCAGAAACAATCAAAATTGTGCAAAAAATACGCATTTTCGAAATTTTTTCTGCATTTATTTGGGTTTTTTATGCGATTCCAGCCAACCCGACTTGCACACCTAAAATAGTTCGTGCATAATCTCGTTTCTTCGCGAACAGCACTAAACAAAACCAGCGACGAAAGACGAAAAAAGCAGCAGCGAAAGCCGCCGCAAACATCGTAAATAGTCGCAGGAGTTGATTAGGGAATGGGGGTATAGCTCAGCTGGGAGAGCGCTTGCATGGCATGCAAGAGGTCAGC
>JBEBWV010000185.1:0-7499 GCA_040391965.1 Achromobacter deleyi | reverse complement strand
GATGGTCACGGCAAACCTGGCCGGTGTAGCAGGTACGCATGCGGGATAACTCCGTTTATGTGCTTGATTTGAGCGCAATAGATTACGAATCGGTGCTGGGCGTGACTGGCACGTCGGGCACCACAACAGGGGTCAGTGGTCGAGCCGACGAAGCCGGCGGCGCCACAACACCCATGGAAACGACATATTTCAGGGCAGCATCCACGCTCATATCTAGCGCAAGGACATCTGCTCGCGGCATCATCAGAAAAAAGCCCGAGGTGGGATTCGGTGTCGTGGGGACATAAACACTGATATGATCCCCCGCCAGCTTTTCCGCGACTTCGCCACTAGGTGCGCCCGTCAGGAAGGCGATGGTCCAGCTGCCCTGGCGCGGATACTGCACCAAAACGGCCTGACGAAAGGCCTGGCCATTGGGCGCCAATACGGTGTCGCTAACTTGTTTGACCGAGTTATAGATGGATCGCACCAACGGAATGCGGCCCAATAAATTTTCCCACTGGTCCACGATAGTGCGGCCCAGCAGGTTCGCGGCAAACAGACCGGTCAAGAGCACCACGACGATCACCAGAACGAAGCGGAAACCCGGGATATCTACACCGAATAACGATTCGGACGACAAAAAGCCGGGCACAAACCCTTCCAGGGTAGTGATCAGCAAGCCGAGTACCCAAACGGTGATCGCGAGCGGTGCCCAGATCAGCAGTCCGGTGATGAAGTACTTCTTGAACAGGCGCATACGCATAAGCTGCGCTTAACTGCCAGAACTTGAAGACGCGGCAGGCTTGGCCGCGGGTGCCGCTGTCGCGGCGGCGGGTGCCGCTGTCGCGGCGGCGGGTGCTGCAGGAGCCGCAGGGGCTGCCGACGTAGCAGCCGGGGCGGATTCACCCGTTGCAACGCCGGTGGCGGGCGGCGAACCATTACCTCGGAAGTCTGTGACGTACCAACCCGAGCCCTTCAGCTGGAAACCAGCCGCAGTGACTTGCTTGGTAAACGTGCTTTGGCCGCACTCAGGGCAAACCGTGAGCAGCGGGTCTGAAATCTTTTGCAGGGCGTCTTTGGCAAAGCCGCAGGCGCTACATTTGTAAGCGTAGATGGGCATATAAGGGTCCCTGGCAGGGTCGGCGCATCAAGAACTACCTGTCACCACCCGCAAAATCGCGCGGCATACAAGATAGGGCCGAAAATATACGGGAAAGACTTGAATTTTAGCGGTTTTTGCCGAACAGGCAGGTTCGGGCTTGGGGGAGCCCACAAGCCAGGCTTATCCACCGAGTTCCCTGCGCCCTCCCTGATGACCGAATCCCGCTAAATGGGTAATAAAAACATGGCAGCTGCCACTAATGTGGGGACTAATGCCGACAGAAAAAGACGCCCGGCCGAAATGCTGCCATTCGGGAAATATTTTCTGAGAATGGCAAAACCGGCGGGATTGGGCGCGTTGGCAATTACGGTCAATCCACCCCCCGTCACGGCGCCCGCCACCAACATGTAACGCCAGGTCTCACTGGTGCCCTCAACCAATGAGCCCAGGTACGTCAGCGCCGCATTGTCCGTAATGGCGGTCAATGCGGTCGCCCCCCAGAACAGAACGAACGGCTCGAGGCCGCCCAACAGGTCTTGTAACCACCATTTCTGCAACCCGCCCAACATCACCAAACCCGCGAGAAAGAATCCGACCATCAGGCCTTCTTTGATCATCAGGCGGTTTTGATGACGCTTGTAGGCTTCAGCGAACCCGATAAACAGCATCAACAAGCCCATAAATATGGCCGGATGATGCGCGCTCAAAACCACGGCAGCCAGGAACGCCAGATGAATCAGCATCATTGGAACCGGTACCCTGGAATGATCTTCCTCTGCGCTCACGCCAGTACCGGTCGCCACTTCGTCGCCCAACAAGACCTGGCGGCAGACGAACGTAAGAATGGCGGCGTTCAAGCACACCGCGATGGCCGCGCGCCAGCCAAAGGTTGACGCCATGAATGCGGCATCCCATCCGAAGGTTGATGCCACCATAAGCACAGGTGGCGCGGCATAGGAGGTCAACACACCGCCGATCGACACGTTAACGAACAGCACGCCCAGCGTCAGGTACTTGAAGCCAGTGTGACCACTGCGCCGGAAATAACCGTCGCGCAGCAAAATGGCTGCCAAGGTCATCGCGGCGGGCTCGGTAATAAAGGAGCCGCCCAATGGCACCAAAGCCATCACGACGAAAAAAGTGGCCAGTTCACGTGGCAAGGGAAGTATGCGGGCCACCATGCGGACAAGCAGTCCGACCAACTCCAGAATCGGGCGGCTCGCCGCCACCACCATAATCGCGAACACAAACAGCGGCTCGGTGAAGTTGCGGGTGTCCATATAGTTGATGGCACTGCCCAGGCCGCCCACCAGCGCCATCATCACCATCAACACAAATGCCCACAGCCCAAACACAGCCTCGACTTCCGAGAGCAGGTGCCAGATGCCCGCATGCGGGCCGCCCCGATGCGCCAGGCGCGCAAAAAAAGGCACCGAGAACGTGTGAATTACGGCCACCGCAAACAGTGCAGTGGCGATCAGTTCAATCGAGTGAGGCATTAGCGACAGATCCCAAGGGCAAAAGCGCATGGGGCACAAGCCTCACCATGCAGCGTGCATCGGACAAGGGTCGCAATATACCCTGAAGAAATCAGAGGGGATACCGTCTATTGAGCGGCGCTTGCGTCTCAGGCAATCGGCGCGGGTGCCTCTCCGCCCGTCTGAGCCGCTTTCATTTCCATCAAGAGACTGTGCAGCATTTCTGTCGACAAACCATGCAGCACCAGACGATAACCAGCGCGTAGCGTAGACAGCGGCACGAGCGGGTGGTTGTTATTGACCAATATCAGATGCTGCGGTGCACCCAACAGTTTCGCCGCATAGATGCCAATGGTTTCATCCAGCTGCAAGGAGTTGGCCGCGCGCCAGAAATCGTTGTCCGTCAGCATGAACTGATAAAGCGGCGTGAAAAGCTCAATGGCGCTTTGCAGATCCAGGAAGTTCAGTTTGCCTTGCGGCATATCTTCCAACAGCAGACCCGGGTCGCGAATCATGGAGAAATCCACCACCTCTGGCGCATGCATTTCGACGCCAGCCTCCAACATCGCCTTGTTTAATCGAATCACGAAATTGAACAAGTTGACGTCGTGCTTGACGAACATTTCGTCTTTGAGATCGGCGATGTTTCGGGGTTCCAGCGGTGTTGTGGTGATAGGCACCGGTGAGTTTGCCGCGATGAACGCCAGAATCTGCGCGCCCAAATGGAAGTGCCGCAGAATCAGCCAGTTGGCTTCTGGCGACACAAAGCGCTGCAGGCCCCAAGCCAGAATGCGATGCAGCAACTTCGAATGCGACCAGCGACGGGGCAAAAAGGTCTTGATGACCTGAATCAGAATGATCGACAAACGCGCCAGCGGCCGCAAAAACGGCAATAAATATTGCCGGGAGCCGCAGCTTGAATCGGTTAACCACGCCTTCTTCACCTTGTCAGGCAAGGGCGTGCTGCGATCCAGGTACAAGGCCAGCCAGGGGCTGGGGTCGCTGGGGTCGTGCTCGCGCGTCAGGAAATCGGGTTCCTTTCTCATGCTGCGTCGTGCTCCATCACATGATGAAATTGCATTAGATACAACGCCGCCGTGCGTCGGGCTGTGTCCACAATACGTCGTTCGGCCCGGCCATCTTCATCGCAATCGAGCGCCAACTCCACCGCCGTCAACCAGCGGGCCAAATGATGCTCGTCGTTGTGCCCGTGATATTCCAGAAAGCGGAATGCATCGGGAGGAAGATCCAGGCTGGCCCGCAGAAGCGGCAACAATGCCGGCACAATGCGCTGGCCTGTGCCTTCAATAATGTAGATGGCCCCCAACAGACCAATCGGATCGCGGGTAGCCGCCAAGCCATGCAGGTAGGCATTCAGCGCCTCGCCACCCGGGTTGCGGCGCAGCAAGTCGATGTCGGCCACCGTGCCGCCCGCCTTGCGATAGTCGTCAAATAAAATCTTGAAATCGTTCTGCTCTTCCCCCGCGTGCATGTCAATCAAGGCAGACAGCGGCTGATATTGCTCGCTAAGCGACGCCGCGCCTTCGCGCATCCACTTGCTGCCTTCGCGCACCTGGGGAATCCAGTTTTCCATCCAGTTCAGATAGTCCGCTGTCGCGAACTCCCGATTACGCAAACGGCGCACTACCGGGGTGCGCCACACGCGTGAGCGATAGTCATGCCAAATACTTGCCAGCTCGCTGAGCAATTGGCGCAGGCCTTGCGGTGCCACCATAGGGTCATGCGGCGGCGCAATGGCCTCTGCATCATCTGAGTCCGCCGTGGCTGCCGTTATGGACGGGGTCACGCCACCAGACACACTGATCGCCGCATGCACTGCCTCGGCTTCAAACAGCATATAGGCGGCCATGAAACGACCCGATTCCGGGACGTAGCAAAAAATCTGCTCTCCAGGTTTGATTTCCCTGGTTTCCAGGAATTCCGCGAGCATGATGAGGATGGAGGCTGCTCCCGTATTGCCGCGCCACGCCAGATTGCTGAACCAGCGGTCGCGTGGAATGGCCAAACCGGCCTTCTCCATTAAATCTTCCACCACCGGAATAAATTTCTCCGACGAGTAGTGGCACAAGAAATGGTCCACTCGGTCCGGATCTACCCAACCATCGCGCACCAGCTTCGCGTACTCGTGAATACCGATATCGAACAGATGCGGCAACAGCCGAATATCCTGGCGCAGCGACAAGGCGCCATCCGCTTCTGCGTCAGACCAGGACGGATAATCCAGGTGACCACGCTGCCTGTCAGCCGACAAACCCAGTTGCATGCAGACCGGGTAATCACCTGAAAATGAGCGCTGATGCACCCATTTCAGTCGCAAGCGCACGCCACTTGAGGCACCGGCCAATGGACGTCCGGTATTGCCCAACAAGACCGCACCCGCACCATCGGACAGCATCCAGCGCAGGAAATGAGCATCAAAGTCGGCGTCATAACCCCGCGCAGCAAAACGCGAGCGTTTGAACATGCGCGACGGCAATTCGCTGGCAACGGCCAATGCGCTGGCATGACCACCCATCTCCACGCCTTGCGCCGCGACCTGAATGGCCGACACGCCAGCCGCGCAAATGCCGTGCACCGAAAGGGTCTCCATCGGAGGTGCAGCCAGTTCGCCTTGAATCATGTTGGCAAAGCCCGGCATCAGGGCGTCCCCGCCCGACGAGCCGCTGGTCAGCAAAGACACTTGCGACAAGTCCGACTCATGACGACGCAGACAATCCCGGATAGCGTGCGAAGCGAGCTGCGCATTCGTGAACACTGTCTCGCCTTGCGCATCGATCGCGTAATGGCGTTGCTTAATTCCGTTCTCCGCCAGGATTCGTTGTTTGATGCGACTGGATATGCGATTGAGCGGTGCAATGTAGTCGTCCATTGCGTCGTTGGAAACCGGCTCGCCTGGCATGAAATAGCCAGCGCTTTCCAGGTAGACACGGTTAAAGGCAATGGGCATGAGAGGTCTCTGATAAAAGTCGGATTGCTGTCGCGTCAGCAAATGTGCCGGGGCGACATCTGTGAGCGACTGCGAAAGCGAGGGACGAACGTGCCAAGCACGAACACCCGAAACATATAGGGCAACAGCCCGCGTTCATTCAGTTGGGGATCGACGAGATGGCGATACTCGTCATAGTGAAGACGGGTAAGCTCTGACCAGTGCGCGCGCGGATTCTCATGATGCGCGGTATGCAATCCGATATTGAAAAGCAGCGGATTGACCAGCCCTTCAAAATTGCGTGCATAGTTCATTCCCGCGCGGCTACGGGGTCCACCATCGGCGTGCGCATGCTGCAAGTAATTCGTGGCGAGCAGCCAGTGCAGACCATGCAACTGAGGAATGATGACGAACACCAGGGCTTTGATCGGATTCACCGCCAGCAAGCCTCCCCACAAGCTCAGCCAGGCCACGTATTGCCACATGCAATAGCGCCAGGCGCCGCGCCAATGACGGCGCAAGCGTCCTAACCAATGAAAAAACAAGGGATACAACACCCAACCCGCCTGTAGAGGATGCAGCACGTAACCACGCAAGTCGTTGCTGTCTCCACCAAAGCGATAGGTGCGCGCGGCATCTTTGGGGCCATGTCTATACCGATGATGATTTGCCACATGCGCCGGATAGAACACAAAGGTGGGATGCCCTTGCAAGAGGGTTACCCAGAAATCAGTGAATCGATTCGCCCAGCGCCCGCGCCACATACGCATATGCGTATGGTTATGGTGAATGACCCCGACACCCAGGGTTAAAAACAGCATCAACGCATAGAGCGGCCACCAAAAACCATAGGCCCACTGCCAGGCGGCCAAGGCTGGTAACGCCACGAGGTAGGCCAGGCTCTGCCAGTCGCGTCCATAACGCAGCACTGGCAGGCGGCGTGGTGCACTAAGCCTGACGCCCAAGCGCATCTCGTTGTCGGAATGCATCCAACTGAGGACTTGCAGCCTCTGCCTTCAGGCGCGTGCCAAACAAGCGATCCATAAAGGTGAACTGAAAGCCGAAATTGCCGTTGTAGCAAGCATGATGCAAGTGATGCCGGCGGCTGGCGGCAAACCAATGCGAGTACGACACGCGCGGGAAGAAATCGTAGTTGGCGTGGCCGATGCAGTTGAAGAACAAACTGAAAATCGGTACCGCGAGCAGGGACCAGAAACTGAAGTCATGCACCAACATCGGCAACAAAATAACGTTGCCAAGCATTAGAGCTTCGATGGGATGAAAACTGTAGGTCGCAAACGGCGTCGTCACCACCGACCGATGATGCGGCAGATGATAGCGACGCAGCAATTTGGTGTGCAACAGGCGGTGGTTAATCCAGAAATGCACGTCGTTCCAGGCCACCAGAGCCAGAATCTCCAGGGCAATTCTAGTCGGGCTGGCGTTCGGATCGAGATGCGCCCAACCCAGTTGCAACAGGCCCCACGGGAAAATCATGCCCGTGCCAAAAATCAGGATAGACATGCCTGATTGCAGGAACTCTCGACGCAGTTGGCCGGGTGCAAGTGGGCGCGGATCCAGCACATGCCCAATACCCATCGCGGGCAGAAGATAGTGTGTCAGAACCCACGTCACGGTGCCAAACAGCAAATAAATGCCACCGAAGAAAATGAGTCCCGCCAGCATTACCTGCCAGGCCGACAACGCTTCAAAAGCCTGCCCCATGTATTTTCTTTAACCCTGAAAGATTCGCCGCATCATAAGCAATTCACCACCGGCGCGCATCGGTCATTTATTACAAAATGAATCCATTATGCGCAAATTACGGAACACGCCCCCGCATTCACCTAGCCTGAGGGTGCTGGCGCATGCCTTGCCGGGCGCTTTGCGTGGCGGTGGCCCCCCCCCCCACCCCCCCAGCCACCATCCCATAAAGCAAAACAGCGACACCCCAGGGGCCCAGGGCAAAGGAAGCGGGCGGGGACCGCGG
>JBEBWV010000184.1:0-7514 GCA_040391965.1 Achromobacter deleyi | reverse complement strand
CGGTCGCCACCGGTGTGCTCGTTTCGATTTTCGCGCGCTCCACCCACGCTACAGCGCTGCGCGCCTGTTGTCGTAGCGTGGGTGGAGCGCGAGAAAACTGGGGCAGGAAAACTACTGTAAAACGCGCGCAACCCGCGATTCTTGAACAGCAATTGCACGGAATTCAACACACGGGTTACGCATGATCACCGATAAAATATCGGCCCGCGTTGAGGTCAAATTCCCTCATTCCTACCAGACCCCCAGCCCCTCAAGCATCACCACGAGAATCAACACAGGTGTCACCCACCGTGTCAGCAGGAAAGCTGCCATCAGCGTGCGTTGATTCGAAAGCGTGCCGCCGTTGGACAAGGCCTGCTGAAAGCGTTTTGGCCCCCATACCCAACCGGTGAAAACGCACAGCATGATGCCGCCTAAAGGCATCAACACATTCGAGGTGACGGCATCGAACAGGTTGAACATCGTCATGCCAAACAGCTTGAAATCTGCAAGCGTGCTGTTCGATAGCGCCGCGGTGCTGCCAATGAGTACAAGCGCCAGCAACGTGAGGACGGTGGCTCTTCTGCGGCTGATGCGAAAGCGCTCACTGAGCACAGATACCGGCACTTCCAGAATCGACAGCATCGCGCCGGTAGCGGCAATAGCCGTCAACACAAAGAACACGACCATGAACAACTGACCGAACGGCATATCTGCGAACACCGCCGGAATGGTGATGAAGAGCAAGGAGGGGCCGGCGGCGGGCTGGAAACCGTAGGCGAAAACGGCAGGGAAGATGGCAATGCCCGCCAACATGGAGACGAACAGGTCGGCGGTCATGACCCGCAGGGCGGTCGCGGGAATGTTCTGGCCTTCACGAAAATAACTGCCGTAGGTGAGCATGGTGCCCATGCCGATCGACAATTTGAAGAACGCCAGGCCCATCGCGGTAAGGACTACGCCAGTGGTAATTTTCGAGAAATCTGGCTGGAAGAGAAATTGCAGGCCCGCGCTTGCTCCGGGTAGCAACAAGCTGCGCACGCACAGAATGATCAGCAAAATAAACAATAAGGGCATGAGCTTCTTGGTGACGGCCTCGATGCCTTTGGACACCCCCATCAAAAGTATGCCGCCAATCAGCGCCAACACTGCCCATTGCCACAGCAAAGATTGAATTGGATCCTGGATGAGCTGGTTAAAGGTTGCTGATGTGTGCGCGGGATCATTCGATAATGCGCTGCCGGTAATCGACTTGAATACATAAGCCAGCACCCAGGCCGCCACCTCTGAATAAAAGGCCATGACCAGGAAGGCCGCGAGCACCCCCAATGCGCCCACCAGCCACCACGGTGTGCCGGGCGCCAATTTTTTGAACGTGCCGACAGTGTCGGTTCTACCCTGGCGACCCAGCATGATCTCGGCAATCATTACGGGCAAGCCCACGACCAGCGACGCCAGCACATAAACCAGCAGAAAGCCCGCGCCGCCGTTGGCACCCGTCAAGTAGGGAAACTTCCAGATATTGCCCAAGCCGACGGCCGAGCCCAAGGTGGCGGCGAGCACGCCAAAACCGGAAGAGAAGCCGTCGCGCTTGGTGACGGCAGTTGAATTGAGCTTGCTCATGAAGTGTCTTTTTACCTGTCGGCAAGTGCCATGGTGTGGACTTGCCAACTTGAAAAGCGTTCCGAAGGAAGGCTTTGAAAATCTCGGATGGTTCCTGGGCTAGTGCATCTACTCAGTACGTATTTCGGTACGTGCAAGCTCAGCCCACCTGCAAGCAGAAAAGAAAAAAGCCACTGATTTCTCAGTGGCTTCATTCAAAATTCTGGCGGAGAGGGTGGGATTCGAACCCACGGTGCGGGAGAACCGCACGCCTGATTTCGAGTCAGGTACATTCGACCACTCTGCCACCTCTCCTGTACTGCTTTTTGTACTTCCTAAGAGGTGTAAGGTTTTGGCTTCGGGTTTCAGTGTTTCCACTAAATTAGTGTTTCCACTAAGCACCCGGGCTTTAAAACCATACAAGAAGATTCCTGGTCGGCAGAATCTTCGCACTCGTAAGCAGCAAGCCAAAGATTATATATGAAAAATTTGGAACGTGTAAAGCGGGTGCCAAATAATTACTTCGTTTGGTGTCAAAGCGCTGCTCTGCACAATTTTCTTTGCAAGAATTCAAACTCGTTTGCTATCAACGCCGGGGCTTGATCCTGGCAATCACCAGCAGCCCGTGCGCGCCAGTCCATGGACACCATCCTGATCATCTTGCTTGCCACAGTGCTATGCGTGCCTCTTGCGCATCGCTTGGGTCTGGGCATCATTCCTGGCTACCTCCTGGCAGGTGTCCTGATAGGGCCGTCCAGCCTGGGTTTAGTGACAGATGTGCCTGCCATGATGAGCGTGTCCCAGTGGGGCGTTGTCATGATGCTCTTCGTGATTGGCCTGGAGCTTGCCCCACCACGGCTATGGGCCATGCGCAAAGAAGTGTTCGTGCTGGGTTCGTTGCAAATGCTTTTTTGCGGCGTGTTGCTTGGGCTGGCCTTCGGGGCGGGTTTGCGTCATTTGGCGGGTATGGAGTGGCAGGCTGCCATTCTTTGCGGTTTGTCTCTCGCGCTCTCTTCAACCGCTGTTGCCTTGCGCTTGCTGGAAGAGCGCAGCTTGGTCACCACGCCGATGGGACGCTCCGCCTTGGGTGTGCTGCTTTTTCAGGATATGGCGGCCATTCCCATGCTGGTTGCTGCGGGCCTGTTGGGCTCGGACGGCGCATCGGAACCCTCTTTCAAGGCCGCGTTGGTGGCGGTCGCCGTCGTGTTGCTAGGCTACCGCCTGGGTTTGATTCGCTGGGCAGCACGCACGAAACTTAATGAACTCTTCACGGCCGCCACGCTGTTAGTGGTGATCGGTGCTGCCAAATTGTTTGACTTTGCGGGACTGTCGGCGGGCCTCGGCGGGTTCATGGTGGGGGTGATTCTTGCGAAATCGAGCTACCGCGGTGAACTGGAAAAAGCGATAGACCCATTCAAAGGATTGCTGCTGGGTCTGTTTTTTGTGTCGATTGGCATGTCGATCAATCTGAATATTGTGCAAACCCATTGGCACTACATCCTGGTCGGGGTGCTTGTTCTGCTGATCGTGAAGGGCTCCGTGCTCTATGGATTTGCGCGCGCAGGTGCGCTGCCGCGTTACCACCGCCTATTGTTTGCCATGGTGTTGGCGCAAGGCGGTGAGTTCAGTTTTGCCATTTTCAATGAAGCGCTCGACAACCATTTATTGAATCTGGAACAGCGCGACCTGCTGGCGGTGGTGGTCGCGGTGTCGATGGGGGTGGTGCCCATTCTCATCAAGTTGCTCGAGCGCGTGCCAGAGAATTTCGGTGGCATGGCAGATTTGCCACACGCCACGTTGCACGGCCCTCCTGCGCCGACAAGCGACCAGATCAATGACTCGAATATGGGCGTGCGCGATCGCCAGGGCGATTAAACGCGTCGGAATGCCTTGATTGCGAAGCGACGCCATGCTGTGCAGTGCTGTCCTGGCTATCGGTGTCATCAATACAAGGTGCACGGCTGTAGGGGAATTGCCAGTCGATATCATCGCGTCGTGGCATTATTCCTACCGCGTAGCACCGCTACACTTGATCCCTTCCATTCGTGCCCGTCCATGAGGATTCTTATGCTTAAAGGAAAAGTTGCTGTCGTCACAGGTTCCACCAGTGGCATTGGCCTGGGCATGGCGACAGCCTTTGCGCAGCAGGGCGCGGATATTGTGCTCAATGGCTTTGGCGACGCCGCGCAAATCGAAGCGTTGCGTGCGGGGCTGGCCAAAGAGCACGGGGTGAGAGTGCTGTACGACGGCGCAGATTTATCCAGGGGCGCTGCTGTGCGTCAATTGATCGGCAATGCGGTCGAGCAGCTTGGCCGCATTGATATTCTGGTGAATAACGCGGGCATTCAGCATACGGCCCTCATTGAGGACTTTCCCGAAGACAAATGGGACGCCATTTTGGCGCTGAATTTGTCGGCCGTGTTTCATGGCACGGCAGCGGCATTGCCCCATATGAAGAAACAGGGCTGGGGTCGAATCATTAACATCGCGTCGGTGCATGGTTTGGTGGGCTCAACCAGCAAGTCGGCCTATGTGGCCGCCAAGCACGGTGTGGTGGGTTTCACCAAAGTGACGGCGCTGGAAACGGCGGGCCAAGGCATAACGGCAAACGCCATCTGCCCGGGTTGGGTGCGAACGGCGTTGGTTGAAAAGCAAATCACGGCGTTGGCCGAAAAAAATCAGGTTGATCAGGAAACAGCGGCCCGCGACTTGCTCGCGGAAAAGCAGCCTTCCTTGCAATTCGTCACGCCCGAACAATTGGCCGGCACGGCGCTCTATCTGGCCTCGGACGCGGCCGCGCAAGTGACGGGCACAACCATTTCTGTAGACGGCGGCTGGTCCGCACGTTGATGCATAAGGAAATTTGAATATGTTGTTTTTGCTTTCTCCAGCCAAGAAACTGGACTACGACAGCCCCTTGCATATTGAGACCCACACGCAGCCTTTGTTCGTGGAACAAGCCGCAGGGTTGATCAAGGTGCTGAAGACCAAAACTGCCGAAGACATTGCGGACCTGATGAGTCTGAGCCCGGCATTGTCCGAGCTGAATGTCAGCCGCTACGCACACTGGAAGCGAACCTTCACGCTGTCCAACGCGCGTCAGGCTGTGCTGGCTTTCAATGGCGATGTTTATGAAGGCCTGGAAGCCGCCAGCTTGTCGGCCAAGCAGCTGGACTGGGCACAAGAGCATCTGGCCATTCTTAGTGGTCTGTATGGCGTGTTGCGTCCGCTGGATCTGATGCAGCCATACCGTCTGGAAATGGGTACACGCCTGGTCACCCCCAAGGGTAAAAACCTGTACGAGTACTGGGGCAGCACCATTGCCGAATACTTGAACGAGCGTCAGGAAGGCCAGAAGTCACCCGTTATCGTCAATCTGGCTTCTGAGGAATATTTCAAATCCGTAGACCGGAAAACACTCAAGGCACGTGTAGTGCAGTGCGTGTTTCAAGATGAGAAAAACGGCGCGTGGAAAGTGATCAGCTTTCATGCCAAGCGTGCGCGCGGCTTAATGGCGCGTTTTGCCATCCAGCACAAGATTAATAAGCCCGAAGGTTTGCAGGCGTTTGATCTTGAGGGCTATGCCTACGATGCGTCGGGTTCTACACCCGACAAGCTGTTGTTCCGTCGCCCGGAAGGCTGGAACGCGTAAGCGGTCGGCTGCGCTATCGCAGGAAAGAAGAGGGCCACCGTGCAAGCACGCGTGGCCCTCAGATTATTTGCAACGTCCTATTCTGCAAGCTCGATTCCGTCGGTGAAACGCTGATGACCAGCGCCATATCCGCGATGCAACAACGTGACGTAGCGTGGGTGGAGCGCGCGCCAATCTACGCGATTAAGCAGCTGGAGCGCGCGCATAACCCGCGTGCTGACTTCGAGCTGCTGCTGATCGAGAATCGCGGGTTACGCGCGCTCAATGGTCGTGTCCTGGTCTCGATAGTTTCGCGCTCCACCCACGCTACGAACTTTTTCGTCGGAACTACCGGCTTGGCTTAGGTTGACGCTGAGACGCTGGCTGCAGTCGGGGCAGGCAAGGGCGCGGGGCCATCGAGGGCCTGCAATTCCTGGCGAATCATGAAGCTGGCTTTCAGCATCTGTTTTAGCGGATAGGCCAGGGCAGCATGCTCGCCCGCGGTGTCAAATTGCGTGGGCAAATCTTGCGGAGGCGCCTGGTTTTCAGACAGTAGCAAGACCATGCCGTCGAGGGCACGCTGCATGGTATCTGGCGTCGTGGGAAGCGACGCGAGCAAGGGAATGGCCGCCGTAATTTGCGACGCCAGAATGTGGTTCTGAATTAGCAGATTGTTCAACTCCGGCACATTGACCTGGTGCGATTTCGGCTCGCTCATCATGCGGTAAAACGACTCCGCGAAATTGCTGAACGCAATGTGCACGTTCTTGCGCGCCAGTCGCCAGGCGATGTCGGCTTCCTTCACTTCAGGCGGATCAATTTCTGGCGACTCAGCCGGTTTGGCGGCCTCGGACTGGAAGGCCTGTACGTAGCGAAGCCCAGCCTGTAAATAGTCTTTGTTTGCCCTTGTGGCGGCAAGTGCCAGCGGTCGAAGGTAACGCGCTTCCCACCAGGGCAGGATATAGCTGCATGCCAGGGCAAGCGCACAACCGAGTAGCGTGTCGAACGCCCGTTCGCTGATCACCGCCATAGACACCGTGTTCGGCGAAATAAAGTGAAAGACGAGCACCACGAACAAGGTGTTGAAAATGGCGCTGGCCATGTAGTTCAGTTGCACCAGGCTATTGCCCATAATGCAGGCAGCGACCAGGGCCGCAAGCAGGAACGCGGGGCGGTCGGTCATGTCCAGCAACAGCGCCGCTAACAAGCAGCCGATCAGGGTGCCTGTCAGGCGCCAGCCATTGCGCTGGCGCGTTAAGGCAAACCCCGGCTTCATGATGATGACAATGGTCAGCATGATCCAGTAACTATGCGTGGCGAACTCCGGAGACAGCCACCGGCTGGCCAGAGTCATGGCAATGGCAGCTGCCGCCGTCACGCGTAAGGCATATCGGAAATGGGGGGAATCCAGACGCAAATTACTGCGGAACAGTCCTAAGCGAAATTCGTGACGAGAGAGAAAACGCGTCAGCGATTTGTCGATGTTCAAGGAGTCTGTGGGTTTGGCCGCTGGCGAGGCCGCCGTGTGGTCGGCCAGGCGGTCGACAATGCGTGCCGCATTGCGCAGGCGCCGCAAGACCTGAACCAGAAGTGCCAGCATTTCCGGATCTCGTTCGCCCAGGCCTGCGTCTTTCAATTGCTCAATTTCATATTCGATAGCGCGCAGCTCGGCTTTGGGGCTGATGCGGTACTGCACCCGGCGTCCACGCGAAATATCCAATGCAATGCGATTCAACTCATTGGACATTTTCAACAGGGCGTCGCGCATGAACATCAGGCAGTCGGAACCGGCCTGGCTGCGGCGCAAGGTCGCATAGTCGGTGTGCGTCGCCACCAGCGTGTCGAGCAACTGCAACATGTCTACAAACATGTTCCAGATCATCACGCGATGCCGGTCGCCAAATCCCTTGCCACGAGGAAGCGCGCGCAGCACCATATCGCGCGCCGCCTGATGCTTCTCGGTCATGACCGACTGGCGTTGAATCAGAATGCGATAGGACTCATCCAGGTCCATCGTTTCGTCGTAAAAACTGGCCCGCGCCGCCACATATTCGGCGGTGGCGTAAAGCGCTACAGACATTGCCTGCTGCTCTTCGCGCAACCAGAAAATACGACTGAATAACTGGCTGAATGCGATATAGAACAGCGCACCGCCCAAGGTGGCGACGGCATGCATGGCCACGTCTTGGGGCTGCATGGGCGAGTGCATGGTCAGGGTCATCAGCAACAGGCCGGCAAAGCCGATCAGGCCGCCGCGCTTGCCAAACACCGAGAACATGGAGAAAAAGAAACACTGCGCGAT
>JBEBWV010000183.1:0-7561 GCA_040391965.1 Achromobacter deleyi | reverse complement strand
GCGATTACACCATGAGCGACCAAAGCGAACTGAAAAACATGGGTTTGAAGGCGACATTTCCCCGCCTGAAGATTCTTGATATTTTCCGAAAGTCAGACCAACGGCACTTGAGCGCTGAAGATGTATACCGCGCGCTTATCGGCGAAAACGTGGAAATTGGCTTGGCCACCGTCTACCGCGTTTTGACCCAATTCGAACAAGCGGGCATCCTCAGCCGCAGTCAGTTCGATAGTGGCAAGGCTGTATTTGAATTGAATGACGGTGATCACCACGATCACTTGATTTGCACGAATTGCGGCGCTGTGGCGGAATTTTCCGATCTCGAGATCGAAAAACGCCAGCAAAAAATTGCCAAGGACAACGGATTTGCCTTGGAAAGTCATGCAATGGTGCTGTACGGCATTTGCAGCAACTGCACGAAGACCGGTCGCTAAACGCGACGCGCGACACGTTGCAGACAAGATGGCGGCTGATGTAATCACCGGAAACGCGGGTGATGAGGCCGCTGTCTATCGAGCTGACGCAAAAAAACACCCCGGCAGTTGGACTTGAGTCCTGCTCATGGGGTGTTTTTGCGTGGGGGCTTGGGAAGCGTGATGAGCGGCGCTGTGCCGCCCGCAAGTGAAAATGCTTAGCGGGTGGGGATAGAGGCTTCACCGACGGTGCTCAGCATTTCACGTGCATGTTCGCGCGTGGTTGCGGTGAGCGTAATGCCACCCAGCATGCGGGCGATTTCCTCGACGCGGGTCTCGGTGTCCAGTTCTTTGATGCTTGAGCGCGTGGTGCCGCGAGACTCCGATTTGCTGACGAGGAACTGCGTGTTGCCGCAAGCGGCGACCTGCGGCAGGTGGGTGACACACAGCACCTGGAGGCGCTCACCCAGTTCACGCAGTAGTTTGCCAACGGCCTCCGCGACCGCGCCACCAACACCACTATCGACTTCGTCGAAAATCAGGGTTGGCACGCGAGCTGCTCGGCTGGCAATGACTGACAGTGCTAAAGAAATGCGCGATAGCTCGCCGCCTGACGCCACTTTTGATAAGGAGCGCAGCGTGGTGCCCGCATGGCCCGCCACGAGAAAGTCGACCTGTTCATTGCCCAGCGCAGAGGGCGGGGCAGGCGAGAGCGAGGGCTCAAAGCGTCCGCCCTGCATGGCAAGGGTTTGCATTGCCAGGGTGACTTGCTTGCCCAGGTCTTGGGCGATTTTGTATCGGGCAGTAGATAACTTGGCTGCCGCCTCGTCGTAATGCGCTTGCGCCAGCTGTGTCTGATTGCGCAAGGTGTCCATATCGGAGGCTGCCTGCAAGGCGGCCAGTTGCTCATGCAGAGTAGCGTGCAAGGCGCAGAGTTCGTGGGCCTCGACTTTGAACTTGCGCGCGGTCTCGAAGACCGCAGTCAGGCGGTGTTCGACTTGGGCCAGGCGCTTGGGGTCGAGATCTACGCGACTGACGTAATTGTTCAAGTCAGAGATGGCTTCGGAGACGGCAATACGTGCAGACTCCAGCTCGTCATGCACGCCCTGCAAGGCCGGGTTGTGGCGCAGCATCTGCTGGATGCGTTGGTTGGCCACCGTGATGCGGTGATGGGCGCCATCACGTTCGCCATCAAGCCCATCCAGAATTTGGGTGGCGCCATCAAGTAGCGACTGGGCATGCGACAAGCGCGTATGTTCAGACTGCAGTGCGTCCCATTCTTCCGGTTGCAGCGCCAGTTGATCCAGTTCGTCGACTCGCCATTGCAATCGCTCGCGCTCTGTATTGCGCGAGGCGGCGTCTTTTTCGGCGGATTCCAGTTGGCGTTCCAGCGCTCGCCATTGCTTCCACGCCTGGCTCACCGCTTGCCGCAAGACACCGTGGCCGCCATGTGCGTCCAGCAGGTCGCGTTGGGCGTCGGGGCGCATCAGGCTTTGGTGCGCGTGCTGGCCGTGGATATCAACGAGGCTATCTCCCACTTCCCGCAGTTGCGCAACGGTGGCGGGTGTGCCGTTGATGTAGGCACGGCTTCGGCCTTGCGCATCGATGACGCGGCGCAAGGAAAGCTCATCTTCAGCATCGATTTCGCGTTCGGTCAGCCAGGAGACCAGCGTGGTTGGCGTATCGAAGACGGCGGTAATGTCAGCGCGCGTCGCGCCTTCACGCAGTACGCTGGCGTCGCCACGTTCGCCCAGCACCAGCGCAAGCGCGTCAACCAGAATGGATTTGCCTGCCCCGGTTTCGCCGGAAAAGACACTAAAGCCGGCACCGAAGTGAATTTCGGTTTGCTCGACGATGACAAAGTCGCGGATATGTAGGGTGCGCAGCATGGGTGGCGCTTATTACTCTACGTTGTCCGTGGCTTGCGGCATCAGGTTCCAATGCAGCTTGCGACGCAGGGTTGAGAAGAAACTATAGCCCTCTGGATGCACAAAGCGAATGGTGTGTGGAGCGCGTTGCACGGTAATGCGATCGCCGGGTTGCAGGTCAGACCAGGTTTGCATGTCGAAATGCACGCTGGCACCCACCTCTACGCGGCCCATGGCGGTAAGCGTCATATTTAAAACGCCGGTGTCCGGGATGACGATGGGGCGGTTTGACAGCGTTTGAGGGGCAACCGGTACCAGCACCATGGCGTTGATGCCGGGGTGCAAGATGGGGCCATTGGCCGATAGCGCGTAGGCTGTCGAGCCCGTCGGGGTTGCAATAATCAGGCCGTCTGCGCGTTGTGTATACATAAAGGCGCCGTCGAGCTCGACTCGCACTTCAATCATGCCGCCGCGACCGGCGCGGTTCAGCACCACATCGTTTAATGCCGAGGCGGAGTACATCAGTTGGTCGCCGCGCCAGACGCCGCCTTGCAGCAGCATGCGTTCTTCGGTTTGGTAGTTGCCTTCGATGACGCGGGCAATCGCGCTGTGGGCATCTTGCAATGGCACATCGGTGATAAAGCCGAGTCGGCCATGGTTGATGCCGACCAGCGGCACGCCGAAAGGCGCCAGATATCGGGCTGCGCCCAAGACGGTGCCGTCTCCACCCATCACGACGGCGAGCGACGCACGCTTGCCGATTTCCTGCAGCGTGGCGACCGGGTATTCACTAATGCCGGTGTTGGAGGCGGTGTCAGACTCGATGAGCACACTCCGTCCCGCTTGCGTCAACATGTGTGCCAGCGCTCTTAGCGGGGCGTCCAGGCCGGTGTCCTGGTATCTGCCAATCAGGGCGACGGTAGGAAAATGCATAGGGCGTTGGTGAGTCAAGAAAGGCTTGGAGGACCGCGAACGGGCTTCTTAGGCGATTATATGGGGCCGCATATCGGGTTGGGGGGACAAAAATCGCCTTAATTGGAAAAGAATCCTTAAAATACAAGTTATGGATGATCGAGCACGCGCACTACTGAAGGCGTTAATTGAACGCTATATCGCCGATGGCCAACCCGTTGGCTCGCGAACGCTATCGAAAGTCTTTGATCTTTCCCCAGCCACGATACGCAATGTCATGTCTGATCTGGAGGAGCTGGGGCTGATACATAGTCCGCACACGTCTGCCGGGCGCGTTCCCACGCCTCGGGGTTACCGCATTTTCGTCGATTCCCTGTTGGCGGTGCAGCCTTATCAGTTTCAACCCACCAATATGGGTGAAATGCTGTCAGCGGCCGAGCCGACTCGGGCGGTTAATAGTGCCGCCGCGCTGTTGTCCAACTTGACGCAATTCGCAGGCGTCGTGCTAACACCCAAACGGGCGCAAATATTTCGCCAAATTGAATTTATTCGCCTGTCCGATAAGCGCGTATTGCTGATTATCGTGACGCCGGATGGCGACGTGCAAAATCGTATTCTCTTCGTGCAGCGCGATTATGCCGAGTCCGAGTTGATCGAAGCGGGCAATTTTTTCAATATCCATTTTGCGGGGAAATCTTTCTCCACCGTGCGCGGGACGATGTCGATTGAACTCGCGCAGTTGCGCGAAGACATCTCACGGCTCATGCAAGCCGCCGTCGAGGCCAGTACAGAAGCGGCCGAAGATGGCGAAGAAGTGGTGATTTCGGGGGAGCGCAAGCTGCTCGATGTGACCGACATTGCCTCAGACATGGATCGTTTGCGAAAAATGTTCTCCTTGTTTGAAAAGAAAACCGAGCTGCTCCAACTGCTGGACGTGTCCAGCCGGGCGCAGGGCGTGCAGATTTATATTGGTGGCGACTCTCAGCTTGTCCCAATGGAAGAAGTGTCCGTCATTACGGCGCCTTACGGTGTCGATGGCAAAGTCGTGGGCACCCTCGGGGTCATTGGCCCCACTCGCATGGCATACGAACGCGTGATTCCCATCGTGGACATCACGGCGCGTCTGCTTTCCAACGCACTAAGCCACAACCAGTAGTCCTAACCGGGCCAGAGTCCCTCTTCGCGGGGGGAGGGAGCCCTGAGAGGTGTTTTCGTGTTTCTTCGTCTGTTCAAGCATCTTTGGCCCGAACGATTTTTGCCGGAACCCAGGCAAGAAGATCCATTTGATGAAAATCCGCCGCCTCGGGTGCCGGGTCGCGTGGGTGTGCTGCTGGTCAACCTGGGCACACCGGATACGCCAGACAAGAAAGACATACGCAAGTATTTGGGTGAATTCCTCTCGGACCCGCGTGTCATCGAGATACCGCGTTACTTATGGTGGCCCATCCTGAATGGTCTGGTGCTGACCATGCGGCCCAAGAAGCTGGAGCCGCGTTACGCAGGCGTGTGGATGAAGGAAGGCTCACCGCTCATGGTCTATAGCCGTCGCCAGGCTGAGGGTGTAGCGCAAGAGCTTGCGTCACGTGGTCTGGACGTGGAAGTCGAGTTGGGGATGCGTTATGGCAACCCCTCGATTCCTGATGCCATTACCAAGCTGCGCAAGCGCGGTTGCGATCGCATTCTGACCGTGCCGCTCTATCCGCAATATGCAGCCAGCACCACGGCAACGGTCGTGGACGCGGTGACGCGTCACGCCGCGCGGCTTCGTGATCAGCCGGAGTTGCGCTTCGTTAAACGTTTCTACGACGATCCGGCCTATCTCGATGCATTGGCGGGAACGGTGGAAAGGTATTGGCGCGAGCATGGCCAACCCCAAAAGTTGGTCGTGAGCTTTCACGGCTTGCCACGCTACTCCCTGGAACTGGGCGACCCTTATTATCGCGAGTGCCTGGACACGACCCGCCTGCTTTGCGAGCGCCTCAGCATTGACCCCAAGGCAGTCGAAGTCACGTTCCAAAGCCGGTTCGGCAATGCGCGCTGGCTTGAACCCTATACCGAACCGACCCTGAAAGCGCTGGCGGCGACTGGCATCACCGAGGTGGATGTCATTTGCCCCGGGTTTGTGGCTGATTGCCTGGAAACCCTGGAAGAAATCAGCATTGAATGCCGGGATGCGTTTCTGGCCGCGGGGGGCAAGCAATTTCGCTACATCCCGGCGATTAATGATGACCCGGCCTGGATTGATGGCCTGGCGACGTTGGTCGAGCGCAATCTGCTGGGTTGGCCCGCACGCAAGGAGTGAAGGCCGTACACTGAAGGCCCAAGCGTCATTCCCCACAATTCTCGGATCCCAAGGAGACGATACATGCGGAAAAATGCCAATGTGCCTGCCACTCAACGGGCTGGCGTCGTGATGACTGAGTCGAAAGAGGACGCGCTGGAACGGGAGTTGGATGAAGCGCTGGCGGAAACTTTCCCCGCAAGCGATCCCATCGCCGTGACCCCTGTGCCTGAGGACGACACGGCTATCGATCGGGCGCTTGAAGAAACATTTCCGGCCAGCGATCCACCTGCCGTCACGCTGCCCAAGCCGCGTTGAGCGTTAGGCAGCGCGACGTGCCTGGCATCCTTGCCTCGTCCAGGTTGAGCCTGTCTATATCGATTTTCGCTTGTTGACTGTTCTACGTGATATACCCCTGTGAGGGGTTTAGTGCGTGCAAAAACCAGTGAATTGTCACCATATTGGTTGGCGTTGGCTGGTTTTGGTGCTTTTTAAATCAGACGAGATTTCGCAATCCGAGCAGGGTATTTCGCTTGCCCGGACTTGAAATAGGGGTATTGGCCCCCATTCTTCTCGTCGATAGCCATTTTTTTGGAGGATTTCCCATGACGGCACCCCACGAGCCTGTAGACACTACGTCCGGACTTGACGAGAACGCCTATGCGGCGCCCGCAACGATGGAAGAGTTGCAGGCCGAGTTGACCGAGCTGCGCGCTCAATTGGACGCGGCCCAGGCCACCGTTAATGAGCAACATGATCAAGTGCTGCGCATCCGTGCCGACGCTGAGAACGTGCGTCGCCGTGCGCAAGAAGATGTTTCCAAAGCACGTAAATTCGGTATTGAGTCTTTTGCCGAGAGCTTGGTGCCAGTCAAAGACAGTCTGGAGGCCGCACTGGCTCAGCCAGAGCAGACCATCGAAACCTTCCGCGAGGGTGTGGAAGTGACGCTCAAGCAGTTGGTCGCAGCCTTTGATCGCAACCTGCTTAAGGAAATTGCGCCGGTTCAGGGCGACAAGTTCGATCCGCACCTGCATCAGGCCATTTCGTCTATCCCAGCAGAACAACCCGCCAACACGGTGCTGCAACTGCTGCAAAAGGGTTATGCCATTTCGGATCGCACCTTGCGTCCCGCATTGGTCGTCGTTTCCGCCGGACAAGGCTGATCAGGCAGAGTCGCCATGGCTAATGACGCAAGCTTTGACCCGAGTCAAGTATTTGCGGCGTTTGATATGAAACGCGTTAGCAGCGCGAATTTCGATGCAAGCGTGGTTCAGGCGCCGGGCGCCGATCTGCGCTGCGTTTTCTTGTGGGGACAGGATTGCTACAACTGCAATCTGTTCAAGCAGGCAGCGCTGTTGCACCGAGACGCGCTCTTGAAACTGGGCCTGACCTGGTTCGAGGCTGATGTTTATGCGGATGAGGCGTTGGGCAAGCGTTTTGCACTGCATGGCGTCCCCACTTTCGTGCTCTACCGGAGTAGCAAGCGTCTTGGCCGCGTTACAGGATGGCCAGGTTTGCCGCAATTTACGGCGGCGATGCAGAAATTGCAGTTAGCAGCGGATATTTCCACTCGGGCATCTTGAAAAACCCTCCTGCCAACCCCAGTTAAGTTGGGACAGAGTTTTTCACCAATTTCCATATATCTTCAAGGTAAACCCACCATGAGCAAAATTATCGGTATTGACCTGGGCACGACTAACAGCTGCGTTGCTGTTATGGACGGTGGAAAGGTCATCATTATTGAAAACGCAGAAGGCACCCGCACGACTCCTTCGATCGTCGCCTACATGGACGACGGCGAAACGCTGGTCGGCGCACCTGCCAAACGCCAGGCCGTTACAAATCCGCGTAACACGCTGTATGCCGTGAAGCGCCTGATTGGCCGTAAATTTGACGAAAAAGCAGTGCAGAAAGACATCAACTTGATGCCTTATGCCATCGTCAAGGCAGACAACAACGACGCCTGGGTGGAAGTGCGCGGCAAGAAGATGGCGCCTCCCCAAGTTTCGGCTGACGTGCTGCGCAAGATGAAAAAGACCGCCGAGGACTACCTGGGCGAAGAAGTGACCGAGGCCGTCATCACCGTG
>JBEBWV010000182.1:0-7675 GCA_040391965.1 Achromobacter deleyi | reverse complement strand
CTTCGAGCCATTGATGACGTAGTCGGCGCCATCCTTGCGTGCGGTGGTCTTCAAGGACGCAACGTCTGATCCGGCACCGGCCTCCGACACACCCAGACAGGCCACATAATCGCCCGCGATGGAAGGCTTGAGAAACAGCTCGCGCACCTCGTCATTGCCAAATCGGGTGAGCGCGGGCGTTGCCATGTCTGTTTGCACCGCAATCGCCATGCCGACCCCACCGGCACGCACGCCGCCAATAGCTTCGCAAAAAGCAATTTCGTAGGAGTAGTCCAAACCCATGCCGCCGAACTCAACGGGTTTGTTCACGCCGAGAAGACCCGCCGATCCGAGTTTCTTGAACACCTCATGCGCCGGGAAAATTTCGGCTTCTTCCCATTCGTCCAGATAGGGATTGATTTCGCGCGTAATCAATTGGCGAACGCTGTCCTGCAGGGCGATATGTTCGTGGGTAAACATGGGACTCCTCCTTAGAATCGTGCAACACCAAATTGAATGGGATTAAGGGTTCGTGAGGCTGCCTGGGTACACGCGGCAAGCGTCAGCGCCAGTACATCGCGCGTGCTGCGCGGATCGATCACGCCATCGTCCAGTAGCAGACTGCTGGTGTAGATTGCGGAGGATTGCGCGTCGAAATTGCGCACAATCTCCTGGCTGTCAGCATCCAGCCGGGCCACATCGGGAATCTCACCGCTGCGCTTTGCGCTGTTCTCCGCGACCATTCGCATGGTCATCGCCGCTTGTTCGCCGCCCATCACCGCTGTTTTGGCGTTAGGCCAGGAGAACAGGAAGTCCGGCCGAAAGGCGCGCCCGCACATCCCGTAGTTGCCCGCGCCAAACGAGGCACCGCACAAAATGGTGATGCGTGGCACGCCAGCATTGGTGAGCGCTTGAATCAGCTTGGCGCCGTGCTTGATCATTCCGGCCTCCTCGTGCGCTCGTCCCACCACGAAACCCGTGATGTTCTGCAGAAAGACGATTGGGCGTCCAAGCTGTGCGCAGAGTTGAATGAACTCGGCGGCCTTGGTGGACCCCGCTGTATCCAGGGGGCCGTTGTTGCTCAATACGCCAATCGACATGCCCTTTACGGCCGCGTATCCGCATAAGGTGTGGCAGCCGTAAGCAGACTTGAACTCATGAAAATCGGAGTCATCAACAAGGCGGGCAATAACTTCGCGCATGTCCACGGGGCTGCGGTAATCAGAAGGCATGACGCCCAGGATTTCTTGCGGATCGTACCGGGGCGGTTTGAAGGCGGGCGGGGCGCTTGCCGAGGCCCAGCCAATGGCACGCATGATCTCCCGCACTCGATTGACGGCTTCGCGGTCGCTGTCGGCCACATAGTCGGCCAAGCCAGAGAGGCTGGCGTGCATGTCAGCGCCGCCGAGGTCCTCTTCGTTGGCTTCCTCACCCGTCGCGGCCCGAAGCAGTGCGGGTCCGGCCAAAAATGCCTGCGCCTGGCGCCGCACCATCACCACATAATCGGATAGACCTGGCAGATAGGCTCCCCCCGCGGTGGAGGCCCCATGAACGAGTGAGATAACGGGAATACCTGCGGCGGATAACCGTGCTAATTGGTAGAACATGCCGCCGCCATGAACGAAGCGCTCAACCCGATACTTCTTCAGATTCCCGCCGGCGCTCTCCACCAATTGAATAAAGGGCAACTTATGTGCCAGCGCAATTTCCTGGCACCGAATGACCTTTTGCGCCGTCAAGGCTTGCATGGCGCCCGCGCTAATGCCGGCGTCATTAATCACAATCATTGACTGCACGCCAGCCACCACACCCACGCCCGCAATAATGGCGCTGCCTGGCACACTGGTACGCGGATCCGGGTCTTCCAGTCCGCAATACCCCGCAAGCTTCATGAGCTCAAGAAACGGTTGACCCGGGTCAAGCAAGGCACTCAGACGTTCTCTTGGCAAGAGCTTGCCTCGTTTGCGAAACGTGGGCGTTGCCATTGCAGATTTGTCGACTGCACGCAACTCCAACTCCTGGAGCGCATCTAAAAGCCCCAACATCTGGTCTTCGTTGCGTTGGTAGGCGACAGCATTGCGGTCGATGCGAGATTCAAAGTCGGCCATGGCGGGCATTTACCTATCTGGAGACGAAAGGACAATCGCGAGAAACACACTCAGTCTGGGGCTCATCATGAAGGAGCCGGGTGCCCCAAACAATCAAGAACTGAGTCGCTGGGACATAAGAATTTCTTAAGTGTTCTTGCGAAGTACCCGGGGGTGTCGGCTGGATAGGCGAAGCGAGCGTGCTTGCCGTTGGTGCTGAGATCTGGAGATCGATAGTGTCGGTGCGCAAGGAAAGGGCCGCGCGAGGCAAATCGGGCGACCCATTTGTTGCGAATCTTCGCTTGCGCTCGGGCTATCGCGTCATAAGGGCCTGCGCGCCACCAGCACGTGCACCGGTGCCATCGGGAACTGAGACGAATCAAACCCCCAGACGGATTCAAATCCTGCCTGCTCCAGTGCGTAGCGCATGCCACCCATGCGTGTCACTCGGCGCCCGAGCATCAGCATCGGCATATAAAAGGGCAATACGCGGGAGGCGGCATCTGCTTGCTCCGGCACTTCGCCGTGCGCAGCCACCAGCACGCCGCCAGGTTTGAGCGCCAGGCGAATCTTCTCAAGTGCTGCCACCATGTCGGGCAAAAAGTGCAAGACCGACGAGCACCAGATCAGGTCGTAGTTGCCGCCGATGGTATCGCTGACAAGGTCTGCGCCCAGGACGTCCAATCGCGCCGTCAACCCGGTAGCCGCAATATTCTCTTGGGCCACCGCCACCGTCTCTGGCCAGTCGCACACTACGCCGGTCCAGGCAGGGTGCGCCTGTGCCAGGGCGATCGCCACCCAACCCGGACCACCGCCCAGGTCCAGGAAACGGCGAACATGCGCCGCCTGAGGAATCTGCGCCAGTACCGCCAACGCCGCACGCTGGGTCACGGCTCGCTGCTCTTGCCCGATTTGCAGGCGTGCGGCTTCTGCCCAATTGCTTCCTGTGGCTGCGGTAAACGGAGCTTGTTTGGGTTTGCCGTCACGCACGAAATCCAGCATCTGTGAACTGAAATGGCGCAAAGATTTCAAGCGATAGCGCCAGGCGTCTGCGCAATACTCGGCGTGGCCCTGGAGAAAGTAGCGTTGAATCTCGGGGTCGCACTGATACCGTGCTGGCGTGTCCGGTGAGATGGCCTCGATACGGTTTAGTAGACCCATGCTCCAGAGAATCTCCAATAAGTGCCCGGTCTGCTCGGCATGTAACTCCAGCCGATGCGCGGCCTCTGCGGCACTGGCTGGTTGAGCCAGCGGTTCAAACAGATTAAGTTCCAAGGCAGTGTCCAAGGCTTGCGCCTGGACGCTAGCCGCTGCCAGCTCCCAGTAGCGCTGCAGGGCGTGCGGGCGTTCAGATGTCATGACGATCTCGATAGGTGCGCGAACGAAGCAGGGGCTCGGGTTCACGTCGGTTGCGGTTCAGAAAATGGTATTTCTTTCTAGCAACGCCTATCATTCCCATTTCTATGCATTCCGGATTTTTTCGTATGCATTTCGCAAGTTCGCAGGAATTCACGCTATGACGCTACGCATTTCCTCGTCATCCGCCCAGCCAGCGGCAGGTGCGCGGCCGGGTTGGTTGCGCCGTCAGCTGCCGCAGAATATGGGCTCTTGCTACGCAGATCGTTTAGAGCTGGGTGCCGGGTTCGCGCTTGTGCATTCCGCTTACTCGCCGTTTGACGCCTTGGCGGAAGAGAACACAGTCCAGCATCAGGCCCGAATGTTGGTTATCACCTTGGGCTTAAGCGGCGCGTCGCAGTTTGAAGATGCAGACGGGGCGATGCTGGGATTTCAGGCGGGCTACACCACGGTGACTGCGTTTCAACGCAGCCAGGGAGAACGACGGTACGCCGCTGGCGCCATCGTGTCGCAATTACGTCTGTTGGTAGGGGAAGATCTATTGCAGCGGTATGTGGGTGAGGAGGCCGCTGAACGCTTGTTCGGTGCGCAAGGACTGCACCAACTTCTTCATCGGAAGACTCCACGGGAACATATGGCGGCCGCGCGGGTGCTGGCCGATAGCCATGATGTGCTTGATACCCATATTGGCGCATTGACCCTGCTGGCGAATCAGTTGCGCAGCCTGGCGCCAGCGCCACAAGAGGCGCGGCTGACTCCGCAAGATGTGGCAAGACTGGAGCAAGTGCACACACTGATGCAACAGCAAATGGCCCATTCGTTAACCGTGGAGTATTTGTGTGCCGCCACGGGCTTGAACGAGTTCAAGCTAAAGCGCGGGCTACGCCAGCTGTACAACACAAGCCCGCATCGCTTGCTCACTGAACTGCGCATGCGCGAGGCATGGCGCTTGCTGGAAGGCGGCAGCCAAGTGGCACAGGCAGCGTACCGCGTTGGCTACCAGCACCCCGCGAATTTCAGCGCAGCGTTCACCCGATTCTTCGGGCGAACCCCCAAATCCGTGTTCGGTCCGCGAGGCTAAATACTGTCAGAGCACGCGTAACGCGGGACGCTTCCCATCATGCAGCGCATCACGCCATTGCGGCCAGCATCAGGTCCAGATTCTGCACGGCCGCCCCTGACGCGCCTTTGCCCAGGTTATCGAACACGGCCGTTAGCAATACCTGTCCGTACTGCTCGTTGCCAAACACCGACAACTGCAAGTCGTTCGTGCCATTCAGCGCCTGTGGGTCCAGATGGGTCACTACCTTTGCTTCTGCCACCGAACTCACACGGACGTGGGTTGATCCCTCGTAATGGGCATGCAAGCGCGCCTGCAAGGTATCCGCCGTTGTGCCTGGGGCCAGCAAACGCAGGTCAATACCGATGCTCAGTGCAATGCCCTGGCGAAACGCGCCGTATGAAGGCACAAACACTGGGCGTTGCGTGAGTTCGGCATAGCGTTCAATTTCGGGAGTGTGCTTGTGGGCCAAACCCAGTCCGTAGACTTGAAAGGCCGCAGCAGGGCCGTGCTCCGGATTTTCATATGCCTGGACTGCCGGTCTTCCTCCACCCGAATAACCCGATACCGCGTAGATGCTGAGCGGGTAATCGGCTGGCAACAAACCGGCTTGAATTAGCGGGCGCAGCAATGCGATGGCACCCGTTGGATAGCAGCCGGGGTTGCTGACACGCTTTGCCACGGCAATGCGCTGCGCCTGACCCGCTTCCATTTCTGGAAAACCGTAAACCCAGCCAGGACTAGTGCGGTGGGCGGAACTTGCATCAATAACCCGAACTGCAGGATTGCTGATCGCGGCCACGGCCTCGCGGGAAGGTTCGTCGGGCAGACACAGAATCGCGACGTCGCAGGCGTTGATTGCCTCGGCGCGCCGCGCCGCGTTCTTGCGGTCGGCGTCGGGCAGTGTCAGCAAGCGCAAGTCGCGGCGAGACCCCAGCCGTTCATGGATTTGCAGGCCAGTAGTGCCTTGGTCGCCGTCAATGAAAACAATCGGTGTGGTCATGGGGTGCGCGCTCCTGCGGGCTGGATATTCTGAAGTCGGACAATGTGCTCAGTAGGATGATCATCCCAAGCGGAAGATACGAAAAGTCGAATATCATGAATACGAACGTCAGATTTTCTGAACAAGGCGACGACGATGCGCGAGATCAGTCTTGATCGATTACGAACCCTGGTGGCGATTGCCGACCTGGGGTCTTTTGCGCAAGCTGCGCGCGCTTTGCACCTGGCGCCGCCTACAGTCAGCCTGCATATTGCTGATCTAGAAGCCCGCATCGGCGCTCCGTTACTGAGCCGCAAGCGGGGGCAGGTGCGTCCCACGGCCATTGGCGAAACGTTGCTGGAACGCGCCCGTCGCCTATTGGCCGACGCAGAAATGGCGTTAGACGACGTACAGCGCCAGGTTCAGGGTTTGGGCGGGCGCGTGCGCTTGGGTGCCTCTACCGGTGCCATTGCTTATCTGCTGCCGCAGGCACTTGATGTGTTGGGGCGTGAACACCCTGGGGTGGATGTTGAGGTGGCCGTGCTCACCTCACAGGAAACGCTGGCCCGACTGACCGACGGCTCACTTGATGTCGGTTTGGTTGCTTTGCCCCAGCCTCCGGTGGGCGGACTGGTGGTGAGGCCATGGCGGCGCGATCCCGTAATGGCATTCGTGCCTGCGGCCTGGCAGCCACCGGCACGGTTAACACCCGCGTGGCTGGCTGAGCGGCACCTGATCCTGAACGACACCAACACCCGTTTGTCACGCTTGACCGCCGAGTGGTTCGCGGTAGCGGGTTTTCATCCTAAAGCGCGAATCCACCTGAACTACAACGATGCCATCAAGAGCCTGGTAGCCGCTGGTTACGGCGCGACCTTGCTGCCCAACGAGGCGACCGCTCCTGAACCCAATGCGCGCATTGCCATGCGGCCGTTGCGTCCGGCATTGTGGCGCCCGCTTGGCATCGCGCATCGCGCGGGCGACATCGAACGGGCTACCCAGCATGTGTTGGACATCCTGTGGGCGTTACGGCTGGGCGTCGCCAGCCAGCACTAGGGACCTCAGCTTGCACAAGCCTGTGCCGCTGACCTGATCTACCAGACGCGGCCCCGTCCTCAACTCAGTGAAAAAAATGCGGTGTAGACTAGGCGTTCCTCCACCACTCGGCGTTGTAGATTGGATCCCTGCGCTTCCCGTTGGGCTGAGTCGGTGTAATAGCGCTCATATTCTCTGACGGCAATCCGAGCTGGCTTGCCACCTGTGCTGGGCAGGGCTGTTTCACTGGTCCAGATCACCGGATCCAGCAAGTCGGTAATGGGCGGTCCTTCGTAAATGGGCGGAAACTGCGGCACCGGACGCCAGGCGCCACCCGCCACCTGATCCAACCCTTGAACAATGACATCACGCAGCGCCGCAGGCGTCTGACTGGCGAGCGGAGAAATGGTGGCCGGCCGCGTGAATGGCATGGAAGAGGGGGAGGCCGCGGGGGGAGCCGCGCTACCTGCTGGCGCCAACGTGCCCGACGCCAATACCGCCACATCCGTCCAGGCAAGGTCGCTGTCCACCGTCGGGTCGCGTGTCTGGAGCACCAGTTCAATCTTGTTGCGGCCCGACTCGCCGGGCTGGCCGGGCAAGGGGAAGAACGAAATATTCAAATAGGGGCTGTCGCCGGGAAACTTCATTGGCCCATAGGTGGGCACCGGGCCGTGCAGTTTGAAGACCAGTTTTTCGCCTTGACGTTCAAAGCGCGCGCGCCTGCGCGGCAGAATCTGGGCAAACTCCGCTAGCACGACTTTGGACAGTTTGGCGGACGCAATGGCATTGGGTTGGTAGCGCGCCAGTGCCAGACGTAAAAACGGCATATAGCTCAAACCGGCGTCCAGCTCAATGTCGCAGTACCAACGCCCACGTCCTTCACCCCAATGTACGCGGTGGCCAACGACATAGACCTGCTGGTTCTCTATCTCTTGCAGCAATACGGCTTCGTTGGCCACACGCGCAGAGAAATCGGCCGCTCGGGCAGCCGTCTTGGGCAAATCGCTATCCCATAAGGGATCCGCGCCCCATTGCGTGACCAGCGGTCTAAGCGGATCGGGCAGCGTCTTGAAGGCTTGGTTCTCTCCAGCCAGCACCACGCCCAACAATTCACCGTCGCCTGAGGTGAACCACGGGCGCTCCAACCCGATGCGTAAGCCATTGCCTGTTCGAGTA
>JBEBWV010000181.1:0-7678 GCA_040391965.1 Achromobacter deleyi | reverse complement strand
TAGCGTGGGTGGAGCGCGAATCGCTTGTGACCCGCACACTGTCGTCAAGCGCGCGCAACCCGCGATGCTTGACCAGAGCCGACCCCAACATCAAACCTTCAGAGGCTGAGCAACACGACGGAAGTTGTCGTCGTTCATCGCTTCAATCTGCTGAGCCACGCCCTGCAATTGCTTGAAGAACGACTCACCCGAGGCTTGAGTGAGCTTAGCCCCTGCCGTTTCGGCTTGTGCATGTGCCACGTTCAGCGTAACAAGTACGGCCTGCGTGCTGCCCTGTCCCACGCTTGCCATAGCCTCTTGCACAACCGCGTGCTTCACTTCTGCCTCGTACGCCTTGACGCCCTTGACGACTTCACGCTCTTGCGTTGCCTGCCTGGCCTCTGCCCGACTGCGCGCCAACGCGGCTCGAGCCTGCTCCAGCAAACCACTGGTATCCAGCGCCAGAAGTTCTTCAATGAACTGCAGCAACTCCGTCAAACGCACGCCGTGAATGCTGAGCAAGTCTTTGTGCCTGTCTGCCATTTCGGCGACTTCATCGACCAAACGTGTCGCCAACTCACGTTGCACCCGGGCGCGCTCCGTTGCCCGTTCTGCGTCGGCAATGGCGGCCTTAATGGCAATCTTCAGTTGCTCGGCCACATGCACGGCGGCATCGCGTTCGGCCGTCGCTTGCTCCACGGCTTCGAAGGCCGCTTTCGCCTCACCAAGCGCATCGCGCAGTTCCGTTTTTCTGGTGGAAACCGATTGACCTGAAATCACTCGTTGCGCACTGGCTTCCGCCAGCTCACCACGCGCTTGCACCAAGGCATCGCGTGCGGACTTGGCCGAAACGGACGCAAGCGCGCCTTCGCTCTGAGCACTAATTAGCTTCGCGAACGCGCCGATCTCGTCACGAATAGCGATTTCAAAAACACTGGCAGCCTCAGCCAATTCGCCACCGCCTGCGGCGACGATGAGGTTTCGTGTGGCCTGGGCAACGCCAATCAGGCGATCATGCACGAGCGTAGTCGCCTCGGCGACGCGCAGCGACGCCGCGTCTTTTGCCATGCGCGCCGATTCGGCCAACTGGTCTGCCGCTTCACGCTCACGAATGGCAGAGACCAGGGCGTCCGCCGCTGATTGAACAAGGGCCTGAGCCTCTACGTCCGTACCAACACCTTGCTGGTCTGTATGTCCATTGCCCACGCGTCGCTTGGAAACATCCAACGCCGTCTGCGCAAGCTCAAGCGCCATTTCCTTTGCTGACTGTTTTGCAGCGGCGGCAGCCGCCGCCAGCTCTGCAGCCTGGCTTTCGGCCTGCCTGTTGGCGGCGTCTGCAATTGCCGCAATCTGTTCCGCCTGCGCGACCGCAAGCGCTGCACGCGTATTCGCCAGTTCGGCAGCTTCAAGCGCTACTGTCGCGTCTACGTGAGTGCTCAACAATGCGTCAAGGCGAGCCTCGGCGATTTCACGGTGTCCACTTGCGAGCGTGGTCAACGAACTCAGTTCGGCAATTTGCGCGTCTTTCAAACGCACAAGCGCCTCTTGCTGCGCCACCAGAGCGACGGCCTCAGCACTGCGCGCTTGGGCACTGGCCTCACGCGCCTGCGCCACCGCATCTGCCTTCGTAGCTTCGACCAGCGCGGCATTTTTTACCGCCACGGTGGCATCCGCCAGTGTGGCGCGCTCCGTGACAAGCTCAAGCTTGGCTTGCTTGACCAACACCATTTCGTCAGCGGAGTTCCCAACGGCCAACAACGCCGTGGCGTGGTCATTTTTTATAGCTGCGACGCGGTCCATGAAGTCTGCACGCACGGCTTCTATGCGGGACGTGTGGCCCTTGAGCATGAACTCGGGAATCCTGATGGCCCTGTCGTAATAATCGCCTTTTGCTTGGCCCTTCTTTGCCAGCCAGTCGCTCCACAACTCTGTATAGGTCATTATGCGTTGGCGGGACGTCAAGAAGACGGAGCCCACCTTCTGCCCAGCTGAAGCATGACGGCCAAAGTAAGTATCGAAATCTCCGTGAATACTCTCGGCGTACTGGTCGTCCGTCATATTCGCTATCTTGGTTTTCGCGTGTGACCGCTTGAAGGCGTCTAAATTCTCGCGTTCAACTTCCCACAGGTCATAGGATTTAAGTAGCGACGTCATCGCTGTTTGCGCGGATGCTTCGCCGCCCGTGACGTCATGACTCAATTGGTTCACGAGCGACTCATACCTTTCGCGAGACTGCATCAAGCGCGACTCGATGCTGCCTATCGCGCGCTCTGACGCTTGCACCGCAATACGTGCCCGCTCGATGTTCCTGCTATTCGAGAAAAGATCACCAAAATCAACAAAATCGGGAAACTTATTAACGAGATCAGCAACACCAAACGGCAGGGAAGTTTGGCGACTTTTCTCCTCCTCAAGCTTTGTATTCGCTGCAACCAGTGCGGCTTTCGCATCGAGCAAGTCCACCCGGTCCGTGGTCAAACGCTTATAAGCATCTTGCATGGCGGAAGAAACCACATCTGTTCCGGACAAACGTTTCAACGCGACAGCCAGCGTGGACTTTCCATTCATCACGTCGCTAAATGCATCCGAGACATCTGCGAGCTTTCTTTTCAGTGCTTCGTTCGCTCGGCCGACGCCAATGGCCACCTCAGCGTCGCGAACTCTCTTTTCAAGCTGCGCCAGCGCAGTCGAGGCGTCGGTTTGCTTGATGACCGCGAAACGCATTTGCTCTTGAGCTTGCTCAAGCGCCACTTCGGCTCGGCGCAGCTGTCCGTCAGCGGCGTTCACGATTGAGCCGACTTGTGTTGACGAGGCTACCGCAGAAGCGAGCCCAACGGACGCGTCTTGAGTCTCGGACATACGCCGTTCGGCCTGGGCGCGCGCTAAATCTTGCGCAGCCTCGAGACGTGAGTTGTGTGCAGCAAGGCTTTGCTGCGTGGCTGTCCTGGCCTCGCGTACAGCATCTTGATAATCGGCCTGAGCGCGTTGAACCAAATCGTCGACAGTCTCGCCATTTGTAGATGCTAGTGCCGAAGGTGCTGCGGAGTAACCCACCGTCTTTTGGCGGGCACCTATGCTGTTCACGTCCAATGCCGCTAGCGCTTGCTTCGTGACTAACAACTGTTGAGCCGCTGCCAACTGCTCCATGTCTGCTGCACGGCCCGCTTGTGTGGCGCGCTCTGACTCAAGCGTTAAGGCGGCAACGTTCGACCTGGATGCAACGTCGTCAGCCTGCGTCTTTGAACGTTGTGCCGCGTCGAGACGCTGATTGACTCCTTGGTACTCGCTCAGATGCTGGGACAAGCGCTGTTCGGCCTGCGTGCGCTGACGGCTTATTCCGCCAAATTGACTTCTTACTGCCTCTAAGATGCTTGTAAGTGAATTACTGTTTTCCGGTGCGCCATCTCGGCTCAACAAGTCACGAACATTTGAGAAGTTCCACTGCCATTCGGCCCATCTCGCTTTTGCGAGGGCGTGGGTGCCGTGATCGGCGCTACTGCCTATGCCATCCGAGGAGCCACCCTGAAAGTGCTGGAGGACATGGCCAATACTGTTTGGCTTTTCGAGCTTTGCCCATCCCCAGCCACTACCAAGCCCAGTTTTCATACTCTGGATCAGTATCTGATCCCTCGGGCTTCCGACAGCCTCCAACGCTGAGACCGCACGTTCAAACGCTTGTTTGGCTGGCTCCACGGCCCAGAACGCTTTCCACTTTCCGCTGGTATTTTCCATGCTCATGAGTTCTCGCCCACGATTGGCGTACCACTCCGACTCACTCATGAACGCTTGGCCGAGCCGTTGGTAACTATCCAATGCGAGCGCTATATCTTGACGCAGCCGCTGGCGTTCCTCACGTTGCGGGTCCAGCAGGCTGCGGACATTCGACAGCCGATTCTCCCACTCCCCCCAGCATGCTCGCGCGCCAGCGTCGGTTCCACTATTTGGACTGTGGCCGCGGCCATCACTGCCACCGCCAGCAATGTGCCGCAAGATCAATCCGAACTCGTCAGGCGAGTGGCGAATCCAGCCCCAGCTATCGCTCCCTTCGAGCAGGTCTATGCTTCGGATGAGTGCCTGATCTTTCGGGTTACCCGCCTCTTTTAACGCTATGGTGGCAGCCTCCACCTTTTCACGGATCTGCCCCATACTTCGGCGCGCACTCAATTTTTCACTTGTGGACATACGCACAAAATGACGGCCTTGTTCGGCGTATTCGTTCAGTGCGTTTTCAAATTCTTGCCGATGAACCTGGCTCTTCGCCTCCATCAACTGTTGGCCCAATACGGCCTCTGTTCGTTTGGCGGCCTCTATGTCTTGCTGTGCCTGACGGGTTTTTCCGTCCAGTTCAGTTTTGGCCTTCTGCGACACCGCGAGTTCGTTGCCTGCCTTATCCGCAATGCCAGCTTTACTCGTCGCGTCATTACGCGCGGCGCTCGCTTCCTGAGATTTCTTCGTAGCGGCCTCTTTTGCCGCTTTCGCCGCGGCTTCCAACCGGCTCGCCTCATCCACAGCATGCTGATGCTGCGTATGCGCCGCAGCATGCCCGGATGTGCGGGCGCCGTTGATGGCAGCACTGGCTTGAATTTGCTCCTCAGAGATGGCGTTGGCCCGATGCGTGAGGTCTCGCACCATGCCGCGCAAATAGGCCTGCCAACCGGCGGAACTCAACTCTGCCGTCAGATCGTCACTGGTTGCAGAGGGCGCGGCTAGCAAAGGAGGCAAGGTGGGAGCTTGGCCCAACACGCCTGGCCCGGCCACGCCCAACGCAATGTTGGCAGCCAGCACGTTTTGCGGTGCAGATTTCGGCTGCTGGAGCGGCGTATTCTGCCCTGCAGACCCAGTGCCGACAGGCTTGATCGAAGGGAGTACGGCGAAGGCCGGGACGTGAGTCGAAGCGGAGTGCGTCATAGGAGAATCAGGAAAGAGAACAGTTTGGGTGAGCGCATTTTTGCGCCATTGCCCCCTGCCTTCTTACCCAAAACGCCTATGCGGACGGCTCCTTTAAACGTCCTTTTCTTTCGCGTTCTCCGTTAATCCCAACCACACCCGGCGCATCGTCGGGTCATCCGGGTCCCGGTCGTTGGTGAACCCAAGACTGGTCATCAGCGTGAGCATGGGCCGATTTGTCGAGAGCACCAGCCCGTCGATGTATTCCAGCCCTTGTTCACGCGCGGCGTCAATCAAGGCGGTCATGAGCTGACGACCCAATCCACGGCGCTGCCAATCGTCTCCGATTACCAGCGCATATTCCGCGCCGCGTCCGTCAGGGTTGCGCAGGTAATGAGCGAAACCGACAAGCACTTCTCGCGGGTGACCACGATTGGCCGGGTTCGGCACCTGCGTCGCCGCCACCAAGGCCAATTCGCGATGGTAGTCCACCTGGGTGTAGCGCGACACCATGCGTGGGGTGAGCTCGCGCATCATCGACACGAAGCGCATATAACGCGAACGCTCAGATAAGCCTCGGATAAATTCTTGCAACGGATCCGCATCTTCCGGGCGAATCGGGCGCAGAACCCAAGGCACGCCATCAGCAAAGCGACGTACCTGCACCAACCGTGTGGGGTACGGGTGAATCGCCATATGCGGGTAGCCAGAAGTCTGTGGCGACACGCAGCCAGGACGTTCCGTGAGGGTCATTTTCAGGCCGCCCGCCAGCAATTGCGTGTCGCTGGCGTAAAGCGGATCGATGTCGACCGACTCAATATCAGGCAGTTCGGAGACCAGCTCCGACACCTGCACTAGAGCATGCTGCAGGGCTTCAGCAGCCATGGGATTGATTTGCGATGACAGCACGCGGCGCCAGAGGCGACTGCGCTCTATAAGCTGGCGTGCCAGAAAACCGTTGAGCGGGGGCAGATCCATGCCACGCTCGGCTCCCGACAAGACCGCGTCTGGTCCCCCTGTGCCAAAACGAATGACCGGGCCGAATTCGGGGTCTCGTCGCACCCGGATGGCCATCGGACGCGATGCTGGCAGAGCAGGCGTTGCTAGTCGCTCGCAGCCATTTAGCGTCTCTGTTTCTATGGGCTTTGCCTGCGTCACGGGAATATCTCGCAGCGGCACGTAGAAAGCATCGAGCAGTGATCGGCATTCGGCGGCGCTTAATTCACGTCGACCGTCTGCACGCGCCCGTGCCACGACATCTCGCGCGGCGGCGAAATCAGGCATATAGCCCGGCGGCTCGGGCGGTTGCGTTTGCAGCAGCAGTTGCTGGTTGTAGAAGTGTGTGGCCAGCACGCCAAAGGCATCGGCCGCCGATTCAGGGGTGCGAAAGGCGGGCGTGCCAGCATCATCCAGCATGCGGCGCAAGGGGCGCATGCCCGCGTCGCCCATAAAGCAGGTGACTACGGGCTTGCGCGCCTTGGGGGTAATTTGTGCCAATTGGCGCGCCACGGCGTGCATGTCTGCCAAGGCGTCGGGCGCCAGCAACACCAGCACCCCGTCCACGCCCGCATCATCAAGCACTATGTCCAGAATGGCCTGAATGCGTTCGGGAGTGAGTGGGATGCACGTGATGACAGGATTGCTTGTGCCAGCGTCCGGCTCCAACATGTCTGCCAGAGCGCGTTGAGTGGGAAGGCTGAGTTCGGCTTTCAGGACGGCAGCATCGGGGCCGATGAGTTCCAGTGCCAACTGTGGCGGGCCACTGCCGTTAGAAATAAGCGCCACACGCCGCCCTCTTGGTCGCCGGGCATAGCCCAGCACTTTGACCGCCGAGAACAATTGCACAAAGAAACGCACCCGCACGGCACCCGCGCGGCGTAAGGCGGCATCAAACACGCCGTCATTGCTATCCGAGTGCCCAGCTTTAAGCACGATCACCGGCTTCACGCTGGCAGCAGCACGCAAGGTGCTCATGAATTCACGCGCCAATCCGATATCTTCCAGATAGAGGACGATGCTATCGGTGCGCGGGTCGCTCGCCAGGTAATCCAGTACCTGAGACAAGCCAACCACGGCCTCGTCGCCCATGGAAACTGCCAGCGAAAACCCAATATGCACGTCTTCTGCCCAATCCATGACAGCGGCCATGATGGAACGAGACTGCGCGACTAGCGCCACCCGCCCGGCGCGCGCCAGCAACGGGTGCTGACTGAAGTTAAGGCCGGCATGCGGGCGTTGCGCACCAAAAGAGCGGGGGCCTAATACCTCACACTGGTTTGCCTGCCCCCAGGTCCGGCAGAGATCTACCGTGCCTCGCGGGAAGGGATCTGGCAGTTCATGGGGAAGCAAAATGACAGTGCGCGGAGCAAACGGTGTCAGGCGGCGCAGCGTTTCCGGCAAGACGGACGGGGACACACAGACCAGGGCCAGGTCCAGTCGCTCGCCTGCCGCCAGACCTATGGCAGCCGAGGGCATTTCGGGCGCAACCCCCACCGCACAATCAACCACCGTGGTTTTGGCCTTTAGCGCGGGGGACAGCGACGTTGCAGCCGGCAGTTGCCGGTCGGCGATAATGACCAACGACTGAGGTTCAAATAACGGAGCAAGCGCGTGTCGCAGCATGTGGGTGGCAGGCTCTAATCTAAAATACTGTCCATCGTAACAACACAACCCCGTCTACGGCACGGCGCGGGGTCCGTCCGACGCCTGTTTTTTTCGGCGACGCCTGTTTTGCACGACCGATTTCACTGCTACTTATGACTTCCACTGCTACCACTCCTGTTCGCACCCGCTTCGCCCCTTCGCCTACGGG
>JBEBWV010000180.1:0-7922 GCA_040391965.1 Achromobacter deleyi | reverse complement strand
TTATGCACCCGATGCTCAATATCGCCATCAAGGCGGCCCGGCGTGCCGGCACCATTATCAACCGTGCCAGCCTGGACTTGGAACGACTCAACGTAGCTCGCAAAGGGCCGCGTGATTATGTCACGGATATCGACCGTGCCGCAGAGGAGTCCATTGTCGAGACGCTGCGCGCGGCTTACCCCGACCACGCAGTGCTGGGCGAAGAATTCGGCCTGCAAGGTCCGGAACAATCCGAGTTCCAATGGATCGTCGATCCCCTGGACGGCACCACGAATTTCATTCATGGCTTGCCCAACTTTGCCGTGTCCATCGCGCTGATGCACCGTGGTCAAGTGACGCAAGCCGTCATTTATGACCCGTCGCGCAACGAACTGTTCACGGCCAGCCGTGGTAGCGGCACGTTCTTGAACGATCGCCGCGTGCGCGTGTCCGGTCGTACGCGTTTCCACGATGCCCTGCTCGGCGCGCACTGGCCCAATGCCGGTGAAGCTGCACAACACTCGGGACGCTTCCGCGACATGGCCGAAGGCAGCGCAGGTGTGCGCCGCATGGGCTCCACGGTGCTCGACCTGGCCTACGTGGCCAGCGGCCGTCTGGATGGCTTTTGTGGCGTTGGCCTGAAAGCCTGGGACGTCGCAGCGGGCAGCCTGATGGTGCTTGAAGCCGGTGGCCTGCTTGCCGACTTCGACGGTGAGCAAGGTTGGCTGGATTCCGGCAACGTGCTGGCCGCCAGTCCGAAGATCTTCACGCAAATGTTGACGGCACTCCAGCCCAAGACGGACTGAAGCTCTGTACAAGCGTTAAGCACGACCTGCTCGCAAGAGCAGAACAACGCGCCCACATCAGGGCGCGTTGTTCGTGGGCCGCAGAGAAGTAGCAGACGGGTGATCGGCCATCAATATCACGCATCCAGATGGCCAAGATACGTGCAAATTGAGCGGGGATGGCGGGTGTCACCGGCGTGTCACGATTTTTACCTGTACGATTACCGGTTCTATAACTTCTGGAGCTCCTAATGGAGTGGCTGCTAGACCCCGCTGCTTGGGTCGGCTTGCTTACCCTAGTCATCCTCGAGATCGTACTAGGGATCGATAACCTGATTTTCATTGCCATCCTGGCTGACAAGCTGCCCCCGTCGCAGCGCGATCGCGCGCGCATTATGGGGTTAGGCCTGGCGCTCATCATGCGTTTGGCTCTGCTATCTGTCATGTCATGGTTGGTGACTCTGACTGCGCCCTTGTTTTCCGTGGGGCCCTTGTCATTCTCCGGGCGCGACCTGATCCTCATGATCGGTGGTTTCTTCCTGCTCTTCAAGGGCACGATGGAGCTGCACGAGCGCATAGAAGGCGGGCAACAAGCTGACGCGGTAGGTCCACGCGTCTATGCCAGCTTCTGGGTCATCGTCACGCAAATCGTGGTGCTTGATGCGGTGTTCTCGCTCGACTCCGTGATCACCGCCGTGGGTATGGTGGACCATCTGGCCATCATGATGATCGCTGTCATCATCGCCATTGGCATCATGGTGGCGGCTTCCAAGCCGCTGACCCGATTCGTCAATGCTCACCCAACCGTTGTGGTGCTGTGTCTGGGCTTTTTGCTCATGATCGGTTTCTCGCTGCTGGCAGAGAGCTTCGGCTTCAAGGTACCCAAGGGCTACTTGTACGCCGCCATTGGTTTCTCGGTGGCCATCGAAGCGCTTAACCAGGTGGCACGCCGCAACCTGCTCAAGCTTGATGCGCGCCGTCCCATGCGTGAGCGCACGGCATCGGCTGTGTTGCGCATGCTGGGCAAGCGTCCGCCTGCCAACGATGAACTTGATCGCCCCAGCACCCAAACGGCTGCCATTGCCGCATTCGGAGTCGAAGAACGCAACATGGTCAGCGGGGTGCTTACCCTGGCTGAGCGCAGCATTCAGTCGATCATGACGCCGCGCACCGATGTGTCGTGGGTCAACATTGATGACGACCCGGACCTCATTCGTCGTCAGCTCACGGAAGCACCTCACAGCTTTTTCCCTGTGTGCCGTGGCTCGCTCGATGAAGTGGTGGGCATTGGCCGCGCCAAAGACCTCATTGCGGACCTCATCACCGAGGGCCGCCTGCGTCGCGACCGCCTGCGCGATCCGATCATCGTGCATGAGTCCATTGGCATCTTGCGCTTGATGGACACCTTGAAACGTTCGCGGGGTCAGTTGGTCCTGGTGGCCGACGAGTTCGGCGCCATCGAAGGCCTGGTCACGCCGATTGACGTGTTCGAAGCCATTGCCGGTGAATTTCCGGATGAAGACGAGTTGCCCGACATCGTGGCCGACGGCGAAAACGTCTGGAAGATTGACGGCGCTGCCGACTTGCACCATGTAGAACAAGTCCTGGAAACAGACGGCTTGATCGACGACGCGCAAGACTACTCCACGCTGGCAGGCTATTTGTTGTCGCGTTTTGGGCACTTGCCCAAACCGGGCGATGCCTGCGAGTACAACACGCACTACGCCCATTTCCGCTTTGAAGTGATGGAAATGGACGGACGTCGCATTGCCTCCGTACGGGTCGTGAAGCGTCCCGTCGATCAGGAGTCTGCCGACGAAGACGGCCACATGCACGACTAACCAAGCTTAAGGATTGCCAAACATCGTGACTGAAAACACCCTGTTTCTCGTCAAAGCCTTTTTCTTGGGCATTATTGAAGGGCTGACCGAATTTATTCCGGTGTCCAGTACCGGGCACTTGATCTTGATCGGCGACTGGTTGAATTTTGAATCTGGCGATGGCAAGGTATTCGAGGTCGTGATTCAGCTCGGATCAATTCTGGCAGTGATGTGGGTCTTTCGGGCCCGCCTGTGGCAGTTGATCCGAGGCACTCTTACCGGTGTGCCTACCGAGATTGCCTTCACCCGAAACCTCTTGATCGCCTTTTTGCCGGCGGCGGTCATCGGGGCCATTTTCATCAAGTCCATCAAGCAGGTGTTCTATCACCCCGGCGTGGTGGTCGTGACACTGGTGCTGGGTGGTTTGATTATGTTGTGGGTGGAACGCAAAACCCACCATACGCCAGGCGACCTGCCGGGTGCTGCTGACGACACGGCCTCAGACGAGCACGCTACGGCGCGCACGTTGGAGCAAATTACCTGGAAGCAGGCCTTGGGTGTTGGCGTGGCGCAATGTCTGGCCATGATTCCCGGCACCTCACGCTCTGGTGCCACCATTATCGGTGGCATGATCGCAGGCATACAGCGCAAGACAGCCACCGAGTTTTCGTTCTTCCTGGCAATGCCCACCATGTTGGGTGCCGCGGCCTACGACATGTACAAGAATTTCGGTCTGCTCACGCAGCACGATCTCTCCGGCATTGCTGTGGGGTTTGTGGCGGCGTTTCTTAGCGCCATTGTGGTGGTGCGTGCCGTGCTGCGTTTTGTGGCCAATCACACTTACCGCGTGTTCGCGTGGTACCGAATTGTATTTGGCGGCATTGTGGCGGCGTGGCTCTGGTCGCGGTAAGCGTCGTCAAGATAGTCTGGTCGCAACAAGTGGGATGCTTGCTGCGACGGGGCGGCCGGGCAGTTTGCCCGCCGCCACCCATCGACCTGCCAGCTACTACGGAATATCACCCGATTCCACATCCGGTGCGCGGGTAATGGCTATCAGCAAAACAGTGGTCAACACGAGCAGGCCACCCAAGGTGAGCGCAATGGCTGCCAGACTGGCTTGGCGGCCTGCCACGCCAATCAAGGGCATGAGCGCCATGAAAATGACGCGCATTAGCGTTGATAACGCAGACTCGGTAGTTGCCCACAGATCTCTAGGCAATACCCGGTGTATCTCGGCCATCAGCCAGACGCACACGCGACGCATCACATAGAAAGCCAGCACCACGACGGTCAGCACTGCAAGCACGGGCGTGTTTGGCGCGCCGTAATAAAGCAATAGAAAACCGATGGCAATGGTGCCGCAGAACACTTGCGGCAGGCCTGCGCGCGGCGACTTGCGTGCATGTTCAGAGGCGATCGATTGTGCGACCAGCAGCAAGACGAACGTACTGCCCAGCATCCACCCTGGGGCGTCTGCCGGGTCGCCTCCGACAAGCAAAGGCTGCCACAGTTGGAGCAACACCTGTAGCCCGAGGGTCAGGGCCACATACGCCGAGGTCATGAACAAGATGCCTCGATGCTTGGTGAGCACCGCCGTCATGGCCCGCAAGTCGTGGCGCATGCCCACCGGAGCGTCGGCCGCCGCTTTGCGCGGCGGATCTTTCGGCAGCATGAATGGCGTGGCAATTGACAGCAAGGCGGTGCCTGTTGCGGCCGCCCACCAAAGGGCAGGCGAGGTGGTGCCGCCTAAGGTTGCCCCAAAGAAAGCGGCAACCCCCATGAGAGCAAACTGCCATTTGCCGTACCAGCCAAGAATGTTCTCGTAATCGTTCTGGCCTTTTTCCTTGTTGTAGGCGTCAAGCATCAGGGCTGAAAATGCACCATTGAACAGCGCCAGCGACAACGCATTGAACGCTTCGGCTACAAAAAATACCGGCACCGACGCCGCCGTGGCTGTCAGCGCGAGCCACAGGGCAGTGGAGAAACCCGCCAAAGCCAAAACGGCACGCCGACCCCAGCGATCCGCCAGATAACCCAAGGGCACGTCGAGCGCCAGAATAATCATGGCCTGCATCGACTTCATGAACCCGACTTCGGTCAGGGAAACGCCATGCGCCATCAGGTAGACCACCGACGTGGCCCCCACCGACATGCGCAGCGCATTAGAGAGCAAGCCGTAGGCGACGACGCTTTGAGTGGGGCTTAGCGTGAACCACATACTGTGCACCCCTTATTACGCTCGCATTTTTGATGCTCGTGGTTGCCGATTCCACCGCAACCAACAACGATCACGTGTGCTGCAGCGAGCCGTTGCTGAATGAGATTAGGGTCCTCGTTCCATGCTGCGTAGTAAAGGAGGTGTCGCGCGTATCTGCTATCAGCAATGAATGCGGTTGCCGGAACTACATGGCGCTTAGATATGAGGTAGTGGACTGCCCAAGTGATCTCACTTAACGAGTGTCCGAGGGTTACTAACTGCTCGGTAACAGTTTTCTTTGTTGCTGCGGTTTTCCAGAGCGCCGCTGCCCGGAGGAGAACGGTATATTCTTTCTGATTCGTGAATACTTCTTGCCTGCTTCCCGCTGCGAATATGCACCGCTCTCCTGAGAACCCTGTGCATAGATCATCAGATGTCTGGAATTTCATATGCTCTCCTGAGTTGCAGCGAGAGTGATCTCTCGGTGCCCAACCGCGGTTAATTAGTTACGAGCGGTATGTTCCATGACGGTGTCCTTTGTTTGGTTAATGGGAGGTGCTGCGTGATCAATGATCCACAGGCTAAATAGAGCAAGCAATGGAGTTATGCCAAATAGCAGACTGATTCCCGGATGCGGTGGGAGCAACAGCTGGCACCTCAGTGCTCAACAAAAAAAAGGCCCTTCGATTTCTCGAAGGGCCTTTGTGGCATGACTAGCTGACGGGTGTGCTTACGCGTCTGTTTCCAGATCGTAGAACTGCAAGCCGTCTTGGTCGATGACCAGCCAGCCACCGCGAGGTGGGTTGGCGTGGTCACAGTCCCAGTCGGGCAGCACCCAGCGTTCGCGCTTGCGGCCATCAACGTCCAGCACGTGGCGTGCAGGTCGATGTGTGTGGCCGTGCACCAGCACATCCACATCCGCTTCACGGAAAGCCGTTTCGACCGCAGCAGCGTTGACGTCCATGATTTCCATGGACTTCGTCTGGTTTGCGGCCTGGCTTTCGCCGCGGGCCTGTTGTGCCATGGCAAGGCGTTCCGGAACGGACATGGCCAGAAACTGAGCCTGCCATTGCGGATTACGAACCATGGTGCGGAACTGCTGATAGGCCGCGTCGTCGGTACAGTACTCGTCGCCGTGGGTCAGCAGGATCGTGCCATAGTCGGTCTGCAACAGGGCGGGTTCGGGCAGCAATTTCGCGCCCAATGCCGTCGCAAGTTCTTGACCAATCAGGAAGTCGCGGTTTCCGCGACCTAGCCAGACAGGAATGCGCGCTGCCGTTTTTTGTAGCGCTTGCAACACCGTGGCGAGCCACGGCGGTGCGATTCGGATGACGTCGTCTCCAATCCAGGCATCAAAGATATCGCCGGGCAGCAGCAAGGAGCCGGCCTCTTCGGCAGCAGCTTCCAGAAATGCCAGGAACGTCTCCGAGGTGGCCGGCGTAGCCGGCCCCAGATGCAGGTCGGACGCCAGCCAAACTGGGCCGGTGAGGACGAGTTTATTCAAGAATCTCGGCCTTTTCGATGATGACGTCTTCGGTCGGGACGTTCTGGTGGAAGCCGCTGTTGCCGGTCTTCACATTCTTGATTTTGTCGGCGACATCGGTGCCTTCGGTGATCGCGCCGAACACGGCGTAGCCCCAACCGTTGGGCGTCGGTGCTGTGTAGTTCAGGAAGTCGTTATTGCCGACGTTGATGAAAAACTGGGCTGTGGCCGAATCGGGATCGCTCGTGCGAGCCATTGCCAACGTGTACTTGTCGTTCTTCAAGCCATTGTTGGCTTCATTCTTGATCGGGGCGTGGGTTTGCTTTTGCTTCATGCCGGGCTCGAAACCGCCGCCCTGAATCATGAAGCCGTCGATGACGCGGTGAAACACCGTGCCGTTATAGAAGCCTTCCTTCACGTACGTAAGGAAATTTTCAACCGTCTTGGGGGCCTTGGCGGCATCCAGGGTGATGATCATGTCGCCGTGGTTGGTATGCAGCTTGACGCGAGGATTGGTGCTCATGGATTTATTGCCTTCAGTGGTGGAAGTGGAGGAGGGGGCCGCCTGGGCGGCGCTGGCTGCGCCTGGCGCAAAAGCCGCCAGCGCAAGGGAGCACGCCGTCAGGCGCAGCAAATTTAGCGGAGAGAATCGCGAGATCATTTACGAGTATTTCCTTGGGGCAGGGTGTCTGCTTACTGCGCGCGTGCGTTTGAACCAGGAGTACCCCGGCCAGTAGCTTTGGTGTCGCGTTGCGCAATAAGACGTTGCACATCAGTCAGGTTCTTACGCGCGGCCGCGTAGTTGGGATCAGATCGCAGCGCCATTTGCAGGGCGCCAAGGGCCTGGTCGAGTTTGCCTTGGCGGGCATAAAGAGCGGCCAGGTTGTTCCAGGGTTCAGGAAGCTCGGGATACCGAATGGTCATATCGGTGTAAAGCTCGATAGCCTGATCGGTTTTGCCAAGCGCATCCAGCGCGCGTCCGTGCAGAAACATTAACTGCACGTCCGTGCCGCGCCGGTTTTTGGTTGCTTCAATGCGTTTTTCGATCATGGCGAGCGCTTTTTCGTTCTCGCCAGCGGCAAGCAAGTTCTCGATATGGTCGGTAATTTGGGTCGCCGTCGGTTCCAGGCGGGTGTCTACACTGGGCTTCAGGGCATCCAATACGTTGGCCAGCCCCTTCCAGCCGCGTTCCGGCGGAATAGGGTCGAGCGTCGTACGCGTCGCATTGAGCGAGTTGGTCGAAGCGCCACCCGCCATTGCCTGGGCAAGGGCGGAACTGGCTGGCACGGCGCTGAAAACCAGCGCGAGCAGGGTGGCGCAAAAACGCGGCTTGATAGTCACGTGGGCATCCGTTAAAAGTCAGGACCGACCGGCGCATCGCGCGCGAGCGGGCCGCTTGCTATACTTGACGACCGCCATTTTAGCCCCGGTTGTGTTTCTGGCTTCATTGTCCTCTGAACTGCTCGTCCTGGAACGTCTGGAAACGGCGTTTGGGAACGGAGTATCTGCATCAATGCAGAGGGTGCCTAAGCCCCAAACGGTCGCCGGGGCTTGGTGTTTGGTGCTTGCCGGGCAGAGCGTTGGCCCAGACATACGGTTAGAACGCAAGACAGAAAGCGCAAGACAGAAAGCGCAAGACAGAAAGCGCAAGACAGAAA
>JBEBWV010000179.1:0-8150 GCA_040391965.1 Achromobacter deleyi | reverse complement strand
CGATTGCGTAGCTGCATGATTGGTTGGCTCCTGTTTACAGCATGTAGATAGAAAATAAGTAGGCTTGGCATGCGCTCGAAAGGCACATGACAGGCTCAAAAAAGGCACTTGAAGGTGCCATTAATTCTTCTGAAAGCAAATATATAGCTTCGTGAAAGGGCGAATGGTAATGGACGCTCGGCACGATGCAAACCCTGTAAGCTCTGTGAAAGCATGGGGTTTTCCCTAGAATTGGGGAACTCCCGACCCCAAGTTGTAACGGGGGAGGGTATTTGAGGCAAAAATGAAAGCTTATTGAAAGTTTATAGAAAGAATGACGAAAGCAAAGAAAGGGCCGAGCGGCTCGAATTCGTCTTTTTCTATGACGGCTTTGGTGATCAAAGCGCCTAATTGAAAGTCCTACCGAATATTGCCGTGTTTCACACGTTGCGTGAAGCGGCCCGATCCGCCTCCAGATGGTTTACGATAGCGCCCATGCTGCAAGACCTTGATCAACTCGCCGCCCGTATTGGGCAACTCGTGCATCGCACCCGGCACCTTCACGCCGAGCGTGATGCCTTGCGCGTCCGCTTAAACGAAACCGAAGCTGAGCAACGTGCGCTCAAGCAGCGCTTTGCCGAACGTGAGGCCGATCTGGCCTCGCTGGAAGGCAAGCTGCAAGACCACAACGGTGCCATTTCAGCCATGCTGGCTGAAGCGCAGCAGGGTGAAGCCCGTCTGCGTGAACAGCTCGCTCGCGAAAGCGCCGAACGCCAAGCCCTTGAATCCCGATTCGCCGCTCGTGAAGTAGAAGTGCAGCGCTTGCGCGCTGCTGCTGCCGCAGCGCGCGAACGCATCGACGCCGTGCTCACCCGCTTGCCGGGCGCACCCGCCGGAGAGCCACACTGATGGAACGCGTTGATGTCTCCATCCTGGGACGCGATTACTCCCTCGCGTGCTCAGTAGATGAAAAACCAACCCTGTTGGCCGCCGTCCGCCACGTCGACCAACTGATGCTGCGCATCCAGGGCACTGGCAAGGTTTCCAGCAACGAACGCATCGCCGTAATGGCTGCGCTTCAGGTCGCTGGCGAGCTTCTGGCTATGAAAGCACCTGACGGTCCGCTGGGCGGTTTGGCTGTCGGCGACTTCAAGCGTAGAATTGAGGACATGAACGCAGTTCTCGACGATGCTTTGTCTGGTCAGGAAAAGCTGCTGTAAGCGTTCATTAGTAGTTTTCAAGTTTTTCAGTTTGTCCCTGCCGTGTCCGTGAAGTGGCCATACACTCTCTGAACCTATGTCTTTTTGGCATACCGGTTGCGGGAGTGCAGAGTTGGAGTGCTTGTCTCTCGTAGATGAACCCGATTGCTCTGCGGAACGCGACCACCTTGAACCTCAGGGTTCGAGATGCCGGCCTAGACGCCACAGGCGGGGCATCTATCCCAGCGGACCTGCCATAAGTGCAGGTCCGCGTCGGGTTTCCCCAAGTCCTCCCTCCTAGGACCTCCCCCCATGCACAAATCCCCCGTCTTTTCGCTGACTAAATTCAGCGCCGCTTGCGCGACCGTGGCTGCTGTAGCTTTTTCGGCACCCGTTTTTGCACAAGCACAGGCGCCGGTTGTGGCACCTGTTGCTGCTGATGCCAACAGCAATCGCGCACCAGAATTGACGTTGCAGGCAACGGCGTCCTCCGAGGTTAAGCAAGATACGGTTCGCATTACCCTGTCGGCCGAAGTCGAGGCGCCGGAGCAAACGGTGGCGGGTCAAAAACTGTCGGCTGCACTTGATGATGTCGTGCGCCGTACCCGTGACGCGAAGAACATTGAAGTTCGTACGGGCGGTTTTAACGTATGGCCCACGACCAATAACAAAGGCAAGATTATTGGCTGGCGTGGTCAGGGTGAAATCGTGCTGGAGTCCAAAGATTTCGACGCCACCTCAGCATTGGCGGCAAAGTTGGGCGACAAAACGGCCATTTCCAACATCAGCTTTCTGCTCTCACGTGAAGGGCGGGAGGCAGAAGAGCGCAAGTTGCTAGGCGAAGCGGCCAAAGCGTTTCGTGATCGCGCACTTGCCGCGTCGAATGCCTTTGGCTTTTCGGGCTATCGCATCAGCAAAATTGAGCTGGGTGGTTCCGGCGCGGCGCCCATGCCGCGCATGATGGCAGCACCTGCCATGATGATGGCCAAAGACAGTGCACCGGCCAATCCAGGGGCACCCCTGGAAGCCGGCATGGTCACTGTCAGCATCGCCGTTAACGGGACGGTTTTCTTGCAGTAATACTGAACATCACGGCGCCTAGGGCCACCATGGGGATGGATAACCATTGGCCCATGCTCAATCCACCCGCGAGTAAGCCCAGGAAATTGTCTGGCTCGCGGGTAAATTCCACCAAAAAGCGGAATGCGCCGTAGGCCATGAGAAACACAGCGCTCACCTGACCCAGGGGGCGCGGTTTGCTAGAGAACCACCACATCAGCGCAAATAGCACGATGCCTTCCAGGCCCAACTCATAAAGCTGGGACGGATGGCGAGCCACGCCGTCGCCTGATTGCGGAAATACCATGGCCCAGGGCAGGTCGGTCGGACGGCCCCAGAGCTCACCGTTGATGAAATTACCCAAGCGGCCAAATCCCAAGGCCAAGGGAATCAGCGGTGCAATAAAGTCGCTGACCGCAAAGAAAGGCAGCTTCTTCTTGCGGGCAAAAAGCAGCATCACCACAATCACGCCGATCAAGCCGCCATGGAAAGACATGCCGCCTTGCCACAAATAGGCCACTTCCAGCGGATTCGACAGGTAATACATGGGCTTGTAGAACAGCACATAGCCCAGGCGGCCGCCAAGTACTACACCCAGCACACTATAGAAAATCAGGTCTTCCAGGTCTCGTACATTCAGCGAACTGGTGTGCCCGCGCGTAATGCGCCAGCGGCCAAGCATATAGACCATGGCGAAGCCGACCAGATACATCAATCCGTACCAATGGATAGATAGTGGCCCCAGACGCAATGCGACGGGATCGAATTCGGGAAATTGCAACATAGTTCAGCCCGGCAAAAAAAGTTGATCGATAATAACCGGCTGCTGCGGTTAGCCGGAGCCCATGGATAGTATCGATAAGATGATGCTGGCGCGTTTTAAAGTTACGGTCGCGTCAGGCCCCAATAGAGGCGGCATGCAATGCATGCCGACAGGAGACAAGACCATGTCGCACAACGAACGTTCCCGTCATATCACCCATGGCGTCGCCCGCGCGCCAAACCGGGCCATGTATTACGCGCTTGGCTATACGGAAGCTGACTTTGAAAATCCGATGATTGGCGTGGCCAATGGCTATTCCACCATCACCCCATGCAATAGCGGTCTCCAGCGCTTGGCGGACGCAGCCATTGACGCCATACGTGCCTCTAAGGCGAACCCTCAGGTATTTGGCACGCCAACCGTCTCGGACGGCATGTCCATGGGTACGGAAGGCATGAAGTACTCGCTCGTATCGCGCGAGGTGATTGCCGATTGCATCGAAACGTCAGCACAGGGCCAGTGGATGGACGGTGTGGTCGTGATCGGTGGATGCGACAAAAACATGCCGGGCGGCATGATTGCCCTGGCTCGCATCAACGTGCCCGGCATCTATGTCTACGGTGGCACCATCAAGCCGGGTCGCTACAAAGGTAAAGATCTCACGATTGTCTCCGTGTTCGAAGCCGTCGGTGAATACACGATGGGTCGCATGGACGAAACGGATTTCAATCAGATCGAGAAGCGTGCGATTCCGGGGGCCGGGTCATGTGGCGGGATGTACACCGCCAACACCATGAGTTCGGCGTTTGAGGCCATGGGCATGAGCTTGATGTATTCCAGCACCATGGCTAACGAAGATGATGAAAAAGTGGAGTCCGCAGCACAATCTGCCCGCGTCCTGGTTGATGCCGTCAGAAAGAACCTGCGTCCTCGCGACATCATTACCCGCGAATCCATCGAAAATGCGGTGTCTGTCATCATGGCTACGGGCGGTTCCACCAATGCCGTGCTGCATTTTCTGGCTATTGCGCATGCGGCCGACGTGCCATGGACCATCGACGACTTCGAACGCATTCGCAAGCGCGTTCCTGTCCTGTGCAACTTGAAGCCTTCCGGTGAATATGTCGCCACTGACTTGCATGACGCCGGTGGTATTCCGCAGGTCATGAAAATTCTATTGAATGCCGGTCTGCTGCATGGCGAATGCATCACCATCACCGGACAGACCATTGCAGAAGTGCTTGCCGATGTGCCTGATGCGCCGCGCGCTGACCAAGACGTCATCATGCCGATTGATCGGGCGATCTACGCCCAGGGTCATTTGGCTATATTGAAAGGCAATTTGTCCCCCGAGGGCTGTGTCGCGAAGATTACCGGCCTTAAGAATCCTGTCATGACCGGGCCTGCGCGCGTGTTTGACTCAGAAGATGACGCCATGGCCGCCATCATGGCGCGCGACATCCACGATGGAGATGTTGTGGTCATCCGATACGAAGGCCCCAAGGGCGGACCCGGCATGCGTGAAATGCTCGCGCCCACGGCGGCGCTCGTCGGACAAGGCATGGGCGAGACCGTGGGTCTCATCACGGATGGCCGATTCTCCGGCGGAACGTGGGGCATGGTGGTCGGGCATGTGGCACCCGAGGCCTTTGTGGGTGGGCCTATCGCACTCATACGTGAGGGTGATTCGGTTACCATCGATGCCCATCAGCTGCTGCTGCAGCTCAATATCACCGACGAAGAAATGGCGGCTCGTCGCCAGGCCTGGGTTGCACCCAAGCCTCGATACACACGCGGTGTACTTGCCAAATTTGGCAAACTCGCCAGCACCGCGAGCCGTGGGGCAGTAACCGATGCATTTGAAGACTAATTTGACACTCGTGACGGCTGGCCTGGTGTTGGCCAGTTCAGCAATGGCTCAGGTAACGGCCGTCACGCCTCCGAGTCAGAGTAAAGCTTGTATGGCCTGTCATCAGGTGCAAGCAAAACGAGTGGGCCCGCCCTTGCAAAGCATCGCCGAGCGTTATGCTGGGCAGGGCGATGCTGCTCTTGCGTATCTGGCGACCAAAATCCGATCTGGTAGCCGGGGCGCGTGGGGCGCAGTGCCGATGCCAGGACAATCACAGGTCTCGCCCGATGATGCACGCTTGCTTGCCGCGTGGATCCTCTCCCTGGCGCCTGCCAAACCATAACGTCCGGCGCATCGCGCCGTACTAGAAGGAATAGCAATGTCGGAACAACAATCTTCAGGCACTGAAGTTGCAGTGCTGGGCGGCGGATGTTTTTGGTGCGTTGAAGCCGTGTTCGTTGGCTTGCGCGGCGTAAAAAGCGTGCAGTCGGGTTACATGGGTGGTCACGTCGACCATCCCACGTATGAGCAGGTGTGCGCTAAAAATACCGGTCATATCGAAGTCGCACGCATAGAGTTCGACCCGTCGGTGCTTTCGTATAGCGATTTGCTTCGGGTGTTCTTCGCCGCGCATGATCCCACCACGCCAGGGCGCCAAGGTAACGATGTCGGGCCACAGTACGAGTCTGCTATTTTTTGGCAAAACGAGTCGCAGCGTGAGCAGGCCCAGGCCGTTATTGATGAAGTGAATGCCTTAGGGGTCTACGACGCACCTATCGTGACCAAACTGCTGGCGCCAGCCACCTTTTGGCCAGCCGAGGATTATCACAATAACTACTTCGAGCTACATCCCGAGCAGGGCTATTGCCAATTCGTGATCGCGCCCAAAGTTGCCAAATTCCGAAAGCAGTTTCAGCATCTCTTGGCGTAAAAAAAAGCGTCATCGTTACGATGACGCCTCAGGGTTCGCGCAGCGCGCCAAGTGCGCTTCGCGAACAGGGGAATAGGTTGTTACTCGACTGACTTTACGACGCCCCGGCGCATCTGGTCCAACTCAATCGATTCAAACAGCGCTTTGAAATTCCCTTCACCAAAGCCGTCGTTGCCTTTGCGCTGAATAATCTCAAAGAAAATTGGGCCGATCTGGTTTTCAGTGAAAATCTGCAGCAGCAAGCCGCCCTCGGCCGCGCCATCCAGCAAAATGTGATTCTTTTGCAGGCGAGCAATATCTTCGCCATGATTCGGCAAGCGACGATCGAGCAGCTCATAGTAAGTCTCTGGCGTACTCAAAAACGCCACGCCATTTTCGCGCAGCACTTCGATCGTGGCGTAAATGTCGTCGGTGGCCATTGCAATATGCTGAATGCCCTCGCCGCGATACAGATCCAGATATTCCTGAATTTGACCTTTTTCTTCCGTTCCTTCTTCATTGATAGGGATGCGGATATTGCCGCAAGGCGAGGTCATGGCCTTGGACTTCACGCCCGTGACCTTGCCTTCAATGTCGAAATACCGAACTTCGCGGAAGTTAAAGAGACGCTCATAAAACTCCGACCACTCGGCCATGCGGCCTTTGTGAACGTTGTGCGTCAAATGATCCACTAGCTGCAGGCCGGCGCCTTGATGTGTCAAGTCGCTTTGCGCAGTGGACGGATCCAGCGGCTCGAAATCGACGTCATAGATGCTGATATCGCCAATGCCGCCATGGCCTTCCTTGCCGCGCCAGCGATCGACCAGGTAAATAAGGGAATCACCGATACCCTTAATGGCGGGGATGTTCAGTTCCATCGGGCCACTATGTGAATCGAAGCCCCAGGCGCCCAGCTCCAGCGCACGTTTGTAGGCGCGAGCCGCATCCTGAACACGGAAGCCGATCGCACAGATCGACGGGCCATGCAGTCGAGCGAATCGCTGGGCGAACGAATCTGGTTCGGCATTGATCAGAAAATTCACGCCGCCTTGTCGATACAGAACCACATCTTTGTGGCGGTGCTTCGCAATGGCTTTGAACCCAAGCAGTTCGAACACCTTACGCAGCGCAGCGGGGTCCGGTGCGGCATATTCGATGAATTCAAACCCGGCGGTGCCCATCGGGTTGTCCCAAGGTTGGAAAGCGGTGCTCATGATTCGTGGCTCCCTTGCGTCGTTTCGTGTGACCCGTTTATCGAGTCCAGGATGAAGATTGTAGGGAGGAAAGGTGAGCAGACGATTGCAAAGATGTCGCGTAGAACGCGCGGGTCGGCAATAATATTGCTGAGAATTTGAAATTAGAGACTAGATATGTCAGACATCGAGCTAGATAGGACAGATATCCGGATATTGGCCGAACTTCAGCGTGACGGACGCTTGAGTAACCAAGAGTTGGCGGACCGCGTGTCGCTGTCGCCAAGCCCCTGTTTGCGACGGGTGCGCCGCTTGGAAGAACGAGGATTCATCAAAAAATATGTCGCCCTGATTGATGCAGAAAAGGTGGGCTTGGGTCTTTTGGCCTACGTCAGCATCCGCCTGAACAAACATAGCGGATCAAGCCACGCGCCCATGGGCGAATTCGCACGTGATGTCCAACTCTGGCCCGAAGTGGTCGAGTGCTATGCCATGTCTGGCGACATGGACTATTTGCTGCGCATCCAGGTCGCCGATCTTGCGCATTTCTCACGCTTCGCGATGGACACGCTGATGCGTCACCCTGCGGTGGTGGATATGCGCTCTTTCTTTGCTCTCCAGCAAATCAAGGAAACGACAGAGTTGCGCCTGCCGTTGGGAGGGGGGTAGGAAGGCAGTTCGTGGGGTGCGCGTCTTAGTGTCTATATATAGAGAGGGCTGCTCGGTTGGTCGTAGTACTAAATGGCTGCTCTATATATAGAGACAAGAACGAAGGATGTGGTGGGGCAAGTCGGAGCGGGGCTGGTCGTTATCGCGTGGCGAGTAAGAGCGGTTCGGCCTCAAGGCGTTCAAGGCGGGTTGCGATTTATCCTCTGCTCTATATATAGAGCATCTGTGCTTCCCACTATTTTCTGGCCAATACGGCCTTGTCCCCCCTTAGAGTGCATCCCAATGGTCGGTGAAAGTGGCATTTCGACAGATAAAAGCAGTTTGTCTGGAAGCCCTCGAAATTCCGAGAAATCTTGTGCTATAGTCTCGTCCCTTCGCAGCCAAAGAAGTTTTTGGGTACGAAGTAGGGTGAAAACCCCAAGGCAAGAACAACGGTTTCCCGGCAGCAGTTGAACCGAGAGGCCGCCACCGAGTCACAGTGATGTGGCAGAAGTGGTTGTTGCATGGATTGGCGCAAATCAGGCAAAAG
>JBEBWV010000178.1:0-8160 GCA_040391965.1 Achromobacter deleyi | reverse complement strand
ATTTGGGCGGCGCTCGTACTGCGCTTTTCTCGTGGGCGTTTGCGCGCCACCACAAGGGCACGTTCGTCCTGCGCATTGAAGATACCGACCTGGAGCGCTCGACGCCCGAGGCCGTGCAAGCCATTCTGGACAGTATGGATTGGCTGGGCATGCAGCCCGACGAAGGCCCGTTCTATCAAATGCAGCACATGGACCGCTACCGCGAAGTGGTAGGCCAGATGCTCGTAGCGGGCACGGCGTACCACTGCTACAGCACACCAGCTGAAGTGGAAGCGATGCGTGAGGCCGCGCGTGCCAAGGGTCAAAAGCCACGTTACGACGGCACCTGGCGTCCGGAAGCCGGCAAAACATTGCCGCCGGTACCCGCTGACCGCAAGCCGGTTGTGCGCTTTAAGAACCCGCAAGAAGGTGCCACGGGTTGGAACGACATGGTCAAAGGCCCCATCAGCATCGATAACGCTGAGCTGGACGATCTGATCATTGCCCGCCCGGACGGCACGCCTACTTATAATTTCTGCGTGGTGGTTGACGACTGGGACATGCGTATCACTCACGTGCTGCGTGGTGACGACCATGTGAACAACACCCCGCGCCAAATCAATATTTTGCGTGCGCTTGGCGCGACCTTGCCGGAATACGGTCACGTGCCGATGATTCTGGGGCCGGATGGCGAGAAGTTGTCCAAGCGACACGGCGCGGTCAATGTCATGGAATATGACAACGAAGGCTACTTGCCGGAAGCCATGGTCAATTATTTGGCCCGTCTTGGCTGGAGCCACGGTGACGACGAGCTGTTTTCGCGCGAGCAATTCGTGGAATGGTTCGACACCCGTCATTTGTCGAAGTCTGCCTCTCAGTGGGACCCGAAAAAGCTGAACTGGGTCAATGCGCAATACATCAAGCAGATGGACAACGCTGAACTAGCGTTGCGCGTCGCCCCTCGTATCGTGAAGCGCGGCGGCAATCCGGAAGCTTGCGATCTGGCTGGCGTGATGGGTTTGTTGAAGGATCGTGCCGAAACGCTGGAGCAGCTGGCCGAAGGCGCTCAACTTTTCTGCGCACCGTTCAAACCGGCAGCGGCTGAATTGGTGGAGCAGCACCTTACTGCCCCGGCACGCGAAGCGCTGGCCGATTTTTCGCAGCGAGCGCAAACATCGGAATGGACTCGTGAGGCGATTTCGGCACTGATCAAGGCTGTGCTGGCTGATCGTGGTCTGAAAATGCCGCAATTGGCTATCCCGCTGCGTGTAGCAGTGACAGGCCAAACCCAAACGCCGGCAGTGGATGCGGTATTGGCATTGTTGGGCAAAGAGGTCGTGTTGGCGCGCTTGGCTGCCATTTGAGTTTGAACCTGGCTGACAGGTCACGAAGGATGCCGTTCACTGATTGGTGAGCGGCATTTTTTCTTTTCTGAGACAGAAAAACCACCGTTAAACGCCTGTAACCCGCGATGCTTGAATAGCAATTGCGCGGCGTTCAGATCGAGGGTGTCTCAATAGTCAGGCCAATCGCACGCTCCACCCACGCAACGCATCTGCGTGAAAATTAACGGCGCTCACGGTGCCTGCATGCACCGACAAGCTTGGCCCGGCCATCTGAAGGCGAATTACGCGCTCACCGATGGCATCAAACGTTGTCGCATACGCAAAGCCCGCGCAAAAAAGAAGCCCAGAATGGGGAGCAGCACCGCAGAACCACTGAAGAGAGCGGCAGCGCCTATCTCATCGACCAACGCGCCTGCCAACGCCACCCCTGCCGCTTGACCCATGAACAGGCAAGAGGCGAACCAGGCTACAGCCGTGCCACGTGCGGAAGGCACCATCTGCGTCGCATTTGTCTGCAAGGTGGCGTGCAGCAAGTAGTAGCCAAAGCCCGCCAACACGCTGGCCAACAAACTCCAGGCCCACACCGGTCCCAACCAGTACGACAGAAAGGCCACACCGAGGACAATGCCCCCGGCGATGGCAAGCCCGCGCTCACCCAGTCGTTTGAGAATGCGCCCCGCGACCACCGTGTAAAGCAGGCCACCTACCGCATAAACCGCGACCAATGCCCCCGCAGCGGTGAGAGAAATATCGAACCGGTCGTGCAAATATGCAGGGGCAAACGCCAATGCGCCGAACACCAGCATGCCTTCGAAAAAGACCGTAATCAGTACGATCCGGGCCCATGGCACGCCAAGCACCAGGCGTGCCTGAGCCAGAAAGCCTTGGCGCGGCGCGTTCGGATCAACCAGCCCCTGCCCGGCGGCGCGCTGCCTGCGCACTTCCAGATGCAACAACATGCCTACTAATAGATAACCGCAGACCAGCGCGGCAAATGCCCATCGCCAACCTACCGTGTCCGCAAAAATGCCCCCGGCAAGTTGCCCCGCCGCCATACCCAGAATGGTGCCCGTCAAAAATCGGGCCAACGTGGCCTGACGGCGCTCGTAGGGAACCGTATCGCCGATCCAGGCCATCGACAACGGCACGATGCCCGCCCCTGCTGCGCCAGACAGGATGCGACAGATCACCAGCATATTCAGCGAGCTGGCCATTACCGCACCCGCGCTCCCGATCGCGCAGGCAAACGTCGCAATACTGACAACACGGTATTTGCCATAGCGATCGCCGACAGGGCCGAAAAACATCTGCAACAAGCCATAGGCCACCGCAAACGCCGTGACGACACCTGCGGCTTGTCCAGTGCTGGTATCAAAGTCGAGCGCCAACTGCGGCAACATCGGGTCGCAGATGCGAAATGCACTCGCGCTGACAAACGCCGCTAGCGCCAAAAGGGCAATGGCGCGATTTTCTGAGGAAAGGGATGACATCAGGACATCGGTGCTGGCTGAAGGGAAGCAAGCACCTTACCGCGGCCCACGGCTTGCGGGCCAGAGCCTGTTCACACTATTGGCGTAAACAGGCTCCACACGACTCAATGTGTTCGCCGTGCGCAACACGGCACACCATTAATACGGCAAGCGGTAGCCCGACTGCATCTTGCGAGCCGTCACAACCTGACCGTTGGTTTTCATTTCACGCAGCGTGAGCTTGGTAGCGTCTACTTTTTCGACCCGATACTTGTTGCGATAAATAGGGTCATCGGCGTCGACCATCTCACCGCTGGAGAACGTGGTCTGCATCGTGTAGACGCCGTCAGCTACGTTCCAGCAGCCGGATTCGCGTAAAGCCGGACGCGTTTTGCGGCCGATTTTCAATTGCGTCTCGTAGGTCATGCTGCCATTGGCCGCCAACACCGTCAGAGACTGGAAGTCGCCACTGACGCCGCGTGGCTTCGAGACGGCATACCAGGTGCCGATCATGGGATCGTTGGCACTCACCGGCACGCAAACCATTGGCTTGGGCGCTGCGGGCGTGGCCGCCACCGCAGGTGCGGCGGGTTTCTTGACCGCGCAACCGGCCACTAGCAAGACCGTGCAAACCAGGCCGGCCGAACGCAAAAACGAACTGCTCATGACATCCTCAAGACTTACCAAGTGCGCCACGCCGATGACACCGACGCGCCTTTCGCGCAACGAACACCCCGAACTCTAAAGAGCGCGCACGGAAGAATCAACGACGAACCGCGTGATGTGCAATTGCGCAACAGTTACACAGGTTTCGAAAGTTTGTATTGGCAGAAATCGGCATGCCAACGTTGGTTTCTAACGACACATTGGTAGACGTGTGGGCGCTCAGGCCCTGATGCGCCTCCGCACTTACAAAGGCAGTCGAACGTCGTGTTTGATTTCGCGCAGCGCCACGATAGTGCGGGTTTGACGAATGCCCGGCATATTGAAAAGGAAACGATGCAAGAACCGGTCATAGGCTTCCGGGCTTTCCACCAGAATTTTCAGCAAAAAGTCTGAATCACCAGTAACGGCATAGCATTCCAGCACTTCCGGCGCATCGCGTACCGATCTCTCGAAATTCTCGACCGTGCTCGCGGAATGTCGCTCCAGGCTGATTTGCGCAAACATACAGCCCAGCAAACCCACTTTGCTGCGATCCACCTGCGCGCTATAGCCCTGAATGACCCCAGCCGCTTCCAACGCCTTGACCCGGCGCCACACCGGCGCGGCAGACAGACCGACCGTATCCGACAGTTGCTGAGCCGAGGCTCGGCCATCCTCCTGCAGCGCCTTCAAGATACCGATATCTGTCTTATCCATCGCTTTTTCTCCTCAATTTGTCTCAAACGAAACGTTTATTGCGAATTATAGGGATAGCACGATCCAAATACGCAATAAACCCGATGGGCAGCAAACCTATCATGAGATCCAATACAGGAGCATTCTCATGGACGGTACCCCCGCTGCCAACCCCGCTTTGAATCTGGACTATCAGCTCGCCGACAACCTCACGATGAGCCAGGGCCGCGTGTTTCTGACAGGCACTCAGGCCCTTGTCCGGATCATGCTCACCCAACGCCGGATCGATCGCGAACGCGGACTGAACACGGCGGGTTTTGTGTCTGGCTATCGCGGCTCGCCATTAGGTGGCGTGGACATGGCGTTGTGGAAGGCGCAAAAAGCGCTGGATGCCAACCAGATCAGCTTTCTACCCGGCATCAACGAAGACATGGCGGCCACCGCCGTGATGGGCACCCAGCAAGCTGGCGCGCGCGCGGACCGCAGCGTGGATGGCGTGTTTGCCATGTGGTACGGCAAAGGCCCGGGCGTTGATCGTGCAGGCGATGCCTTACACCACGGCAATGCCGCAGGTGCCTCACGTCTGGGGGGTGTATTGGTCGTGGTGGGGGATGACCACACAGCGGTGTCGTCGTCCATTCCGCATGCCAGTGAAGCCTCGTTGATTGGCTGGAAAATGCCGATTGTTCACCCCACCTCCGTCGATGAGTACGAGACCTTCGCGCTGTGGGGCTGGGCCTTATCTCGCTACTCCGGTGCCTGGGTTGCCTTTAAAGCGGTGTCAGAAACCATTGAAAGCGGGCATTCATTCGCCCCTGCCGCCACACCCGCCTACGACATGCCGGTCGATCCGGAGCTGCCGCCCGAGGCACTGGAATATTCTGCGCGCGACTTTCTCTCGCTAGCCGTTGAGACGCGCATGAATATCCGCATCAAAGCGGTACGCGCGTTTGCGCGGCGTCACTCCATCGACAAAATGGTGAGCCCTGCTCCTGCTGCCACCGTCGGCATCGTGACGGTTGGCAAAGCGCATTTGGACACCATGGAGGCCTTGGCGCGACTCGGCGTCGATACCGGCGGTGCGAACTCGGCGGTGCGCATCTATAAGCCGGGCCTGACCTGGCCCCTTGATGGACCTCGACTGATCGACTTCGCCCGAGGCCTGAAGCACATCCTGGTAATTGAAGAAAAAGGCGCGGTGGTCGAAGGACAGATCAAGGATCTGCTATTTAATTTATCGCAACGCCCAACCGTCGCTGGCAAGAACGGACTGGACGGCGAACCCATGATTCCCTCGGCCGGGCAATTGCGCCCGTCCTTGCTGGCGGGGCCGCTAGCCGTCTGGCTGACGCGTACTGCCAATCTGCCGTTAAGCGTGGACCTTACGTCGTTTAGTTGCCAGACCCCCTTGTCCAACGACGCCGATGGCATGCGACGCCGCCCGTACTTCTGCTCGGGCTGTCCGCACAGCACCTCGACCAAAGTGCCCGAAGGCAGTCAGGCGCTATCAGGGGTGGGCTGCCATTACATGGCCGCGTGGATGGACCGCGACACAGGCGGGCTTACGCAAATGGGTGGCGAAGGCGTCGATTGGATCGGCTTGTCCCGCTATACCAAGACGCCGCACGTATTCCAGAACATGGGCGAAGGCACTTATTACCATTCAGGCTATCTCGCCATTCGCCAGGCCGTGGCGGCCGGCGCGAACATTACCTACAAGATTCTGTTTAATGATGCGGTGGCCATGACGGGTGGTCAGCCGGTAGATGGCCCGATATCAGTGCCGCAGATCTGCCAACAACTGCGTGGTGAAAACGTAGAACGCATTGTCGTCACCACAGACGAGCCCGAAAAGTACCAAGGCGTTGACTTGGGCAAAGGCATTAGCGTGCTTCACCGACGCGAACTCGACGCGGTGCAGCGCGAGCTTCGCGAAACGCCGGGCGTGACCGTGCTGATACACGATCAGACCTGTGCCGCCGAGAAACGCCGTCGTCGCAAAAAGAATGAATTCCCCGACCCGGCCCGCCGCATGTTGATCAACAGCGCCGTCTGCGAAGGCTGCGGCGATTGCGGCGTGCAATCGAACTGCCTGTCGGTCGTGCCGCTGGAAACTCCCTATGGCCGTAAGCGTGCCATCGATCAATCCAGCTGCAACAAGGATTATTCCTGTGCCGAAGGATTTTGCCCAAGCTTTGTGTCGGTGATGGGCGGCAAGCCGCGCAAAAGTGCGACTCCGCCGTCGGACCAGCAACGCCTGCAATCGCTGATTGCGCAATTGCCTTTGCCGACGATTCTTCCGCTGGCCCAACCCTACCGCCTGTTAGTCGCAGGCATGGGTGGCACCGGCGTGATCACCATTGGTGCCATTGTTTCCATGGCCGCCCATCTGCAAGGATTGTCGGCCGCGGTATTGGACCTGACTGGCCTGGCTCAGAAAGGCGGCACCGTTGTCAGCCATATCCGCCTGGCACCCACTGACAGCGAGCCCGGCCCCGTGCGCCTGGATTGGCAACAAGCCGACGCCGCCATCATGTGCGACCCCGTGGCAGCAGTGGCGCCGGATTCGTTGGGCGCATTACGCCACGGCCACACGCGAGTCATCGTGAATACGTATGTGGCCCCCGTGTCAGAATTCACGCGCAATCCGGATGCCGCGTTACGCCCGGAATCTTTGCTGGCGAAAATTCGCCATGCCGCGGGCGATTCCCACACCGCCGCGATCGATGCACATGAAGCAGCAATCGCCCTCTTTGGCGACAGCATCCTGTCCAATATGTTCATGCTGGGCTTTGCCTGGCAGCAAGGCAGCGTGCCAATTCGCCACGATGCCATTCTTCGTGCCATTGCACTCAATGGCGTGGCGGTGGCTGCCAATCTGTCGGCTTTTGACAGCGGACGTCTGGCAGCGCATCAGCCTCAAGCCTTGGAAAGCACGCTGCGACCGCGCGCGCAGGTCGTGCACCTGCATGTGCCCGAGACTTTTAAAAAGGCCGTCGAGCGACGGGTTGGAGACCTGACGGCATATCAAAATGCAGGCTATGCCCGTTCATTTGAAACACTGGTTGCCCGCGTGGCCGAGCGTGAACGCGAGCTTGCACCCGATGCCAAAACCCCACGATTGGGCATGGCAGTGGCACGCAGCCTTTTCAAGTTGATGGCTTACAAAGATGAATATGAGGTGGCCAGGCTCTATACCGACGGTGCCTTTCGTGCCCAGCTTGAAGGTCAGTTCGAAGGCGACTACACCTTGCGCTTTCATATGGCTCCCCCCCTCTTTGCGCGGAAAGACCCGCGCACCGGAGTACCACGCAAGATCTCGATGGGGCCGAGCACGATGGGGGTGTTGAAAATACTTGCCCGGTTCAAAAACCTGCGGGGCACGTGGCTCGATCCGTTTGGGTATACGCACGAGCGCCGCATGGAACGTGCACTTGTAAGTGAGTACGTCGAGCTGATCGAGACACTGTTACAAGGGCTGACTCAAACCAATCTTTCGCAAGCAGCTACAATCGCTGCCCTTGCTGAATCCATCCGTGGCTTCGGATACATCAAAGCGGCCAACGTCGAAAAGTACCGAACTGAAATCGGCCGCCTGATGCAAAGCTTTACTGCGCCTGCGCCGCGCGACATGCCCCTCCGCAAGACCGCATAAACAGGCGTTCTAAGCGGTCACTTACCCGGGCGCGCCTTATCTGGCGCGCCTAGTGCATTTAGTAACAACTTAGATGAAATAAGATCTATCTTCTCCTTGTAGCCACCCGTCCCGATCACTAGAATTAGTGTCCAACGAGGGGTGCTACACTACATATAGTGGTCGCTTGCTAGCTGATTACCGTCGGCCACGCCTTCTGGACTTACCTGTCCAAGCTACGCAGCCCCCCCGCCCGCACCTAATTTTCCCTGTGACATGACCGCCGGTCATGCCGCTATTTCCGCGCTTTTCGCACAGGAGCTTCCATGCAGACTTCGATCGCCTCTGTGACCCGGCCTTCGGCCGTGCCGCCCTCGCAAACCGATTCCCC
>JBEBWV010000177.1:0-8194 GCA_040391965.1 Achromobacter deleyi | reverse complement strand
CTCATCAGAATTTCTGCCAATCAGGCCTTCGGTCGCGAGCTGCTTCCCCGCGTCATTGGCGAATTTCGCGAACTGGAACCTTCTGTACGGTTTGAACTGAACATCCTGCAATCCTCAGAGATCAACCGACGCGTGCGCGAAGGTGAGGATGACATCGGCTTAAGCTACAACCTGTCGCCGCCACAAGGAGTGCACGTTCAATATGCACGGCGCATGCCAGTGTTCGCTGTCATGGCACCAAGCCATCCGCTGGCAAGCCGACAAACGCTGTCCATGCGTGACATCGGCGACCATCCCGTCGTGCTTATGGGCCCAGGCAGCACCATACGGTTCATTATCGATCTCTGCTGCATGCACGAAAACATTGCACCCAATGTGGTGCTCACCAGCAATAATCAAGGCGCCATCCAGACCTGCTGCCTGCAATGGGGCGCTATCAGTTTTTCGGGTGACCTGACAGTAATGACCTCAATGGAGAGCGGTGAGTTGGTAGCCATTCCCATGTCGAATGACGAGCTGCATCAGCGCAACATGCATATCCAGACGATGGCGGATCGGGCGTTGCCAGCAAGTGTCACGCGGTTCGTGCAGGCCATTGAGCGCCACATGGAGGCGTCGTACCAGCAGTCCCGCTTGCGCCCCGCCCCCCTCCCCCTGAACGCTGCGTGAGCCGTGCATGGCCCAGGTGGCTCTCGATATAAAAAAGGCTCCGGTGCCATTGCGCCGGAGCCATCAAACCTCTACGTGAAAACTGCGCGTCTATTCGCGCACCTGTGCGGCCCATTCGGGTTCGACCCAGACCGCTGATTCATCCAGCGGCCACACTGGCCTGGGCAACCCCTTAAATGCTATTTGCTGCAAGTTAGGCGTGGTCAAACCCGGACTATCGACATCGTAGATGCGGTCGTTAGAGAAGAACTCGTCAAAACCTGCGCGGTAATGGCCTCGGCTTTTCACGACAACGACTTGTGCCCTGGCAATATCGATACCGTGCATTTCCAGCATGGCCGGTTCGGCTAACTGACGACGCAAACTCCCCACCACCACCTTCATACCTGAGTCAATCAGCTCCAGCAGGCAGCTTGGCCCCAACGAGAACTTGCGGCCTCGGAGAATGCCACGTCGCCCTACCCCTTCGCCATCGCTCAGGGTCAGCACGCGCACGCGGGCCTGGTAACGCCGTGAATACGCACTTTCCACTTGATTAAAGACAGCATCGAATTCGGCACCTTCGCCGCGTGCATGCGCTTGCGAAGCCAATTCCGCATCCACGAACACGCCCAACACCACCCCCGGAATGCGGGCCTGATCAAAGGCTTGCAGCATCCAGGACGTATTACCGCGCCCCCCGCCCCCAGGATTGTCCGCCACATCAGCGAATAGCAAAGGCTGCGTTGCTTCGCGTGCAAGCTCCACCGCGGGTGCCACGTCAATGGTATTGGCCACATAGCGCTTGCGGTCGGCCCAGCCTGCGCGCGCCACCGTCAATGCCACGCGGCGCGCAGCGGCCAAATCACCACGAGAGGTCACCGTGACCGTCAAGCCGCACTTGGGCAAGTCAGAAAACACAAACCCCGACGACACGGAAACGTTGGCAATCGGCCCCTCTTCAGGCGTCTGCATGAATGAGGTGCCCAGGGTTACCAAATCGGCATAGGGGCCACTCGCCGTCGACAAGGTGACTGACGGCGGCGTCAAGGGCAGCCGTACATACGCAGTGACCATCTTCGTGCCCGCGAAAATTTCATACAACAGGTCAGCGGCCTCGTGCGCACGCTCGCGCTGATCCACATGTGGATTCGTGCGGTACGAGATCAAACCGTCTAGCGCCGCCACCGTCTCAGCTGACACATTGCAATGCAAATCGTGTGTGGCCACGATGGGAACATCAGGCCCGACAATCGAACGCAGCAACTGCGCCAGCACGGCTTCCGTATCGTTCTCGTCTTGCGCCGACGACGCACCGTGATTGGCCACATACACGGCATCCACTGGCAGGGCCGCAAGCAAGCGATTCTCGACCTGTTCGACAAACGTGCGCCAGACCTTCGTGCTCGCGGGACCGCCCGGCGGCGCGCCAATCACGATCAGTGGTGCCGGCGTCCAGGCGCCCAACGCATCCATCCGCTCATAGAAGCCGGATACCTCGCTGGGCAAGCGGCTCACGCCGCGTGCCAGTGCATTGATGGAATCCCCCTCTTCCCAGCACTGCGCCAGAAAGTCGGATTCCACCGAAGGCGGCGCGAAGGCGTTGGACTCTAGATGAAAGCCGAGAATGGCCACTTTTTTGGGAGCGATGCTACTCATGCGATTCTCCAGCGGCGCTCAGGTCTTGCGGACGGTGTAGAACAGCGACATCTGCGGCTGGAAGTCCTTCCAGTTTCGGCGCAGCGCGCTTACCGGATAGGTCGCACCCAACGGAATGTAGGGAACATCCTCAAAAACCTGCAACTGGATATCGCGGCAGATCTTCTTCTGTGTTTCCAGATCCGGGGCGTTAAACCAATCCAGACGCAATTGCTCAAGTTTCTCGCTGGTCGGCCAGCCAAACCAGGCTTGCTTGCCGTTGCCGCGCAATGCCAGGTGGCCTGCAGGGTCCAGGTTATTTGGACCGGTGTTACCCGTAAACGCCACACTCCAGCCACCCGCCGTCGGCAGATCCTGGTTATTGCGGCGCTGCACAGCCGTGCCCCAGTCCATGGTCTGCACATCAACCTTCAGACCCACACGTTTGAACAAATCAGCAGTCACCAATGCCGCAGCATGCCAGGTGGGGAAATCTACCGGGTCCAGCAACACGACGGTCTCGCCGTTGTAGCCGGCCGCCTTGATGGCTTCACGTGCGCGATCGAGGTCTCGCTTACCCGTCAGCTTCTCCATTCCGGCATCGCTGTCCATCGGTGAACCGGGCACAAACACACCACAGCGGTCGCTCCAGTATTCGGGAAAATCAGCGCCGTTCATGGCCGTCATGTATTCGGTCTGATTCACAATGCTCAGGATGGCACGTCGAATCGCCGGATTATTGAATGGCGCATGCAAGTGGTTAAAGCGCATCACGCCAATCGTGGGCAGACTGCGCTTAACCAAATGAAGATTGGGGTCTTGACTCAAGATAGGCAGGAAATCGCTATCGACCATTTCGACGCCGTCCACCTCATTGGCCTGCAACGCGGCAATAGCGGTGGCGCGGTCAGGAATGATGTGCCACAGCACTTCGTCAACGTGAGCAATTTTCGGGCCGGCCGAGAACACGGGTACAAACGCATCCTCGCGTGGCTTATAGCCTGCGAACTTCTCGTAGACAACTCGCGATCCTGACACCCACTTTGATGCAGCGAATGTGAACGGGCCACTACCCACCATCTCTTTCACGCCCTCGGTGTCCGGCGTCTTGGCCAGACGCTCAGGCATGATGCCGGCCATGTTGCCAGATTGTCGACCCAGCGCATGCAGAATCAATGGGAAGGGTTTTTTCAGCTTGAACTGGATGGTCTTGTCATCCAGCGCACTCAGCTCCTCCGTGGCCTGCATCAACGAGCGCCCCATCAGGTCGCGCTTTGCCCATCGATTCAAACTGGCCACGACGTCCTGCGCGCGCACGGGCGACCCATCATGAAACACCAACCCGTCCCGCAGCGTGATCTTCCAGAGCAAGCCGTCGTTCTCGCTGCTATGACCGGATGCCATTTGAGGATGGGGTTGATACTGCTCATCCAGGCCATACAAGGTGTCAAACACCAGTTGCGCGTGAACCTGCGTCATCGCCACTGTCGTAAACATAGGGTCCAGCAGCGTCAAATCGGCTTGTGGCACCCAACGAAACACACTCTTTGCAGGCGAAGCCCATGACAAGCCTGGCAACGCCATGGCGGCCGCCGAAGCGGAAGTGGTAAGCAAGAACTTCCTACGATCCATTTTCTATCTCCAAGATAAAAAAGATAACGGCCTAGTACGCGCCGCCAATCAAGTGCTGCGCGACAAAATGTCCTTCCCCGACTTGCACCAAGGGCATCACGACGGGCTCATCGCCCACGTCGCGTGCCGGACTGGGCAGTTCGCTCAATTCCAATGCGGTCGTCCGGCGCACGGTGGGGTCAGCGATCGGCACGGCTTGCATCAACTTGCGGGTGTATGGGTGCTGCGGATTCTCAAAAATTGCCTGGCGAGGGCCAATCTCGACGATCTGGCCCAAATACATCACCGCCACGCGATGACTCACCCGCTCAACCACTGCCATGTCATGCGAGATAAACAAATAGCTCACGCCCAAATCCCGCTGCAAATCGATCAATAAATTGACGATCTGCGCTTGAATCGACACATCCAGCGCCGACACCGATTCGTCTGCGATCAACACCTTCGGATCAACAGATAAGGCTCGCGCAATGCAGATCCGCTGACGCTGGCCACCCGAGAATTCGTGCGGCCAACGCTTCATCATGGAAGCTTCCAAACCCACCCGCTCGAACAGCTCGGCAACACGACGTTCTGCCTGACCACCGCCATAAAGACCATGAATCAGCATTGGCTCCTTCACGCACTCCCCCACTCGCATACGTGGATTCAGCGAGGCAAATGGATCCTGAAAAACAAATTGCATATTGCGGCGCAGGGCCAGCAATGAATGCGGGTCGTCCTGGCTAACCTGCTTACCCTGAAATTCGATCGTGCCACTGGTCGTTTTGGTCAGACGCAACAAGGAGCGCCCCGTCGTGGTCTTGCCGCAGCCCGACTCGCCTACCAATGACAAGGTTTCGCCAGCATGCAGATCGAAGCTGACTTGTTCGACGGCATGCACGCGTTTTTTTACTCGGGCAAAAATGCCACCGCGTACATCAAAGCGCGTCACCAGTTTGCGCACGCTCAGAATGACTTCTTCTGAAGGCGCGACCGATGCTGGCTTGGGCGCATGACTCGATGCCGCATCCGACGCGGACAACAACTCAAAGCGAGCAGGCAAAGTGGTACCGCGCATGGCACCCAACTTGGGCACAGCCGCCATCAAGGCTTTGGTGTATGCATGCTTCGGGGCGTTGAACAAGCCATAGACATCGTTATGCTCGACCACATCGCCTTTGCGCATCACGAGCACGCGATCTGCCACTTCGGCCACCACGCCCATGTCATGCGTGATGAAAATCACCCCCATGTCCATGTCGCGCTGCAACTCACGAATCAGTTGCAAAATTTGCGCTTGAATCGTGACATCCAGCGCCGTTGTAGGTTCATCCGCAATCAACAATGCGGGCTTGCACGACAGCGCCATTGCAATCATGACGCGTTGGCGCATACCGCCCGACAACTCATGTGGGTAGCGACCCAGGATGGCTTTGGAATCAGGAATACGAACCTGATCCAGAATGCGGCAGGCTGCCGCCCGCGCCGCATTCGCATCACAATCTCGGTGCAGGCGGATCGCCTCGACGATCTGGGAGCCCACCGTGAAAACCGGATTCAAGGACGTCATGGGCTCCTGAAAAATCATGCCAAGATCGTTGCCTCGCATGGCACGCATGCTGTCTTCCGAAGCAGCTACCAAATCCACAGCTTCGCCAGTTCCCCGATAGAACGTCATGCTGCCGCGCTCGATGCGTCCACCACCGAATTCAATTAAGCGCATCAGCGCCAACGACGTCACCGATTTGCCGGAACCCGACTCACCCACAATGGCCAAGGTCTCCCCTCGGTCCACATGCAGGTTCAGGTCCTTAACTGCACGAAACGTGTTCTCGCCTCGTCCAAAAGCGATAGACAGATTCTCAATGTCGAGCACGCGACGCGTGGGCTTAGAGTTTGCAGTCATCGCTCAGATCCTTTTCGCCATGCGCGGATCCACCGCATCGCGCAAACCATCGCCTAACATATTGATCGCCAGAATGGTGATGGACAGGAAGATTGCGGGAAAGGCAATCAGGTGAGGTTTGATCTGCCAGAGCGCGCGACCTTCGGCCATGATGTTCCCCCATGAAGGCACTGAAGGCGGTACCCCTGCGCCGATAAAAGACAAGCTGGCCTCCGCCAGAATTGCCACACCGCAGATATACGTTGCCTGCACCATCAGCGCGGCAAGCGTATTGGGAAAAATGTGGCGCGAGACAATACGCACACGGCCTGCACCCGCCGCCACGGCGGCCTCGACATAAGGCTGCTCGCGCAAGGACAACACCAGGCCGCGCACCAGACGCACCACCCGAGGCACTTCTGCAATAGTGATGGCGATAATTACGTTTTGCAGCGAAGCGCGTGTCAGCGCAATCAAGGCAATCGCCAGCAAGATCGTGGGAATCGACATAAAGCCATCCATGATTCGCATGACAATGGCATCGACCCAACGCACAAATCCCGCTGCCAGACCAATCAGCACACCAATCACGGTAGATAACGCCGCGACCGAAAACCCGACAATGAGTGAAATGCGCGCTCCGTAGATCACTCGCGAATAGACATCACGCCCGAGCAAGTCTGTACCAAACCAGAACTGCGCACTGGGCGCACGCGTGCGGTGAATGGGCGACAGCGCACTTGGGTCCACCGTGCCTAGCCAAGGCGCAAACACGGCCATCAAGAACAGCAACAGCAGCAAGACGCCGCCAATCGCGATCGTGGGATGGCGCTTTAGAGAACTCAGAAAATTGCCCATCAGTATTTAATCCTTGGGTCGAAGGCGCGATAGAGCAGGTCGACCAGCAGATTGATCAGCACATACATGAAACTGAACAACAGGATGACGCCCTGAATGATCGGATAGTCACGGCGCAGAATCGCGTCAACGACTAAGCGGCCCAAGCCTGGAATAGAGAAAACGGTTTCCGTGACCACCGTGCCACTGATCAACAACGCCACACCACTGCCGATGACGGTGATGATCGGCACGGCCGCATTTTTGAGGGCATGGCGAAAGAGAAGGCCGCGATTGCCCACGCCCTTGGCGCGCGCCGTTCGCACGTAATCCTGAGACAAGGTCTCTAACAGCGTGGCCCGCGTGATACGCGTAATGAGCGCCACATACACGCTGCCCAACGCCAGCGCGGGTAATACCAACGTGTGCACCGAGGCCCAGAAACCAGCACTTAGCGGCTGGTAGCCTTGCACGGGGAACCAGCGCAATTGCAAGCCAAATATCCAGGCCAGCAAATAGCCCACTGCGAACGAGGGAATGGAAAAGCTGAACACGGCCAGCACCATGATGCCGCGATCCTGCAAACGGTTGTGCTTCCAGGCGGCCAGCGCACCCATCGGAATCGCAACAATCACCGACACTATCAAGGTCATGAGCATCAACGAGAACGTCGGCAAAATCCGCTGGCTGATCATGTGGCTAACCGACAGACCGGTAAACAATGACGTCCCCAGATCACCGTGCAAAACGTGCCAGATCCATTCACCAAATCGCTGCATGAACGGTGCATCCAGACCCAGAGTGCCGCGAATACGGGCGATATCCTGTGGTGTCGCGTCTTCACCCGCAAGCAATGCGGCGGGATCTCCCGGCGCCAGATCGAGCAAAGCGAACACGAACAGCGCCACGAAGAGCATGACGGGCAATGTCATGAGCAGTCGTCGCAGTGTGTACGAGAGCATTAGTTCCCTTAATTTCTAGTGATGAGATCAACCAGCGACGCGCAACACGCAGCCGCCGTCCGATGGCGTCGGCGTACCGACGCCGCGTCAGCCTGAATCAGTGAGTGGCGTTGTCGCGCGGCCCCTTGGAGACATTCCCAAGACGTCCGTTTCCACGACGAGTTTGTCGATAGGCGCCCTGCATGCCTTTCGAACTGGTGCAAATTCTAGAGAGCGAACACCGTTACAACCATATCAATATTCACAAAAAAGCATTGCCTTTTTTAGATGGCTTCCGGAGAGCATTGCTATTACTGGTTAAGGCTCCGACGAGCCATTTCGGGGCTTCGGGATATCCCCTAGAGAAAATGGCATGAGTTGGCGCCTTCGAATGAAGGTTTTTTGCACAGAGGTATCGGGTTTAGCCCGCCGGGCACGATGAGCCGAGTCCTATGAACACAAACGACAGGCGTAAAAAAAACGCCCTGAGGGCGTTTCGATATGCGCAAAAAACAAAAAAGCCCGTGAAACTAAAGCTGGTCGCTTTGTGTTCAGGGGCTTGTTTCGTAACTTTGAGATGGTGGGTGCTACAGGGGTCGAACCTGTGACCTACGCCTTGTAAGGGCGCCGC
>JBEBWV010000176.1:0-8732 GCA_040391965.1 Achromobacter deleyi | reverse complement strand
CATCGCGGGTTACGCGCGATTAACGGTGGTTTTCTTGCTTCCGATTGCTCGCGCTCCACCCACGCTACACAAACGGGCGGAAGCGGAATTCGAAGTCCAAGTCGAAGCCGAAGTCGAAGTCGAAGCCGAAGGCCAAGCCAAAGCCAAAGCCAAAGCCGACAAGGTTGAGCCCCGCGATCCCTGGACCGAACGATCCAGACCGCCATAGAAGAGGCGACAGCCCTCCTCGACCCGCCCTTAAGAACTCACAACCAATCGCCCAAAAAAATGCCCTTCACAAAACAGTGAAGGGCATTTTCCATGAATTCAAGCCGATGCAAACCCATCCGCTTGAACATCTTGCACCTTAAAACCCAGTCACACGCAGCAACGCAGGCACGGTCAGAATCGCCGTATAGAAACCCATAAATTGCACACCCGTGTTAAAGCCAAAATAACGTGACAGCAAGCCGCCGGTCAGACCCATGAGAAGAATGACCAAAAAGCCCATCAGGCCACCTTCCCAGATACTGATCACCAAAATCAAACCAATAAAGGTGGCAATAATGGCTTCGTGGCTCAGCTTGCGCGACACAAACGACGCGGCGCGGTGGGCAAAATTCATCGTGAGCGGATACGCGATAAGCACGGCGAGTGCGACCGCCAACAAACCGTAGCCCAGGAATTCCCAGTGCGAGAGCATCGTGTGCAAGTTCTCGACCTTGCCCGTTGCCGCGTCAATGGTGAAGCGAGGTGGTGCATTGAACAAGGGCGCAGCAGGACCGGCTGCCACCGGGCTCAACGGCAAGCCAAATGCAATCAACGGAATTAAGGCTTCGGCGATATAGGTGGCCTCGGTCACGCCATTGCGCGCCGCCAACACCGTGGTGAGACGGTGATACGCGTGTTTGACGCGTGAGCCCACGATCTCGCCCAAGAGAACGGTCATGGCAACAGGGCTGAACACAAACGTGGCACTCGAAATGCCGGCCGTAATCGCCGTCCACTTGCGCTGCGACGAATCAAGCACCTTGAACGGATTGGGAAAGTATCCCTTCCAGCTCTTGACGTCCGGTGCCAACGAGAACTTTCTCGGGCCATCGCGATGCATACGCTTGCGCTCTACAGGCGAGATAGCCGCAAACAAATCAGCTATTAACGGACCAATAGCAATGCCCAGAAAATAGCTGATGCTCAGCTTGGCGTTGTACTTCATGCTCAAGGTCTGCAACGCAATGATCAGCGTGACAAAGGGAATCAGCAATGCAACAGACGCCCACCGGCCCGGGGAAAAATAAGCAATCAATACCGCAGCCACAAAGAAAATCCAGGGTGCAGCCTGCGTAATCGACGGACCAAACGGAGCAAGCAACACGGCAAAAAGCACCGCCAGTGGCACCGCGATGAATGCCGCAATGGCGGCACCCGAAATCATCTTGCGCAAAGCAATATGAGGCACGCCCAGATTGCGCAATGCCGTCGCATGCTGCAAGAGCGGCGTGGCCAGCGTGTCGCCAGGAATACCCAGCAGCGCCGTCGGAATCGCGTGGGTCATATGTTTAGAGACCGCAGCCGCCAAAAAGAACGTCAGCACGCCAGCAGGAGGCACACCTAGCAACACCACCAGCAAGGTCAGAGGCGCAATCGTTGCAGTTTCATCGGTGCCGGACACCAGCCCAATCGCCGAAAAAATTACCGCACCCAACAAGCCCATCGACACCGCAACAAGAATGTCGGTAATGAGGGTTTCCATGTCTATTCCTTATTCTTTTGAGCGACTGTTACCGCCCGCATCTGCGGGGTCGCCGGTGCCGTGTTTTTTCTCGTAGTCGGCGAACAAGTCATAGAGGCCGATCTCGCGCATCTCTGCCGCCACAGCTGGTGGCAGGTCTTCCAGACGACCCAAGCCACCCTCTTCTGCCGCCAGTTTCGCCAAGGCCTCGTCGCGCCAGGCCGGGTCCGCGGAGTCCTCAAGCACGATGCGCTTGGGAGGAAACAGCTTGGCGCAAATACCGCCCGAGATCAGGCAACCGCCCAAACCAATCAACATGGCATAAGAGCCTGCCATGGCAGGCTGCGCCACCACGCCAAGCAGAAGATGGCGGGCGATAAGAAACGCGCTCAGGCTGAGCGCCCCGCCAATGACGATGGCGGCAAGCAGATGACGAGAATCGACAGTGTCTCCCCACACCTCAATGAGCCCTGATGGTTTTGCCATAGTTGTCTCCTCCTTTGTTGTTATGAATGAGTACCGCACAAGGCCGCTGTTCGCAGCCCTGCGGGTGGATTAACTACCCTTGCGCTCAGCCAGGTACTGCGCCGCGACTTCCACGCGCACATCGTTAGCCATCACCATTTTCTTGACGACCCAATCCACCTCTGCACCGGAAGCACCTGCTGCCAACGCAATATTGCGAGCATGCAACGCCATGTGGCCGCGCTGAATACCTTCGGTGGAGAGCGCACGCAACGCACCCATGTTTTGCGCCAGACCAACCGCCACCACCACTTCGGCCAATTCCTGCGCGGACTTGATGTTGAGAATCTTCAACGCCACTTGGGCCAACGGGTGTGTCTTGGTGGCGCCGCCAACCAAACCGACCGGCATCGGCATTTCAATCGAGCCCACCAGATCGCCGTTGTTCGCAATTTCCCACTTGGTCAAAGACGTGTAATGACCACCACGGCTGGCGTATGCGTGTGCGCCAGCTTCCACCGCGCGCCAGTCATTGCCGGTCGCCACGATAACCGGATCAATGCCGTTCATGATGCCCTTGTTGTGCGTGGCGGCACGGTAAGGATCCACAGCCGCAAATTCATACGCATCCACAATGCCGTTGATCACGTCCACACCGGCATACGTCGACGTCGTCAAGACTTCAGGGCTATAGCGCACGCGGGCACGAGCCAGGCGCAAGTCCGCCAGGTTCGACAAAATGCGCAGACGCACTTTGCCACCCGTGACATGCTCAATATGTCCGGCAACCGCTTCGGCCATCGTATTAACGGTGTTTGCGCCCATTGCATCGCGGACATCCACGATCAGATGTGTCACCACCATCGGGCCGCGCTTGGTGTCCGGGAACACATGCACTTCGATATCGCGGCATCCGCCGCCCAGACCAATCAGCACCTTGTCGCGGCTATTGGCAATGCGCAGAATTTCGTCGCGTGCCTGCAAAATGGCCTGACGCGCACCGTAGGGGTCACTCACCCCAATAAGCTGAACTTGCGCCCGCATCAAGGGGCCGGTGGACGAGGTCTGAAAACCACCCGACTCCCGGGCCAGCTTCGCCATGAACGATGCCGCCGCTACCACAGAGGGCTCTTCCACCACCATCGGCACCAGCACATCGCGACCATTAACCGTGAAGTTGCCTGCCACCGCAAAAGGCAGCTCGAACTTCCCGATCACATTCTCGATCATGCCGTCTGCGGTCTCGAGCGGCAACGCACCCACGCTAGACAGCTTTTCCTTGTCCGCAGCGCTCAGGCCGACCGCGCTGGCGATGTGGTCCAGTCGGGCATCCGGTGTCAGGGCACGGAAATTGGGGAGGCGGGAATCAATGGACATGCGAAAACTCCTGCGAGAAGCAGATAGGAGAACGGCCGCGCCAACGTATCGAGAGCAGCGGCACAGACAAAGAGAGACGGCGTTAGCGCACGTGCTCGATAAACGGCGCGTGGGAAGGAATAGCGGGTGGGAATGGGGGCATGTCGTCTCCGTGGGCTGATGCGCCTTCTTTCAGGTGCATTCTTGCTTTGAGACAATCGCTCGCTCACTGGCGAATAGGGATGCCGGGCGACACGTTGTCAGACGTCATTGTCCCGGCGTGCTGCGCACACACCTATGTGTAAAACACACAGGATTCAGGCCGATTCCTGTGTAAAACACACCGCGCACGCTCGTCAGCTTGATTCGAGCAAGCGATCCAGGCGTAGCGCCATATGAATATCGAGGCCACGGCCAGTGGATTGCCAATCGCCCAATAGGATATCGATTGCCTCCAGACGCTGGCGCAAGGTATTGACGTGTATATCCAGCGTTGCCGCTGTCAGCCGGGCATTGCGCCCGACATCCAGATAGGTCAGCAGTGTCGCGCAGAGTTCGCCACGGCGCTTGCGATCAGACGCTCTCAATTTTCCTAGCGTCGCCTCCACAAACGCCGCGATATCCTGCGCGCTCTGCCGCTCAAACAGTCGCGCATAGAGCGCCAACTGCGCCTCCTGCGCGTGCGTACCCAAACGCCCCAAGTTGTTCAGCAACGTCAGGCACCGAACTACCGAAGCCATCACCTGTGGTAACGCCGCAGCTTGGGCAGGCGCTGCACTCACGCATGTGGCACTCAAACCGAGTCGGCCAGTAATGCACTCGTGCACCTTCGCGCCCAATTGCTCGGCATCACTGCCTGTGCCAAGCAGCACTACACGCCCCTCGTATTCATCAAACAGCGTCCCTTCCGCAGCAAACGCCGTGCGCAGGCGCTTCACCAGATACTGGGCGTCCCCGTGAGTCGGCACGCAACACACCAGCGAGACGGGTCGTCGCATGTCCACGCCCTGACGGCTGAAGCGGTCCAGCATGGCTGCATCCATTTCCTGGCGCCCATCAAGCACCACCCGCAGCAACGCAGAACTATCGCGGCCACTGGTATAGCGCGCCCGCTCTTGTGACAACAGCAGCATTCCGGTAACCAATGCCGCCCGCTCAAAGCTGCGCGTCTCCAGATGCGTCAGCGCCGCCGGCGTGGTGATCGCAAGACCGCCCAGAAGGCCGCTACCGCTCGTAATCGCCGAAACACGGCATAGCCCTTGCTCGTTGGCGAATGCGACCACCGAGCGTCCCTGTACGCGGCTGTCGAACAAAGCTTGATGGATGCTGTCTTGCCAGGCGTGCCCGGTGGCATCACGTGCCCTTGCTTCACCAGACCAACTGACCGGCTGCTCGCCTTCGTCCAGCACAATGACCTCGCCCCCCAACAACTGCGACACCATCGCGGCAATATCCTGCAAACTGCCGCCGCGTGCCACCAGCGCCGTCAACTTCTCGTGCGCGTCAGCGGCGAACTGCGTGTCCTCGGCTTGCCGCTGAAGCCGGTCATTTGCTGCGCTGGTATGAGCCAAGGCCTCCTGGTGCTCAGCAAACAGCCGCGCATTCTCAATCACCACTGAAGCATGCGACGCCAGCGTCGTCAGAATAGAAACCTCCCAAGGTGAATAAGGACGGGTATATCGGTCGCCCACGAATAGCACCCCGAGAACCCGTTCACCAATCAGCAACGGCACACCCAGAATCGACCGTATGCTCTCGTCAATCACGCCGCTGTCGATGCCATATGTGTGGGAGAACCGTCCGTCTTCCACATAGTTTGACGAGCTATAGGGCGCGCGAGTACGCGCCACATGACCGCAAATGCCTATATCACCCGGCACGCGTATGCGTTTGAACTGTTCAGAAAATGCGCCATCCGTGGCACGAACATAAAAGTCGCCAGCCGTAGCGTCAAAGATAGACAGATAGCCCACATCGCTTGCCACCAAGGCACGGGCACGATGCACAATAGCTGCCAGCACCCTGTCAACATCGCGCAATGCCGTCAAATCCTGCGCAGATTCAATAACTGCCAACAAGCCGCGCTCGCGTTGCTGATGCAACTCCAGTCGCTCGCGTATTGCCAATGCCTGCCCCACCTGCGCACGAATCCGTTCCCGCTCTCCATCCGGCATCACCTCGCGTTGCGCGCGCGCAATGAGCTCAGCATATTCTTCCAATGCAGCGTCGCAAGAAAGCAGCGCCAGCAGCTGAGATTCAGCAGACATCAGCATGGTCTGCGACGAGTCAGCATGTTGTCGTTTGGGGTCGTTGGGAAGGGGATAAATAGGCACGAAGGGCAGACCTCTTTCAGAAGGGATGAAAAGATCGAGTCGTACGCGGCGTCAGCCAGCCGACGCAGAATCGGACGGCGACACCGCCGCTCGAGCGCGATCAATGGCCGCCTCAATCGCGGCGCGTGCCTGAGGACTATTCTTCCAACACGACGAACCCACCAACGACGCCGCCCGCGTGACGATGTCGTAGACCTCCGCCGCAGCGAGCTCCTCAAACGAATGAAAACCAAGCTGTTCCAGGCGCGAAACGACCGTAGGCCCCACGCCCTTCACGTCCAGCAATGCCGTACGCTCTTGCAAACTGAATCCCACGCCTTCTCTCCTGATTGCCGGTGTATGTTGGATAAGCAGCTTAACTGAACGTAGCGTGGGTGGAGCGCGAGAAAACGGAGGCTGGAACTCCCCCGTTGAACGCGCGTAACCCGCGATTCTTGCACCGTGACGTGCCGCGGAAGCATCGTGGGTTACGCGCGCTTTGCTTTGGTGTTCTTGTCAAAAGTCGAACGCGCTCCACCCACGCTACGAAACATCTCGTTGATACGTCCTGCTTTGTCAGAAAGCATTAAAAATGCCGCTCACTAAAAAAGTGAACGGCATTTTCGTGGAGTAAAACAAAAGAAAGCGGCCAATCAATTGGCCGCTTTCTCATCAATGGCGGCACCCCCGTGAAGGGACAGCGCCAGCTTCACCACTTAAGCCTTCAACAGCAGCGCATTCAAACGCTTCACAAACGCAGCCGGATCGGCGATTTGCGCGCCTTCTGCCAACAACGCCTGATCCAGCAGCAAACGGGCCCACTGATCAAACTCGGCATCGTCCGCATTGCGAATTCGCGCAATCAACGCGTGGTCCGGGTTGATCTCCAGCACTGGCTTCACATTTGGCGCATCTTGCCCAGCTGCCTTCAACATACGCAGCAAATGCGGGCTCAGTTCATTCTGCCCCACCACCACGCACGCAGGAGAATCCACCAAACGCAAGGTCACGCGAACTTCCTTCACCTGATCTTCCAGCGCCTTCTGCAAACGCTCCACCAAAGGCTTCAAGTCCTCTGTCACTTCCGTTTGACGCTTTTTCTCGTCGTCATCTGCCAGTTCAGCCAGATCCAGGCCACCCTTGGCGACCGACACCAACGACTTGCCGTCAAACTCACGCAAGTACGACAGCATCCATTCGTCCACGCGGTCCGACAGCAACAGCACCTCAATACCCTTCTTCCGGAAAATCTCCAGATGCGGGCTGGCGCTAGCCGCGGCAAACGTATCCGCCGTCACGTAATAAATCTTGTCCTGCCCTTCCTTCGCACGCGACAAGTAATCGGCAAACGACACCGTCTGTGCCTGATCACCCGAGTGTGTCGATGCAAAACGCATCAACTTCGCAATACGCTCAAGATTGGCCGTATCTTCGCCAGCGCCTTCCTTCAGCACCTGGCCAAACTCCGACCAGAACGTGGCGTAATCTTCTGGCTTGTTCTCGGCCATTTCTTCCAGCAAAGACAGAATCCGCTTGGCCGACCCTTCACGAATCGCACGCACATCGCGGCTCTCTTGCAGGATTTCACGCGACACATTCAGCGGCAGATCCGCAGAATCAATCACCCCGCGCACAAAGCGCAGGTACGACGGCAAGAGCTGTTCTGCGTCGTCCATGATGAAGACACGCTTCACATACAGCTTCACGCCACGGCGACCGTCACGCTCCCACATATCCATTGGCGCGTGCTTGGGCACATACAACAACTGCGTATATTCGCTACGGCCTTCGACACGATTGTGCGTCCAGGCAAGCGGATCATCGTAGTCATGGGAAATCGTCTTGTAGAACTCGCAGTACTGCTCAGGCGTCACATCCGCCTTATTGCGTGCCCACAGCGCATTCGCCTGGTTCACGGTTTCCAGCTCATCCGTGGTGATTTGCTCGCCCTTCTCGGCATCCCACTCTTCCTTTGCCATCAAAATTGGCAAAGAAATGTGATCCGAGTAGCGACGCAGAATCTCGCGCAGCTTCCAACCATTCAACAATTCATCTTCGTCAGCGCGCAAATGCAGCGTGACGTCCGTGCCGCGCGACGCCTTCTCAGCGGCGGTAATGGTGAACTCGCCCTGACCATCAGACACCCACTGAATCGCCTCATCAGCGGCCGCGCCTGCACGACGGCTCACCACCGTGACCTTGTCAGCCACAATGAACGACGAATAAAAGCCCACGCCAAACTGGCCGATGAGCTGAGCATCCTTCTGCTTATCCCCGGTCAATTGCGAGAAAAACTCACGCGTGCCGGAACGGGCAATCGTGCCCAAATTGGAAATTGCTTCATCACGCGACAGCCCAATCCCGTTATCCGAGATCGTCAGCGTGCGCGCTTCCTTGTCATAGCTCACCCGAATGGCCAGTTCGCCATTGCCTTCCAGAAGCTCGGGCTGATCAATCGCCTCAAAGCGCAACTTGTCGCAAGCGTCGGAAGCGTTCGAGACCAACTCACGTAAAAAGATCTCTTTATTGCTATAGAGCGAGTGAATCATCAGGTGCAGCAGTTGCTTCACCTCGGCCTGGAAGCCCAGGGTTTCAGATGCGGACGGCGTGGCGGCTTGGCTCATAGTTGTGTGCGAATGACCGAAAAAGTGAACAAAATCAATGGGAAACAGCAGACGCCCCCGGCCGCGACAGGCAAAAAACAACCCGATCGCAAAGGCAAAAAGGCGCCGCGCGTAGTCAATAATATGGGGCGCGTGCAGAAATTTTCAAGAGAGGATATAATCTTTGTCTTCGCACTCCCCGCAGTCCAGTTTGTTGGATTCGCGACCTCCCTGCCCGGGTGGTGAAATTGGTAGACGCAGGGGACTCAAAATCCCCCGCCGCAA
>JBEBWV010000175.1:0-8832 GCA_040391965.1 Achromobacter deleyi | reverse complement strand
GCAATAACCAGCGTCGTCATGTTCAGACCACCTTCGCTTCGTTCTTGAGTTTGTCGACCAATGCCGCAACATCGGCCACCTTGATGCCAGCCTTGCGAACGGGCGGCTCGGTGACTTTCAGGGTTTTCAAACGCGGCGCTGGATCAACACCCAGATCTTGCGGCGTAACGATGTCGAGCTGTTTCTTCTTGGCTTTCATGATGTTGGGCAGCGTGACATAGCGCGGCTCATTCAAGCGCAAGTCGGTGGTCACGATAGCTGGCAACGTCAGTGTCAACGTTTCCAGGCCACCATCCACTTCACGTGTCACGGTTACTTTGCCGTCGGCCAATTCGAGCTTGCTGGCGAACGTGGCTTGTGGCCAGTCCAGCAGCGAAGCCAACATCTGACCCGTTTGGTTCGCGTCATCATCGATGGCTTGCTTGCCAAGAATAACCAACTGAGGTTGTTCTTTTTCGACCAATGCCTTGAGCATCTTGGCAACAGCGAGGGGCTGCAACTCAGCATCGGTTTGCACCAGAATGCCGCGATCAGCGCCAATCGCCATGGCCGTGCGCAGCGTTTCCTGGCACTGAACCACGCCGCAAGACACGGCGATGACTTCAGCGACACCGCCCTTCTCACGGAGTCGGGTCGCTTCTTCGACGGCGATTTCGTCGAAGGGATTCATAGACATCTTCACATTGGCGATATCGACGCCAGTTTGATCCGACTTGACGCGCACTTTGACGTTGTAATCAACGACGCGCTTGACAGGTACCAACACCTTCATCCCGCAGCCTCCACATAGAAACAATTGCCCGGCGGACGCCGAGCTCGCATTGCAGAATTTTTTTCGATTCTACAACTTCGCAAGCGCACGCACGTGCGCGACGACGCTGCGACCTAAAGCAGACAAGTTGTAACCGCCTTCCAATGTACTCACGATGCGCCCTTGTGCGTGACGTTCTGCCACCTCCACCAAACGGTCAGTGATCCAGGCGTAGTCCGCTTCCACGAGTCCCATCTGCCCCATATCGTCCTCCCGGTGCGCATCAAAACCCGCAGAGATAAAAACGAATTCTGGCTTGAATGCTTCCAATCGGGGCATCCAGGTGTCGCGCACGATTTCCCTGACAGCCGCACCACCGGTGTAGGCAGCCACGGGCACATTGAGCATGTTTGACGCAGGCGCATTCGCACCACTATTCGGAAAAAAAGGATGTTGAAAAAAACTGCACATAAGCACGCGATCGTCGCCCGCGAAGGCGTCTTCCGTGCCATTACCATGGTGCACGTCAAAATCAACGATAGCAACGCGGCTCAGACCATATGCTTCCAGTGCGTGTCGAGCGGCAATGGCCACATTGTTCAAGAAGCAGAATCCGAGGGCTTGTGTCGGGCTGGCATGATGGCCAGGCGGGCGAACGGCACAAAATGCCGTTCTGGCCCGACCCGCCATTACCGCATCAACACCGGCAATACCGGCGCCAGCCGCATATCTAGCGGCCTCAACCGTATAAGGATTAAGCAAGGTGTCTGGGTCGATCGGGTAATAACCCTGTTGAGGGGTGTGCGCAATCAAATTGTCCAGATGCGCAGCCGTATGCACGCGCAAGATTTCCTCTCGCGTGGCCTGTGGCGCCTGCTGGTCGTCAAGATAGGACATCAAACCGCTAGCTAATAGCTGGTCGGAAATAGCGTCCAGTCTCTGCGGACTTTCGGGATGCCAACTGCCCATTTCATGCAAACGGCAGGCTGGGTGGGTAAGATACATGGTCTCCATAAGGAAGATTATGTTCATCTGTAGGCGATTACTGCAACTGGGGGCAATTACTGCCCTGCTCGCGGGGTGCTCAACCACCGCACCCAACACCCTTTCTGCGAAGCCGGCGACTGCCTCTGAAAATACACCTATCCGCATTGGACCGGCCAGACCCTCGGCCGACCAGGAAAATTCGACTGAAGCGCCGCCTGCCGTTCTCACGGCTAGTGGCAAGTTGCGTCCCGAGGTGCTTGCCTATGCGCAAGAACTTGCGGCAGAACGCAAATTGGCGCTTGAACCGCTGTTGGCTGCGCTAACCAGCGCGCGCTACAACGCCACCGTGTCGCGTCTGATGGCCCCGGCTGCGCCCGGAAAAAAAATCTGGCGCAGTTGGAATACGTATCGTGCACGCGTCGTCGAACCCAAACGTATCGGTTGGGGTGTCGACTTCTACAATGAGAACCGTGCGCTGCTTAATCGGGCCTCACAGCGCTCCGGAGTACCTTCCTCGATCATTGCCTCCATTATTGGCGTAGAAACGCTCTACGGCCGCAATATGGGCAATTTCAGGGTATTGGATGCATTGACTACCCTTGCCTTCGATTATCCGGACCCGGCCAAGCCTGAACGGGCCGTTATGTTCAAAGGTCAACTCAGCGATTTTCTGACCCTGGCGCTCCAAGGCAAGCTGGATATGGAGACGCAAGGCTCATTCGCTGGTGCCATTGGAATGCCCCAGTTCATGCCGGGCAGCATCATGCGCTACGCCGTAGATGGCGATGACTCCGGCCATATTGACCTGACCAACAACGTGCAAGACGCTGTCTTGTCCGTGGGGAATTTTCTCGCCGAGCATGGCTGGCAGCGTGGCCTGCCCGTCTTTGCACCGGTTGTTTTACCGTCAGACCCCTCTGTATTAGTGGAAGGGGGACTCAAGCCCACATTAACTTGGGAAACCTTGATGGCTGCAGGCACCCGCCTGCAGCCGGGCGCGTCCAAGGAAACCTGGAGCACGCAACTGATGGGCGTGATTGATCTACCAGAAGAGGCGCGCGGCACCGCTCAATATCGTCTGGCGACACCGAACTTCTTCGCCCTCACGCAGTACAACCGAAGCTACTTCTACGCTGCATCTGTGGCAGATCTGGCTAAAGAAATTGAAGTGCGAGTGAATCCGTAAAAACACATAGGGCGCCGATGGCGCCCTATGTGTTTTACCTGTGGCTTGATCTTGCCCGCAGCGAATACCTTAGTTGAAGATACCCGTGGACAAATAGCGATCTCCGCGGTCGCAAACAATGAACACGATGGTTGCATTTTCCACGCGGTCAGCCACACGCAGTGCCGCTACCAGTGCACCTGCTGAAGAAATGCCAGCAAAAATGCCTTCTTCAGAAGCCAGGCGACGTGCCATGACTTCTGCCTCAACCTGTCCGATCGATTCGTACTCATCCACCAGCGTGCGGTCAAAAATTTTGGGCAAATAGGCTTCAGGCCACTTGCGGATGCCTGGAATTTGCGCACCTTCTGCTGGCTGAGCCCCCACCACACAGACCGCCTTGTTTTGCGACTTGAGGTAGGTAGACACCCCCATAATCGTGCCGGTCGTGCCCATAGCGCTAACGAAATGGGTTACGCGCCCGTCCGTTTGCGTCCAGATTTCAGGCCCCGTTGTCTCGATGTGCGCCCGAGGGTTGTCCGGGTTGGCGAACTGGTCAAGCACGCGTCCCTTGCCATCAGCCTGCATTTCCATGGCGAGATCGCGCGCATATTCCATGCCGCCCTTGTCAGCGGGAGTCAGAATCAGTTGCGCACCATAGGCTGTCATGGCGGCGCGCCGTTCGACAGAAAGGTTATCGGGCATGATGAGAATCATCCGATAACCCCGCATTGCGGCCGTCATTGCCAGCGCAATACCGGTGTTCCCGCTTGTCGCTTCAATAAGCGTGTCGCCCGGCTTGATCTCGCCGCGCTCCTCTGCCCGCAGAATCATCGACAGTGCCGGACGATCCTTCACAGAGCCAGCAGGATTATTCCCTTCCAGCTTGGCCAGAATGACGTTGCCTCGAGCCGCAGCACCAACTGCGGGAATGCGTTGCAGACGCACCAGCGGGGTATTGCCGACCGTCTGCTCAATGGTGGGATAGGAAGTAGTCATGCTGTTGATCATAACCGGCCGCCTCTGATTCGAACACGAAAGCCCGTGTTCGAATCAGGGGCTCCACGGCGCTACATCGCAACATTCACGGGCCAGTACGCCCAGGCACCACGCCACGGCCTGACGGTGTTCCGGCGCTGGAACGGGATGCCGAAGGTGCAGTAGTCGCACCGGAAGAGGGTTTACTCATCGGGTTGCTCGAGGGTTTGGCCGTCGTCTTGGGAGCAGTCGGTGCCAACGGCGTGCCCCCCGTTTTCGGCGATGTTGCTCCGGGCAAGCTCGTCATGCCACCCACCGTCATACCTGCCGCCTGTAGTGCCTGTGCCTTCTTCAAACCAATGCCACGCACACGATCAGACAGATCTTCCAATGAATCGAACTTTCCACCCCGCTCACGTTCGCGCACGATAATTTGCGCAGTACGTGGCCCCAAGCCGCGCAAGCCTTCCAATTGTTCGGCGCTTGCTACGTTGACATCCAACGCCAGCACGGTTGGTGTGAAAAGACTTATGCCTGTTGCAAGCGCCGCGCCTCTCAGACTGCGGGACATCGAATGGCGTCGCGCCATGCCCCCCTGAGCGAACAAAGGCCAACGTGGCGCACGCCAACGCATCGTCGGCATGGCCACGGCAAGAGTCTTTCGGCAAAACGGATTCATGGGTATCTCCAGAACAATCAGGTTTGAGTGACACAACAAGTGATCCACGTCGAACTCATGATCTGCGAAACCGCCTCAGCTATTCCTTGCAAGTGAAGGCAAACATCCCACTCGGCAACTACGACAAGGACAAAAAAAACCGCCGGCTTTCGCCGGCGGTTTCTGGTGACCTGGACACGAAACGTCCGGTGCTTACTTGCGTGCGCGCCAGTAGCGCACATATTCCTCAACACCAGTCTGCACATCACGCATAGGCGCTGCAAAACCGGCTGCCCGCAATTGCGTAACGTCTGCCTGCGTGTAGCTTTGGTAGCGCCCCTTGAGATCATCCGGGAACGGAATGTAGCGAATCAAGTCTTGCTTAACCAGTTGATCCAGCGACAATGCCGATTCGCCGCGCTCGGCTCGCAAGGTGTTTACTACAGCCGCCGCCACATCATTGAACGGCTGCGCGCGGCCAGTGCCGCAGTTGAAAATGCCGCTACGATCCGGGTTATCCAGGAAGTGCAGGTTAACGGCGACTACATCTTCTACCGAAATAAAATCGCGGCTCTGCCCACCGTCAACATAACCATCCCAACCCGCGAACAGGCGTACATAGCCTTGTTCAAGAAATTGGTTCATATTGTGAAACGCCACGGAGGCCATGCGCCCCTTGTGTTGTTCGTGTGGGCCATAAACGTTGAAGTAACGCAGACCTACGACTTGTGCGGTCAAGGTGCTCATGCGCTTGCGCAGGACCTGATCAAACAACAGCTTGGAATACCCGTAAACGTTCAGCGGACCTTCGTTGGCCGGATCTTCCACATACACCGTAGAGCCACCATAGACGGCTGCTGACGAGGCATACAAGAACGGCACGTTGTGTGCCTGGCAATATTCGAACAACTCCAGCGTGACCCGGTAGTTGTTATCCATCATGTAGTGGCCATTGCGCTCGGTCGTGTCGGAACACGCGCCTTGATGCAATACCGCACGCAGCTTGGGCAAACGCCCTTGCGCTACACGCGCACGAAAATCATCGCGATCAAGGTAGTCCGCAATTTTGCAGTCAACCAGGTTAGCGAATTTATCGCCCTCGGTCAGATCATCGACCGCGATAATGTCTTCGATGCCGCGACGGTTCAGGCCGCGCACCAGGTTGCTGCCAATGAAGCCCGCGGCTCCGGTAACGACGATCATGTGTGTTCTCCTGCCAATTCTGCTGCGGTAACAATAGACGTGCCAAGCTTGCCAACGACAATGCTGCCTGCACGGTTGGCCCAGCGCATGGCATCGCCCCACGGCAATCCAATGGCGTGCATGACGGCAAGCGTTGCCAACACCGTGTCACCCGCGCCTGAAACGTCGAACACTTCATGCGCTTCGGCGTCAGTATGCTCACGTCCGCTATCGGTAAAGAGGGTCATGCCCTGTTCTGAACGCGTCACAAGCAAGGCATCCAGATCCAACTCGCCGCGTAAACGTTGCGCACGGTCGGTCAATTCGGCCTCCGAATTCCAGCGGCCAACTGCCTGCTGCATTTCGGATCGGTTCGGTGTCACAAGAGCTGCACCGTGATAGCGCGTGTAGTCGTCACCCTTGGGGTCGACCAGCACAGGCACGTTGGCGTGGCGAGCCATCGTAATCAGCGTCTGCACACGCGCCAAAGCACCCTTGGCGTAGTCGGACAACACCACGACATCGTGATTCGCCAAGTGACGCGCCAAAGCGGAATCAATGGCGTCCAACGCGCCAGCCGTTGGGTGCTCTTCGAAATCTACGCGCAGCAATTGTTGTTGCCGTCCCAGGACGCGCATTTTCAACGTGGTGTGCAACGCGGGGTCGGCGATCAGGTCAGCATTCACGCCGGCCTCGGTTGCGAGGCGCCGAATACTCTCGCCCGCCTCGTCCTGACCAACCACCCCAACCAGGGTGACCTGCCCGCCGAGCGCCGCCACGTTACGTGCTACGTTGGCCGCCCCGCCAAGACGATCTTCGCGACGAGCCACTCGCACCACGGGCACAGGTGCTTCGGGAGAAATGCGTTCCACCTCGCCGAACCAATATCGATCGAGCATGATGTCGCCCACCACGAGAACGCGGCTGCGCGAAACGGCATCAATGGGAAAAGGGGTCATTCAAGTTCTTCCAAACGGCGCGGCGCATAGGTTTCCCAGGCATTGCAGCCGGGGCATTGCCAATAAAAACGCCGCGCTTGAAAACCGCAACTGCGGCAGGCGTAACGATCCAGGCGTTGCGTGTGCTTATGAATAAGGCTGCGCAACAATGTCATATCGGCGCCCGGGACAGGCCCCTCGAGCTGAACGCTATCACTGGAAGCCAACTCGGCTTCCAGGAGGCGATCCAGACCCAATAAAGACGGATGACTGCGCAGGGCATTGCGTGCAAATGCCCAGGCGAGCTCAGCCCCCTTTTGCGCTCGCAATTCTCGAAACACCACATTGAAGAGGTCTAGCGAAGCATGTTTTTCATATTGCTTTTGCAATAGGTCCAAACCGGCGGCCTCCTGGCCCGCCGTGCGGTAGTTCTTCAATAGCTGCTCGGCCACCAAACCGGCATACTCTGGCGCATCGGTAATGACCGATTCCAGGTAGAGCCGTTCGCGCTTGGGATCATTTTCCAAGAGTGCCAGGCGAGCGCGCAGCATGGCCGTTCGCACGACAGACGCTTTGCTCGATGCGACTTCGCGATCTGTCAGCGAAATTGCATGATCAGCCGCATCCAATGCAGCATGTGCTGCCTCGGTGTCTGGCGGCTTGGCCGCCAGTGCGGTTTGCGCTTGTTCGCAGTAGTAATGAACGATTTGCGGCACAGGCTCGTCCACGAGACCGCGCAACGTTTTTACCGCTTCGATCGCGCGAGGCCAGTCATGCTCCGACTCGTAAATGCGAATCAGCGACCGCAAGGCCGGTAAGGCATAGCGTGTGTCTTTCAACTGCTCGAATCCGCTCTCAGCGCGATCCAGCATGCCGGCCTTCAGGAAATCTTGCGCCAATTCGTGCTGCGCATGTTCGCGCTCGGCCACAGGCAGGTCCGAGCGACTCAACAAGCTTTGGTGCACTCGAATCGCGCGCTCCATTTCGCCTCGTCGACGAAACAAGCTGCCAAGCGCGAAGTGAAGCTCGGTCGTTTCGGGGTCAAGTTTGGCCACCTCCACGAATGCATCAATCGCCCGGTCTGGCTGCTCGTTCAGCAGGAAGTTAAGCCCGCGAAAATACGAGTCAGGCAGGTTTCGGGTTTCCCGAAGTATTTGGCGGACGTCAAAACGCGCGGCTAGCCAGCCCAACGCGAATAACACCGGCACAAAAATCAACCACCACGGTTCAAAATCCACTGTGCGGCTCTTGCGTTAAGTCAGTACAAAGGGACGGGCACGGAAACCACAACCGACGCATCAAAGCGGAGACATCGGTGCGATGGTTTCAGGCGGCACGTTGCTTGCCGATACGGCTTGGCCGCTGACAGCGGCTTGCACGCGATCAAGTTCGCGGCGCAGACGAATCGCTTCACGACGGCGGCGCATTGCAGCCGGCACGGTGAGCAATAGGCCGAAGATCGCACCCGCAACAAAAACCACGAGCATCACGACAATAAGCGGCACACCCTGCACCACGTAGTCAGCATAGAACTTAACCTCGACAGGATCCGTATTCTTCAACGCGAACATCAACACTGCCACGAACACGAGCAATCGCAGGGCCCAAACTAAATAGCGCATGACGCATGCTCCAAAGTATTCAAGGGGATCAATTGTAAGCGACAAGCGTGCAATTTTCTGAGAACAAAGTCTGCCACTGCTGTCTCTCGGGCCAAGGCTGTGCGAGCCACATCGCTTATTGCAATTGAAACGCGCAAAAACAAAGCCCCTTGATTGCTCAAGGGGCTTTGTGTGCGGTCCGATCTGCCCGAAGGCAGCTTTTGCTTCACCGGGCCGTTAATGCATGGCATGCATGCCAAGCAAAGACGGCATCGGTTCACTCGATCCAGAAGATTGAGCGTCCTCATCATTGCCGCCGACCAGATCCACCCGTTCGCGCAATTCCTTGCCCGCTTTGAAGTGCGGCACCTGTTTACCAGGCACCAGCACTTGTTCGCCGGACTTCGGGTTGCGCCCGATGCGGGGGGACCGCTGCGATAACGAAAAGCTTCCAAACCCGCGGATCTCGATGCGCTGACCCGAGGCCAAGGCCTGGGTCATTGCGTCGAGCACGGTTTTGACCGCGTAATCGGTGTCGCGGGCGGCCAGCTGAGGATAGCGGGCCGCCAAGG
>JBEBWV010000174.1:0-8910 GCA_040391965.1 Achromobacter deleyi | reverse complement strand
CGCAAGACAGAAAGCGCAAGACAGAAAGCGCAAGACAGAAAGCGCAAGACAGAAAACGCAAGACTTAATAGCACGAGCAGAAAGAGGGCGGAAACCTGGGCAGACGTTGGCGGGGAACAAGCGGTAGCAATAAGGCTACACCTTGAGCACCCGATATGTCTTTTGCCTTGGTGCAATGTTGCGCCGCCCGTCACGGAACCCTTTTGCGAACCCAGAGCGCCATGCTGCAAATTTACAACACGTTATCGCGTACGAAAGAACCCTTCAAACCGGCAGAAGCCGGTCAGGTGCGTATGTACGTGTGCGGCATGACCGTCTATGACTTCTGTCATCTGGGTCACGCCCGCATGCTGGTGTCGTTTGATGTGGTGCAGCGTTGGTTGCGGGAGAGTGGTCTGGCGGTCAACTACGTGCGCAACATTACGGACATTGACGACAAAATCATCCGCCGCGCTGTGCAGACCAATCGTCGTATTGGTGAAGTGACGGAGTTCTACATTGCCGCCATGCATGCCGATGAGCGCGCGTTGGGGGTGCAGCCTCCGGATCGCGAGCCGCGCGCCACCCAATATGTGGGTGAGATGCTTGAAATCATTGGCAAACTTGAACAAAACGGCCTGGCCTATCAGGCCGACGATGGCGACGTGAACTACTCTGTTCGCGACTTTCCCAGCTACGGCAAGCTCTCCGGCAAAACGCTGGATGATCTGCGTGCTGGTGAGCGCGTCGCAGTAGCTTCGGCCAAGCGGGACCCGCTGGATTTCGTCTTGTGGAAGTCGGCCAAGGCGGAAGAACCAGCAGAAACGAAGTGGGAATCGCCGTACGGCCTGGGTCGTCCCGGCTGGCATATCGAATGCTCAGCCATGAGCAAATCTCTGATGGGCTTGCCGCTGGATATCCACGGTGGCGGACCGGACTTGAAATTCCCGCATCACGAAAACGAAATTGCCCAGACCGAGGGCGCTTTTGGCGGCACGCTGGCCAATATCTGGATGCATTGCGGCCCGCTGATGGTTGATTCGGACAAAATGTCCAAGTCGCTCGGCAATTTCCGCACGATTCGTCAGACCATTGCTCAGGGTGACGTGGCCGATGATCAGGCCGAGTACCTGATTAATCCGCGTGAAGCGGAAATGGTGCGTTTTTTCATTGTGCGCAACCACTATCGCAGCGCGCAAAACTACGCACCCGATAATCTGATTGATGCCCAAAACGCACTCGACCGCCTCTACCAGGCGCTCCAGAATGTGCAAGCGGATGATCAGGGCATCGACTGGAATGAAGCGCAAGCGCAGGCCTTTAAGGCTGCCATGGACGACGATTTCAATAGCTCCGGGGCGGTTGCTGCTCTGTTTGAGCTGGCGTCGGAAGCCAACCGGACAAGCAGCGCTCGTGCGGCAGGACAATTAAAAGCGCTGGGCCATTTGCTGGGTTTGCTCCAGCAAGATCCCGTGCAGTATTTTCAATCGGCCACACGCTACTCGGCAGTGGCCATCGAGCTGGGCGCGCGCGCGCAACTCGATGCAGAACAGATTCAGGCGCTTATCGATGCCCGCGCTGCTGCTAAACAGGCGCGCAATTACACCGAAGCCGACCGCATTCGCACGCAACTGCGTGATGCCGGCATCGAGCTCGACGACAAGCCGGGCGGTCTGACGCAGTGGCGTCGGGCCTGACACTCCAGGAATACGCCCGACATGCCCAGCGCTGATATCGCCATTGTGAAACCCGATTATTGGGAAGAGGCCGTCGCACATCTGATGCGACGCGACCGCATTCTCAAGAAAATCATTCCGCAGCACCCTGAGGTCTGGCTGACGTCGCGTGGCACGCCATTCATTACCTTGGCACGCGCCATTATTGGACAGCAGATCTCCGCCAAGGCGGCTGACGCCATCTGGGATAAATTCATTGATGCCGTGGGTAAACGCCCAACGCCGGTCGCGGTTATGCGCGTCGGTGTCGAGGGTTTGCGCGCGGCAGGTTTGTCTCTGCGTAAAGCGGAATATGTGCAAGACTTGGCGGTGAACTTTGGCGAACGCAAAGTGCATCCTGAGAAGTGGGCCGCCATGGATGACGAAGATGTCATCAATGAGCTGGTCTCCATTCGAGGTATCGGTCGCTGGACGGCCGAGATGTTTTTGATTTTCAATCTGCAGCGGCCCGATATTCTGCCGCTGGATGATCTTGGGTTGCTCAAGGCAATCTCGCTACACTATTTCAGCGGCGAGCCTGTCTCTCGCTTCGAGGCGCGCGAAGTCTCGTTGGCGTGGCAACCCTGGCGTACCGTGGCGACTTGGTATTTGTGGCGCAGTCTGGAACCGACACAGGTTCAATACTGACGCTTGACCAGGCTGCCCATCTACGGAACCACACTACATGCGCAATACATTTTTAGAATTTGAACAACCACTCGCTGAGCTAGAGAACAAGATCGAGCAGCTGCGCTATGTACAGGCCGACTCGGCCGTAGATATCTCAGACGAGATCGGACGCTTGCAGCAAAAAAGCCAGGCCCTCGCCAAAGACATCTACGGCAAGCTCACGCCTTGGCAAACGGCGTTGGTGGCGCGGCACCCCCAGCGGCCTTACACGCTGGACTATGTTCGTGAAATGTTCACCGATTTCCATGAACTGCACGGCGACCGCATGTACGCCGATGACCAGTCCATTATTGGCGGTCTGGCGCGCTTTAACGGCACGCCTTGCATGATCATTGGTCATCAAAAGGGACGCGACACCAAGGAGCGTGCTGCACGCAATTTCGGCATGCCGCGCCCTGAGGGTTATCGCAAAGCAATGCGCTTGATGCGGCTTGCTGAAAAATTCAATATCCCGGTGTTCACGTTTGTGGACACACCGGGCGCATACCCGGGTGTTGGCGCAGAAGAGCGCGGCCAGTCCGAAGCCATCGGCCACAGTCTTTACACCATGGCTGAGCTGCGTGTGCCAATCATCGCCACCATCATTGGTGAGGGTGGTTCGGGCGGCGCGCTGGCCATTGCCGTAGGCAATACGGTGTTGATGCTGCAATACGCCACCTACGCTGTTATTTCCCCGGAAGGCTGCGCATCCATTCTGTGGCGCAGCGCAGACAAGGCGCCGGAAGCCGCAGATGCGTTGGCCATCATCGCCCCGCGTCTGAAAGAACTTGGCCTGGTCGACCGCATCGTCAATGAGCCGGTGGGTGGTGCTCACCGCGACCCGCGTGTCATGGCGCGTTTGCTGCGCCGTGCGCTGGGCGATGCCTTGCGTCAGTTGCAAGGCTTGACGCCTGAACAATTGGTTGAGCAACGCGTACAGCGTCTGCTGTCGTTTGGCCGTTTCCAGGAAGTGCGCGCCTAACGTGGCCGCATGCGCCGGCGCCATTCGGTGCCGGCGTGACGGTCTCGCGCCGAACTCATTCCCCCATGACTACCAATACCCCGCCAGAGCCTTCCCCTGCCGATGCGGGGCGCTTGGCGCTGCCGGTGTCCAGTGCGCTCCTGGCCGCGTTGCAGGCGGCAATCAAGAGCTTGCCCAAGGTGCCCACACGTGTGGCGGTTGGTGTCAGCGGTGGTGTTGACTCGGCCATGTTGGCTGTGCACGCCAGCGCCTTGGTGCGTGCCCATGGAATCGAGTTGGTGCTCTTTCATGTGCACCACGGGCTGCAAGAGGCCGCCGACGCTTGGGCAGACCATGTCGTGGCTCTCGGCGTGTTGCTCGGCACGCCCGTTCACATTGCCCGAGTGCACGTTCAAGAAGGTGCCGGCCGGGGCATAGAGGCAGCTGCTCGGGATGCACGCTATCAAGCGCTAAGCGACCTGGCACGGGAGCAGCAGCTGACTCATATTTTGCTGGCTCACCATCGCCATGATCAGGCCGAAACGGTGCTGTTGCGTTTGTTACGCGGCACCGGGCCTCAGGGCATGGCGGCCATGGCGGCATGCTCTAGCCGCGACGGCATCACGTATTTGCGACCTTGGCTCGATATGGATCGTGGGCTGATTCAAGCGGTAGCAGTGGAGCTTGAGCAGGCCTGTGGCTGGGGCGCGGTGCTTGACCCCACCAATGCCGACCCTCGCTATACCCGTGCTGCATTGCGTGAGTTGCTGGCACCTGCATTAGATACTCGGTGGCCAGGCTGGCGTGCCACGCTGGCGCGTCACGCGCGCCACATGGCTGACGCACTGGAAGTGCTGGAGGAGGTCGCTTGCGCCGATCTGGCAGGCCTGGAGCCATCTTCGGACCACGCCAGTTTCTCACTCGCTGCCTGGCGCAAACTCTCACCGGTAAGACAGGCACAAGTGTTGCGGCATTGGATGCAGATCAATGGTGCGCAAGCGCCTACCGAAGCACGCATGCAAGACCTGTTGCGCCAATTGCGGCAGTTGCATAGCCTGGGTCACGACAGGCAATTACGGGTGGAGCAGGTGGGGCATGTGGTTCGATGTCACCGCGGGCGTGTCTGGATCGAGCCTCGTCCTTAGGCAGGTTTTCAACGAAATTTGCCTAAAACGCGTAGAAAACGGCATAAAAAAAGCATAGGCTGCGCAAAATTTTACCGGCGCGCTAGAATATACGGCTTTGCCCGTCTAGTAGTTGCGGCGGGTCTCTAGCCAGAGTATGAGATGTCCCTGATCGTTCATAAGTATGGCGGTACCTCGATGGGCTCGGTTGAGCGCATCAGGAATGTGGCGCGACGCGTCGCAAAGTGGCATGCCGCCGGCCACCAAGTCGTGGTTGTGCCGTCTGCCATGGCGGGCGAAACCAATCGTCTGCTGGGAATGGCGCGCGAACTGATGCCGCAGCCTGATGGCCGCGAGCTCGACATGATTGCTGCAACGGGCGAGCAAGCCAGCAGTGGACTACTTGCCATTGCCTTGCAAGCCGAGGGCGTGTCTGCTCGCAGCTATGCCGGTTGGCAAGTGCCAGTTCGCACGGACTCGTCTTTCACGAAGGCGCGCATTACCTCCATCGACGACGCGCGTATTCGCGCCGACCTCGACGCCGGTCGCGTTGTGATCGTGACGGGTTTCCAAGGCATTGATCCCGATGGTCACATCACCACCTTGGGTCGTGGTGGCTCGGATACCTCGGCCGTGGCCGTGGCAGCCGCCATCAAAGCCGATGAGTGCCTGATCTACACCGATGTCGATGGCGTCTATACGACGGATCCGCGTGTGGTTCCTGAAGCGCGTCGCATGGCCGTCGTTTCCTTTGAGGAAATGCTGGAAATGGCGTCGCTCGGATCCAAAGTCTTGCAGATCCGTTCTGTCGAGTTCGCTGGCAAATACCGTGTGCCCACCCGTGTCCTGTCGTCACTGACCGACCCGCTTATCCCGCTCGAAGAAGAAATGCGTTCGGGCACACTGATTACTTTTGAGGAAGACGAAAAAATGGAAGCCGCCGTTGTCTCCGGCATCGCCTTCAGCCGCGACGAAGCCAAAATTACCTTGCTGGGCGTGCCTGACACCCCCGGCGTTGCATTCTCCATTCTGGGTCCGGTTGCTGCCGCCAATATCGATGTCGATATGATTGTGCAGAACCAGTCCGTGGCTGGCACTACCGACTTCTCGTTCACGGTGAATCGCAATGAATTTGCGCGCGCCGTTGATCTGCTCAAGCGCGAAGTCGTTCCTGCCGTGTCCGCTCGTGAGTTGGTCACCGACGAAAAAGTAGCGAAAGTCTCGATCGTGGGTATCGGCATGCGTTCGCATGTCGGTGTCGCCAGCCTGATGTTCCAGACGCTTTCGCAAGAAGGCATCAACATCCAAATGATCAGCACCAGCGAAATCAAAACGTCGGTCATCATTGACGACAAGTACATGGAACTGGGCGTGCGCGCGCTGCATAAGGCCTTTGGCCTGGACCAGGCGCCTGCCGTAAAAGCGTAAGAGTGAAAAGAAACTACGGTAATACGTAGTTTCTGGGCCAAGTCCCAAGCATCAGTTCAAAAGCTGTGCTAGAATCTTGCTCTTCTGCGGAGACGTGCCCGAGAGGCTGAAGGGGCTCCCCTGCTAAGGGAGTATGCGGCTAAAAACTGCATCGTGGGTTCGAATCCCACCGTCTCCGCCAGAAATGCTTTGTTAGGTCAAAGCGAGTCGAACAAGCATCGACAGAGAAGAACCCGCAACGCGTATGCATTGCGGGTTTTTTGTTGTCTGGTGCTTTTGCACGGGGCCTGCAATGCGCAGGCTGCAATGCAAAATAGTGCGGCATGCAAGATAGATGTGGTTTGCGCCATGGCAAGATCAATGACGGCAGAGGTAGATGATGGGCCAGCACAGGGTGATTCGTTCGGTAATTTTCGGTGCCGCGTTATGTGTCATGCAGGTCGGCGTCATGCAGGCCGGTGTCATGCAATCAAATGCTTTTGCGCAATTGCTCAGCAAGCCCCTGGCTCAGGCGCTTTCGCAGGCGCATGCACAGAAAACGCCGCCCGAAGGCATGCCGCAGTATGGCGCTGGGCGATATGGTCGTTACCTGATTCTGCCAGCGCAGTTGTACGGCGAAGCAGACGTGGCTGCCAACACGCCATATCGTCTTTTCCTGACTGCCAAAAAAAATGCGATTCACAACACGCCCAGCCAGGATGGCATTCTGCATGGCGTCACGGATGAGCATGGCCGCACAGCCTGGGTCTGGACTGACAAAAATTACATTACTGAAGAATTTACGCTGTTGCGCCGCGTTGGTGATGCCCCGTGGGGCACGTTCTATCAGCTTAGTTCAAGCTCAGACAGCGAGCCGTTGACGCAATGGCCGTACGTCGTCAGCATGCAGCAACGTTGGGGCCCGAAATGGATGGATATTGGCTACACCAACGCGGACGGCAGCACGGCCTACGTGACGGATAGCTTGCCTGCCGGGCCGATGTCAGTGTCGGGCGATGCCACTGTCACGTATGACCGCGTGTGTTTTGACAAGCTGACCCAGGCCTATCACGGAGTTATTCAGAACGATGCCGCAGCCACCGCCCAAGCTCTGGCGCAACTGCCTTGCGAAGACACCGTGCAAGCGCGGCTTGATGTGGCCAATCTGATGTTGATGCTCGATCGCCGCGACTTGGCTGGTGAGTATCTGGATCAAACTCGCACTTGGAAATTCATGCTGCCGTGGCGGCTGCTGGATGACACCGCGCTCACCCATCGGCTAGATGTCGAGAAGCTCTTGGGCAGGCCACAAGAGGCGCTGGCGGACGCCAGGCAACTGCAGCAGCGCCAGTTCAAGCGGAGTCGCCACGCGAGTAAGAATGGGCCGGATTGGGCAAATAACATTGCCTACTATCTTGCTGACTTTGATGAGTACTTGCCAGAAGCCGAGGCGCAAGCCAGGACCTCGATTCGGCGAGCAGGGAAACTGCCCTATAACCAGGGCACGCTGGGGTGGATCCTGTTCCGTCGTGGCGACGTTGATGCGGGTTTGCAAATGATGCAAACCGCCTTTCTCAAGCTGCCGCGCGATGAGGAAATGGTGGCTGACCTGGGGTTGGCTCTGTGGCGCAGTAATCAGGAAGGACGTGCGTTAACGCTTTGGCATCAGGCAGAAGCGCAATGTGTGTGGGGCAGACGTTTGCATGACGCCATGCTCGAAGCCTCGTATCCTCACCCTTTATTTCTGCATCCGAATTCCGACGACTTGCAAGCCTATCTGCAGCGTTGTAAATCGCCTCGCATGAAAGAGGCGCGTGTCGCTTCGTAGCTTGCCCGGCCTTGTCCAGGTGTAGCAGGCGGCGCGCAGAGGCTGGAAGACCCTAATCAGGCCTGCCCTGCGCTGCTCGCGATTACGCCTGCCTATTCTTCGTCGCAGGTGTCCGGATCGGCACCTTGGCGGTTCTCGCCATCCAGTTGTGCCAGCGCCGCCATATCCTGGTCGTCGAGATTGAAGTCGAATATATTCAGATTTTCTTCAATTCGCTCTGGGTTCTGAGATTTAGGAATAGGCACCAGGCCTAGTTGCACGTGCCATCGCAATGCGATCTGCGCGATAGTGCGTTGGTGCTTGGTGGCCAACGCATGCAGGATCGGGGATTGCAGCAGCGACCCGCGCCCAAGTGGGCTCCATGACTGAACTGCAATGCCCTTGCTTACCAACCAATGGCGCAGGGCGGGCTGGCTGAAGTCGGGGTGCAATTCAATCTGGTTCACTGAGGGAAGAACGCCGGTTTCTTTTTCAAGCCGTTCAATGTGCGTGGCTTGAAAATTTGAGACACCTAATGCGCGCACGCGGCCTTCGTCTCGCAATTGAATGAATGCACGCCATGTATCAACGTAGAGATCTTTGGCGGGTAGCGGCCAGTGAATCAGGTAAAGATCAACATAGTCTGCGCCCAGTCGTTTGGCACTCTCGTCGAACGCGCGCAGCGTACTGTTAAAGCCATGTTCAGCCCCGCGTAGTTTGGTGGTGAGGATGATGTCCTTGCGGGCCACCCCGCTTGCGCGAATGCCTTCGCCCACGCCTTCTTCGTTGCCGTAGCGCGCTGCTGTATCAATGAGGCGATACCCTGTGCGCAGGGCATGTGCAACCGCGACGGCCGCCTCGCTGTCATTCATGGGCCAAGTGCCGAATCCGATCTGGGGAAGGTGCACGCCATCAATAAGTTCGATTTCGGGGATTGCGGTCATGCGGACTCCTGGTCGCCGGACATCGGCGCGTTGAAGTGAAGAATAACGCCGTGTCGCAGCTGGCTCAACGCGAGGGCAGGGCGTTTGCCAACCCAGCGTTTTCTGGCTTGCTGTTTTTCTCATTGGCACTTGCTGGATGATCACCCGCAGACACATTGCATCGCGATCGATGCTCATAAGGGATTACACGGTCTCTCATTTGCACGCCTCAAAAAATTACGCTATTATTCGAGGCTTGCTTGCTCAGACGCGCCCGTAGCTCAGTTGGATAGAGTACTTGGCTACGAACCAAGGGGTCGTGGGT
>JBEBWV010000173.1:0-8922 GCA_040391965.1 Achromobacter deleyi | reverse complement strand
AAACGCAAGGCCTTAGTCGACGAATTCTCTCGTACCGTGCTGACCGAAGTCCCGCAGTTCCGGCTGGTCGAAATCAAGAAACTGACCGTGGCTCGCAACGTGGTGAAAGGCCATTCTACGGGCGGCAATTTCCAGGGCGATGGCTGGTCTGATGTCTGGTTGGCGGTCTGAGCGGCGAATCATTATGCATACACCATTTAACCTGGGCGACCTCCAGGACGCCTCACGAGATCTCGCTCATCTAGCCGTCGTCGATCTACGTGACCCGCAGGTGCCGCGCCGCTACACCCATGGCGATATCAATGCGCAAGCGCGCGGTGTGGCGCGCCTGCTGCTTGAGCGGGGCTTGTTGCCTGGCCAACGTATCGGCATTCTGTCGGGCAATCGGGCCGAATATTTATCCGCCTATAGCGGCATTACCCGCGCAGGTTTGATCGCCGTTCCGCTGAACCAGAAGGCACCCGCGGATCTGATCGAGTATGTCTTGCAGGATGCAGAGATTGCTCTCGTATTTGTCGACGCTCAACAGGCGCACAAAGTACCTGCTCGCGTCGCCGCTATCGACTTCGACGATGCGGGTGTCGACGGCTTTCAGGCGCAGTTAAACCCGGGGCACTTTGAAACCGTCCGTCCAGGGCCCGACGACGTGGCGGAAATTCTCTACACCTCAGGCTCAAGCGGTCGGCCAAAAGGCGTGCCACTGACGCATGCCGGCCAGCTCTGGATGGCCCAACGCCGACCGGAGAGTGGCGTGCGCAGCGGCGTGCGCAGCGATGCAGGTCATGGCGAGCCTGACGTGGCCATCATTGCCCAGCCACTTTTCCATATGGCCGGCTTGCTTGTCGCAAAACGTATTCTGCGCGAACACGGTACTGCCGTCATTCTTCCCGGCTTTGAGGCGGCACAGTATCTGCAAGTGCTGGCCGACTATGGGGTGACACATATCCAGGCAGTGCCGACCGTGTTGGCGCGTCTGGTCAGAGAGCACGATCTGCTCGCCTCGCTCGACCTGTCGCGCTTGCGCGCCATCAGCCTGGGTTCGGCGCCCATGACCCTGGCGTTGTTCGACAAAGTGTTGGCGACGTTTCCACAAGCAGCGCTTACACACGGCTATGGATCGACGGAAGGCGGAGGCGGGCTGTTTGGTCCACACCCTCAAGGCCTTGCCACTCCGCCAATCAGCGTCGGTGTGGCCCTGCCGGGAATAGACATACGTCTGGTGAATGGTCCTGATGCCGATCACGGCGTTATGCAGGTTCGATCGCCCGGCGTCATGAAGCATTACCTCAACCTGCCTGCGCAGACCGCCGCTGTCTTCGAGGGCGATTGGTACACCACCGGCGATGTCTTGCGACGCGATGCCGACGGCTTTTATTTCTTTGTCGGACGGGCCGATGACATGTTCGTCTGCGCCGGTGAAAACATCTACCCGGGCGACGTGGAAAAGACACTGGAGAAGCATCCCGGCGTACATCAGGCCTGCGTCGTGCCGCTGCCCGACGAAGACCGGGGGCAGATTCCCGTGGCATTCATCGTGGGCGTTCCCGGCAAGACGCCCGACGTGGCCGGACTACGTCAGTTCGCCGTCGATAACGGGCCGGTCTATCAGTATCCGAGGCGAGTCGCCTTTGTCAGTGATCTGCCTCTGGCGGGCACGAACAAGATCGACCGCCATGCCGTCAAACGCGATGCATTGGCGCGCGAAGCCGCGCAGCAATGGGCGCGCTGACATTCCCTTCATATCTGATTGAACACCTTCAGGAGATTGCCTTGAGTACCTTACGCGAATATCTGGCACAGAAGAAACTGGCCGTACAGGCTCGTGAAGCGCGCGACCCAGCTACCGTTGAAGCCCGGACCTTGCAGGCCCACGCTTCAGTAGCAGGTCGAAGCGGCGTGCGCCGTATACGAATCCGCGACTTTCAGGTGTTGACGGATAGCGAGGCCGATTACGCAGGCTACGACTTGGGGCCGTCCTCGCCCGAATTGCAGTTGGGCGTGTTGGGCTCCTGCCTGACCCACGTGTTTCTGATCCATGCGGCCAAGCATGATGTGCCGCTGGACAGTATCGAAGTCGACATCAGCGCCCGCATTGACCCCCGCGCCGGTAAGCCTGGCTTCGAGGACGTACCTGTCAATCCGCACGACATTCAATACACGGTTCGCCTGGAGTCGCCTGCAGATCGAGCCACCATCGATCGCCTGCATGAGATCGTAGAGCGGGCGTGCCCGATCCTGAACTTGCTGCAGCGTCCGCAGACCATCACGGGCACCGTGGAGATCGTGGCCAGTGAGCGGCCCGCAGCCGCTCTGGCGGCTTAAACGAGGCGCAGCACATGTCCAGAATGCTCTTGCGTCGCTTGTTGCAGGCGGTTCCCCTGATTCTGGGAGTGACCGTGCTCAGCTTCTTCTTGATCAAAGCGGCGCCCGGAGACTTTCTGGACGTCATGACCTCGGACATGCAAATGGCCGATCCGGCCATGATCGCGCAGTTGCGCGTGACCTATGGATTAGACCAACCTGCGGTGGTGCAACTGGGTCGGTACATCTGGGCGGTGATGCACCTTGACCTCGGATTCTCGTATCGCCAGGGAATCGCCGTGGTAGATGCCATTTTTGATCGGCTGCCGGCCACCTTGTTGCTCACGTTGTCAGGGGTCACTGTGGCCGTGCTGTTGGGTACGGTAGGCGGTGTTTACGCCGCCACGCGCGCCAATCGGCTTGGTGATCGCATCGTATCGCTATTGGGCCTTTTTCTGTATGCGGCTCCCAGCTTTTGGCTGGGGTTGATGTTCGTCGTGCTGTTTTCAGTCAAGTTGGGTTGGCTGCCTGTTGGCGACATGCAGTCATACAACCTGCAGGGCGGTCTCTGGGCAAAGACTGTCGATATTGCTTACCACCTGATCATGCCTGCCTTGTCGCTGGGCTTGTTCCAGGCTGCCATTTATCTGCGTGTGACGCGCGCCTCGATGCTGGAGGTGGCGCAGCTGGATTTCGTGCGAACGGCTTATGCCAAGGGCCAAACCCGCCATCGCGTGGTGTGGGGTCACATGCTGCGCAACGCCTTGCTGCCCGTGGTCACGCTGGCGGGTCTGCAATTCGGCACGGTGCTTGGCGGCAGTGTGGTTGTGGAAACCGTGTTCGGCTGGCCTGGCATCGGCAGCTTGTTGTACGACGGTGTGCTCAACCGAGACTATCCCGTGGTGCTGGGCACCCTCATTCTCAGTTCGGTCGTGGTGATCTCGGTCAACGTTATCACCGACCTTCTCTATACGCGCCTAGATCCGCGCGTCAAACTCACATGACGACTCTCGCGGCTCCTCGTTTATCCGTCTACCGTTGGCTGCCAGCCACTGTGCAGCGCTTTTTGCGCAGCCATGGTGCTGTGCTCGGCACGCTTGTGCTCTTGCTACTGATCGTGCTGGCACTTTTTGCCCCGGTGCTCTATCCGATCGATCCCTTACGCATCGTCGCACCACCGCAGATCTGGCCCTTTACACAATGGCGTTATCCCCTCGGTACGGATTCGATGGGCCGCGATATTGCGGCGCTGCTGGTGCATGGCGCGCGTGCCACGTTGGCAATCGGCCTGCTGGCGTGCCTGACGGCGACCCTGATTGGCGTGACGCTTGGCGCGATCGCGGGCTACTTCGGCGGACGCGTCGGCGCGCTGGCCATGATGCTTACCGAACTGTTCCAGACCATTCCCAGCCTGATGTTCGTGCTGGCTGTTGTGTCCATCTTCGGTACGGCCGTCTCGCACACCATTTTGGCGATAGGGCTCGTGACCTGGCCGCCGATAGCGCGCCTCACACGCGCTGAGTTTCTATCTTGGCGCAACCGCGATTTTGTGGCCTCGTGCCGCACGTTAGGGATGAGTGACGCTCGCATCATCCTGGGTGAAATTCTGCCCAACGCGTTGCCTCCCGTGATCGCCCTGTCCACGATCATCGTCGCCGGCGCGATCTTGCTGGAGGCGGGCTTGTCCTTTCTGGGATTGAGCGATCCCAACGTCGCTACGTGGGGTCGGCTGATCGGAGAGGGTCGCGACATGCTGCGCACGTCCTGGTACATCAGCGCCTTGCCTGGTGTGGCGATTCTTCTCACTGTCTTTGCCCTCAGTTTGATTGGCGAGGCCTTCGGCGAGTCTGTACGCCCTGGCTCGCGAATCGCCTGATCTCCCTTCCTCTTTTCACATGCTGCCAAGTGCGGCAGCCAGGAGTTACCTTCAAATGAAAGCAGTGGCCATCTACGCCCATGGCGGATCCGAACAGTTGCGTTTTCAGGATGACTATCCCGACCCCATCGTAGGCGCGGGCGACGTTCTGGTGCGAACGCGGGCAACCTCCATCAACTATCACGATGTGTTCACTCGCCGTGGCATGCCGGGCATCACCTACGAGTTCCCCGTTGTGATGGGAATGGACGTTGCGGGTGAAATTGCCCAGGTCGGCCCGGGTGTTGAGGACTGGAAGGTCGGTGACCGGGTGCTCGTGGATCCGTCAACTCGCGCCGAGCCGGATCACGTCAAAAGCGAGGCTAACGGCGGACTGTCCGAATTCCATCTTGCTCGCTGGCATCAATTGATCCGCCTGCCCGACGAGGTCAGCTTCGAAGTGGCTGCGGCGTTGCCTGTTGCCTATGGCACCGCATTGCGCATGGTGCACACCATCGGTCAAGTCAAGGCGGGTGAGAAAGTACTTATTCTGGGGGCAAGCGGCGGCGTTGGCGTCTGCGCCGTTCAGCTTGCGAAACTGTACGGTGCCGAGGTCATAGCGGCTGGCAGTTCCGACGAGAAGGGCGAGAAATTGCTGGCGCTGGGTGCCGACCACTTTATCAACTACAGCAAAGAGAATTTTGAGAAGGCCATCCATGCGCGTTATGGCCGTCCCGGACGCAAGAGCCCAGGAGGCGGTGTCGATGTCGTCATCAACTACACCGGCGGCGACACGTGGGTTCCCTCTATTCGCACCCTTGGATATCGCGGGAGGCTGTTGACCTGCGGGGCGACGGCTGGCTTCGATCCCAAAGAAGATATTCGCCATATCTGGACATTCGAGCGACAGATTCTTGGGGCCAATGGATGGGCACGTTCTGATCTGCTTGAACTGCTTGAACTGGTGCAGCAGGGCCGTCTCAAGGTGTTGATCGATCACGTCTTGCCGCTGGACCAGACAGCGGAGGCTTTCAGGCTGCTGGAGGACCGCGAAGTCTTTGGCAAGGTGATCGTCACCCCTTGATCGCACGGGCTTGGCGTCACGCATTGCCATCATTCAATTTCAATTTTCGGAGTACCTCATGTCATTGCCTTCCGTCACCGGGCTGGATCACTACATTGTTCGGGTCAACGATCTGGATGCTGCCATCCACGCCTATTCAAATTTGGGTTTCGGCCTCGCACCTAGAGGTCGGCATCACAAGGGCACGAGTAATCAAACCATCATTCTCGACGCCAATTATCTGGAACTCCTCTACTTTCCTGAGGAACTCAAGTCCACATCTCGCTTCAACAGCTTTGCCGACGATTACGAAGGCCCGGTTGCCGTGGCCTTGCAGACAGGCGACAGCTTTGCCGTTCACGCAGAACTTTCGACGCTGGGGTTTGAACCCGCTACGCCGGTGAGCGGTGGACGACCGGTGCATCTTGCTCACGGGACGTATGACGCGAGTTGGGCCAATACGGAATTCCCGATTGAGGTGGCACCGCTGCCGCTATTCTTTACTTGCGGTCATCAGACGCGCGATCTGGTTTACCGCCCTGAATGGCAAAACCATCCCAACGGTGCGCGTCGGCTGGAACAGTTGATCGTGGTCCATCCCGAGCCATCGGTACTCGCTGCGGCGTATTTGCGCCTGTTTGGCGACATTTCCGTCACCAGCCAGGGGGATCAGTTGGAGTTGCGTCGCGGAACGCTCAGGCTTCTCGTGCTGCAACCGGAAGCGTTCGCGCGCCGCTTCCCCGGCATCGAGGTGCCTGACGAGATTGCACAGGGTTGGTTCGCCGGCTCGGTCGTGGGCGTGCGTGACCTTGAACAGACGCGGCAACTGCTTGAACGCAATGGCGTGGCCTACGCGACCGGCGAGCGGGGCGAACTGGTGCCGCCCTTGTCAGCGACGGGAGGCTCGTTGTTGGCGTTCGTCCAGGAAAGCTAAGGCGAAGTGAGGGTTTCTCACCCGGCCGCTCAAAGACCGGGTGCACATCGCGTGAGCGGATGACTGTGGCCCATTCATCCGCTCTTTTTTTTGCGATCTATCTGCTGAGGCCCACGGTCGCTGGCTGTGTGCCGTGCCTCGCGACGGAACTCAGCAACAGCAGACCAATCACGCCAATGGCGACGCAGGTGCAGACGTAATACGCGGGGACCATACGGTCGCCGGTGTATTTGATGAGTGCGGTAATAATGAAAGGTGCCAAGCCACCGAACAGCATTACGCCCATGTTGTAGGTCAGCGAAACGCCCGTGGAGCGCAGATTGACCGGCAGAATTTCAGTCATCAAGGCTGGGGTCGGGCCCCAGATGAAGGCCATAACGACGCTGGCCAGCAACTGCGCTTGCAAGAGTGTGGCAAACGACGGTTCAGCCAATACGCGCGACATCATGATCCACGTCAGCACGCCGAAAATAAGCGCTGCTGGAAGGATGACCGCGCGACGGCCGATTTTGTCGGAGATCAGTCCAGCCAGTGGGCAGAGTAGCAAGATGGCAAAGGCCGACAGTGCAGTGCTTAGCTGGGCCTGGCCCATGGGTAGGCCCAATTCCCTCACGGCATAAATAGGCAGGTACAGAATCATCACGTAGTTCGACGCCGTGCCCAACACGACCAGGAAAAATGAGCCGACGAGTTCGCGCGGGTAACTGGCAAAGAGGTGAGACAGTGACACCTTTTGGCGCGTGGCCTGCGTGGCTTGAAAGCGTTTGAAGGCCGGTGTTTCATCGACGTGCGAACGCAGATAAAACCCAATGGGGCCAATCAGAATGCCGAACAGAAACGGCAAACGCCATCCCCAACTTTGCAGGTCTGCTGGCGACAGGTGCGTCGACAGCAAATAGGACACACCGGCCCCAATGGAAAACGCCAAGGATTGCGAACACATCTGGAAGCTGCCATATAGGCCGCTGCGTTTGGGTGGCGCAAATTCGACCAGCATGGCGCTGGCACTGGCGAATTCTCCGCCAACCGAAAAACCCTGGATAAGCCGGGCGAGAAGCATCAGTAGTGGTGCGGCGATGCCTATGGCTGCATAGGTAGGCAACAGGCCGATCATGGCTGTGCCGCCTGCCATCATCAATATCATCAGGGACAGCGCTTTCTTTCGACCGTGGCGATCAGCGTAAATGCCAAATATCAGTCCGCCCAAGGGGCGAACCGCGAACGCGATGCCAAAGGTGGCCAGTCCGAATAACAACGACGTGGAGGCATTGTCTGCGGGGAAATACAGGCCGGAAATCACGCCAGCGAACATGCCGAAGATAGCGAAATCAAACCATTCAAAGGCATTGCCGAGTACCGATGCAATGACTACCCGGCGGCGCATTGACGGCGCAACCTCATCTACGTGATTTTGCGACAGACTCATCATCTACTCCTGGATCGATCTGGATACGGGGCATGGATTAATCAGAGCAAGCTTGCGATGTGCGTGTTTAGCGCAGGCGGTCGCGAACCACTTCGACAAAGATGCTGGCGGCTGTCGCCAGTATGTCGTCATCGAAATCGAACTCAGGGTGATGGCAGAATGGGCCGTCCTGGCCGACGAAAAAATAGGCGCCTGGGCATTCTTGCAGCATGAAAGAAAAGTCCTCTGACGCCATCAGCGGTGTGGTCTGCGCATTGACGGCCTCGGCGCCCAGGACGCGTGTTGCGGCAGCTGCCACGGTTGCTGCCGGCCCGGGGGCATTAAGGGTCGGCGGGCAGCCCAGATTGAGCTCGCAATCTATCGAGGTGGAATGGCTTGCCGCCATTCCTTGGCAAATTTCTTTGATGCGGCGTAGTGCTATCGCACGCGCGTCGAGCGACAGAGTACGTATCGTGCCGTTCAATATCACGTGATCAGGGATGACATTGGGCGCGGTGCCGCCATGGATCATCCCGATGCTGACGACACCCGCATCCAGTGGGTCCAACGAGCGGCTGACGATCGTTTGCAGCATGCCGATCAATTGACCCGCAATCGTGATGGGGTCGCAACCCTTGTGCGGGGCCGCGCCGTGGCTACCCACTCCATTGACCTTGATTTGAAAGGCATCGCAGGCAGAAAGTATGGCGCCTTCTCTGACACCCATTTTTCCTTTGCCGAGCATGGGGTGGTTATGAAACGCATAGATCTCATCACAGGGAAAGCGTGTGAAAAGCCCATCCCGGATCATGGCGGATGCTCCGCTTATCGTTTCTTCTGCTGGCTGAAAGATGAAGTTGACGGTCCCGGCGAAGTCGCGATGCAAGGATAGATAGTGGGCTACCGCCAGCAACGTCGCGCTATGTCCATCGTGGCCGCAACCGTGAAAACACCCTTGGTGTACAGATTTATACGGAAGTCTTGTTTTCTCTTCCATCGGCAGCGCATCCATGTCGGCGCGCAGGCCCAGTTGACGTTGACCGGGTCGTTCTCCATGCAACACGCCGACTACGCCGGTTTCACCCAGCCCGCGGTGCACTTCGATGCCCCATTTCTCCAGTTTGGCCGCGATCAGGTTTGACGTCCGCAGCTCGTGAAACCCCAGTTCAGGATGCGTGTGTATGTCCTGGCGCCATGCGGCGAATTCTGGTTTTCGTTCGCTGAACCAATGGTGAACCGGCATTGTCTCGACCTCTGTGTGGATGCGACCGCGCCAGTGCTCACGGGCGTGCCCTGGCAACTCGAGGAATTTATTATTCTCTAGAAGAAACTATTTTTAAAGAAGATTATCGTAGTGGAAAACC
>JBEBWV010000172.1:0-8991 GCA_040391965.1 Achromobacter deleyi | reverse complement strand
GACCCAGATTGACATGGCGACCATGCCAAAGCCGAAGCCGGACAGACCTTGCACAAAGCCCGCCACGACCGCGCCAACAGCCACCACGATATAGACCGAATCCATCTGCCTTCCCTTTTTTGCGTATCACTGATGCAGAAGCGAGCATGCAGGAATTTTGGGTCAAAGCGATGTGGAGCACATAGTATTTGCTGATCGCGCCATATCGAGTTGTTTATGGGGCAGGGCCTCCAACCTGCCGCTTGTATGACGCGAGCGACTTGCCTAGTTGGCTTGCACGTAACCGGTGACGCGGATCATTTCTTTGTACTTCGCGATTTCTTCGGCATACGCCATTTGAGCGGCCTCCAGACTCATGGGCTTGGAGACATTGCGTCCGTCGGCTTCCAGTTTGGCAATGATGGCGGGGTCTTGAAGGGCGACGCCAATGGCTTTGTTGAGTTTGTCTTTGACATCGGCGGGCGTTCCTTTTTTCACGAAGTAACCCGCGTAGCTTGCGTATTCGAAGTCCTTCAAGGCAGGCACTTCGGTGATGCTTGGAATCTTTGCCAGCACGGCCGGTTTATCTTTGGAAAGCACGGCCAGCGCTTTGAAGCGGCCACTGTTAATCAGCTCCAGCATGGAAGCCTGAAACGGCATGATGGTGAAATCGATCTGGCCGCCAGCCAAATCCTGAATGACAGGGGCAGTGCCTTTATAGGGTGCATGCGTGAACGGAACGTTCACGATTTTGCCCATGTACTCGGTGATCAGGTGGTACAGCGAACCCACACCTACCGTGCCGTAAGTGAGCGAATTGGAGGCATTGCGCGATGCCGCCAATTTCAGAAACTCTTCGGTGGTGTTTACGGGCAAGTCAGCGCGTACCAGCAGCACAAGATGCGTCACCGTGATGGGTTGCAGGTTCTCGAACGCATCGGGTTGGTAGCGAACGGCATTGTTGGTAAGTGGCGGAATGATGAGTTCATTCTGTGTGCCCTGAAAGAAGATGGCACCGTCGGCTTTCGCGTTGAGTACTTTCGCCGCTGCAATTGTGCCGGTGGCACCGCCCAGGTTTTCCACCACGACTTGCGCGCCCAGAGCCTCCCCGATAGGACCGCTCAAGATTCTTGCACTGACGTCGCTTGGGCCACCGGCCGGATAAGGCACCATCATGTTGACCGGGCCGCTGGGATAGCCGGCAGCCTGAGCTGCACCAAAGAGCAGCACAGGGACGAGGGCGAGCGAGGCGGCCGTCTTAAGAATCATACGGCGTGGCAAGAATGCTTTTGCTTTCATGAAAGTTCTCTAGGGTGTAGTGCAGGTATGGGTGCAGCTGCGAAAGCGTCGGATTACCAGGCTTCGGTGGGCAAGCGCGTGAGCGTATTGAGCACGGCCAGACCGCGTGGCACGATGGTGTGGATGTCGGTGTATTCATCCAAGGTGTGAAACTTGCCACCTACCGGGCCGGTGCCGCATAAGGTGATGGCACCAAGGCTGGAGGTCACACCGGAGTCTGCACAGCCGCCGCTGAATTCTTGCTCTGTTTTGTGCCCGATGGAACCGAGCTCGGCCTGATAGAGCTCGAACAGTTTTTGCGATTCTGGCGTGGGGACAAAGGGTCTGAATTCCCCCGCAATGCCCAGTTTTGCCAGCGTGCCGGTAATGAACTGCTTGTTGCAGATGCACTGAATTCGGCTGACGACCGATTCGCGCTGTTCCAGATTAAAGATGCGCAGGTCAATGGCGGCGGTGGCCGAGGGCGCAGACGTGTTGACAGACAGGCCGCCGGATACCAGGCCAACGTTTACCGTGACGCCGTTTTCAATGTCGGTCAGTGCATCCAGAGCGACAATTTTGTGCGCAAGTTCGGAAATGGCGCTGATGCCTTCGGCGAAGTTCGCGCCGGAATGCGCCGCACGGCCTTCAATTTCCATGTTCATGAAGACGCCGCCCTTGCGGCCGGTCACGACGTTGCCAGATGGGCGGCCGGGCTCTGCGTTGAAGACGAAGCGAACTTTCTTGGCAAATTCGCTGATGATGTCTTTGCTGAGCGGCGAGCCAATTTCCTCGTCGCACGTGAACAGGCCCGTTACTTGTGGCGTTTGGGCACCGGTGTGGGCAATGCCCGCCAGAATGAAGGCATTCATGACGATGCCTGCCTTCATGTCAGCCACACCAGGGCCATAGGCGCGGCCATCTTGAATGCGGAACGGGCGTCTCGCGACTTCGCCGGCAGGGAACACGGTATCGCAATGCCCCATGAGCAGCACGGGCTGGCCGATGGCGCTGCCGGGGTTTACGGTAACGGAGATGGCGGCTTCGATATCGCCCACATAATGGGGCGTGACGCTCACGCCGTAAGTCGCGAAAAATGCCTCAAGACGCCTGAATACCCGGGAGACGCCAGGCTTGTCGTAGCTATTGGAGTCAATGTTGACAAGGTCTTCCAGCAGCGCAAGCATGTTGTCTTGCTGGCCTTCCAGCCATTGCGAGGTAGAAATATCAGCCTGGTTATTCATTTGCATCTCGATCAAAAGTATTGGTATGTAATACTAAGTATTAGTATGATCTTGATCGTGACATTCGTATATTGTGGAAAACGATGACTGCCAATGCCCTTTATGTAGCTTCCGTCGGTAAAGCGTTTCAAGTGCTGGATTGCTTTAAAAGCGCAGCGGCCGACCTGAGCCTGACCGAAATCATGGAACACGGCGGCTTGGATAAAAGCACCGCTCAGCGATATGCGTACACCTTGTGTACGGAGGGGTATCTTGAGCAGCATCCGCAAACGCGCCGCTATCGCTTGGGAAAGCGCGTGCTGGATCTGACGTTTCATTTCCTTCGTACGAACGCACTGGTGGAGTCCTTGAACCCCTTGCTGCTCGATTTGTCTCAGGCCACGGGTGAACGTATCAGCCTGTCGCTATTTGATGGTCGTGAGCTGGTGCATGTGATGCGCCACCAAACCAAGACCGAGCATTACCACGCGTCAATCGTAGGGCGGCGGGTGCCGCTGTTTTGCACCGCGGGGGGGCGTGCCGTGCTTGCCACGTTCAGCGACGCCGAGGTCGGGAACATGCTGGCCGACGTGGAGATGACGGCGTTCACGGCCCAGACGTTGATCACAGCCAAAGCCATTAAGGCAGCGCTCAAGCCGGTAAGAGCCAAGGGGTATGCGATGGTTGTCGATGAATTTATTTTCGGCGAGATTGCGCTGGGGGCCGCTGTGGTGGACAGCCAGAACGTGCCCTATGGCTCGCTGCATTTGTCGGGGTCGACGCGCGAATGGGACGCTGCCGCCTACGAAGCTAAGTTTGCGCCGTATCTGTTGGGGGCAATCAGCCAGTTTCAACGCCGAAATCAGTTTGGCTGAGGCGGATTAATGTGCGGTGTCAGCCGGTCTGGGTGTGACCCATGCCAGCTGACACCCTTGTTCTGCTTAGAACTTCCAGCTGGCGTTCACGCGAACGCCGTGGTCTTCAATGCGGCCGCCAAATTGGCCGCTGTAGGACACGTCGAGTTTGGCATGCGTGCCTTTGCGCCAGACGATACCGGTCTCCACCAGCAATGCGTCGCGGGCCAGGGGCACACCGGTTACGGTGAACGCGGCGTCGTCCTGCCAGCGCATGCGCGTGCTGGGCGTGAGCCCGCCAAAGGCATGACGCCAGCCTGCGGTGCCTTGCACACCCAGCGTGCTTTGATCCGACAGCGCCCATTGAGTATCTGCACGCAGGCCCATAGTGGAGAAGCCCGCGCTTAAGTCAGAGCTGTTTGCCTGCAAGCCGGCTGGTCCGGACTCCTGAAAATGCTTGGCTCGGGTGTTCACGTAGGCCAAGCCTGCGAAGGGTTCCACGCGCACATCGCCCAGTTGTTGGGCCACGCCCACTTCGATGAAGGCCTGCGCGCTGTTGGCGTTGTACTTTGCACGGCTTTGCGCGCTTGAAGGCAGGCCGGTGTCGCGACGGCTGTCGATGCGATGCCAGGAATAGGCGGCACCGTAGCGCAGGCCAGTGGCACCCAGGTCCGTATTGCCATAAGCGGCCATCGTGTAGTTGTCGACCTCAGCCTTTGCCTGGCGGTCGTTGACGGTCATGCTGGACGAGCCAAACCCTGCGGCCATGCCCAATCGAGTACTGGCACTCACGCTGGTGTCTGCGCCAAACAGGGCACCGTTATAGGTGTTGCGCAGGCTGGCGGCGTTGCCGTCGCTGTCGATATGGGTTTTCGAACCGGTGTAGCGGCCCCAGATGGCGGGCTCACCGCTCACCGTTTGGGTTCGCCCTCTGTCGAGGAGGGCGTCGCGCGTGATGCTGGATTGACCGACAAGAGCTGTCAGGACGCTTGGATGCGTGTCGCCCGAGAAAAGATCCAGGGCGTTACGGGCCAGAGCTGGGTCTTTAGACAGGATCAGGCTGTCGAAGACGGCATTGCCGCCTGAGAGCTTGTCTACTGCCCGTGCGACGGCACGTTGGTTGTTGCTGGCCCCTACGGCGGCAAAGCCGCCTGCCTTGCGATCCACTGACAACTGGAGGTCTTGTGCGGAACGGCGAGTGTCCAGTGCGACGAACACATAATCGTCGTTGAGCACTTTCTGGAAATTGCCGCTCAGGCCGCCATCGGCCTGAATAAGGGTGTATTGCTTGCCCACTGCCATTGGCGTGATGCCGTTGATCTGCAAGGCGCCACCTTCCAGCGCCGCCACTCCACGCACATGCAATTGACTGGCGCTACCATCCGCAGCCAGCGTCGTCTGGAAGGTGGCCGTCGTGGCTTGGCTGTAGTTGCCCGCCACGGTCAGTGTGCCGGTAGGGTCGCCGGGGGCGATCATGCCCTCCATGCGGGTATCTCCCAGCGTGCCACGACCTGCCAGGGCGGCGTCTTGTTCAACGGTGAGGGCAGATTCGGCAATAGAGCCGTTCACGAGCAAACGGCCACCGGTGATGGTGGTGTTGCCGCGATAGGTGTTCATGCCGGTCAGTGCGAGCGTGCCCGCGCCACGTTTGGTCAGACCACCGGTTCCGATGATGTCGCCCGACCACACTGAGTTATACCCCTGCGTGTTCACGTCAAAGATCGGGGCGAAGCCTTCTGCGCCAAACTCGCGTGGCCCGAGCACGGCCCGACCCAAGTCCAGCAGACCGCGGCCGTAGATGGCGCGATCAGCCAGATGGCCCGTGGTGTTGGTGGTGGTCAGCATCACTTCGATGGTCTGGCTGGCGGTCAGGTAAGGAAACACACCACGCACAACGGCAGCGGCACCCGCGACCAGGGGTGCCGCCATCGACGTACCTTCCATGACGCCATAGCTGCCGGGTATCGTGGACAGGATGCCGACATCTGCCGTTGGGTCGTATTGCGATTCACCGCCTGGCGCGGCCATGCACCATTGCCAGGCCACGCCACAGCGATTGCTATAGCTTGAAATGCGATCCTGATTATCGGTGGCGACGACGGCGATCAGTTTTCCTTGTAAATCGGAGTAATCGATATCGGCCAGTCGAGGATCATGGGGATCGATGTAGTCATAGGTGTCTGGGTCGTTGATATCGATATCTGAATCCTCTGAGACGGCTACGAATCGATAAATGTCTTTGTCGTGATTTTCCGGGCGGATGTAAGGAAGCAGGCCGTTGCCGCTGGGATTAGCCGAGGCCTTCGGCTGTTCCAGATATTCGTTGCCGGCTGCAAAAACCATCAGCACGTCTGCTGCTGCGGCCGCCCTGACGCCGCCGACCTCTGCCCGATCTTGTGCGTGGCCAAGGTCTTCGTTATAGAACAGCACTTGATGCGTGAGTATCTCGTGGTCCGGATTCAAAATCCGTTTACCAGGCTCGCTCGGGTCATCGATATTGAGCGGAGGGACGGCGTTCGGGCCATAACTGCCATTGACGACTTTCAGGCGCAGATTTGCCGCGTAATGCAGGGCCTTCGCGCTAGCGGGGAGATCGTCGTCTTCATCGTCGTCTTCATCGTCGTCTTCATCGACGCCGATGGCGCGCAGGGACAGAATGCTGGCATTGGGCGCGACGCCGTACATGGGGCCTGTGCCGCGCCCGGCGGCGATGATGCCCGCCACATGGGTGCCATGGCCGTCCAAATCGGCGATGTCAGTGGCGTCTGCGCTGAGGAAGTTCCACGAACGTGGATCGACGCGCCCGGCAAAGGCCGGGTGTTTGGCGTCCAGGCCTGAATCGATGACTCCCACCACCACACCCTGGCCGGTGTGGCCCAGCGCATGTGCGACGTCGGCATTCACCCGTTGAAGATTCCACGGCACTTGCGCGTGCACGGGAAAGGTGTGTGAGGCCAGGAAAAGCGCGGCACAGATCGGGGTGAATTTGGGCAGAGATGGCAGGACTTTTTGCATGGATTTTCGGTGATCCCTGGGGAATGCCGCGGAGTATATGGATGCTCTGCGGATGCGCCGTTTAATTCGGACGAGGCTGCGGGCCAAAATCCGGAATTTTCTAAACGATTTTTAAACGACCCATCGCTAGACTCCGGCGCAGTTATATGGGGGGGCGCTGTTGTGCGCTCGCGATGGATAGGAAGAACCCCGGCATGAGCAAACAGAATTCAATGACGGCGCGAGCATGCCGCAAGCAAACACGCAAGCAGGGATCGGCCGCGCAAACGGCCCCTTGGCCCTTGCCGCAGCACATGTAGCGCATGACGAATCCTGGCTTTACCCTGCGTCTGCGAGATGTCCGGCCACAACATGTCCGCCAAACGCGCGCGCGAAATCGGTTCGCCTCTTGCGAGTGCGAGAATGGCCAGCAAGAGGCGTGGTTTGTCGTAATTGAGAAAGGCGGTGCGTGACTCGCGGTGCACCGACAGTTCGAAGTTACCCAGCAATCGGAGTTGAACGACAGCGGGCGTCAACGACGCACGAGTTGATCTCGGCGATGTCGGCGTATGGGGCATGGCTATGAGAATTCGTTAACATGTGTCAATTCTTACATTAGTTAACGAATGTGTACAGTCGGACGCCGATTGCTCATCTCTTGAGCAGCAATTGAGACGCCAGATTATGGTGAAGCGCTTGGCTCAACAATAGGCATGGAGTGCTCAAGTCTGAAAGACAACGCGAGTTCAACCAACGGATGCCAGTATGAATCTGTCGATACGCCACATGAAGGCTTTCTCTGCACTCGTGAACACCCGGAATTTCACTCGAGCGGCAGAGCAATGCAGTCTGACTCAATCGGCATTCAGCGCACAAATTTCCAATCTGGAGGCTGGGCTTGGTGTCAGGTTGTTTTCTCGGAATACCCGCAACGTAGAACTGACTGCAGAAGGCGAGGTCTTTCGCAATATTGTCAGTAACCTGCTGCCAGAGACCGAACGAGCTTTGTCGGAAATGCGGAACCAGGCATCCTGCCGCAAAGGCAGAGTCTCCATCGCCGCACTGCCAACGATTTTTTCATCGATACTTCCGAACGTCATTGCTCGCTTTCTTGAGAGCTTTCCAGGCATCGAAATTGTCATTGAGGACGTGGCCAATGCCGCTTGTGTGGAGCTAGTGCGCAGCAGACGTGTCGATTTCGCACTGTGCGCCTCGGCGTCACCGGGCCAGGACTTGCTTATCGAAAAGCTTGCCTCCGATACCTTCTATTTTGTCTGCAAGGCCGATCATCCCCTGGCGTCGCGTCGACGGCTTTCGGCTGCCGATGTTCAGAGATATCCCATTATTGTTTTCGAGCAAGCCAGCAGTATCAGGCAGCACTTGGATGCTTCTATTTATCCCAATCAGTGGATCGTCGCCTTTCAAGTAAACAGCCTCTCGACCGCGGCAGGTCTCATCAGCGCAGGCCTGGGTGCGACGGTGGCGCCCACCCTCGCGCTACGTCAATTCAACATTCCTGGCCTTCGCGCCATACCACTTAGCCTGCATCGCAATGAGCGCGACATCTGTCTGTTGCTACGCAAAGATGGAACCGAATCGGTAGCGGCTCAGGAATTCATTCAATTGCTCAGAAACGTCATGGGCAGCGAGATGCAGCGTTTGACACGCGATCTCACCATTCATTCAGCCTGATCTGCCAGCGCAAAGCGCTATCCGGCAAGCCCGGGAAGGGCAGCGTCTGTCGGCCCTTGCGAAACGCTGTGCGGAGTTCTTTCTGTCAGGCCTTATTTAGCTGATAAATCACTTAATTAACAAAAACAATCGATCTATCAGCTAACGCAAAGCCAGTAGCATCAACGACATCAAACAAGATGAATAACGTCTGGAGACAAACCATGAAACGATTATTTCGATTGATGCGGGCGGCTGCCATAGTCGCTTTTTCGTCTACCTGCACACTTTCCGTCGCACAGGAATACCCGGCGAAGCCGGTCCGAATGCTCGTGGGTATGGCCCCGGGGGGATCCAATGACATCGTCGCTCGTCTGATTGCGGCGGAGTTGACCGAGAAAATGGGTCAGACGTTCGTAGTAGAGAACAAGGCCGGTGCGAATAGCACCATCGCTACGTATGAAATCAAGAAAGCCAGCCCGGACGGATACAACCTGATGCTGGTCATTTCCTCGCACGTCACGAATACCTTGATCTATCCGAATCTCAACTACGGCCTTGGCGATTTCAAGCCCGTCAGTCTCATCGCAGATACGCCGTTCGTGCTGGTGGCCAATCCAAAATTCAAGCCCAACAATATTGCTGAACTGATTGCATTGGCTAAGTCGAGTAAAGAATCCATCGATTTCGGTACACCCGGATTGGGCTCCACGCAGCATATTTCAATGGAACTCATGGATCAGATGGCGGGGATCAAGATGAATCACATTCCCTACAAAGGAGGCGCGCCCGCGCAGACAGATCTGATTGGCGGCGTTATTCCCTTGATCTTTGCTACGCCTACGCAAAGCCTGCCTTTTATTCAGAATCGTCAGCTTAAGGCGCTGGGCGTGACATCAAAAGAACGGATCAGCCAGTTACCCGATGTTCCGACGTTGGCAGAATCTGGCCTGCCTGGTTATGAAGCCAATGTCTGGTTTGGCATCATCGCT
>JBEBWV010000171.1:0-9502 GCA_040391965.1 Achromobacter deleyi | reverse complement strand
TTTCAGCCTTTTTTCACCAGAGTCGCCGTCTTTCCTTTTTACGGGATCAGCGCGCGACGGCGGTGTATTCATTGATGAACCCGAGCCGCGAACTGACCATACGTTCGCCCCCGGTTTCATGACGTTCACAACGCTAGATTCTTCCAGATCGCCAACGGTGCTTGCGCGTTGTTAAGCGTATAGAAGTGCAGACCAGGCGCGCCGTTATCCAGCAAGCTCTGGCACATCTCTGTCACCACATCGTCACCGAAAGCACGGATGGAGGCCTTGTCGTCGCCAAACTCGGCGAGACGCAAGCGAATCCAACGCGGCACTTCCGCGCCGCACATATCGGAGAAACGCAGCAATTGGTTGTGGCTCGTGATGGGCATAATGCCTGGCACGATAGGCACATTCACGCCTTTGGCCTGCGTCCGATCAATGAAATCGAAGTAGGCATCGGCGTTAAAGAAGTACTGCGTGATCGCGGCATCAGCACCTGCTTTGATCTTCGTCACGAAGTGATTCAGGTCAGCGGACAGTCCGGTGGCCTGAGGATGCATCTCGGGATAAGCCGCCACTTCAATGTGAAACCAATCGCCGGTTTCCTGGCGAATGAAAGACACGAGATCGCTGGCGTAACGCAATTCACCCGGATCGCCGCCCATGCCCGAAGGCATGTCGCCGCGCAAGGCTACGACACGTCGCACGCCGTCGTTCTTGTAGGCCAGGAGAATTTCCCGAAGGCTTTCTTTCGTGGCGCCCACACAAGACAAGTGCGGTGCCGCGTCACAACCCAGGTTGCGCAAGGTACGCACGGTGCCTGCCGTACCTTCACGCGTGGAGCCACCGGCACCGAAGGTAACGCTGACATACTTGGGTTGAATGGCCAACATCTGTTTCGCCGCACGAACCAGACGCTCTTGAGCAGCCAGATCACGCGGCGGGAAGAACTCCAGACTGATAGCAGGGGTAGTCGAATCAGACATTAGGGAATCAGGTTGGTGAGCAGACCGGAAATGAGGCTGTACAGGATGGCACCGCCCACAGCCCACCAGAATCCATTGACCTGGAAGCCACGTAATACGGAACCAACGAACCAGAACAACAAGGCATTAATCACGATCAAAAACAAACCGAGCGTGACAATGGTGATGGGCAGCGTCAGTAATATCAAGACGGGTTTGACCAACATATTGACCAGACCAAGCACCAGTGCGGCAATAAGCGCCGAACCGAAGCTCGCCACGGTAATGCCTGGCAGCAAATAAGCCACGACCAATAAAGCCAACGCGTTCAGGATCCAGACGAGTATCAGTACCATGTTCGATCTCCTGTGAAGCAATGCGGGCGCGTCGATGCGACGCGACCCGTTCTTATTGTGCTACGAATCAATAGCGATAGTGTTCAGGCTTGTAAGGGCCTTCAACTGGCACATTGATGTAGTCAGCCTGATCTTTACGCAGCGTGGTCAGTTGCACACCCAGCTTCTTCAAGTGCAGACGCGCCACTTTCTCGTCCAGGTGCTTAGGCAACACATACACCTGACCCGATTGGTAGTCTTCATTGCGCGTGAAGAGTTCGATCTGAGCAATAGTTTGATTGGCGAACGACGAGGACATGACGAACGACGGGTGACCCGTGCCGCAGCCCAGGTTCACCAAACGACCCTGTGCCAGCAGGATGATGCGCTTGCCGTCGGGGAAAATGACGTGATCGACTTGCGGCTTGATCTCTTCCCATTTGCAATTGGCCAGACCAGCGACATCGATTTCGTTGTCGAAGTGGCCAATGTTGCAGACGATGGCCTGGTCTTTCATGGCGTCCATGTGGGCGCGCGTGATGACGTGGTAGTTGCCCGTGGCGGTCACGAAGATATCGCCATGCTTGGCGGCTTCTTCCATGGTGACGACCTTAAAGCCTTCCATAGCGGCTTGCAGTGCGCAGATCGGGTCAACTTCCGTTACCCACACTTGAGCACGCAGTGCCACCAGTGCTTGTGCGCAACCCTTGCCCACATCGCCGTAGCCAGCCACAACCGCGACCTTGCCTGCGATCATGACGTCAGTTGCGCGCTTGATGCCGTCAACCAGCGATTCGCGGCAGCCGTAAAGGTTGTCGAACTTGGACTTGGTGACCGAGTCGTTGACGTTAATGGCAGCAAAGGCCAATTCGCCCTTTTGCGACATCTGATACAGGCGATGCACGCCGGTCGTGGTTTCTTCGGTCACGCCCTTGATGAGGGCCAGACGCGTCGAGTACCACTTGGGGTCACGCTGGATTGTTTCCTTGATGGCGGCATACAAGATGCGTTCTTCGTCGCTGGTCGGGTTGGCCAGAACGGAGAGGTCTTTCTCAGCCTTGGTGCCCAAGTGCAGCATCAACGTGGCGTCGCCGCCATCGTCGAGGATCATGTTGGCGTTTTCGCCATTGGTCCACTCAAAAATCTTGTGGGTGTACTGCCAATACTCTTCCAGCGATTCGCCCTTAACGGCGAAGACCGGCGTGCCCGTCGCGGCAATAGCGGCGGCAGCGTGGTCTTGCGTGGAGAAGATGTTGCACGAGGCCCAGCGCACTTCAGCGCCCAACGCGACCAGCGTTTCAATCAGGACGCCCGTCTGGATCGTCATGTGCAAGCTGCCGGCAATGCGCGCGCCCTTCAGGGGCTGGCTTGCGGTGAACTCTTCACGAATGGCCATCAGGCCCGGCATTTCGGTTTCAGCGATGGCGAGTTCGCGGCGGCCCCAGCCAGCCAGCGTCATGTCGGCAACGAGGTAGTCAGTAAAGGATTTATCAGTCACAGCAGTCATGGTGTTATAGCTCCACGTAAATAATCGAACGGCGCACGATATGGCCGGACAACGCGAAACACCACGGGGGTCGTGCGCTCGCCTTTTCCGCCATATGCGACAAAGGTGAGCGCCGTTGCTGTAGCGACGCGTGAAACACGGCGCTTAAACAAGGATTCCTGAGCCTGGCGAACCGCATTCCGGTAATCGGAACCGGGGGTCGTCGCAACGCTCCTCAGGATTGACGGGCATTGTACCGGTTTGGCGCCCTGAGATAAAAGCCGAATAACAGCCGTTAACTCATTTGTGGGGACAACTGGGCAGATGCCGGGTCCGATGTGAGCGGCACCAGGGCAGCCACCAGATCGGCGGCTACGGCGTCCCAGCTGCGAGTTAGAGCATGTTCCCGAACGGCATGTCGGTCCAGGCTCCGAGCCGCCTGGCAGGCGCGTGCCAGATCGTCGTCAAGATATCCCGTCACCCCTTGATCAACTACAGCGATTGGCGCTTCGGTGCGAAAGGCCGCCACGGGCGTGCCACAGGCCATGGCTTCAAGCATGACGAGACCGAATGTGTCAGTGAGGCTGGGAAATACGAAGACGTCAGCCGCCGAGTAGTAGCGTTGCAGCACGAGGTCTGTTTGCATGCCGGTGAAGACGGCGTCGGGAAAGCGTTTGCGCAGACGGGCTTCGTCCGGGCCACCGCCTACGATGACTTTGCTGCCCGGCAGGTTCAGCGAGAGGAAGGCGTCCAGGTTCTTCTCTCGGGCGACACGACCTACGCTGAGGTGAATGGGACGAGGCAAGTCACCAAAAGCGTCGCGCGGGCCGGGCTGGAATTTCTTGGGGTCTACACCGCGCGACCAGACTTGCAGCTTGGTCAGGCCACGACGAGCCACGATGCCTCGCACGGTAGGCGTGGGCACCAGCACGCATTGCGAGGGCTTGTGAAACCATTTCAGGTATCGCCAGGGCCAATACGCGGGAATCCCCATGCGGGCCTGCAGGTAGTCGGGAAACATGGTGTGAAACGAGGTGGTGAAGCGCCACCCGCGATTTAACGCCATGCGACGGGCTGCCAGACCCAATGGTCCTTCTGTGGCGATATGCAGCGCATCTGGCACGGTATCGCCCAACAGGCGTCGCAGCTGTTTGCCTGGTTGCAGACATAGCCGCAGATCGGGTTCTGAAGGGGCGGGGACGGTTCGACTGCCCAAGGGGCTGACGACGATGAGTTCGTGTCCCCAGTCGGTGAGGATTTGCTGCATGGTGGTCCAGGTGCGGACCACGCCATTGACTTGCGGATGCCAGGCATCCGTAACCAAAACGATGCGCATGATGGTGCCGGAAGGGGGTCAACACCCACGATTTAGCCCGTGCGATGTGACACGCCCAAGACACCTGAGGGTCAGCTTTTACGGCGGGGGTAGCCTTCGGCTTTGATGCGGATCCAGACGGTGCGTTTTTCCTCTTCGTCCATGAAGACCCAATTCGCCACTTCCATGGCGGTTCTGCCGCAACCTCGGCAGATATCGTCGAACAGGGTCGAACACACCGCCACGCAGGGGGAGTCAGTGGCGGCGAAAACGCCGGGGGTCTTGTTGTGCTGGAGGGATTCGGGGGGGGAGCTGCTCATGGCGCGAACTTTAGCACCGTGGGTGCGTCCCTTTTTGGATAGCCCTGATTTGGGTGGGTGTATCTGTGCAGGGGGTTTCGTTTTGATCGGTGCGATTTCGTTCTATTGCCGCTGGGGACTGGGTGGCTCGGAAGATCCTGCAGGGTCGCCAAAAAAAGACCGCTCGGGCGGTCGTTTTTGGCTTTGGAGTGGCTTTATGTTGTGAAATTTTTACGCGTGAGGCGTTGTTTAACTTCGTATGACACGCAGCGTTTACGACAGCGCGAAGAACTCCGTGGCCTCTTTGAGTACGTGCTCCGGCGACTCTTCAGCCAAATAATGCGCACCAGAAATGGCGTGACCAGTCGCGTCAGTAGCCACGTTTTGCCAGAGTTCCAACACATCAAAATTCTTGCCGACGGCACCACCCTCGCCCCACAAGATACGCAGAGGCATCGACAGGCGCTCTCCAGTAATTCGACCCGCCCGATCATGCTCCAAATCCAACGTAGCTGATGCCCGGTAGTCTTCACACATGCCGGTAACCCAGCCGGGAAGTTGCGCGCAACGTTCGTATTCAGCCATAGCTTCTGGCGTGAAATGCGCAAGTCCACCCGGGCGACTGCCCATTACGGAGCGCAGGTAAAAAACGGGATCGTGTCCGATCATCGTTTCGGGCATGGGCGCGGGCTGGATGAGCCAGAACCAGTGGAAATAGGCTTGGGCGAATGCCCGAGTGGTGCCCTCGTACATGTCCAGCGTTGGCGCAATATCCAATAGCATCATGCGTGTGACGCGATCCGCGTGATCCAGTCCCAAACGATGGGCAACGCGTGCACCGCGGTCGTGAGCCAGCACCTCGAACTTGTCGAAGCCCAACACGCTCATCACCTCAGCCATGTCTTGCGCCATGCTGCGTTTGGAATGGGCGCTGTGGTCTGTTGTGGCTGCAGGTTTGTCGCTGTCACCGTAGCCACGCAAATCGGCGGCGATACAAGTGCGATGGCGCGTCAGCGTGGGCCAGACTTTGTGCCAGATGGCGTGGGTTTGCGGATGACCATGCAAAAGCAGCAAGGGAGGCCCTTCTCCGGCGACACGGGCGGCAATACGGATGCCGTTGGCGTTGATGTGTTGCAGGGGCAGATCGAACAATGAAGTCATGGAGATCTCACGCTGAACGTCAAGGTGGGCGGACAGGAGAGACTACCGCATCCTGATGTGGCGCGCGTCTGCCCTATGCCATCTGCGTCTTCGCCGCTTGTCGCGTCGCCTCGGCACGCACGATGCCGCAGCGTTTGTGCGCACGCAGCACCACGCCAACTTCGCTATTGATGACACCGTCCAACTCGCCCAGGCGGCGTGTCACCACGTCCCATAAGTGCAGGCTATCGCGGCAGAGCACATGCCAGAAGAGCTGAGACGCGCCACTGGTGCCGAAAAGGCAACGCGTATTCGGATCGTGCGCGAGATGATTCGCCAGGGCTTCTACGGCTTGCGGACGCACTTGCACGGAGATGATGGCCTCGACAGGAAAGCCTACAAGAGCAGGTTCTACTTCAACGCGAAAGCTGAGCGCGCGCCGTTCAAGCAAGCTTTGAAGCAGTCGGTGTGCCGTGGGCTCGCTGATACCGACATGGACGGCCAGGTCTGCCAAACTGGCTCGGCCATCGCGCATTAAATACGTCACGATTGCCTGCTCTGTTTCTGTCAACGCAAGCGGTGCTACGGCGGCCGGTGCCGAGATGTCGGCTGCGGCCGGATCAGACTGAATGCGCCACTGTCCTGCTCGTCGGAAAGGGCGCAGCACCAGACGCGCCTCTACGTGTTCTACCCCATCAATCGCAGGCAACACGCGGGTAACCATGTCTGGCAAATCCGCCACGTCCGCCAGCGTGAGTTCGGCCATCAAATCTGCTGAGCCAGCCAGCGTGACGACGAGCTGGGCCATGTCCAGGGCGGCCAATCGTTCAGCCACTTCCGGCACACAGCCAGAGCGGCAACGCACCCAGGCATGGACAACCACGCCTCTGCCTGTTGACAAGGGGTCGGGCTCGGCGATGACACGTAAGGCGTCGGTGTCCATCAAGCGCTTGATGCGTCGGGCGACGGTACGCTCGGCAATACCAGTGGCCACACCCAGCTCTCGCCAGGTTGCGCGCGGCTGCGCCTGCAAGGCCACCAAACAGGCCACATCGACTTCGTCGAGCATCGACATATCAGGGTTCCCCTCACTTGACTTGACCATATCTTTTAATTTAACTTGCCGCGATTGATATAAACAGAAAATAAATAAGTCTTTTTGACTAAAAATAAATCATCATTCGAGGAACACATGAGTAGCCAATCCGCATCCTTGCGCTCGCCGCAGGGAGCAACCGCCCAGCCTACGTCGCGCTTTCGCACGATTCTGGCCGGTAGTGTAGGCAATGCCGTTGAATGGTTCGACTGGACCATCTACGCATCGTTTGCCATCTTCTTCAGCAGCCAGTTCTTTCCGTCAGGAAACGAAACGACCGCCTTGCTCGCGACCTTCGGCATTTTCGCCGTAGGCTTTTTCATGCGTCCGGTCGGCGGCTGGGTGCTGGGTATTTTCTCTGATCGTTACGGCCGCAAAGCGGCCCTGGGCTTGACCATCATCATGATGGCAGGCGGTTCGCTCATCATTGCCGTCACGCCCACCTACGCCGCTATCGGTATTGCTGCCCCGCTATTGCTGACGGCCGCCCGATTGCTGCAAGGCCTGTCGTTAGGCGGTGAGTATGCCTCGGCCACGACCTTCCTGGCAGAAATGGCCCCGCCGAAGAAGCGCGGTTTTTATTCCAGCTTCGTCTTCTTCAGTGCCGCGGTCGGCATTCTGGCAGCATCGGCTGTCGGATGGGCCTTGACCAGCGTGCTTTCCGCCGCAGACATGCGTGAATGGGGCTGGCGTGTGCCGTTCTTCCTGGGCGCGTTAGGCGGTTTGGCGGGTCTGTGGATTCGTCGCTCGGTGCCGGAAACCGAAGCATTCTCCAAACAGAAGGGCGAGGCTCCGGTCAAGCAACCGCTGCGCACCTTGCTGCGCGAACACCCTCGCGCCGTGCTGCGCATTGTCGGCTTCTCCATTCTGACGACGTTCGCGTTTTATATTTTTGTGGCCTACGTACCTACTTACGCCATCCGCCAGGTGGGTGCTGAATCCAAGGTGGCCTTTGCTGCCAATACGGTGGCACTGGTGGTATTCATGCTGGTGCAGCCGCTGTTTGGCGCGCTGTCAGACAAAATTGGCCGTAAACCGCAGTTGATTGTGTTCGCCCTGGGCTATTTGCTGTTCTTCTACCCGCTCATTACCAATATGGGTCCGTCATTCGGCTCCATTTTGTCGGTAGAACTCTTTGGTCTCGTGCTCTACGGCATGTACACGTCTATTGCCCCCGCCATCATGTCGGAGCAATTCCCCACCAGCGTGCGAGCAGTCGGTATCGGAGCGCCGTACAACCTGGTCGTGGCATTGCTGGGCGGCACCACGCCCTATCTGCTGACGTGGTTGCAGAGTATTGGCCAGGAACGCTGGTTCTTCTTCTATGTCTTGGCAGGCGCCGTCATCACGCTGATTACCTTCATTCGCATGCCTGAAACCGTCGGTCAGCCGCTGAAGTAAGACTGTCCTTTCCATCATGCCCTCCGGTTTGTTTTGCAGGCCGGAGGCTTTTTCGCTTGATAGAGACGTATGCCAGAACAACACCTGCCCCTGCACTTCCTGGACGCCCACGCCCTGGCCCAAGCCATACGCGGGCGCAAGTTGCGTTCCCGCGAAGTCACTTTGCATTTTCTGGACCGTATTGAGCGCGCCCCCGAATTGGGCGCGTTCAGCCACGTAACGGCTGAGCGTGCGCTGGCTCAGGCCGAAGCCGCTGACCGCCTGCAAGATGGCGGCATCATGTTGGGCCCACTACATGGCGTGCCCGTCGCCATTAAAGATAGCGTGCAATGGGCAGGCACCCCGGCCAGCCTCGGATCCCTTACGCGTCGCAACGTCATCAGCGATGAGACCAGCACGCCCTTGCGCCACTTATCCGCCAACGGCATGGTGGTGCTGGGCAAAACCCGCATGACCGAATTCGCCTTTGGCCTCGCGGGTCAAAATGCAACGCAAGGCACGGCGCGCAATCCCTGGGATTCGCGGATCGCGCGCGCCCCCGGCGGCTCTTCGAGCGGTGCCGGCGTTGCAGTGGCCGCAGGCCTGGCCCCTATCGCGCTGGGTGGCGATACCGGCGGCTCGGTACGCGCACCGGCGGCACTAAACAACCTGGTGGGTTTCAAACCCTCGTCCGGGCTGATCAGTCGGGCAGGCTGCCTGCCCTTGTCGGAAACACTGGATGTTCTGGGTCCAATCACGCGCAGCGTGAGCGACGCACGCTTGCTGACACAGTTACTCAGCGGCCCTGATGTCGATGACCCGATTACGCTCGCCTTTCCAGCGGATCGCGGTATTGCCTTGCGTCAGCCCCGCATTCGCACTGCTGGCCCGCTTGCCTACTTGGCCGAAGAGGCCTGGCCAACAACACTGCATTCTGAAGGCAAGCGCGTATGGGCCGAAGCCATGGAACGCCTGGCTCAGGCAGGTTTCACACCTGTGCCCTGGATGCCACCCGCCGCCCTGTCGTTCTCCCGCATGGCCGACGACAATTCCATTGTGTTGGCCTACGAGGCCTATCGCTATTACGGCGCCCTGGCCGAAGATCCCGCACAACCGTTGTGGGAGGTCATTCGCGCCCGTATCGCCGCAGGTGGCCGTATCAGTGCGGCGCAATATGAAGCGGCGCAACAACGCCTGCAAGCCGATCAGGCCGCATTCGGCGCGGCAATGTTCAACCATGATGCGCTGCTCATGCCAGCCTGCGATCAGGCGGCTCAGCCCCTTGATCCGGCCGATACGGCTCATGCAGGCTTGGGGAAATTACTGCGTCCAGCCAACTTTCTGGGTGCTGCCGCCATTGCCCTGCCTGCCGGGTTCGATGCCCATGGCATGCCAATCGGCGTCCAACTGCTCGCCCCCGCGCAACATGACGCGCCCTTGCTCGATTGCGCTGCCGCCATCGAGCTGATTCTGATGCCGGAACATCGAACCCCTGATCTATCAA
>JBEBWV010000170.1:0-9593 GCA_040391965.1 Achromobacter deleyi | reverse complement strand
GCGCCGCAATTTCATCGAGCAACTGATCCAGTTGATGCTTCTTGGTGGCGCTGACAGGCACCACGGCACTATAGGGATACAGAGCAGTGAGCTTGGCGACAAACGCGAACAGCTCATCGCGGTTCTTCAACGCGTCGATTTTGCTGATCACCAGAATGGTGTTCTCCGGCGATGGCAACAAGGGCAACAGCTTCGCGTCGCCCTCCGACCACTTACCGGCTTCCACCACATGCAGCACCGCGTCCACGCCAGCCAAAGCTTGCGTCACCACGCGGTTCATCATGCGGTTCATTGCGCCACCGTGGCGCGTCTGGAAACCCGGCGTATCGACGAAAACAAATTGCTCGTGCTCACGCGTAAGCACGCCGTGAATACGGTGGCGCGTGGTCTGCGCTTTGCGCGACACGATGGAAATCTTGGAGCCGATCAAGGCGTTCGTCAGCGTGGACTTGCCCACATTGGGGCGGCCGACGACGGCAATGAAGCCAGCACGAAAAGGGGTATCGCTCATTTAATCTCTTGAGCCACTGCGACAGGCAGCGACAGTTGCGCGGTCTTGCGCGCTTTGCCCGACTTGCGAGCGGCCTTGGCCGCGGGGCTAACGGCAAGTGCAGCTTCCAGAGCCAGCTTGGCGGCCGATTGCTCGGCTGCTCGGCGGCTGGCACCGGGGGCTACGACTTTGATCTCCAGCGCGGGAATCGCGCATTCGACCTCGAATTGCTGGCTGTGCGCCGCGCCATGCGTGGCCACTACCGTGTACAACGGCAAGGCCAACTTGCGGCCTTGCAGGAATTCTTGCAATAACGTCTTGGCATCTTTGCCAAGCGTTTTAGGATCCATGCCTGCTAACACGGGCTGATACTGACGCACGATGACGCGACGTGCGGCATCAAAGCCCGCGTCAATAAATACGGCACCGAAGATAGCCTCGACCGTATCGGCCAAGATAGAGGGACGACGAAAACCACCGCTCTTTAACTCACCTTCGCCCAGGCGCAACCATTGCGAAAGCTCGAGCCGTTGGGCAATATCTGCCAACGAAGCTTGCTTGACCAGGTTGGCGCGCAAGCGTGATAAATCGCCTTCGTCGATCTTTGGATACTTGTCAAAGAGCATTGCTGCCACGACAAAATTCAGGACGGAATCCCCGAGGAATTCCAACCGTTCGTTATGGCGCGGGCTGTGACTACGATGAGTCAGAGCCTGCTCGAGCATGGCCGCATCACTGAAGTGATAATCCAGGCGGCTTTCTAGCGTTGCTAACGACATAATCAGTTGAACCGGCCAATACGGCTGAGATCGCTGAAGTTCATCCAGATGAAAAACGCACGACCAACGATGTTGCTATCCGGGACAAATCCCCAGTAGCGGCTGTCGGCGCTGTTATCCCGATTATCGCCCATGGCGAAATAATGACCTTCTGGTACTTTGCAGCGTACCCCATTGCGCGAATATTGGCAGTTTTCCATGTTGGGAAATTTCCAAATCGGGCCAAATTCCTGAGGCTTTGTCTCATCGAGCAGCATTTTGTGGTCAACGTCGCCCAACTTCTCTTTATATTGGGCAATATACGACACGCGATCGGGTTCGAAATAGTCACCGTCACGCTCATGCGGCACCAATTCGCCATTTACATAGAGCTTTTTGTCCAGATAGGCGATTTCATCACCCGGCAGGCCGACAATGCGCTTGATGTAATCCACATCCGGATCGACCGGGTAACGGAACACCACGACATCACCGCGTTTGGGCGAACCCAAGCTGATGATTTTCTTGTCGATGACGGGCAAACGAATACCGTAGTCGAACTTGTTCACGAGAATCAAGTCACCAGACTGCAAGGTCGGCAGCATGGAACCGGACGGAATGCGAAACGGTTCAATGACAAAAGATCTCAGCACAAAGACGAAGAGAATTACCGGGAAAAAACTAACGGCGTATTCGACCCACCATGGCATGCGATTGGCGGCGTCCAGCGCCTCACGGCGCAGGCGTTCGGCCTCAGCCGCATCTCCAACCGCCGCGTGCGTGAACTGGGCTGCGGCAGCTTGTGCACGCTGCTGCCGCCGCTTGCGCAGCACCACCAAGTCGAGCACCCAGATCAAGCCGGTAACTACCAGCAATATGAATAAAATCAGGGCAAAGTTCCAACTCATCAGCTAATCGCCTTATTTGGGTTCTACTTATCATCTACCTGCAGAATGGCCAAGAAAGCCTCCTGCGGGATTTCAACGCTACCCACCTGCTTCATCCGTTTCTTGCCCGCCTTCTGCTTTTCAAGCAGCTTTTTCTTGCGGGAAATATCGCCGCCATAGCATTTGGCCAGCACGTTCTTGCGCAGTGCCTTCACGTTTTCACGCGCAATGATTTCTGCACCAATAGCAGCCTGAATGATCACGTCGAACATTTGGCGAGGAATCAAGGCACGCATACGGGTCACCACGTCGCGCGCGCGATGGCGGGCGTTACTACGGTGAATGATCACGGCCAACGCATCGACCTTGTCGTTGTTGATGAGCAGGTCAACACGCACTACGTCTGCGGCACGGTATTCGAGGAACTCGTAGTCCATGGAGGCATAGCCACGCGACACCGACTTAAGCTTATCGAAGAAGTCGAGCACGATTTCAGCCAGCGGGATTTCGTACACCAGGTGCACTTGGCGGCCGTGGTAGCTCATGTTGATCTGATTGCCGCGCTTGTTATTGCACAGCGTCATGACCGGACCCACATACTCCTGGGGCATGAACAAGGTCACTTTGACCACAGGCTCACGAATTTCCAGATACTTGCCGACTTCTGGCAAACGCGACGGGCTTTCGATAGTGATTACCGATTCATCCCGCAGCACCACCTCATAGACCACCGACGGCGCGGTAGTAATGATGTCCATGTCGAATTCGCGCTCCAGGCGCTCCTGCACAATTTCCATGTGCAAAAGACCCAGGAAGCCGCAACGAAAGCCGAAACCCAGCGCTTGCGAAACTTCTGGTTCGAACATCAGTGCCGCGTCATTCAGCTTGAGTTTTTCAAGTGAGTCACGCAGTTGATCGTATTCGGAGCTCTCGACCGGATAAAGACCGGCAAACACCTGCGGCTGAATTTCCTTGAAACCGGCCAAGGCTGTGGAAGCGGGCTTATTCGCCAACGTGACCGTATCGCCCACCTTGGCATCTTCCAACTGCTTGATGCCAGCGATGACAAAGCCCACTTCACCGGCCGACAAATGCGGACGTTGCTGCGACTTCGGCGTAAACACACCCGTCTGCTCGCACAGATGGGTGGCGCCCGACGCCATGAACAGAAGCTTGTCTTTGGGTTTGAGTACGCCGTTAATGATGCGCACCAGCATGACCACGCCCACGTAGTTATCAAACCACGAGTCGATGATCAAGGCCTGCAACGGCGCGGTGGGATCGCCCTTAGGATGCGGCACACGCGCAACAATGGCTTCCAGAATGTCATCAATGCCCATGCCGGTCTTGGCGCTGGCCAAGATAGCGTTCGACGCATCAATGCCAATGACTTCTTCAACTTCCTGACGCGCGCCATCGGGATCTGCTTGCGGCAGATCCATTTTGTTCAGCACCGGCAACACCTCTACACCCAACTCGATGGCGGTGTAGCAGTTGGCCACGGTTTGCGCTTCCACGCCTTGGGACGCGTCTACAACCAGCAAAGCCCCTTCGCATGCAGAGAGGGAGCGACTGACTTCGTATGAGAAGTCGACGTGTCCCGGGGTATCGATAAGGTTGAGGTTGTAAGTCTTGCCATCCAGCGCCTTGTAGTGCAACGCAGCCGTCTGGGCCTTGATGGTAATGCCACGCTCACGCTCGATATCCATCGAGTCGAGAACCTGCGCCGACATTTCGCGATCTGCCAATCCACCGCAGCGATGGATCAGACGATCGGCCAGGGTCGATTTGCCGTGATCGATGTGGGCAATGATGGAGAAGTTGCGAATATGCTGCATACGGTAATTTTAAAAGGGGCAGAGCGCTCGATTAAAAACCGGGGGGATTACCCCCTGCTTTAAGAGCGGAAAAGGCCAAAAACGAGGGGGCGCAACGCGCCCCCTCTCGAGGCAACCAGGCATTTTAGCCGGTCTTGACCTTATTTGGAGGCGGGGACTGCTACCCACTGCGTCTGATCGCCACGACGCACCAATAAGCCAACCGTCTTGCCCTTGTCCAGCTTCGCAACAAGCTCACCAAACTGCTTGGCGCCAGTCACGTCAATATCGTTCACGGCAAGCAAGATATCACCCTCTTGAATGCCAGCCTTGGCAGCGACACCTTCGGCCACGCGCACCTGCACACCGCCTTTGATGCGCAGCTTACGCTGTGAATCTGCCGGCACGTCGATGACATTCAGACCAAGGGCGTTGGTCTCTTCCACGACGGGATCTACCTTCTTCTTGGCAGAAGCGGCTTTCTCCGTGGGAATTTCAGCAACCTTGACCGGCAAGATGATGCTCTTGCGCTTGCGCCACACTTCCATGTTGGTGGTGGTACCTGGTTTGGTTTCACCCACAATTCGTGGCAAATCGGACCAACGTTTGATGGGTTCGCCGTTGAATTTCAGGATCACGTCACCGGGTTGAACGCCGGCCTTCTCAGCGGGGCCATCAGCCTCAACACTGCTGACCATTGCGCCTTCAGCCTTGCTCAGCCCAAGCGCATCAGCCACTTCCTTGCTGACTTCACCGATTTGCACACCAACACGACCACGAGTCACTTTACCTGTGGCGCGGAGCTGATCAGCAACACGCATCGCCTCGTCAATGGGGATAGCCAGCGAAATGCCCATAAAGCCGCCGCTGCGCGAAATGATTTGGGAATTGATACCCACCACTTCGCCCTTCAGATCGATCAAGGGGCCACCGGAGTTACCGGGGTTGACCGCCACGTCTGTCTGAATAAACGGCAAGTACTCACCAGTATCACGACCAATGGCGCTGATAATGCCCGCCGTTACCGTAGAGTCCAGTCCGAAAGGTGAGCCAATGGCCAAAACCCACTGCCCTTTCTTCAACTTCTTCGGGTCGCCAATGACCAGTGGCGTCATATCTTTGGCATCGATTTTGATGAGCGCCACATCTGTGCGCTCATCGGTGCCGATGACCTTGGCTTTGAACTCACGGCCGTCGGTCAGGGTCACGAAAATATCGGTAGCGTCGCTGACCACATGATTATTGGTCAGGATGTAGCCATCAGCCGAGATGAAGAAACCGGAACCCACGCCACGCGGCACAGTGCGCTCGTCTGGCTGAGCCGCTTGCGGCGGACGCTGCCGCGGTGTCGGCATTTGCGGACCACCGCCACCACCACCGGGTGGCTGCATGTCGGGTCCGAAGAACCACTTGAACAACTCGTAAGGGTCTTGAGCGCCCGCTGGGCCTCGCACAGGGATCGTCGCCGTTGTACGAATATTCACGACGGCGGGGTCGACCTTCTCGACGACGGTGGTGAAATCAGGCAATGCCACGGTAGGCACCTGGGCTTGCGCCACGGGTGCCTGCGACACGGACACGATCACGCCAGCCGTTAACGCCACCAAGAAACGTCGGAAGTATGAGGTCGAGAGCGACATTGCTTTCATTAAGTACTCCAAAAACGCCGCAACTCTTTGCAGGCGTGCCTTTATTTGGATGCTGCCACAGGCACGTATTCTGTGCCCTCGGCCAGTTGCTGTAGCGTGGCCAGTGGCACCTCGCCAACTGCGGTCAACCAGAAGTCTGCGATACGCGTGCTGTACACCGTAATGGCACCCCGTTGGGCCGCGCCCTTGGGTTCATGGTGCTTGCGTTTGCTGTCGTAGGGTTCGATAAACACCGAAATGGCGGCGAGTCCGTCGGAAAGTACCATTTGACTGACTTGCCCGCCCTGCCCGATTGCACGGGTCACCTGCATCACTACGCCAAAACCCTTGGGTGCAGGAATACGCCAACCTTGTGCGCTGAGATCAACCGAGGTCATTGCCGGCTCCATCACCGTCCAATCGCGCGTATTCCAGCCGGAGGCCAATTGCTTGGGGTCGACATCAGCCCCGAGTCGAATCGAGGAAAACGAGACCTGTTCGATAACACCGTGCGCCCCGTTCAAGGTTTGAGCCTTGAGCAACAGATTGGTCGCCGCATCGGCACACAAGCGATAGCCATAACGCAGACTATCCAGAGGTTCGATCGTAATCAGACGACATTCGCGACCTGCCACCCGATGCATTGCCGGTTCTGTGCGAACTCTGTAATGCTCGGTCAAATTGGCTGCATCGCCCATCAACAAACCGGGGAATCGATCCGCGCGGCGTCGTTCGATGAGCACTGTTTTGCGCTCGGGCATCAAACATTGAATGTCGTCGTTGTGACGCAAATACTCGCGAGGCTGGCCATCGAGAATCTCAAGCCGCTCACGCTCGCCAGTGCCATCAATGACATGAACAACGCGTGAGGACTGAATAAGCTCACCCTGCTGGTACATAAAGACCCCAGCGTAGTCCTGCTTTCGCGCGGCCTGCTGAATGCGCGTCAATAGCTGGATGGGATCTGCCTGCGTGGCAGGGCCTGCATCTGCGGCCATTGCCGGATCATGTGCTGCCAGAAATGCAGTCAATAACGTAACCGCCATCCAGCCTGCACGATGCATCGGCCGGGTGGCGCCTCGCGCCAACAACGGCCAATGCCTATAAATCGCCTGAGCCATCAACGTACCGCTCCGGCGCCAAACGATACTTGTCGTACGGCGCTAGGACCCGCCATCTGGCGATGTGCTTCCAGATAATCACGTAACCCGGCATCGTCGGAGGCATTGGCATTTATGCCCGTGCTCGCGTCCGCCATGATTCGTGTTTCCTGACCTGGCGCGGCTACACCGGTCAGGTAGGGCTGGGCCACCCATGCCACCGTTGCCACAGCGGCGGCTATGGCAAGGCTGGAAAGACCAACACGTAAAGGCGATCGTCGACGAGCAGCGGCCACGATGGGCAGCTCCGCATCAAGCGCGCGCGCCAAACGTGCCTGAAATGCCGCGCTTGGCGTTACCGCCAAGTCAGCATTTCGTAGTGAATCACCAATAAGGTGATAGGTGTCCCAAGTCTGACGTCCCTGTGGGGTCGCCAGATGGGAAAAAATATCGTCGGACTCTTCGCCATCCATCCAGGCGGAAACCGATTCCTCCCAGGAAGACTCGGTGGTCACGACGGACTGGGCTGCTTTTTGCATGACTGCCACTCCTTACCAACGACGCTCGGCATCGGTGCCAAGCAATGGGCGCAAACGGGTGGCAATCGCTTCACGCGCACGGAAAATGCGCGAGCGTACTGTCCCTATTGGGCAATCCATGCTCTGGGCGATGTCTTCGTAACTCATACCTTCAATTTCACGCAGGACGATTGCGGTGCGCAATTCTTCAGGCAATTCCTCGATAGCCGCGTTCACCGTCTCGGCGATTTCGCGGCTGGCGACCATGGATTCCGGCGTGCTGATATCGGTTAGGTTGTCGGTTTCGTTAAAAGTTTCACCGTCTTCTGTTTCTAATGCATTTGGCGCGCTGGGACGCCGCGCTTGCGACGCCAGCCAATTGCGTGCCGTATTGATGGCGATACGATACAACCAGGTATAAAACGCGCTCTCCCCCCGAAACTGAGGTAAGGCGCGATAAGCCTTGATGAAGGCCTCTTGCGCCACATCCTCAATTTCGGACGGATCGCGGATCATGCGTGCCAGCAAGCGCAAAATTTTGCGCTGGTACTTCAACACCAGAATGTCGAACGCTTTCTTGTCACCACGCTGCACGCGTTCAACCAGTTCGGCGTCGATGTCGCGTTCGCTCATGACGCCTCCCCGGCAGTCACTGTCGGCGTAGCATGCTGAACCGCGCCAACCAGCACACAAAGACGTCGCCAGTGAACAGACAGTAGCGTGTGCTGCCAAACGGTGAAAGTGATGTCATCAGCTTGAGCCGTTGCTTCCTGCGCGCCTGCGGCGCGCATCGTTAGCGTAATCCAGGCCGCGCCACGCTGATGACTCAGCAATTCAGCGTCAAGCCAACCACGCGACAACAGCACCTGCCAGCCTTGTCCACCCGAACCGGTGCGAAGCGCCAGCACGGGAGATGGTGCACGCCGATTCACGACGAGAGCCGCAACGATGACTGCGGCAGCAAGCAGCCCGGCCCACAAAAGGCCGAGACCGCTCCATACCGCAGCCAATGCTACGCAAATCGCCGCTGTAGCTACTGCAAGGCCATGTAGCGCAACGATGCCGCGCGGACGCAGCACCGACACGCGAAATGACCAGCGCCCACTAACAGAGCCGTCCAAATCAGATCCGACGAACGGCCATGGAGCCGTTAGTACCGCCAAAACCAAACGAATTGGACAGACCGATGTCAATCTTCATGGATCGAGCCTCATTGGCACAATAATCTAGATCACATTCGGGATCTTGATTGAAGATATTGATCGTGGGAGGTGAAATCTGGTTGTACACCGCCAAGGTGGTGAACACCGCTTCGATACCGCCCGCCGCGCCCAACAAATGCCCAGTCATGGACTTGGTGGAATTCACCACCAATTTGTGGGCATGGTCGCCAAACGCCAGCTTCAACGCATCGGTTTCGTTCTTATCGCCCAAAGGCGTGGACGTACCGTGTGCGTTCACGTAACTGATTTCGTCGGCATTAATGCCGCCGTTTCGCAAGGCATTCAAGATGCCGCGACGCGGGCCGTCTTTGTCGGGGGCTGTGATGTGGTGCGCATCGGAACTCATGCCGTAACCGGCCAGCTCGCCATAGATGCGCGCGCCGCGCTTCTTTGCGTGCTCGTACTCTTCCAGCACCAACACCCCAGCACCTTCGCCAAGGACAAAACCGTCACGATCTCGGTCCCAGGGGCGCGAAGCCGTTTCTGGGTCGTCGTTGCGGGTAGACAATGCGCGCATGGCAGCAAAACCACCAACACCCAACGGTGACACGGTGGACTCAGCCCCCCCTGCCATCATGACGTCTGCATCGCCGTATTCGATCAAACGGGCGGCATCGCCAATGCAATGCAAGCCTGTTGTGCAGGCCGATACGACTGCGTAGGTAGGCCCTTTCAAGCCATAGGCAATAGACAATTGACCAGAAATAAGATTGATCAACGAACCTGGCACGAAGAACGGGGAAATCCGGCGTGGCCCTTTGGCCAGGTACTCAACCTGGGTTTCTTCGATACGGGGCAAGCCACCGATACCGGAACCCACGATGACGCCTATCCGCTCGGCGTTAGCCTCGGTGACTTCCAAACCGCAATCTTTCCACGCTTGCATTCCCGCAGCCAGACCGTAATGGATAAATGTATCCATCTGGCGGGATTCCTTCACAGGAACATAGCTGGTGATGTCAAAATTTTTGACTTCGCCGGCAATATGCGTCGTGATGGCCGAGGGATCGAAACGCGTAATGCGGCCGATACCAGAACGTCCGTTGACGATATTGTCCCAAGCGGTGGTCAGATCGTTCCCCACGGGGGAAATGATACCCAGGCCGGTGATGACGACTCGTCGCTTCACGGATGACTCCTCAAACAGACAAAAGAAAGGCGGTTTTCGGGAT
>JBEBWV010000169.1:0-9616 GCA_040391965.1 Achromobacter deleyi | reverse complement strand
GCGTGATCGATCGCGTGGCTGACAAGAACATCATCCACAAGAACAAGGCTGCTCGTCACAAGAGCCGCTTGGCTGCCGCCGTCAAGGCGCTGGCCTAAGCCATTCTGCCGCCCTGCTCGTCGGGGCGTCACGAATACGGCAAATAAAAAGGATGCCCCTGGGCATCCTTTTTGTTTTCCTGCTTCCCCAGCAGTCTGCTTCCCCACCAGTCTGCCTCCCCACTTGTCTGCTACCTGGCTGAATTAACAACCAGGCATGACAACTTAGGTGGGAAAAGCCTCGCGCAATGCGAATGTGGCTTGCTTGAAAACACCCAGATCTGTGCCAACCGCGACAAAATGCATACCCATGTCGAGGTAGCGCTGCGCGTCCGCATGCACCGGCGCCAGAATACCAACGGCCTTGCCATGCGCAGAGGCACGCTGATGCAAGTGGCGAATCGCCTCCTGCACTTCGGGATGCCCAGGGTTGCCTAGATGACCTAATGCGGCAGCCAAGTCAGACGGTCCGATGAAAATACCGTCTACGCCCTCTACCGCAGCAATCTCGTCGACGGCATCAATACCCGGCTGACTTTCGATTTGCAGCAATACGCAAATGTTGTCGTTGATGGTCTGCAGATAGTTGGGAACCGTGCCATATCGGTTGCTACGTTGCGAACCTGCAACACCTCGCATTCCTTGTGGCGGGTAGCGGGTTGCTGCTACCGCTTGGCGCGCCTGCGCGGCAGACTCAATAAACGGGATCAGCAGGTTGTAAAAGCCAATGTCCAGCAAACGCTTGATCTCGACCGGATCATTGCAGGTCGGACGACCAATCGCGGCGCTACCGCTGCCTTGCAAGGCCTGCAATTGCTGCAGAAACATAGGCACTTCATTCGGTGAGTGCTCGCCATCAAGCAGCAACCAATCAAACTCAGCCAAGCCGACAAGCTCTGCCGTAATATGGCTCGACATGCACATCCAGAACCCGATTAGCCGCTCATGCGCCAAAATGCGCTGGCGAAATCGATTGGGTAAGGGTGAATTCATTGCTTCTCTACCTTCCAGGTTTAAGGCGTTGCCTGTCGACTACGCACTCAGTGCTTGCTTCGAGCCTGGTGATGACCGGAGAACCAGACACCACCAAACCCATGATTCAAAAGCGTTAATCCATGCGTGCGCCGGACGCCTTCGCCGCTGCACCCCATTTAGTGATTTCATCGGTCACAAAAGCGGAAAAGGCCTTGGGATCACTCCCCACCACCACGAAGCCTACATTTTCCAGCTTTTGACGCAACTCTGGCGATGCCATGGCTTTTTCTGTGGCCTGATAAAGGCGCTGCACCACGGCAGGCGGCGTTTTGGCGGGCACTGACAAACCAAACCATGACTCTGCTGCGAAACCTGGGAACCCGGCCTCCGCCACAGTAGGCGTGTCTGGATAGGCTGGATTACGCTTTTCGCTGGCCACCGCCAATGCGCGCAATTTACCTGCCCGGACCTGAGGCAAGAGGTTGTCCTGATTCAAAAACAAGACAGACACTCGACCACCAATCGTGTCGGTAATAGCAGCGGCACCGCCTTTGTACGGTATGTGCACAAGCTCGATCCCGGCGGCTTGCTTGAGCATTTCCATGGCCAGATGCCCGGAAGATCCGCTGCCCGAGCTGGCGTGCGTATATTTACCTGGCTCTGCGCGCGCGAGCTTGATGAATTCTTCCAGCGTGTGCGCTGGAAACTCTGGGTTGGCGACCAACACGTTCGGCCCCGTCGCCAAGAGAGAGACATGAGCAAAGTCGCTATTGCGATACGGCATGCTTTGATAAAGCGCGTAGTTGATCGCGTTTGACCCTACGCCTGACAACAATAAGGTATAGCCATCGGGCTCGGCCTTTGCGACCGCATCCGAGCCGATATTGCCGTTGGCACCACCCTTGTTCTCCACAATGACGTTCTGACCCAGATCACGGGCCAACTCCACCGCCAACAGCCGACCTACGGCATCCGTGCTGCCACCTGCCGGGAAAGGCACGACCAGACGCAGAGGCTTGCTGGGCCACGGAGCAGCTTGTGCCATCACCACGCCAGGCAGTAACGACGCGGCAGCAAGTGCCAGCACGACCAGACGACGACGCCCCGGCATCGATTGTTTGCATTGCATTTTTGTCTCCTGATTTTTTTATAGGATGAAAGAATTGAATATCATGCGACTTGCCTGCGCGGCCTCCACCGCGCAGCGCAATCGATCAGCCAGCCTCCAGCAGATATGGCACGCCACAGCGCTCACAGATTGAGCGCAAGCGCACGTCGAGCGCGGCGGGAATATGGACACCCTCACGAAGTCGTTGCTCGCGTTGCGCGACCTCAGGATCACCGGCGACCAGAACAGGCACCGCCTCGTCGGCTGGTGGCGTGTCGTGCATGGCGTCAATCAGATCGTCCATGTCTGCCTCGAACGAACCCGCCGCCCGAAATGCATCCGGATTCAGGGCAAGGAAAAAATGCCCCACATCGTCAGGCTCACCCGGACGACGCGTCGACGCGCGTCTTGCGGCAAAGGCGCTTCCACCCAGCGTGCCCCCGAGAATCTGCGCCATCATCGCCAGGCCATACCCCTTATGGCTACTCATCTCGGCGGTGCCGCCAAGCGGCGTCAGCCCCCCTTCGGGATGCTTGAAGATGAATTGCATGGCGGTGTCGGCGGCGGTAATACTTTGGCCCTGACCATCGATGGCCCAACCCGCTGGCAACGGCTTGCCTTGAAAGTCATAAACCTTGACCTTATTGGCCGCAACCGTGGTGGTGGCCATATCAAGCACAAATGGCTCGTTATGTGCGGCAGGCGCGCCAAATGCAATGGGATTGGTGCCAAGCATGGGCATCGCGCCTCCGGTCGGCACCATGATCACGCCGTTAGCGCTACTCGTGACAAGACCGACAACACCGCGCTGCACAGCAATGCGTGCATACACACCGGCCGCACCAAAGTGATGCGAGTTGCGTACCGACACTGCCCCGACACCGTGTTCCAGCGCCTTATCTACGGCCAGATGCATGGCCTGAGCGGCCACCGGATAACCCAACCCGCCCATGCCGTCTATCAATGCGCTGGCAGCGGTTTGCCGCACAATCTGGGCACGTGCACTCAGCTTGAGCGAGCCAGCCAGAAACTTTTCTTCATAGGCCGGCAACATGGAAATGCCGTGCGAATCGACGCCCAGCAAGTCCGTTTGTGCCATCAGGCCAGCCGTAGTGACGGCCAGGTCTTCGGGCATGCCCCATGCCGTCAACACACTGAATATCTGATCCCGTATTGCCTCTATGGGCACCCTCGACCCTTGCTGTTCATTCCCTTGCACCACTCATCTCCTCTGTTTCTTTGTCATTTGAGGCGCCGGGATCAAGCCCTAATCGCGCTCTCGGTCCACCAAGCGGTGTCGCGCCTGGCCCAAGTGAAATTGCATGGCTACGCGGGCACGCTCTCCGTCTTGCTCACGGATCGCGGCGAGAATGGCAGCGTGCTCGTCCAGCACCCGTTGCGCCCGTTGGCGCGACCCGGTACGCGTCAGATTCAGTGTCAAACGCATAAAGCCACTAATCGACTCATGAATCGATTCCAGAACACCCAGGTAGAAATCATTGCCACTGGCCTCGGCGATGCTCGCGTGAAACGCCAAATCCGCCTCGGCAGACACTTGGCCACGCGCCAATTCATCGGAGAAGAAAGCATGAGCTTGCGCAATACGGCTTAGTTGCTCATCGGTTCGACGCAGGGCGGCCAAACGCGCGGCATCCCCTTCAAGTGCGACACGCACCTCTTGCGCACGCAAATAGGCACTCACGTTTTGCACGTCGCTGAAGGTCTTCAGACGCGGCGCGGGCTGATGGCTGACAAAGGTACCCAAACCTTGATGGGCGGTCACCAGACCGTCCGCACGCAAGCGCAGCAAGGCCTCACGCACAACGGGGCGTGATACGCCGAATTTTTCGCAAATCTCGTGCTCGGAAGGTAGCTTGTCCCCAACATTCAAGCGACCTGACACAATCTGCTCGAAGATCTGACCGTATAGCTGATCGGCCAGACGCACACGTTGGCCTCGCTCTAATACCAGAGCGCCCGCGCCGTCGGGCTCGGGCGCCACACCTGGCGTCAAAACCATTATTGGGGGGGGTACATTTTTTCGGGCCACGAAATCTCCTCATCGACAGGCGCGCACAATCAGCGTTCATCGTACCGTTAATGGCATACACGCTGATTGCCGCCTACTGCCTGCTTACGCCGCGACTACAGCCTCTTTATCCCAAGCGGCCAACTGGCGGGCAACCGGTTCGACGCGCACGCGGTCCGATTCAGACAAGCCCGTAAGTAGCGGCAGCATCGGCCCCATGTCGGCTACGCCAGACAAGGTGACGGCATCATGCAAGACGCGGATCGGACTAATCAGATCGCGGCAATCTTCCAAGGCCATATAGTGTTCCCGCAGGGCGGCGGCCTCGTCATCACGACCGGCTGCCAGTGCTTGCAATATGCGCATCGATCCGCGCGGTGCCAGGCACACCGAGCCTGACGTAAAGCTCTTCAAGCCGAATTGGCGGTAGTGAACAATGGCTGGCCGCTCACCAATACCGCTGACAATCCAGCGCGACTCTACGGCCGCAAGCAGGGCCGACAAATACGCATCTTGTGTCGGGTCTTCGCGCACCACGGCATATTTCAAGGCCACGATACGGCCATCTTCAATCAAACGCGCCACGGTTTCAGGCGCCAGATAATTTGCAGACTTGATGTAGACCACGGCCGGCTTACCCAACGCATCAGTGAACCGGCGCACGCCATCGGCTAGCCCGGCATCCGTGTAGGGGAATGCCATCGGCAGCAACATCGCCGTGGGAAAAGCACGAGTGCGCAAAATTCCTGCCTGATCAATCATTTTTCCGAAGTCAGGCCCCACTGACGGCAGAATCCAGGTGTCGTCCCCTGCCGCCTGCGCCAGCATGTCCACAATGCGTGCGTACTCGCTCACGCCTACGTTGTAGAAGTTGGCATTGCCGCCGTACATGACGTTGCGTACACCACCCGCCTCAAGATGCCCGAGCAAGGCCTGATTGGCGGCTTCGTTAAGTGATAAGTCCGTATGGCGCGCCAAGGGCGGCACCGCTATCACCGAGCGCTGCAAATCTTGAGTGGTGACCGGCGTGGTTTTCATGGAAAGAACTCCTGCGCGAATAAGGCGGTGGTGGTGAGAATGAAAAAAGTATACTTGGTTGACAAGTAGATGCTCAATACATATATTTGTATTACAAGTTGAAGGGCGGCGCCCATGCGCCTAGCTGCAAAGAACCTGGGCCATGCGCTCGGTGGAACACCCCATAAGCGAGGCGCGATTTACGCGCACATTGAGGAGACGATTTCCATGTTTGCAGCCCCGCCGCCCTTCGCGTGCGACAACGCCTTGCCGCCGACATTGCGCGCGCCGTCTGCTTCGCCCCCCTTCCCCCACGCATCGCCGCGTGCTGCACGCGTCGCCTATGGCATTGCCCGGGCGCACCACCCGCAAGCGAGGACGGCCCGAGCGCCTGATCGAATGACCTGATGAGATTCCATACCCGGCGTGACGCGTGAACGACGGGTAGTACTAGAGCACGCGAACCAGGAGACATTGTGAAAACATTCATCAGCGCGGTTGCCGCCGCGAGCCTATCCCTCTGTGCCCTCTCGACGGCCCACGCGGCAGGCTATCCCAACAAACCTATCACCATGATCGTGCCCTTTGTTCCCGGGGGCTCCTCCGATATCACTGCAAGATCCGTCACGCCAGGGCTCAATACAATATTGGGCCAAACTGTTGTGGTGGAAAACAAGCCTGGTGCCAACAGCGCCATTGGCGCGCAAGCGCTGGCGCGCTCTACGCCTGATGGCTACACCATGATGGTCGGCTCCATTGGTACTTTTGCCATCAATGAAGCGCTTTATAAGAACTTGTCTTACAACCCAAGCAAAGATTTCGAATATCTGACACAGGCCGTGCGCAATCCGAACGTGCTGGTGGCGGCAACCAGTTTCCCCCCCAATACGGTGGCCGAACTGGTCGAATACTCGAAGAAAAATCCCGGCAAAGTCTCTTATGCATCCTCCGGCACTGGTTCGTCGGATCATTTGTCTGCGGTGCTTTTTCGTCAACGCACGGACACTACAGGCGTTGACGTGCCCTATCGCGGTGGTGGCGCCGTCATTGCCGACTTGATGGGCGGGCAGGTCAATGTCTCTTTCCAGAATCTGGGTGCCGTCCAGAACCACATCAAATCAGGCAAACTCAAAGCGCTCGCCCTGACCGGCGAGGCACGCACACCTGATCTTCCAAATGTCCCGACACTGGGTGAAGCTGGCATCAAAGATATGGTGGTGTATTCCTGGCAAGGCTTCGCCGTACCGAAAGGCACGCCCCCCGCCGTCGTCCAGAAACTCTCCCAGGCCTTGCAAACCACACTGCACGAGCCACGGGTCAAAGAAACCCTGCAGGGTTTAGGTTTCGAGGTAGTTGCCAATACGCCGCAAGAGTTCCTGGCGTTCCAGCAAGGTGAAGTCAAACGCTGGAAAACGGTTATTGAAAAGGCGGGCATTCAACTCGAATAAACACCTCTACCTACCCACATCCCTGGGGTGAGGCCGACTGGCCATTCGCCCCGGGGGGGGGTGGCAGCCCCTGAAACCAAATTAACGTATTGCAAGCCGCAATCAAGTAGCATCTTTGTTTCGCCACCTACTTGTTCGACAACATGACTACCAAGCAACGCATCATCCAAGTTGGCTCATTGGCCGGCTCGCCCACCGCCAACAAAACCCTGGCCGAACGCTACGACGTCTTTGAATTGTGGAAACACACCGACCGTCAGGCGGCCCTGGCTGAGCACGGAAAAGGCATCACTGCCATTGTCACATCCGCAAATTTCGGTGCCAATGCAGAGCTGATCAATGCCTTGCCGGACTTGAAAGCCATTTGCAGTTGGGGAGTGGGTTACGAAACCATAGACGTGGACGCGGCCACCCAGCGCGGCATTCAGGTCAGCAACACCCCGGATGTACTTACGGATTGCGTGGCCGACCTTGCGTGGGGCCTGATGATTGCAGGCTCGCGCCGTATGGGACAAGGCGAGCGCTTTGTGCGCGCTGGTCAATGGGGACAGGTACATGGCGGCATTCCACTAGGCACCCGCGTCAGTGGGAAAAAACTGGGTATCGTCGGCTTGGGTCGTATTGGCGACGCCATTGCCCGCCGCGGTATCGGATTCGATATGGAAGTGCGCTACCACAACCGTCGCAAGCGCGACGACGTGTCCTACGGCTACGAGGCCTCGCTGGTCGATCTTGCCAAATGGGCGGACTTCCTGGTGGTGGCAACGGTGGGCGGCGCGAGCACGCGCCACCTGGTCAACCAGGAAGTACTGGAAGCGCTCGGTTCCAAGGGGCTCATCGTCAACATCGCGCGTGGCCCGGTCATTGACGAAAAAGCGCTGGTGCAGGCCTTGGAAACCGGCAAGCTGGGATGCGCAGCACTCGACGTATTCGAGCATGAACCCAACGTGCCCCAAGCGCTCATCAACAGCGACAACGCCGTTGTCTTGCCCCATATTGGCAGCGCCACCTACGAGACGCGTATGGGTATGGAAAACCTGATGCTGGAAAACCTGCAAGCCTATTTCGACACCGGACGGGTCGTGACGCCCGTCGTCTGATTGGTCTGAATAGGTGGCGCAAACGTTGGCGCTGGGGACTGGCGAGCAGATCCCCGGCGCATTCCGTTCGGGTCGCCTTTGTTGATCGTATCGGGCCGCTGACAGGGCGAGGTCAAAAGACAGACCACAAGAAGCGACAGGAAAAACCCGTCGCGGCTTGCGCCACGGTCTATCTATACCTCGCGCTCTTCCGTCTTAAGGTTGTTATCGCGGGCAAAGTCCACCACGAACTTAAATGCCAGTGGTTCGAGTTCGCGCAGGCGCTGGTCGACCACTACGCCGCGCACCCCGTCAATGACGACGGGAAGCACGTAGGGCGAATAGGTGAGGTGGTTACCCGCACTGCCGGGCGGCCGAAACTGGGCCATTACGCCGGCGAGCCGTTCTGCCCAATCACTGGGGCGAAAGCGGCTACCGGTATCGGTAACGCCATAAATTACGAATTGTCTGACGCGAGTTGCCATGAGTTCTTCACTGCGAGGGGCCTTGCGCGGATGTCGGATCGTCCACGTCTTCAAACATGCGCCCCGCGCCGCGAATTGTATATGATTGATGCTTTGCCCCCATCCGAATGGCGCTACGCCCTGGGAAACAAGGGGCAAGATTCCCCAGGAGAGCCTTGCAATGTCTTCGCCTTTGGCCAATATTTACGCCCGCTTACCGGTTTCGTTCACGCATGGCCAGGGTGTCTGGTTGTGGGACGCCGAGGGCCGAAAATATCTGGATGCATTAGCCGGCATCGGGGTGTCTTGCCTGGGACATGGCCATCCAAAATTGGTCGCGGCCATTGCAGCACAGGCCGCCCGCGTCATTCACACCTCCAACATCTACGAGGTTCCGCAGCAGACTGCCCTGGCGCAGCGCCTGACCGAACTCTCCGGAATGCAAGAGGTGGCGTTCAACAATAGCGGTTCCGAAGCGAACGAAGCTGCCATCAAGCTGGCGCGCTATTACGGTTACCTCAAGGGCAATAACCACGCCCATATCATCACCATGGATTCGTCCTGGCATGGCCGTACGCTGGCCACCCTGGCCGCGACCGGCAGCGATAAAGCACGCAAGGGCTTTGAGCCCCTGCCCTCGGGCTTTATCCAGGTGAAATACAACGACCTGGACGCCGTGCGTGCGGCAGGAGACGCTGAGCCGCGTGTCACCGCCGTGCTACTCGAGGTGCTCCAGGGCGAAGGCGGCATTCGCCCGTCTGACATCGAATTCCTGCAAGGCGTGCGCCGCCTGTGTACCGAGCGCGGCTGGCTGCTCATGATTGACGAAGTGCAGTCGGGCATTGGGCGCACGGGCAAGTGGTTTGCCCACCAATGGGCCAACATCACACCTGACGTCATGACTTTGGCAAAAGGTCTGGCCGGAGGCGTGCCAATTGGGGCCATGCTCGCCGCCGGGGCTGCGGCAGGCGTCTTTACCCCTGGCAGTCACGGCACGACGTTTGGCGGCGGTCCGTTGGTGTGCGCCGCTGGCCTGGCCGTGCTTGACAGTATTGAATCGGAAAATTTGCTCGAAAACGCGCATACCGTAGGCACACATTTGCAAGTGGCACTGGCGCTCGCACTAAAAGACGTGCCGGGTGTCACCGAGGTGCGCGGCCGAGGTCTGATGCTCGGCATTGAGCTCGCCCGACCCTGCGGCATCCTGGTTACGCGGGCGCTGGAGGCAGGCTTGTTGATCAATGTCACGCGTGATCGTGTCATCAGAATGCTGCCACCCCTGATACTCTCCAGGATAGAAGCTGACCAGATTGTTGAGATTCTGGTCCCGCTTATTAAACAGTTCCTGGCCGAAAAACCATAATCAACGACCCGCCTTCGCGATAAGCGATGGCGAGCCTTACGACCTGCGACATCACCATGACTCCTCCCACGACTCAAAACGGCCCGTTGCGGCAC
>JBEBWV010000168.1:0-9679 GCA_040391965.1 Achromobacter deleyi | reverse complement strand
CAGGGCTTTGCGCCATTACGCCAACAAATTGCGGCGGTCTTGCAAAATGAGGGCGTACCCGCTCATCCTGAACACAATCTTCTGACCACTAACGGTGTGACGCATGGGCTGGATCTCATCGCGCGGCATCTCGTGAAACCCGGCGATACGGTGCTGGTCGAAGACCCGGCCTGGTTTGTCATTTTCGGCCGTCTGGTTGCCTTTGGTGCGCGTGTCATTGGTGTGCCACGCGGTATCGATGGGCCAGACATGAATTTGCTGGCTCAACTTGCGGAGCAGCACAAACCCAAGCTCTTCATTGTGAATAGCGCGGTGCATAACCCCACCGGACACACGCTGAGCGCTGGCGCCGCTTATGACATCTTGCGCATCGCCGAGCGCCACGACTTCATGATTGTGGAAGACGACACCTATGGTGAGTTGCATCCTGGTGGCGCCATGAAGTTGGCGGTACTGGACCGGTTGAATCGCGTCATTCTGGTGGGCGGCTATTCCAAGATGCTCGCGGCCAGTCTGCGCGTGGGCTATATCGCTGCTAATGCGGAGCTTATCCAGAAATTGACTGACGTGAAAATGCTGGCGGGCCTGACCTCGCCAGAGCTTGGCGAGCGAGTCGTGCACCGAGTGTTAGTGGAAGGTCAGTACCGTCGCCATATCGAGCGCGTGCGGCTGCGCGTCGACGAAGCACGCCAGCGTTGCTTAAAGCAGCTCTATAAGCTCGGGTTGACGGTTGCTCATGAGCCGCATGCCGGCATGTTTATTTGGGCAGATTGCGGGCGCGATACGGAAGTGGTGGCACGTCAGGCCGCAGACCGAGGCATGTTGTTGGCGCCCGGCACGCTGTTTTCTCCCGCGCAGGCACCGTCCACCATGCTGCGGTTTTCGGTGGCAATGGTCGATAACCGAAGCATCTGGTCCGAATTGGAAAAGCTGTTCGCGACCTAGGACGCTCCCATTTATACTATTTAGAGTCGCAGAGTCATTCCAGGCTACGCCCACGAAGGAACCGTCATGTCCGCTCCAATCAAACCTATTACCCCGAACTTTGCGGTTGCGCCGCAACTTGGCCCTGAGGATATGGCTGATGTTGCCGCAGCCGGCTACAAAAGTGTCATCATCAATCGTCCCGATTTCGAAGGCGGTCCGGATCAGCCTACTGCAGCAGCCGTCTCCGCTGCGGCATTGGCGGCTGGGCTGAAAGTAGAGTATCAACCTGTAGTGGGCAGCGCCATGACCATGGGTGATGTCGCCCGGTTCGCCGAGCTGCTTCAACAGCTGCCGGCGCCGGTGCTGGCGTATTGCCGTACCGGTACTCGTTGTACTAATCTCTACGCCGCTACGAAGCAGATTGGTTGATTCGAATCAAAGAAGCCAGGTTCACGTTGCTGTGAGCCTGGCATGTTTCCGGTAGCATTGAATTTCATACTCAAGGAGCAGGCACGATGTTCAAGAAGATCCTGATTCCCACCGACGGTTCCCCGCTTTCCGCACAAGCTGCCAATGCTGGCATCACGTTTGCTCGGTCTGTTGGTGCAGAAGTCGTCGCCCTCTACGTGACGCAACCTTTTGCCGCCACGATCGGCTTTGACGGCATGGCTGCAGCCTACGCCATCACTGATGAAGACTATGAGAAAGCATCAGCTGAACAAGCTGACAAGTACCTCAAGCACATCCTCGGGCGCGCAGAGACTGCTGGCGTCAAGGCTGAGTCGCGCGCGGTGTCCAATTTCAACGTGGCAGATGGCATTGTCCAAGCCGCAACAGACGCTGGCTGCGATTTGATCTTCATCGGCAGCCACGGCCGTAGCGGCCTGTCGCGTTTGTTGCTGGGTAGCGTAACGGCCAAAGTGCTGTCGCTGGCTTCAACAGCGGTGCTGGTTTACCGCGTTAAAGACGAAAAGAAGTAAGCATGCTCAGGTGACCGTCAGGTCGCCGGGCTGCCAGATGCGCGGTTTGCGTCAAAACGCTGCGCGTCCCCCCAACCCCTCCTTGTGAGGGGTATTTTTATGCCCGTTGATTGTGCAAGGTCTATGGTTTGTTTCTGGCGGCATGGCGCGTAATATGGACGACACGAAGTACGGGTGCGTCATCGCCGTTTCTTTCCTGACCCAACAGCAGTGATGCTCCCGCCGCGGCCAAGCCCGGTCGGGCTGCCGCGTTCACTAGTGGTCTATCCAAGGGAAGAGGCCCCACATGACTCGCAAGACACGCATCGAGCTCTACCGCAATATCGGCATCAGTGCCCATATCGACGCGGGAAAAACCACCACCACCGAGCGTATTCTTTTCTATACCGGCATCACTCACAAAATAGGTGAAGTGCATAACGGTGCTGCGGTCATGGACTGGATGGAGCAAGAGCAAGAGCGCGGGATCACGATTACCTCTGCGGCTACCACGGCATTCTGGAAAGGGATGGCGGGCAACTACGCCGAGCACCGTATCAACATCATCGATACCCCGGGTCACGTCGATTTCACCATTGAAGTCGAACGCTCGATGCGGGTTCTCGATGGCGCGTGCATGGTGTATGACGCGGTGGGCGGCGTGCAGCCGCAGTCAGAAACCGTTTGGCGCCAGGCCAATAAGTATGGTGTGCCGCGCATTGCGTTCATCAACAAGATGGATCGCGTGGGCGCCGATTTTTTCCGCGTGCAGCGCCAGATCGCTGAGCGGCTTAAAGGCGACGCCGTCATTATCCAGATTCCAGTGGGCGCAGAAGATCATTTCGAAGGCGTGGTGGACTTGGTCAAAATGAAGGCCATTATCTGGGATGAGGCGAGCCAAGGCGTGCGTTTCGAGTACCGCGATATTCCCGCTAATTTGCAGGAAGAGGCTCAGCATTGGCGTGACAAAATGGTCGAGAAAGCCGCCGAGGCGACTGACGAACTGATGGATAAATATCTGTCTGGCGAGACACTGACCGAAGCAGAAATCAAGCAGGGATTGCGTATTCGCACGGTCGCCAATCAAATTGTCCCGATGCTGTGCGGCAGCGCATTCAAAAACAAGGGCGTGCAGGCAATGCTTGATGCGGTGATCGATTATCTGCCGTCGCCCTTGGATGTGCCGGCCATCAAGGGACATGACCTGCATGACCGCGAGATCGAGCGACACCCGTCCGATACCGACCCCTTTTCCGCGCTAGCTTTCAAAATCATGACCGACCCCTTCGTCGGGCAGCTCGTATTCTTCCGTGTTTATTCGGGCGTCGTGAAGTCAGGCGATTCCGTGTTCAATCCCGTCAAGGAAAAGAAGGAACGCCTGGGCCGTATCTTGCAGATGCACGCCAATGAGCGGCATGAAATTACGGAGGTTTATGCGGGTGATATCGCTGCCGCAGTTGGCTTGAAGGACGTGACCACGGGCGACACCTTGACGGATCCGGATCACGTTATCGTGCTTGAACGCATGGTGTTCCCGGAGCCGGTTATTTCACAAGCCGTCGAACCCAAGACGAAAGTTGATCAGGAAAAAATGGGCATTGCCTTGAACCGCCTGGCTCAGGAAGATCCCTCGTTTCGCGTGCATACCGATCAGGAATCTGGTCAGACCATCATCTCGGGTATGGGTGAACTGCATCTGGAAATTCTGGTTGATCGCATGCGCCGCGAATTTGGCGTTGAGGCTACTGTCGGTAAACCACAGGTGGCCTATCGCGAGACCATTCGCAAAACCTGCGATGAAGTCGAAGGCAAGTTCATCAAGCAGTCCGGTGGCCGGGGGCAGTATGGCCACGTGGTGCTAAAACTTGAGCCGCAGGAGCCAGGCAAGGGCTATGAGTTCATCGACGCCGTCAAGGGCGGTGTGGTGCCGCGAGAGTTCATTCCTGCTGTAGATAAGGGAATTCGCGAGACGCTCACGACAGGTGTGCTGGCTGGCTATCCTGTGGTCGACGTCAAGGTCACCTTGTTCTTTGGCTCCTACCATGACGTTGATTCCAACGAAAACGCATTCAAGATGGCGGGTTCGATGGCATTCAAGGAAGGCATGCGACGCGCCGACCCGGTCTTGCTTGAACCCATGATGCACGTTGAGGTGGAAACCCCTGAAGAGTTTACGGGACACGTCATGGGGGACCTGTCCTCACGCCGGGGCATGGTGCAAGGCATGGAAGATATTCCAGGGGGCGCAGGCAAGCTGGTGCGCGCCGAGGTGCCTTTGGCCGAGATGTTCGGTTATTCCACCTCATTGCGCTCGCTGACCCAGGGGCGTGCCACGTACAGCATGGAGTTCAAACACTATGCTGAAGCACCTCGCCAGGTGGCACAGGAAATTATGGCGGCAAAGGGGGCAGGGCGTTAATCGAACGTGAGTGCCTGGTAACAGATGGCGGCGTCCTCGAGCGGTGCTACAGCACCGGTCGAGGACGCCGCGCTTTTCCACGGTACTTGCTGCTTATGCGCCTTGTGGCTCGGAACCTACCGAAGTGTCACGTCGCTGCAGTTGTAGAACCCTTCACCTGCCGGGTCCATCCGCTGCCAGCGGGTATAAATCACAGCAGAACCAGTCCTATCCTTTGGATAGCTGACCTTCAAGTGATAGACCCCGTGGTCGTCAGGTTTGACGTCGCGAAACTCGCCGATCTTCTCCAAATCAGCCCAGGCCAACGCCTTTTTCGCGCTGTCATAGCCAGCCTTGGATACGAAGATCTGCCAGAAGCTGGGGTCGTGGGTGGCAGTCGCCTTGAAGCGGAATGCAAAGGTGCCGTCTTCATTTTTTGCCAATGGCTCGCGATGCCAGTCTGCTGAGACAACATCCATGCCTGCCTTTCTAGAGTCACCCGCTGCGCACAGCGTGTCATCTTTCACGACGGCCTTCACGGCTTCGAAATTCTCATAGTCCTTCACGAGGGCGGAGAACTCATTACGCTGTTGGAATGGGTAGGCGGGGTTGTCCGGGGACACTTCCTTTCCCTTGATGTACGCCGCTTTGCAGGCAAGGTTTTTGATACCTTGCTCGCCATTCCAGAAATCTTGCTGCTCATAGCAGTAGGTTTGGCGTGCCAAAGGAAGTTCGGTCCAGCCATGCTTTAGCTCAGCATCATGCGGGTGGGCCAATGCCGATAGCGACGTCACACTGCAAAAAAGACCAACCACCAAGTGGGATAGTTTCATGTGGATTCCTTTTCCTGGTCGATTAAGAAAAGGCACGCACCAGCGTTTTGACGTTATCCACACCCCACCGATATATGCTGGTTTATGCCTGCCCGACTTGTAGCAATCGAGAATTTCGATGTCAACGCAGTGAGAATCGGCAGGGCACCGCAATATTGCCAACACTGCTCAAGGCATGGCGGGCTGGTTCCCAGGAGGAATTGGTTAATTGCTGTGTTCTTGCGAGGCTTCTGTATTGATCCTGCCCCGATAGGCTGGCAATAAAGAGAAACACCTGCACTTGCTCGAAAGTAGAGGCAGGACTGGCCAATGGATTGGGCTCTTGTATATACCCGGGGCGCTACAACGCGGCGATGAAGGTCTCGATCGCGCCGTTAAACGCACGCGGATTACCCAGATTCATGCCGTGCGATGAACCCACAATATCTACCCGCTTGGCTTGGGGCATCCATTCAGACAGGGCAGTCAGTATCGCGGGGTAGGGGGCTGGGCTCAGTGCGCCACCAATCAGCAACGTGGGCAACGTGATTGACCCTATCTGTTCCGGCGTGAGCGCAGGCGGTATTTCGCGAGCCTGGCCCAGCAAGGTGGTGGCATTGTCACGCACCATGTCCTGGAACCAGGGCACCATGCGACGCCACGTATCCGGACCCGTGACCGTATCAATAAAAAGGGCCAACCCGGTATCAACGTCACCTTGGCGAATCAAGTCCATGGCGCGCTGACGAAAGCCACCCCGCAGATCATCATCGCCAGGCAACGGCAGACCCGGGTCTGCCAGCGTCATGCTGCGAAGGAGTTGTGGTGCACGCAAGGCGGCTTCGAGTACGACGCGGCCGCCTCGGGAGTGGCCAACCAAATGGGCGGGTTCACCCAGCACGGTTTCAATGAAACTCACAACGTCTTGTGCATGCTGCTCAATGGAGAAGCTCTCTCCTTCGCCATGCCATTGTTCCGGCCAATAGTGGCGCAGGCTCAGCGCCATCACCCGTGCGTTGCGACCCAGGGGCGCCATTTGCGACTTCCAATAGCGGCAATCACAGAGCGAACCATGGATCAACACGATGGGGGCACCGCTTCCGTATTCGGTATAGGACAAGACATAGTCGCCCAGATCGGCAGTTTGCAAGGGCAGAACGGGTTCGGAGCGCATGAGGCGTAGACGACGGAAAAGGGGCGGAGGGGCCGGTAAATGGTCTGGATAACAGGAGTGGAGCCACCGCGTGGCCACCCGGTTAGTCAGCCGGTGATTTTAGCGCCCCAGGCAGGCGCGTTACACTCGACCGGTTTTCTGCGCCGAGCGGCGGCCTCTGAAACCGCTGCCATTTCTTTGAACAGGAGCCTCTGTCGAGATGTCCACCGAATCCTTTTCCGCCTTGCCCACGTCCGCTCAGCGCGTTGCCCGCCTGTTGCAGGATATCGGCCACGACCAACCCGTTGTGGTGTTGTCGGAAAGCGGGAAGACCTCGGCCGAAGCAGCGGCCGGCCTGGGCTGCGATGTAGCGCAGATTGCGAAGTCGATCATTTTTCGTCGCGTTACTGACAATGCGCCAGTATTGGTCATCGCCAGTGGCGTGAACCGGGTCGATGAAGCGAAGGTGGCGGCCCAAGTGGGTGAGCTGGCTCGCGCAGATGCCAGATTCGTGCGTGACATGACGGGCTACGCCATTGGCGGTGTCTGCCCAATTGGTCACACCGTCAAACCCGTTATGGTGCTGGATCAGGATCTATTCCTGTACGAAAGCCTATGGGCCGCTGCAGGTCACCCGCATGCGGTCTTCAAGCTCACGCCGCATCAGTTGGCGGGCATGACGGGCGCGCCAGTCATGGACGTCGCACAGAGGCCGTAAACAACACACCGCCTTGGCTCCGGGCGATTACTTAATGAATATCGTGATCAAGTCCGTCGATCAGCACATGGCGAAGGCCGCGTGAACAGGCCTCGACGCGGCCATGTATCCCATAGACGTTTGCAAGCGCCACCGGCGTGATGATCTCTGCAGGTGACCCTACGGCAGTGACTCGCCCGGATTGAAGAATCAACGCGTGGTCGGTGTGTTGCAGCGCGGTGTTCAAATCATGTAGAACCGTCACGGTAATCAGACCGCGTACACGGGTTTCATGACGCAGCAGGCTCATCACATGGAACTGATAATTCAAATCCAGCGCCGACAGCGGTTCGTCCAGCAATAGCACCCGAGGCTGACGAATCAGGGCCTGTGCCAAGCCGACGAGTTGCTTCTGGCCTCCCGATAATTCATCGAGAAACCGCAGAGCGAGATGCCCGATGCCCAGGCGGACCAACAAATCCTCAATGACAGGAATGCTGCGGTTCTGGCTCAGGCCGCCTTGCGCATTCGCGGCTACCAGCACCGACTCGAATGCCCGCAAATGCACGGCCGGTGGCAAACTTTGCGGCAGGTACACCACATGCCTCGCGCGCTCCCCAAAACCCGCATGAGTAAGGTCTTGCTCACCCAGCGAGACTTTGCCCGCTCTAGCCGGTATCAGGCCTGCCAGGGCCTTGAGTAACGTGGATTTTCCGCTGCCATTGGGGCCGAGCAGGGCCGTCACTTCCCCCGCCTTGATTGCATCAATGGAAAGATCAGTGAGAACGTCGTGCCGCCCATAACCCGCCCGTAAGCCCTGCACTTTCAGAGCGGGTTGAGGCGAGGGCGGTGCGTCAGGCGTAAAGGGCATCAGGCAAGTCGTCGGCGGATAACCACCGACAGGAAAAAAGGAATGCCAACCAGCGAGGTCACGATACCCACGGGCACGATCACGCCGGGGACGATATTTTTTGAGGCAATGGATGCCAGGGACAAAATCAGCCCGCCCACCAGCGCACTGCCGGGGAGATAAAACCGATGGTCTTCGCCGAAAATTCGGCGTGCAATGTGGGGGGCGACCAGACCGATAAAGCCAATGGTCCCGACAAAGGCGACAGCCAGGCCTGATAAGAGGCTGACGCGCGCCAATGCACCTACGCGCACGCGGCGCACGTCCACGCCGAAACTGGCGGCGCGGTCTTCTCCCAAGCGAAGCGCGGTCATTCGCCACGATTGGCGCATAGAGAGTGGCAACATCAGCACAATGGCGGCGGCGAGCGCGGCCACGGTACCCCAAGTGGAGCGCGACAGGCTGCCCATGGTCCAGAACACCAGATTCTGAAGCGCCTCGGCACTTGCCGTGAATTGAACCAGAGACACCAGCGCATTGAAGGTAAATACCATGGCAATGCCAAATAACACGACGCCGGAAGTATTCATGCCCGCCCACCTTGCAACCGCATCCAGCAATAACGCGGCAATTACGGCAAACAGAAAGGCATTTCCCGCCACAAGCCAGCCTGCCGGTATGCCCGGCAGCCCGAGGTTAAGCACAATCGCAAGCGACGCGCCAAACGCGGCCGCAGACGACACGCCCAAGGTGAAAGGGCTCGCCAGCGGATTATTCAAGATAGTCTGCATTTCCGCGCCAGCCAAACCCAGCGCCATGCCTACCAAGGCAGCCATCAAGGCATAGGGCAGTCGAATGTCCCAGACAATGACGCGATTGGTGGGGTCGGCACCCGACGGGTCGACGAGCGCAGCTAATAATTCACGCCAGGGCAACCCGGAGGGCCCTAGCATGAAGTCGACAAGCAGGGCGGCGATGATCGCCGCGACCAGCAGGACGATAAATGCCAGCCGCCTGCGCAGTATCTGCCGGTAGGCGGTGACTGCGCTTGAGGCGGCGGCCGCCATTACTGCAGCAGTTGCAGGCGGCTCTTGGCCGTGGTGGCGGCAGGCGTGGTGGGATAGTCGCGAACGATGCGTTGCAGCGTCGTCTTGGCACCCGCACGGTTATTCAACTCGATCTGGCTGCCAGCGATTACCAACAGCGCATCTGGTGCGCGGGCATTGTCGGGGGCTTTTTGCACCATCGACGTCAATTGTTCAATCGCGCCCTTGAAGTCTTTAAGCGCATAGCGGCTGCTACCCAGATAGAACTGGGCGCTGGGTGCCAACTGGCTGGTTGGGTAAAGGGCAATGAAAGCAGCGAACGATTCGGAAGCCTCTTTGTACTGGCCTTTACGAAACAGATCGATAGCGCCGTCATAGGCAGCTTGTTCTTGGGGGTCACCAGCATTGGCACCCGGCGGGTTCGTTGAGCCTTGCGCGCCGCCTGCTTTGGCGTTGGGCTGCTGACGCGATACGAGCTCCAATTGGTCGCGCAACTGGGCGACTTCTTGCTGCAGTTGCTGAATCTGATCGGCCAATTGCAATTTGGCACGCTGGCTCTGTTCGTTTTGTTGTTGTACTTGCTGGCGCAGATCCAGGATGGCCTTGCGGGCTTCATCGTCCGAAAAGGCGTGAGCAGGGGCAGTCAAGGCAGCACACAACAAACCAGTGGCTGCAATCAAAGAACGCAAGGACAAGACTTTATCGCGCATAGGTATTCCCGGAGTAGAAATGCAAACGTCGGGACGGCCGGTTGACCGTCCCGACGCGTGGTAGGGCACTTGCTATACGAAAAGCTTAGCGCTGATAAACGATATCGGCGCGGCGGTTTTCCGCAAA
>JBEBWV010000167.1:0-9783 GCA_040391965.1 Achromobacter deleyi | reverse complement strand
CGAGCTGGCACTACATGTGCCATCCGACCGATGTCGGTCATGATTCCCCCCGCTCTGATAAAAAAGCCAGGACGGCAGGTTCCGTTCTGGCGCGAAGAAAAATCGGGCTGGCCGATCAAACAAGCCGTGAATTGTACCCGATCCTAGGGGGTATGCAGGTTATGCACGAGCGCGCCAGCTATCTTTTCGATGCGACTCAGGTTGTGTCTTGTCATACAAGACGTCGGGTGGTGGGGTGGCGCCTCAACAGCCAACAACTGGCGGCAGAAGATCCGAATACAACGGCGGCAAGCAAGGGCACATTCCAGATATCGCGAAGCCCCCCGGTATAGGCACCCGCGTGGTGAGCCAGATCCAGAAAGATTGGGTGTATGAGGTAGACGCCAAAGGTCAGTGGTGTCAGTGAGGCCAACCGGGGTATTCGTGCTGCGTTGATAATCCATTGGAAGATCGCCAATGACATGATCAAAACAGTCACGCTAAACGAATCGTAGAAATACACATTGAGTACGTGGGGGCTGGACAGGGCATACACGCCACCGGCCGTTGCCAGCACGCTGATCATCAAGGTGAGCCCGGGCCGGGGAATACGCAGTTCTCGGTCGAGAATCATGCGTCCGGCCAGGAAGTAGCCCAGATAGGGTAGAAACCACGTCAGGAAAAAACCAGGCCGCGCCTCTGTGAATTGGCGATATAAGGTATCCAGCACGGCAATGCCCAGAATGCCTGCGAGCCACATTTTGCGAGACGACGTCGTGCTTCGAACATAGAGCGCACGAACCAGCGGTGCGAAAAGATACAAGCCCACAATCATGTAGAGATACCAGAGGTGGTAATAGGGCTCGCCTTGCGCAATTTTTCGAGGCCAGAAAGAGACATCGACGCCGCCGCCGTCCCACCAGTCCAGAAGGCTGCGCCAAGTCAGGTAGAACAACGTCCAGAATATGAGTGGGGCACATAAACGTGCCATTCTGCGCCCGTAGAAATGGCGGGCATCCATCGGTTTGCTGCTATCGAGCAGCAGGGCACCGCTGATCATGACAAATACCGGGACGCACCAGCGAGCCGCAGAGTCATAGAAGTTGGCCGCCAACCAGGCGCTGCCGCCATAGGGGGCGGAGTCGGTCAATGTTTGGGCGGCGCTATGCAGCAGCACTACTGCCATGGCGGCCAGCCAGCGCGCTGCGTCCAGACGAGATAGTCGATCGTGGTCGGGCACCTTCGCTCCTGTAAGACTCATGAGAGTGAGGGTGGGTCGCTGGTGTTGCAGCGACAGTACGCACTGACCTTATCAGTGGGGGCGCCTGCGTTCTGTATCCAGGCGTTAGGCAACGCAAGGCAATGCGCGTGGCTGAGCGCGGTGCTGATTGGGCGGGACGGTGTCGGAAAATTGTTGCAATTCTGTCGGTGGCTACACATGCTTTGTAAATGTGGCACGTGAAACGAACAACGCCGAGTCAGCCCTGCGCGATGCAGGTGTGACTCGGCGTGTTTTTTGGTCCCGGTGCAGGCCCGGGGAGGGGGTTATTGCAGAACGATGTTGGCCTGCTTGATCAGTTGTTCAATGAGCGGCTTCTCAGTCTTGATCTGTGTTTCAAGCTCCGTGGGGCTGCCTGAGCGTGGGTCTATACCCATGTCCAGCATGCGCTTGCGCACAGTTTCGTCCTTGAGTGCATCCGAGAGTGCGGATTGCAGCTTTGTCATCACAGGTGCAGGTGTGCCTTTGGGGGCGACAAAGCTGAACCAGGCCGTCAGATCAAACTTGGGAAAGCCTTCTTCGGCCAATGTTGCCAGTTTGGGTTGTGTTGGAAGTCTGGCTGCGCTGGTGATGGCAAACACATTGATCTTGCCCGCATCGGCTTGGGGCATGCCTGTTGCGACCATGTCAAAGAAGAGATCGACATCACCGCTGATCAGCGCAGGGAGTGCTTGGGTGGCACCCTTGAATGGCACGTGCAGGATGTCGATGCCAGCGCGGTCCTTGAAGAGTTCGCCCGCCAGATGTGACGACGTGCCTGGTCCAAATGAGGCAAAGGTGAGCTTGCCCGGGTTCTTTTTGGCGAAGTCTACGATGTCTTGCGTAGATTTAAACGCCCGCTTGGGGCTGGCCAGCAATACGAGAGGACCAACGCCGACCATGCCGATGGGCGCGAACGAGTCAGGGTCATAGGGCAATTCTTTGTACAGGAAACGGTTAGTGACCAGCGTGGAGTTGGTCGCCATCAGAATGGTGTAGCCATCCGGATTCTCCCGCGCCACATAGGCGGCCCCGATCGATGTTCCTGCGCCGGCCTTGTTCTCCACAATCATGGGTTGGCCCAGGCTTTTGGCCATGCGTTCGGCCAAAATCCGTGTCAGAACATCCGTCGCGCCGCCAGCCGGGAAGGGCGACACCACTTTGATGGGTCGACTCGGATACGTGTCAGCGCTGGCGCCACCCGCTGCTGCCGAAATGAGTAATGCTGCAAAAACCTTAAGTCCCGTGCGAATCATGATTTCCCCTAGAAATCTTTAGTTAGGTGTGGACTGCCAGGTCTGGTTTGAGCAAATTAGGTGCGCATCGCGGGAAATTCCCAGTCACCAAATAGGCTTGCCAGATCTCTGTGATTTCATTAAATTCCGTTATATGGAATTTAATTTTGCTCTTCGAAATAAACTATAAAAACTAAGTGGGGAAGAATGCAATCTTTTTCTGATTCAAAGCGCTTGGCCCGCACGGCGCCAAAGCCAGACGAGGTGCTGGAACTTAGCCAGCCGGCTCGACGTAAACGTGGTGCCAACGCGGCAGGCGCGGACTCCCCTGACTTCATTACGGCGTTGGCTCGGGGGCTGGATGTGCTGCGCTGTTTTCGCGCCGGGACTCGTGCGTTGGGCAATCTGGACTTGGCCCGCCAGACCGGGCTGCCGAAACCCACCATCAGCCGCATCACGTTCACCCTGACGCAGTTGGGGTACTTGCGCTATCACCCTGATACCGGCAAGTACTCGCCGGGTTACGGCGTGCTTGCACTGGGCTTTGGTCTGCTTGCCGGGCTGGAAGTGCGCGAACTGGCCAAAGCGTCTATGACCGACCTGGCCCAGGACTCGGGTGGCGCCGTGGCGCTTGGTGCATTTGATGGCGACGCGATGGCCTATGTCGAGGCCGTTCATGGCTCCTCAGCGCTCTATCTCCGGCTGCCGGTCGGCTATCGCGCCAGTCTGGATAGCGCCATGGGGCGCGCCTATCTCGCCAGCCTGTCAGACGTGGAGTGCGCGGCCGTCGTGTCCCGATTGGGTGCTGCCGCGCCAAACCCTGACGTTATCGAGCGCGCCCGCGCGGAGTTGCGGGAGTTTGGCTGTTGTTTTGCGATTGGGGAGTGGCAGTCCGGCATTAACGCCGTGGCGGTCCCCTTCACGTCAATCACCGGCGAGGGCGTGTTTGTGATGAGCTGTGGCGGGCCGGCAGCCCTGCTTGAAGAGGCGCTTTTGCGCGCAGAGATAGGGCCAGCGCTGTGCCGAGCCGTCGCGGGCGTGTCAGGTGAAACCCCTTAAATCCGTTGTGCAGCATGGCTTGAACGGTCTTTCTGATGGCTATCTCGTACAATTCACGAATTGATTCACCCACCCCGCGCACCGGAGCCTCGTTTGGCCAAATCTTCGCAAGCCGATCCGCAGATCGACAATCCTCCCTTGCCTCAGGATTTTGAGACAGCTCTCGCTGAACTCGAATCTTTGGTGGCAGCCATGGAAGACGGTTCACTGCCGCTAGAACAATCGCTGGCGGCCTACCGCCGAGGCGTTGAACTTACGCGTATCTGCCAGGATCGCCTCGCTCAGGCTGAGCAACAAGTCAAAGTACTGGAAGGCGACTTGCTTCGCCCTCTGGACCCGGCAGTGTTGGACGACGAATAAAAGAGCCGATGAAGCAAAGTCAACTCGCTTTTGCGGACTGGATGAAAGGCCGCATTACGCACGTCGAAGCCGTTCTGGATGACCTCCTGCCAGCAGCTGATGTGGTGCCGGTTCGTTTGCATGACGCCATGCGCTACTCAGTACTGGGTGGGGGCAAGCGTGTGCGTGCTGCTTTGGTTTATGCGGCGGGTGTCGCATGTCCGGTAAATGGCAGTGTGATCGCCATCGAAGCCTCGTTGGATCGTGCCGCGGCAGCTGTGGAACTGATCCATGCCTATTCGCTGGTACACGACGACCTTCCCTGCATGGACGACGATGTCTTGCGCCGTGGTCGTCCCACGACGCATGTACAGTTCGACGAGGCCACCGCCATGTTGGCGGCCGATGCCTTGCAGCCATTAGCTTTCGAGTTGCTGGCCGACATGCCAATCGCGCCTGCACTCATTGTGCAAGCGACGCAGCAATTGGCACGGGCCTCGGGCAGTCTTGGCATGGCCGGCGGGCAGGCGATTGACCTGCATAGCGTGGGCCACGCCTTGTCGCGCGATGAGCTGCAGATCATGCACAACATGAAGACCGGTGCCATGCTGGCGTGCAGTGTTTCGCTAGGTGGTATTGTGGCCGGAGCAAGCTCTGCGACGCGACAAGCCCTGGATACCTACGCGCAAGCGATGGGTCTGGCGTTTCAAGTCGTGGACGATATCCTGGATGTAACTATCGATACCGCGCAGTTGGGTAAAACCGCCGGTAAGGACGCTGCCGAAAACAAGCCCACCTACGTATCGTTGCTGGGTCTGGAAGAAGCCCGCGCCTTTGCGTTAACGTTACGTGCGGCGGCGCTGGAGGCCCTTGAGCCGTTAGGCGCCGCGGGCGCTCGTCTGGCAGAATTAGCCGATTTCATCGTCCTCAGAGACCGTTGACCCGCTACATGTCAAGCGAGTGCCATTGGCCCGCTTGGCTAACGAACCTATACCGAGCATGACGACAGACTTACTGGATCGTATCCAAACCCCGGCTGACCTGAAACGCCTGGATCGCCGCGAGCTTAAAAAGTTGGCAGGCGAGTTGCGTGGCTTTGTGCTGGAATCGGTGTCCAAGACGGGGGGGCATCTGTCGTCGAACCTGGGCACGGTTGAACTCACGTTGGCATTGCATCAGGTGTTTGACACCCCCCATGACCGTATTGTCTGGGACGTCGGTCATCAATCGTATCCGCACAAGATACTGACAGGGCGCCGTTCGGGCATGGCCTCGATGCGCCAGCAAGGCGGCATCTCGGGCTTTCCGAAACGCAGCGAGTCAGAGTACGACGCTTTTGGTACCGCGCATTCCTCGACTTCTATCTCTGCCGCGCTTGGCATGGCAGTGGCCTCGCGTAATTCGGGTACGAACCGTCAGCACATTGCCATTATTGGTGATGGCGCAATGTCTGCGGGTATGGCCTTTGAGGCCATGAATAACGCAGGCGTCACGCCAAACATCAATCTGCTGGTTATCCTGAACGACAACGATATGTCGATCTCGCCGCCGGTGGGTGCGCTGAATCGGTATTTTGCACGTCTGATGTCGGGCCGTTTTTACGCGACGGCAAAGAACGTCGGGCGCGCGGTCTTGCAACACGTGCCACCCGTGCTTGAGCTGGCGCGCCGGTTTGAAGAACATGCCAAAGGCATGGTCACGCCAGCCACCATGTTTGAAGAATTTGGATTCAACTACGTGGGCCCGATCGACGGTCATGACCTCGATGCGTTGGTGCCCACATTGCAGAACCTGAAGGCCTTGCAAGGCTTGCAGTTCCTGCACGTGGTTACCAAGAAAGGGCAGGGCTACAAGCTGGCCGAAGCGGATCCGGTGCTGTATCACGGACCAGGAAAATTCGACCCTGCTGTGGGTATTCAGAAAGCCAAAGGGCCATCCAAGAAAACCTTTACCCAGGTGTTTGGTCAGTGGCTGTGCGACATGGCCCAACAAGATTCCCGGCTTGTGGCCATTACGCCAGCCATGCGAGAAGGCAGCGGCTTGGTTGAGTTCGAGCAGCGTTTTCCGTTGCGCTATTTCGATGTGGGTATCGCTGAACAGCATGCGGTCACGTTTGCCGCAGGGCTTGCCTGCGAAGGGCAGAAACCGGTTGTGGCCATTTACTCCACATTTTTGCAGCGCGGCTACGATCAATTTATCCATGACGTTGCCCTGCAAAACCTGGACGTAACGTTTGCCCTGGATCGTGCCGGTTTGGTGGGCGCCGATGGCGCTACGCATGCGGGCAATTACGATATTGCATTCCTGCGTTGCGTGCCGAACATGGTGGTGGCAACGCCGTCTGACGAAAACGAAACCCGATTGCTGCTCTCCACCTGTTACACGCACCCGGGTCCGGCATCCGTGCGCTATCCGCGCGGCGCTGGCTGTGGTGCGCAAATTTCAGAAGCGCTTGATACCGTACCGATGGGTAAGGGGCTTGTGCGGCGCGATGGGAAAAAAATCGCCATTCTCGGATTTGGCACCTTGGTGCAGGCGGCCATGGGGGCGGCACAGGCTCTGGATGCCACCGTGGCTGACATGCGATTCGTCAAGCCTATCGACCGTGAACTGATTCTTGATCTGGCAAGCCGTCACGATGCGCTCGTCACTGTGGAAGACGCAGCCATCATGGGAGGCGCCGGCAGCGCAGTGCTGGAAGTCTTGAGCCAGGCTGGCGTGCAGATTCCCGTGCTTCAATTGGGTTTGCCGGACCTGTTTATCGATCATGGTGAACAAATGGCGCTGTTGTCCGATATCGGTCTGGACGCGGCGGGCATTGAAAAATCGATCCGAGCTCGATTTAACGAGCTGCTGTGAAACAGTCTGTTCTACGCAGTGCAACCTACGAATAGAAGGGTTTTCCCCAGCGTTTCCCAGACTTTGGGTGATAATCCCTTCTTCGTAAGATTCCAGGGCCTGGGCGTTCGCGCCGACTTTTTGCCCCGACAGGTAAGCCGAAATGAATTCCCCGATTGATCCCGCTCTCGTAATGCCCGACGTACAAAGTTCGGCAGACACCCGACACATCCCTATTCAGCGAGTGGGTATTCGTGGCGTGCGCCACCCCATGCTGATAGAAAACGCCGACGGCGCGCCTCTGGCAACTGTCGCCAACTGGACGCTGACGGTGGCGTTGCCGCCCGAAGAAAAGGGCACTCACATGTCCCGCTTCGTGGCGTTGTTGGAAAAATACCGCAGCACTGCCATGACGCCGACGCTGTTCCGCGCTATGGCGCGCGACATGTTGCCCTTGCTGCACGCCGAGCGCGGCGATATGACTGCCGCTTTCCCATACTTCATCAATAAGTCAGCCCCGATCTCCGGCGTGCAAAGCTTGTTGGACTACGAAGTGCAATGGATTGCTCGTGCTGCTGGTGACGAAGTTGAGTTTGAATTGGTTGTCCAGGTGCCGGTGACCAGTCTTTGCCCGTGTTCGAAAGCTATTTCGGAATACGGCGCGCATAACCAGCGTTCACATGTCACGGTGTCGGCCATTCTCAATGCCGACATCAGCATGGATGGTGTGATTCGCCTGGTCGAAGACGAAGCCTCTTGCGAGCTTTGGGGGTTGCTGAAGCGTCCGGACGAGAAATACGTCACGGAACGCGCTTACGACAACCCCAAGTTCGTAGAAGATTTGGTGCGCGACGTGGCAGCACGCCTGAATGCGCATCCTGGCATTGCACGTTATCGCGTCGAAGCCGAAAACTTTGAGTCTATTCACAATCACTCGGCATATGCCGTGGTTGAAGGCTAAAGCACTGTCGTGAACGTGGCATCGGCGGCTACAGACTGGCCGCTTATCGCCAAGCTGGATAAATGGGAATCGCGGCTGGCCAATCAATTGGCTGGCCGCGGTCGTTTTGGCGTCGCGTTCTACGAGTTTCTCCGCTTTGGTGTCAAGCAAGCCTGGGCCTGTCTCTTCGGTGGCTTGATGTGCGCGTTGCTGCTCGCCACCTACTGGTGGTATCCGAAAGAGGCGGTGCTTTCGCGCTATGACTTTCTGACTCTGGCAGCGCTAGGCATTCAGGCAGCGCTTCTCGCGTTGCGCATGGAGACGTGGTCGGAGGCGAAAGTCATCCTGATGTTCCATGTGGTGGGCACCGGGATGGAAATCTTCAAAACCGCAGCGGGGTCCTGGGTGTACCCGGAGGCCAGCTTATTGCGCATTGGGGGCGTGCCGCTTTTCACCGGGTTTATGTATGCCGCGGTGGGAAGCTATTTGGCGCGTGTGTGGCGATTATTCGATTTTCGTTTCACGGATCATCCGCCGCTGTGGGCCACCTTGGCCTTGTCCATCCTGATCTACCTGAATTTCTTCACACATCATTACGTCACCGATATCAGGCTGGGTCTTTTTGCCGTGGCAGCTCTGCTTTTTGGTCGCACCTGGGTGTACTTTCGAATTTGGCGCGAGTATCGCCGCATGCCTTTGCTCTTGGGCTTCGTGCTGGTCGCGCTCTTTATCTGGTTTGCCGAGAACATCGGCACGTTCGCCAATGCCTGGCGCTACCCTAATCAGGCGCATGTCTGGCAATGGGTGTCATTGGCCAAGTTGGGATCCTGGTTTTTGCTCATGATCATCAGTTACGTCATGGTCAGTACGGTGAATCGGCCCGTGGCGATGCATCACGCCGACGTGACGCGTCTGCGGTGAAGAGGGCGACGCGTCCCTGTTTCCATGTCTGTCGTGCTTGCGTTTCGCCCGTCAATCGGTGATAATCGTGGGCTTTCTTGCTCGACCACCCAAATTTTATTGGGTAGCGGGCTGCCCCCTTGTGAGCCAACCGTAGGTGTAGAAAGCGCTGGGCTCGCAGGACATCCTCAAGGAGTTTTACTCATGCGTCACTACGAAGTGGTGTTTATTGTTCACCCCGACCAAAGCGAGCAAGTGCCCGCCATGGTCGAGCGCTATCAAGCGCTGGTCACCGGCCAAAGCGGCACGGTGCATCGCCTGGAAGACTGGGGTCGCCGTCAGTTGGCCTACCCGATCCAGAAGCTGGTTAAGGCTCACTACGTTTGCCTGAACATCGAGTGCGGCCAAGCCACGCTGGATGAACTCGAACACTCGTTCCGTTACAACGACGCCGTTCTGCGCCACCTGGTCATCAAGACCAAGAAAGCCCAGACCACGCCTTCGATCATGATGAAGTCGGTCGAACGTGAAGAAGCCCGCAAGGCTTCGGCAGAAGCAACCGCCGTTCCGGCCGAGTAAGTAGGGCTCACGCAGAGCTCCCCCGTTAATCCTCTCGGTACCTGGTCGGATGAATAAGCTGGAACTTAGCGCACGCGTTCTTGAATGCGAGCCTTTGCGACACACTCCTGCCGGATTGCCAGCGCTGGAAATGCTGCTGGCCCACGAGTCTGAAGTCGTCGAAGCGGGCTATCCGCGCCGCGTCGAACTTACGATTACTGCCGTGGCACTGGGTGATTTAGCGTTGCTATTGGCTAACACGGCATTAGGGTCTGAATTGCTTGTGCAGGGGTTTTTAGCTCCCGCGCGCAAAGACTCAGTGAAGGTCAAGCTGCATTTGCAGCAAGTACGCAAGATTAGTGCTAGCGCTGGACGCGACCCACAAACGGCATGACGGGTAAGAGCAAGAGGCGCGAAACCGCCTTCTGAATACGGACAGATTACGGGAGTCAAGGGCGTAAGCCTACGGGTTCAACCCGACTCCTTCAAACTAAAAGGCAATATCATGGCTTTCTTCGGAAAACGCAAAGAAAAACGCAAGTTTACGCAGCAGAACCCGCTTTTCAAGCGTCGTAAGTTCTGCCGTTTCACGGCAGCTAACGTTGAAGAGATCGATTACAAAGATCTGGACACCCTGCGCGACTTCGTGCAAGAAAACGGCAAGATCATCCCGGCTC
>JBEBWV010000166.1:0-9905 GCA_040391965.1 Achromobacter deleyi | reverse complement strand
GCGTCGGCGCTGAACCGGGCGGAACGCATCGATCTGGCCACCTTGTCGGGTTAGTCAGAATGCTCCTCACTTCGCAGCGCAGCGGGTGATGCGAAATCAACGACAGCCGGTACGCTCCTAGCGACTATCGAAGGCGGATATCAAGGATAAGCTAAAGCGGAAAACACTTCGCGGCTTAACTGTAGAACTGGCTCGATGTACCAGGATGTATCGCCAAGACGGTGAATCAGGATGATGGGCGAGGTAGCGCGTTCTTCCTGTACTTCACGGTAGATCACATCGGTACGGATGCGTGCCGAAGAGGGAACCAGGCATACACCGCCTTCGGCGGCGACCAAGCCCAGCGCGGTCTGTAGTTCGCGTACCTCGATGACTTCCTTGGGTCGGATGGAGTCATCTCGCAACATGCTGATCACGTAGTCCGCAAAGCTGGGCCTGGGCTCCTGCGGGTAAACGATCAGGCTCTGGCCTCCTAGTTCAGCTAGGCTTACTGCGGCCCTCGATGCCGCCAAGGCGTGACCGGGCGCTGCGGCTAGTACTAGTTTTTCCTCGCCCAGCACAATGCGTTCCACGGAATCATCGGCGCTGCGGATACGCCCCACGCCAATGTCAATGCGCCCGGCCTGCAATACGCTCACCTGTTGCAAGGACGTAGTCAGTTCCACCATTTGCAAATCAATGTCGGGAATGCGCTGGCGCAACTTGCGGATGAGGATAGGCAAGCCACCATATAACACAGAAGGCACGAAACCGATGGCAAGCCGGCGGCGCTGATTCGCACCGCTTTGTTGTGTGGCCGATTTCATTTGTTCGATGCGCGCCAATACCTGGAGCGCTTGCTCATAGAACACGCGACCGGCCTCGGTCAAACGTACCGGCCGACTGTTACGCAACAGCAGCGTCACACCCAATTCCGCCTCCAGCATCTGAATTTGCCGACTCAGGGGCGGTTGGGCGATATGCAATTGTTTGGATGCAAGGGTGAAGTTGCGGCATTCAGCGATGGCAACAAAATAACGCAGTTGGCGCAGTTCCATGCGGGATCCTTCCATTGAGGCAGATTCTGAAGTGCTCAGCGAGCAGCTGAAAAATCGCTTTTTGTTTTTTGTCGTCCATGATGATGCCAAACTTGACCAGGCACCGACGCTATTGGGGAAAACGATAGCTTATTCATTTCAATCAGCTCCAACGCATTGATATCGGTAGAGAATTCAAATAATTATACCTTTTTGGTATCAAACAATATTGAAACAGTATTGGAGGCCGGAATGGCGTCGCGCTTAAATGACGCTCGTGTTTCAAGTATCGGTCCGTCTGCCATTGCTACCTGAGCGGACTAAAAATTTCAAATATAAAAAAGTCGATCATTCACTCGCAGGAATCATCAAAATGAGTAAGCGATTTAGAGGGAAGGTGGCTATCGTTACCGGTAGCGCCCAAGGAATTGGTGCAGTTCTGGCTGGAAAGTTTGCACAAGAGGGAGGAACCGTCGTGCTTGCGGATCGTTCCCCTTTAGTCCAGGAAGTTGCTCAAAAAATTCAGGAGTCCGGCGGCACGGCATCTGCGGTTGAGGTGGATCTGGAAACCTATAGCGGCGCCGAGGTGATGGCGCTTCATGCAATTAACACTTACGGTCAGGTTGACGTGTTGTTCAACAATGTTGGCGGAACAATATGGACCAGACCGTTTGAAAAGTACGAACCATCACACATCGAGGATGAGATCAGACGATCGCTTTTTCCAACATTGTGGTGCACGAGGGCCGTTCTGCCGTTTATGGTGGAGCGCGCAAAAGGCGTGGTGGTCAATGTTTCATCCATAGCAACCAAAAGCATTTATCGAGTTCCATATGCCGCGGCAAAGGGCGGGGTCAATGCATTGACTGCTTCGCTTGCCATGGAAGCAGGCTCGAAGGGCGTGCGTATTGTGGCAGTCGCTGTTGGTGGGACTGAAGCCCCTGTCAGGCGAGTTCCTCGCAACCCACTTGGAAATCCGTTTGAACTTCCGAAACAGGATCAAGTGTGGTACCAGGAAATTATCGATCAGACCACAGAAAGCACATACCTGGGCAGGTACGGAACGTTAGATGAAATGGTCGCGCCATTGCTATTTTTTGCTTCCGATGAAGCTTCCTATATCACTGGATCAGTTTTACCCGCAGGAGGGGGGGATCAAGGGTGATATCCCCGGGATCCTCGCACTAATCAAATTTATTAATGGATAGACAAAATGAACGATTACACTCAATTCGATCGGTTCTTGCTGCAAGTCGGAAAGATCCCAGGCGCCCTGATGATCGTGCCGCTCTTTCTTGGGGTGGTGGTCAACACCGTGGCCCCAGAAGCACTCATGATAGGTAGCTTTACCACTGCACTATTTAAGAATGGGCTCGCCGTTCTGATCGGGCTGTTTTTTCTTTCGGTGGGATCTCAGATCAGCTTCAAAGCTGCGCTTCCGTCCGTGGAAAAAGGCGTGGTCTTGTTATTGGCAAAGTTCGGAATAGCTGTATTGTTTGGCCTGTCCGTCGCTTTCTTTTCCACGAATGGCGTTTTCCTGGGGATGCTTCCGCTGGCCATCATCGCTGGGATGTCGAACTCAAACGGCTCTTTATACGTAGCGCTGACAAGCCAATTTGGAAACAAGACCGACAAAGGCGCAATCTCGATTCTTTCGATCAATGACGGCCCGTTTCTGACCTTAGTGGCTCTTGGGGTTGCAGGCTTGGCGGCTTTCCCGATGATGGCCCTTTTTTCCGCCATTTTTCCAATGATTTTTGGGTTTATCCTTGGAAATATTAGTTCCATTGCTCGAAAATTTCTCGAGGCTGGCGAAAAACTCATTATTCCGTTTGCCGCATTTGCCATCGGAGCCAGCATCAACTTGCAGGTGCTCGTTGGAGAAGGTTCCGTCGGAATCCTGCTGGGTCTGGCAACGGCTGTGTTTTCAGGCGGAGCTGCCATTGCATCGCTCTATGTGTGGCATATTGTTCGGCGTCACCCCGCATCAACAAGAAACATGGTCAGCGCTGCCTCCGAAGCGAGCGTGGCGGGAAATGCCATTGCAACACCGGCGGTGGTTGCTGCGCTTGATCCTAGTTATCTTGCCGTAAAAGACGCTGCGACTGCTCAAATTGCCGCCGCAGTCGTGGTCACTGCATTCGTGCTTCCCTTCTTTGTCGCTTGGCTCGCCGGCTGGCAAAAGCGTCGGGGTGTGACACCCGAGAACGAAGAGGCCATGTACGAATCCAAAAGCACCGGGGCTTCTGTAGGCGGAGCGGCTGCCACTGCTCGGTTGTAATTATCTACCGATTTCCATGTCTCGATCTGGCGGGTCGTGCCAACACAAATGGTTCAGACCTATCCAAATCGAGACGGGTTACAAAATACCCCGCTCAAACATTGCCAACTTGCCCGTCAGGTGCATGTTGGATATGAAGGACGTTATGCTACAAAACACTATTTCGCTGAAAGCCGGCTCCACAGTTATTGAACGGGTTGAAACCCTGCTGCTGGATTTACCAACGATCCGACCCCATCAGCTCTCGATGACGATCATGCAGAGCCAGACTTTGATGTTGGTGCGCATCTACTGCTCGGATGGCAGTATAGGCGTAGGCGAGGGCACAACAATTGGCGGCTTGGCCTATGGCGCGGAATCGCCCGAAGGTATGAAGCTGGCTATCGATACTTATTTCACGCCTTTGCTTATAGGCGCTGATGCCGATGCGGTGCCGGCCGTAATGGCCCGTATTCACCACGCTATTCGCGACAATCGTTTTGCCAAATGCGCGGTGGAAACCGCCTTGTACGACGCACTTGGCCATCGGCTCGGTTTGCCGCTGTCACAGTTGCTAGGTGGGCGTCAGCGCGATCAGTTGCCGGTGGCTTGGACGCTCGCCTCCGGCGATACGGGTCGCGACATCGAAGAGGCGGAACAGATGCTGGCTGAGCGCCGCCATCAGATCTTCAAGCTTAAGATAGGTCGCCGTAGCGTGCAGCAGGACGTGGCCCATGTGGCCGCCATCAAGCAATCTTTGGGGGACCGCGGCAGCGTGCGCGTGGATGTGAACATGGCCTGGTCTGAGCTCCAGGCGCGCCAAGGTCTGGCTGCTCTGGCCAATGCGGGTTGCGAGCTGGTAGAGCAACCTGTGGCTTCAGCTGAGGCGTTGGCGCGGCTGCGCGGCCGCTACCCAATTGCTGTGATGGCGGATGAATCCCTGACGGGCCCGGCCTCGGCGTTGGCGCTGGCGCGCGCTGAAGCGGCCGATGTGTTCGCCATAAAGATAGAGCAGTCCGGCGGCTTACAGGCGGCCCAGCAAGTAGCCGCAATTGGCGATGCCGCGCAGATTGAGTTATACGGCGGCACAATGCTGGAAGGCCCCATTGGCACAATTGCCTCGGCACATGTATTTTCCACGTTCCGCAGCTTGCAATGGGGCACTGAGTTATTCGGCCCTTTACTGTTGACGGAAGAGATCCTGCAGCAGCCACTGGAGTACAAGGATTTTCAGCTTACTGTGCCGCAAGGCCCAGGGCTAGGCATTACATTGGACGAGGAACGCGTGCAGCGTTTCAGGCGTGACCGTACTCAGGGCGCCTCCGTAAGCGTATCGGCAGCGGCTGTGAAGGCTCACTGACCCGTCCTATAGAAATTCCCATATGGTTTTCAATTCTCGCTGCCACTGAGTGCAGCATAATTCTTCCCGGAAGCTGAAGGAGATATCATGAGCGTCAAGATTTTTAATAACCAAGAGGTGCAGGATCTCCTGCGCACTGCCGCAGGCCTGACCAACGAAGGAGGCAGCCCGCGAGCCAAAGAGATCGTGCACCGCATTATCTCCGATCTGTACAAGGCCATCGACGACCTGAACATCACCTCGGATGAATACTGGGCCGGCATTGCCTATCTGAATAAGTTGGGCGAACGCGGTGAAGCAGGCCTGCTGTCCCCAGGCCTGGGCTTTGACCGCTTCCTTGACATGCGCATGGATGCGGAGGACGCGCAACGTGGCGTCGAAAGCAAGACTCCGCGCACCATCGAAGGTCCGCTGTATGTTGCGGGTGCGCCAGTGGAGCAAGGATTCGCCCGGCTCGACGATGGCACCGACAAGGATGGCCATCCGCTTATCATGCACGGCACGGTGTTTGCTGCTGATGGCAAGCCAGTTCCTGGGGCAAAGGTCGAGGTTTGGCATTGCAACACCAAAGGCTTTTACTCGCACTTCGACCCCACTGGCGAGCAGCAGCCTTTCAATATGCGCCGCACAATAATCACCGATAATCAGGGCCGCTATAAATTCCAGAGCATCCTGCCCAAAGGTTACGGTTGCCCGCCCGACGGTCCTACACAGGCGCTGTTGAACGAACTCGGTCGCCACGGCAACCGCCCCGCGCACATACATTTCTTCGTGGCGGCGGATGAGCACCGTAAGCTGACTACGCAGATCAACATCGATGGCGATCCGCTGGTTTATGATGACTTCGCTTATGCCACGCGCGAAGGCCTGGTCCCGCCGCTGGTGGAGCGTACCGACGAAGCCAGCATCAAGGCCGAAGGATTGGAAGGTCCATTTACGGAGATCGTGTTCGACTTCCAACTCACGGCTCTGATCAATGGCGCGGACGACCAGCTCGTGCATCGCCCGCGCCTGGTAGCCTGAATACGATTGACAAGTGCGTCGACAGCGTAACCCAGGCATTGGCCGGGTTGCCTGACGGCGCGACCATCGCATAGGCATAAAGGATTATCGATGACTGACATGCGTATCTTGGAGACGCGTAACGGTGCTTTCCGTATCGCGCTGGATGGCGCTGCCGATGCGCCGCTGTTGATGCTAAGCAATTCGCTGGGAACAACGCTGGAGATGTGGGATCACCAGGCTCAGGCGCTTTCCAAGACTTATCGGGTGCTGCGCTACGACACCCGTGGTCACGGACAGAGCCTGGTCACGCCCGGGCCCTACAGTTTTTCGCAGCTGGGTGACGACGTGCTGGCAATTCTCGATGCCTTGCGGATTGAGCGTGCGCGCTTCTGCGGGTTGTCGATGGGCGGGCATACCGGTCTATGGCTGGCCATCCATGCCGCAGCGCGTTTTGTGGGGGTTGTTGTTTGCAACAGTGCTGCCAGGATTGGTACAGAGCAGGGCTGGCAAGAGCGTGCAAGGCTCATTCAGAACAATGGCGTCAGCGCCATGCGGGCGCTCGCCGATTCAGGCCCCGGGCGTTGGTTCACACCGGCTTTCATCAGCACCGAGCCGCAGGTCGTACGTATCGCGCAGCAGTGGCTCGCCGATACCGACCCCGAAGGCTATGCGGCCAGTTGCGAAGCATTGGGATCCTCAGATCTGCGTCCGGCACTCGGGCAGATTCTTGTTCCGCTGTTGGTGCTTGCTGGGGAATACGATCCTGTTACTACGGTGGATGATGCGAAAGCCATGCAGCAAGCGATTGCCGGGGCTAGATTGACAACGATAGCGGCCTCGCATCTTTCGAACCTGGAGGCGCCCGATGCGTTCGAGGCGGCACTCTCAGGCTTTCTGGACGGCTTGCCTGCTGAGGTATGACGTGCCGCGTACATTCATTTTCAACACAAACTTGCTCAAAGGCTGAATCATGCTTTTTCTTGTTCACATGATCGTCAATATTCCCGCCGATCTTCCCGAAGATACGGCCAACCGCATCAAGCTGCGTGAGAAGGAATATTCTCAGGAGCTGCAACGGTCGGGGAAATGGCCACATATCTGGCGTGTAGTGGGCGAATATGCCAACTACAGCATATTCGATGTGGAAAGCAACGACGAGTTGCACACATTATTAAGCCAGTTGCCGTTGTTCCCATACATGCAAATTAAGGTTACGCCTTTGGCCAAGCACCCTTCGGCAATCTGAAGCATGGTCATCGGCGCGGCGGACATTCAAACTTTATCGAGGGCTGGGGAACAGGCCGTGCTGGCAGTATTGCCATACCAGGGCCGCGAAATTGCAAGATTAGCCAGATTGTCGGATCCGGCCGGACTGCGCGGGTTGCCGGTGGTGACCGTGGTCGGAAAATATAACCATGGCAAGAGCCGCTTGCTCAACGAGTTGTTGGGGGACGATGCTTTCGTTGTAGCGGATCGGCGCGAGACTGCTACGCTCTCGGCTTACCGTTGCCAGGGCGTGCGCTGGCTGGATGCGCCAGGCCTGGACGCCGATGTCAACAGTGCCGACGATACCCTGGCCGAACAAGCGGTGTGGTTATGCTCAGATGTGCGGCTATTCGTGCATGCTGCCAAGGAAGGCGAGTTGGATGCGGCTGAACGGCGGTGGCTCGCTGAGCTTTGTGATGATGCTGGACGTAGCCGTCGCCTGACACTCTTCGTTATGACGCAGGTGGACCAGTTGGCTGATGATGCGCACTTGCGGGATATCCAAGAAGCGCTGCGGACGCAGCTTCAGACGCTGGAAATGGGGCCGGTATTCGCGACGTATGCAGTTTCGGCGACACGGCATCGACGGGGGGTACAGGAGGATAAGCGTTTGCTTGTGGAACGTAGCGGTATTCCTGAGCTGCATGCGGCTATCTCTCAGGCCGTGGCAGCGGTGCCGGCGGCACGACGCCATGAACACGCCCTACTGCATGCCAAACTCACGGACGAATGCGAGTCCTGCGAAAAGGCGGCTTCCAATGCTTTGACGGAATGTCAGGCCAAGCAGCGTCAACAGCGCAAGGCCTTCAAGGAGGATCTTGCGGCAGTGCTGCTCAAGGTGAGCGAGGGGCTGCAAGAAATACTGATCGGCAGCGGTCCGGATCGTGCGCTAGAGCCGGATTCTTTTGCCACTATGTTCAAGGCCAGCGCCGGCAAGCGCGAGCGCGCACGGCTGCAGATTGCTTATTCTCGTGCCTGCATCGAGATTGGCGGTGTGCTGATCAAGCACGGTTTGACCAGCCTGCCCAAAGCTCAACATGTCGAGACGCAAAGCCTAAACAGCTTGGTGGTGGCGGTCATGGGCGTGTCGGTGAAGTACCGGGAAGATTTGCGCAAGATGTTCTCCGAAGAGGCTGGAAGGGCACGGCTGCAACGCGCGTTCGCACGCTATTTCATGCTCTCGGAGGATCAGTGCGCTTTGGCAGACCGGATTACACAGTGTGAGGCAGATCTCGCCGCTTGCGAAGAGGCGCTGGCTGTACTGAGAGCCTGGAAGCCTGAAGCGTGAACGAGACCTCGCGCATGGCCGGTGAGCAGAGCTTAATCCGCGCATTGGGCGGATCCTTTGCGCCCGCAAGCAATCTTGGGTGCATTGTGGACGGGATGTGGAACTGGCTGACGCAACTGCAGGCCATCCTGGACGAGCGGATGCCAGATGGAGACGAGTTGCGTGGCGATAGCGCGCTAGCCATGCAATTGCGGACCTTGCGAGCACTGGCGCAAGAGATTATCGACGAAAGGGAAGTGCAGTGGGGCGAATTACAGCTTGCGAAATCGCTTGCGGAACGCTTTGACGATAGGTTGATGCTGCTGATCTTTGGCAAATTCAATGCCGGCAAGAGCTCATTGTGCAACTTCTTGGCCGAGCGACTGGCAAATCATGGCTGGAATATTAAGCACTTCCGGCTTGACCACGGGTGCATTGTTCACACCGACCGTGGCTTTGCCGAAGGCGCAACCGAAACGACGGCCAGCGTCCAAGGCGTGGAGATAGGTGACCGTCTTGTGCTGTTGGATACGCCAGGCTTGCATTCAATGACCGCCGAAAACACAGAATTGACGCTCCGCTTTACCGACTGTGCCGATGCCGTGCTGTGGTTAAGTAGCTCTACCTCGCCCGGCCAGGTGCAGGAACTCGATGAGCTCGCGCGTGAGCTGCGACGTCGCAAACCTTTATTGCCTGTGATTACACGGAGCGATATGTTCGAAGAAGACGAAATCGATGGCGAGATATGCAAGGTTTTGCGTAACAAGACTGACGCAAATCGCGTATTGCAAGAGCAAGATGTCGGCGCGCGCGCGCACGCCAAGCTCAAGCAACTCGGCGTAGACACCATGCTGCTGCGGCCGGCGCTTTCGGTATCGGTGCATATGGCACGGGGCAAAGGCCGGGATGATGAAGCCCGCCTGCGGGAGGCGGGTTTTGAGCGGTTGTTCGCTGCGCTCGAGGAATTGGCTACGCCAGCGCTGGCATACAAGCGACGCAAGCCTGCAGAAGTGCTGCTGCACCACCTGCAAGAGCATGTGCAAACCCCGCTTGAGCAGCGACTGTTTGTAGAGTTGGCAACACTGCAGAACATGTTGCACGCAGAACGCGTTCGGATGCATGCCTGTCCAGCCAATGTAGGCAAAGCTGTTTGGCGTAGCGTTATGCCCTTATTGCCCGGCTGGATTGATGCTCAAATGCGTAACGATCAAACACTAGCCAGGCGCGACCAGGTTCAAGCAGTGTGCGCACAGCTGTCACAGGCGTTGGATAGCGCCTTACAGGCACAGTTGGCAAAACAACTGGCATCCTGGCGGCCTATGTTGATTTTGCAGGCGCAGGGGCTTGAAAGCCGTATGGGCGGAGCGTTATTGAGCACACAAGAGCTGGAGCAGGCTGATTGGCGCGAGAAACTATATTTTCGTCTTAGCGAGATCGTGCAGCAGTACTTGAGCGATTCGGAGCTTGGCCTCCTGATTGCTCCTTGTTGCGCAGCCGTGGATCGCTTGCTGAATGCAGGCGTGCATTTGCAGACCAGCTTGCAAATGCACGCCCAAAAACTGGTTGCATAGGCAGTTCTTTGGGTTGTTTGGCGTCGAACCAGTAACCATAAGTTCTTGGGCGGCGGTTGCCTATGCTTTTTTGTGCAGCTCGTGAAATTTGCAGGCTAGCGCTGATACGCGGTCTCGCCATGCGAATGAATATCCAGGCCCTCGCGCTCCATATCGGCGG
>JBEBWV010000165.1:0-10003 GCA_040391965.1 Achromobacter deleyi | reverse complement strand
CGTGACGAAGGCCGTGACATCCTGTTCTTTGTGGACAACATCTACCGCTACACGTTGGCCGGTACGGAAGTGTCCGCATTGCTGGGTCGTATGCCGTCGGCAGTGGGCTATCAGCCTACGCTGGCTGAAGAAATGGGTAAGCTGCAAGAGCGTATTACGTCCACCAAGACTGGTTCGATCACCTCGATCCAGGCCGTGTACGTGCCCGCCGATGACTTGACCGACCCATCGCCTGCTACGACCTTCCAGCATTTGGACTCGACCGTCGTGTTGTCGCGTGACATCGCCGCCCTGGGTATCTACCCGGCCGTCGATCCGCTGGATTCGTCCAGCCGTCAGCTCGACCCGTTGGTGGTTGGTGAAGAACACTACGCCGTTGCGCGTGGCGTGCAGCAAACGCTGCAACGCTACAAGGAACTGCGCGACATTATCGCGATTCTGGGCATGGACGAATTGTCCCCGGACGACAAGCAAGCTGTCGCCCGCGCTCGTAAGATTCAGCGTTTCCTGTCGCAGCCGTTCCACGTTGCTGAAGTGTTTACCGGCTCGCCTGGTAAGTACGTTCCGTTGGCCGAAACCATTCGTGGTTTCAAGATGATCGTTGAAGGCGAGTGCGATGCACTGCCGGAGCAGGCCTTCTACATGGTCGGCACGATCGACGAGGCCTTCGAGAAGGCCAAGAAACTGCAATAAGGATTCCGATAATGGCTACCCTGCAAGTAGATGTTGTCAGCGCAGAGGAAGCGATCTTCTCCGGTGAGGCGAAGTTCGTGGTGCTGCCTGGCGAAGCGGGTGAACTGGGCATTTTGCCCGGCCACACCCCGCTGATTTCGCGCATACGCCCTGGGACAGTCAAGATCGTCCGTACCGACGAATCCGAGGAACACATCTTCGTCGCTGGGGGCATTTTGGAAGTTCAGCCCGGCAGCGTGACGGTGTTGTCCGACACGGCTATTCGTGCGGCTGATCTGGATGAAGCCCGTGCCGTGGCGGCGCGCGAGAAGGCCGAAGAGGCCTTGCGCAATGCCAAGGACAAGGCTGACATCGCCGTTGTCGAAGCTGAGCTGGCCATGTTGGCAGCGCAAGCAATCGCAGCGCGCAAGTTGCGCGGTCATCACTAAGCAATAGGCAAGACCTACCCGAGGCTCCGTGCTTCGGGTTAAGACAAAGGCGGCTTCGGCCGCCTTTGTCTTGGGCGCTCGCTTTTCAGCGTTAGGCTGAGCTGTCGTGAGGGTGATCTTCCAGCATGACGGTCGCCACGGTACTGACCGCAATGCGTTCACTCCGAATAGCGGATGGGTCTCTGCAACAGTAGCCTTCATAGTCTTGATGGCTTGATTGCAGGAGACCACCTTGCGCGAAGTCCTGGATTGCGCCGTGCTATTCACGCCCGGCCACGAAAGCGGTATGCAAACCTTTATGGAAGCATCCGCGCCCTATCTGGGGCGCATACGCTTGCATGAGCAACGCCTGTGTGCCGACACCGCTCAGCCAGCGAATACCACCGCCATTGATGCACACGCACTGTGGCGCGTAGCACTGGCGCTCAAACGCTTTGATTGCTGTCTGTTGCCCGTTGGTGCCGCGTCGCTCTCCTGGACGCGCATGGCCCTCCACAACGCCCAGGCAGTACTAAGCACGCCCATACTGGCGTTGGCGCACGACATGAGAGCGCCTGCCATTGATGACTTGTTTCGCTTAGGCATCGCCGATTTTGTGAGCCATGGTTCCAGTGCCGACGAAATGCGCGTGCGTTTGAATCGCTTGGCTGAAATGCCTCGTGAAGTGGCACACGCACCAGCCCCTCTGCTCGAGGCCACGATGGCATACGGGCCTTTCGGGGCAATCGCGGCAGCATCGCCCATTCTCCGGCCCCGAGTCTCCCGTACATATATCGACGAAGAACTGCTGCGTATGCAGGCACCCAGAGCCGCTGCCACGGTTGAACCCTTTCGTGCGGCCAAAGCGCGTCTGGTCGACGGGTTTGAGCGCGAATACGTGCGCCGTGCGCTAATACGTCATTGTGGCAATGTGGCACAGGCAGCGCGTGCTTCGCATAAGCATCGGCGTGCGTTCTGGGCACTTATGCGTAAACACAGCATTGATGCCGCGCCGTTTCGTGGCCGTCTGCAGCTGGACGATCCCTTGTCACTTACTGATGAACGCCAGGTGTGACACGAAACCCTTCTACGCCGTCATGACGCTTGATTCACGGCTTTTTCGCGTTTGCTGCCTAACGAAAATTCATCCTGAAGCAATCAATTTAGGTTAATGCGGGACACACCCTCTAAGGGCAGTAAAATCACGGCTTCCGATCACCAAGGATAGTCGTGTCTGTCTCCGTATTGAAGAACGACGTGTTCTTGCGCTCCCTCTTGCGCGAACCCGTGCCCTACACCCCTATCTGGCTTATGCGCCAGGCAGGCCGCTATCTGCCCGAGTACAACGTAACTCGTGCCCGCGCCGGTTCATTCATGGCTCTGGCACAGAATCCGGACTACGCGGCAGAAGTGACGTTGCAGCCGTTGGCGCGTTTTGATCTTGACGCGGCCATCCTGTTTTCCGACATCCTGACGGTGCCGCATGCTATGGGCCTGGGGCTGGACTTCGCTGTGGGCGAAGGTCCGCGCTTTGCGCATCCCGTTCGTACGGAAGAGGACGTTGCTCGTCTGGCCGTGCCGGACATGGAAAAGCTGCGCTACGTCTTTGATGCCGTGCGCGTCATTCGTCGCGAACTTGATGGCAAGGTTCCGCTGATAGGCTTTGCCGGCAGTCCATGGACCATCGCCTGCTACATGGTGGAAGGCCAGGGTAGCGACGACTACCGCCTGATCAAGACCTTGCTGTATTCGCGTCCGGATCTGTTGCACCGCATTCTTGAAATCAATGCTGAAACCACGCTGCAATATCTGAACGCGCAGATTGATGCTGGCGCGCAAGCAGTGATGCTGTTCGACAGTTGGGGTGGAGTATTGGCCGACGGCTTGTTCCAGCAATTCTCGCTGGCCTATACCCGTCGTGTATTGGCGGGTCTGAAGCGTGAGAACGAAGGGCGTCGCGTACCCGTGATCGTCTTCACCAAGGGCGGCGGTCAGTGGCTTGAGGAAATTGCCGCATGTGGTTGCGATGCCGTAGGTCTGGATTGGACGGTTGATCTGGCTGCTGCGCGTCGTCGCACGTCCGATTCCGTGGCGTTGCAGGGCAATCTCGACCCCATGGCCTTGTTCGGTGGCGCATCCGCTATCCGCACAGAAGCCCGGCGTGTCATGGATGCCTTTGGACCGGTGGGTAAGGGCGGCCATGTGTTCAATCTGGGGCACGGAATTTCACGTTTCACGCCTCCTGAAGCGGTAGCCGAATTGGTCGATGAAGTCCATACCCACAGCCGTGGTCTAAGAGGCTAAGTGAGTGAACGCTTCGGTCTTGAGGGCCGAATTGACAGGCCCCCGAGTCAGACTTGTGCACAGCAAAATCTTGCTCGGGGGAAACCCGGAAATACCTCATACACAGTCTTTGAGCGTTTAATAACTCATTGATATTAAAGGGATAAATGTATTTTTTTGAATTTATTCAAGAAAATGCTTGATCTTGCGATATTCCAATTGGCGCAGTTGCTCCAGGCTTTTCCCCAAAGTTATCCACAGGCAAGTGTGTGACGATTTTTCGTAGCGCTACGACAAGCGCTTAGCTCCAAATCCCAGAATTCACTTTAAGTTGGCGTCCTTACAGGTCGCCCTCGCCGGAGACTTTATGCACTGCTTAGGGCCACATGACTGAAGGGTTGATAGACACAAGTGCTTCAGGTGTCTTTTGGGTTCGTGTGGCGCTGGACGTCCCCCTGACTGGCCCCTTTGACTACCGGCATGACGCGCCAGTCGCGGTAGGCTTGCGGGTCATCGTGCCGTTTGGTCGTCGCAAAATGGTGGGCGTGGTGGTGGACAACCCGGCTGTGCCGTCGTTTGAGCCCGCTCAGATTCGACCCATTGAGCAAGTGCTGGACGATTTGCCGCCATTTACAGACGACTGGCTGCGTCTGGCACGCTTTGCCGCCGATTATTATCAGCGCCCGCTGGGTGAGGTGATGCTGCCGACCTTACCACCGCCCTTGCGCAAGCCGATGGCTTATCAGGGCAAGCGATCCGGTGGTGGCCCGGTGGCTCGACTGGATGCACGCAAACGCAAGAGCAAGGGCGCTGTCGTAGAAGCGCAAGCCGACCAGGCACCTGAACTGAACGAGGCCCAGCAGCTTGCGGTAGACACCATCGCAGCACTTGATGGATTTAAACCCGTGCTGCTGCATGGGGTAACGGGTAGCGGCAAGACAGAGGTTTATTTGCGCGCGGCTCAACGCGTGTTGGCGGCGGGTCGCCAAGTGTTGTTGATGGTGCCGGAAATTAATCTGACACCACAATTGGAAGGCGCCTTGCGCGCGCGCCTGGAAAGTTTGGTGGGGCCGGAAGGCCTGGCCGTGATTCACAGTGGTTTATCGGATGGTGAGCGTCTGCAGGCTTGGGCGCGTGCGCAGCGTGGGCAAGCACGCATGTTGCTTGGCACACGGATGTCGGTTTTTGCCCCCTTGCCGGAATTAGGCCTGATTGTGGTTGATGAGGAACATGACACTTCCTATAAGCAACAAGAAGGACTGCGTTACTCGGCACGCGATCTTGCGGTGTGGCGGGCGCATGATTTGAATATTCCGGTATTGCTTGGGTCGGCCACGCCGTCCCTTGAAACGTGGCAGCATGCCGAGCGTGGGCGTTACCTAAGGTTGGCACTCCCTGGTCGTGCGCGTGCCAGCAGCTTGCCCAAGATACGGTTGGTGGACACGCGTCGCTTGCCGATGAAACAAGGGATGTCGCCACAGTTGTTGGAGGCTATCGGGCAGCGCCTGGATAAAGGCGAGCAATCACTCGTTTTTCTGAATAGGCGTGGATACTCCCCGGTGCTGCATTGTTCTTCGTGCGCATGGGTCAGTAATTGTCCGCGCTGTACGGCATTTACCGTTCTGCATCGCAGCCCGGGCGGCGGGCACCGTTTGCATTGTCATCATTGTGGTTTTCAGGCGCCGGTGCCGCGCGCCTGCCCCGAGTGCGGTGACCAGGATCTTGAGCCGATGGGGCGCGGCACGCAGCGTGTGGAAGAGCATTTGGCGGAATTGTTTCCGGCTGCGCGAATTTTGCGTATTGATGCCGACAGCACCCGAAAAAAGGGCAGCGCTCAAACGATGTTTGCGGCGGTGCATGCTGGCGAGGTTGATATTCTGGTTGGCACGCAAATGGTGTCAAAAGGGCATGATTTTTCAAATCTGGGTCTGGTTGGGGTGCTCAACGCAGATTCCATGCTGTTTTCACATGATTTTCGCGCGCCAGAGCGCTTGTTTGCGCAATTGATGCAGGTGGCTGGGCGGGCGGGTCGTCACCAAGCGGGAGGGGAGGTCATCATCCAGACCGGTTACCCTGAACAGCCGGTATATCAAACCCTGCTGCGCCATGATTACGCCGGTTTTGCCCGTCACGCCTTGGAGGAACGAGAAAGCACCGGAATGCCACCGTTTGCCTTTCAGGCCTTGTTGACGGCGGAAGCGCGCGAATTGGCAATAGCGCTGAAGTTCTTGCACCAGGCGCGCGCGCTGCCAGAAGGCGATTGGGCCGCTGACTTTCCGGGATTAAGCGCCATTACGCTTTACGACCCGGTGCCCTTGCGCGTGGTGCGCGTGGCCAACGTCGAGCGTGCGCAGTTGCTGGTTGAAAGCACAAGTCGTCCGGCCCTGCAGGCGTTTCTCACTGCCTGGTCGACCCATTTGCCCTTTGTGGCTGCAGACGCTCGTGTGCGCTGGCAGTTGGAAGTTGATCCCCTGGAAATTTAAATAATGTCGGCAAGCGAACCCATTGGTCACGGTCTGAATCCCGCGCAAAAAGAAGCGGTGTTGTATCTGGACGGCCCGTGCCTGGTGTTGGCGGGCGCCGGTAGCGGCAAGACGCGAGTGATTACCCAGAAAATCGCCTACTTGTTGCGCGAGTGCGGGTACATGGGGCGCAACGTGGTGGCGCTGACCTTCACCAACAAGGCTGCGCGCGAAATGGATGAGCGCGTCAAAAGCCTGGTGGATCGCAAGTTGGCAAAGGGGCTGATTATCAGCACCTTCCATTCGTTAGGCGTGAAAATTCTGCGCGAAGAAGCGCGTAATGCGGGGCTCAAACCGACGTTTTCAATTCTGGATGCTGATGACGCGATGGCGATCATCCAGGAACTGTTGGCCACCACGGACCGAGGCCGCTTGCGCGCAGTGCAATCAACGATTTCGCTGTGGAAGAACGGGTTGATGGACCCTGACGACGCCGCTCGCGCTGCGATTACGCCTGGGGACGTCGAAGCGGCCCATATCTACCGCAGCTACAACGCCACGCTGGCGGCTTATCAAGCCGTCGATTTTGATGATTTGATTCGCCTGCCAGCGCAATTATTGGCGAACAACGAAGAGGTGCGCACGCGCTGGCAAAACCGCGTGCGCTATCTGTTGGTGGACGAGTATCAGGACACCAACGTTTGCCAATATAGATTGGTGCAGTTGCTGAGCGGTTCGCGTGCCATGTTCACTGCCGTGGGCGACGATGACCAGGCCATCTATGCGTGGCGCGGTGCCACCATAGAGAATTTGGCCAAGCTGACGACAGATTATCCACAGATCAAGCTCATTAAGCTTGAGCAGAACTACCGCTCGGTGCAGCGCATTCTTGCGGCGGCCAATCAGGTCATCGAGAAGAATCCAAAGCTCTTTGAAAAGAAACTCTGGTCAGATCTTGGCGTGGGCGAGCCCATTATCGTGTCGGCCATGGAAGGCGAAGAGCAAGAGGCCGAATCCATTGCGATGAAGGTGTCTGTGTCACGCTTTGAACGCCAGGCGCACTGGAAGGATTTCGCGATTTTGTATCGTGGCAATCACCAGGCGCGCATCCTGGAGCAAGCCCTTCGTAACTTGAAAATTCCGTACACCATCTCGGGCGGTCAAAGCTTTTTTGACAAGGCCGAGGTGCGCGACATTCTTTCGTACCTGCGGATCATTGCCAATGATCAGGATGATCCTGCGTTCATTCGGGCGGCAACGACCCCGAAGCGGGGCATTGGCCAGGCCACCTTGCAGACATTGGGGCAATACGCGGGCTCTCGCGAGTTGTCGCTATTGGCCGCAGTGGATGAAACCGGTCTGGAAAGTCTGTTGCAGCCGCGCCAACTGGAGCCGCTGCGCACCTTCGCCGAGTTCATCCGACGTACTCAGTGGCGTGCCGGACGTGCGCCCGAGGCGGGCCAGCCGGCGGCACCCCCTGATGCGGCAGGCGCGATTCTGGATGATTTGTTGGGTGCTATCCAGTACGAACGCTACCTCTACGACACATTGGAAGAGCGGCCTGCGCAAACGCGCTGGCAAAATGTGCTGGAGCTGACCGGTTGGTTAAAGCGCAAGGCTGAGGAAGACGAGATGTCGCTCGTCGAATTGGTGCAGCACGTTGCCCTGGTGACGATGCTGGAGCGCGGCGAAGAGGACGAGCCTGATGCGGTGAAGATGTCTACCTTGCACGCGTCCAAAGGGCTGGAATATCCGCATGTATACCTGGCCGGGGTCGAGGAAGGTTTGTTGCCGCACTTGGGCAAGGATGACGAAGACGGGGATCCCGCCCGTGCCGCAGAGAACCTGGCGACACGGATTCAGGAGGAGCGCCGTTTAATGTACGTGGGTATTACGCGCGCGCAACGCAGTTTGAATTTAAGCTGGTGCAAGCGCCGCCGCCGTGCGCGAGAAGATTTGATGCGCGAGCCATCGCGTTTTATTGAAGAGATGGGCCTGGGTGACGTGAAGGTTCAGGAAGATGAAGCGACACGCGCCATGAATCCGAAAGAGCGGCTGGGCATGTTGAAGGCCTTGCTGAAGAAGTAGTTTTTACATGTTTTCGGGAGTCGAATATGTGCCGTTGGCTGGCGTACATCGGAAGTCCCTTGCAGCTTGAGACCGTGATTTTCAAGGCCAAGCATTCATTAATTGATCAAAGCCTGCACTCGCGTCTGGGCGCGACCACCACAAATGGCGATGGTTTTGGTGTGGGTTGGTATGGTCGGCCCGGTGAGCTGCCTTTCCGGTACCGTAGTGTGCATCCCGCCTGGAACGACCGCAATTTGCGCGAGGCGGCGCGTGCCATTCATGCGCCTTCGTTCGTGGCGCATATTCGCGCGGCCACTGATACGCCTGCCCAGGAAACGAATTGCCATCCGTTTCGCCATGGCAATTGGCTGTTTGTGCACAACGGCGTCATTCGCGACTATCCCTTGATCCGGCGCGACTTGATGCTGATGATCTCGCCCGAATACTTCCCGTCATTGGAAGGATCGACAGATTCGGAGGTGATGTTTCTGCTTGCGCTCACGTTTGGTCTGGATACCGATCCGATTCCGGCGCTGGCGCGCATGGTCGGCGTGGTTGAGGCCACAGGCCATCGGTATGGTGTGGCGCATCCGTTGAACATGACGGTATGTGCACTGGACGGCGAGCGACTGATTGCGGTGCGCTATTCCAGCGAGGGAGAGTCCCGCAGCTTGTTTCACAACACGGCGGTGCGGCATTTGCGCCAGCTCTATCCTGATGACCCGCATGTGGCCGCGCTGGATGATGCGGCGTTCATGCTCTTGTCCGAACCCCTGTCAGAGATGCCGGGTGTTTGGGAAGAGGTGCCGGAGTCGACGGCGATTATTGCCGGCCCCGCCGGGGTGACAAGAACCGCGTTCGTCCCGCTACCGCCTGGGCCTTGAGTGCTCCAGGCGGCGTTTCATCGGGTGTAGTGGCCCACCAACACCCGATGATTTAGTGCCCAGCGTGCAATGCCGGATTCAAGGTGCCCCATGCCGCCGTGCGGACCAGCGTTTCCACCGCACCGGTCTGCGAGTTACGACGAAACAGCAGCCCGTGTTGGCCTGCCAGTTCTACCGCTTTAACGACCACACCTTCGGGTGTGAGCACACGTGTGCCGGCCGTGACGTAGCAGCCCGCTTCCACGACGCAATCGTCTCCCAGAGAAATGCCAATGCCGGAATTCGCGCCCAGCAGGCAGCGTTTTCCAATCGACACGACCTGTTTGCCGCCGCCGGACATGGTGCCCATGATGGATGCGCCACCGCCCACGTCGCTGCCGTCGCCCACGAGCACACCTGCGCTAATGCGGCCTTCCACCATGGAGGCGCCCAAGGTGCCGGCGTTGAAGTTGCAGAAGCCCTCGTGCAGCACGGTGGTCCCTGGCGAAAGGTGTGCGCCTAGACGCACGCGGCTGGCATCGGCGATGCGTACGCCGGTGGGCACCACGTAGTCGGTCATGCGGGGAATTTTGTCGATGCTGTGAATTTCCAGCATCTGGCCTGCGGCGCGAAGGTGCCAACGCAAAGCATCAACCTGGTCAACTGAGCAAGGACCCACCGAGGTCCAGGCGGCATTGTTCAACACATTGAACAGGCCATCCAGGTTGGCTTGATGCGGACGAATGATGCGGTGGCTGAGCAGATGCAGGCGCAGATACGCGTCGTGCGCATCAGCGGGTGGCGCTTCCAGTGAGCTAATGGACGTACGCACCGCCACGATGTCGACTTTGCGGCGCGTGTCGCGCCCGATCGCGGTGGCCACATGTTCACCCAACGCGGCGCGAGCTTCTTCGGCAGTCAGTATCCGGGTGCCATTGATGGGGGCGCTATCAGACAGTGCAGGGCTGGGATACCAAGTATCCAGAACGGTGCCATCGGCAGCCAAGGTTGCCAGGCCATAGGCGCTAGCGCTGGTGAACGATTGAGTTTCAGACATGACTGTGCGAGGAAAGGTGCCAAGCGGTGCGCTCGGCGTTCGAAGTCATTCTAGGGCAAGGAGCCACACCCGGCCAGCGATGGTAGCGCGTGAGCCGGTTTGGGCGAGAACGCGTAGCGTGGGTGGAGCGCGTTCGACTTTGGACAAGAACTCCAGATCCAAGCGCGC
>JBEBWV010000164.1:0-10089 GCA_040391965.1 Achromobacter deleyi | reverse complement strand
AACATTCCCGAATTCTTATATTCTCTGTGCATGAAACGCTCTGCCCTAAGTTCCTTGCCCCCACTCGACGAAGCCGCTCAGCAACACAGCGACGCCATGACCGCGCATCTGCGCCAAAGCGTAACGAACGCCGGTGGCTGGCTGCCCTTTGATCAATGGATGGCTCAAGCGCTATACACCCCCGGACTAGGTTATTACGCCGCAGGCAACATCAAACTGGCTTCTGACACGGCGGATTCGGCGTCAACACGTACGCCTGCTGGCGACTTCGTCACAGCACCCGAACTGACGCCACTTTTTGCGGATACCGTAGCTCAGCAAGTAGCGCAGGTGCTGCGCGATACGCAAACTCATACTGTGCTGGAATTTGGTGCGGGCTCAGGCGCACTGGCGCACGGTGTGCTGCGCGCGCTGGATGCCTTGGGCCTGGACGCGCGTTATCAAATCATTGAAGTGTCAGCCGATTTACGGGCCTTGCAACAGACCCGGCTCGCCGATTATGGCGACCGCGTAACGTGGCTGGACACCTTACCCACTCAATTTCACGGCTGTGTCTTGGCCAATGAAGTGCTCGACGCCATGCCGGTGTCCTTGTTCTGCTGGAACGAAGACAATCTGGTCATGGAACTCGGCGTGGCGCTGGACGACACACAGGCCTTCATTTGGGAAGACCGGCCTGCGCAACCCGCACTGGCACACGCAGTCGCGGCGCGCATGCCCGCACTGCCCGGCTACGTGTCTGAGGTCAATTTGCAAGGGGAAGCCTGGATCAAGGCGATGGGCCAATGGCTCACCCACGGCGCCGCCTTATTGCTGGACTACGGTTTTCCCCGACGCGAGTACTACCATCCGCAGCGTGCCACAGGCACCTTGATGTGCCATTTGCGCCACCATGCCCATGGCGACCCTTTCGTGGCTCCGGGCGTGCAAGACATTACTGCCCACGTTGACTTCACCGCCATGGCCGACGCTGCCGTGGATGCTGGCCTGCAAGTGCTGGGCTATACCTCGCAAGCCCGTTTCCTCATGAACGCGGGCATTGTGGAGCAGTTGGGCAAGCTGGATCCGACCGATACGCGCGCGTACGCGCAAGCGGTGGGTCCGGTACAAAAACTGTTGTCTGAAGCGGAAATGGGCGAGTTATTCAAAGTGCTGGCGGTGGGGCAGCGCATCGACAAGCCCCTGATAGGCTTCTCACGCGGCGACCGACTGGGCACGTTGTAATCGCAGAACGGGGTCGGCCAGGCGTGGCTAACCCCGAAGCCCTGACGTCACTGCGGTGACAGGGCCGCCAGACGCTCCAAACGCGCCTGGCGCACCTGGTCTTTGATCAGCGCAGGATTTCCAGCGCATTGCTTGGCGATGGCACCAGCGTCCACGGTTCGCACCGCGTCTACCCGCTGTTGCCAGAACGCCATATCTACCGGACGCAATAACGCTACAGCACGCAACAGGTCAAAAAACCGCTCAGGTTTACGTAGCGCGTCAACCCGCTCCATCAGTGCCATTTGCTGCGGCACGCATGCATCTGAGGAGTCGATCGCGTCAAGTCCCGACAACATGTCAGGCAACAGGCGCGCATAATCCGTGCATTCCGTGGGCACGCGTAAACGACGGCTCATCGCCTCGCGATCTGGCGTGTTTCTGCACAGCAAGGCATATCGACCGGGCAGGGAGAGGCCAACCTGCGCGGCTTGATCCAACTCCGCCGCGACGGTTTGTCCCAATTGCAGCTCCGGCATGACACGCGCCAGCGCACCCGATTGGTCCAGCACATCGAACATTCGCGAGGGCTTGGCAGACATAAGCCCGCGTGAAAGTTCTTTCCACACCCGCTCAGCTACCAAGGCATCCGCTTCGCCTGCCTGCACCATCTGACGACATACATCCATCGTTTCCGGTGCAACCGTGAAGTCACCAAAGCGCGCCGCGAAACGACCCAGCCGCAAAATGCGTACAGGGTCTTCCGCAAAGGCCTCACCCACGTGCCGGAACACGTGCGCGCGCAGGTCTGCCTCACCCTGCAAGGGGTCGATCAATTCACCATTCTGTTTGCGTGCAATGGCGTTTACGGTCAAATCGCGCCGCTTCAAATCTTCTTCCAGCGTGACATCGGCGCCGGTATAAAACGTGAAGCCTTTGTAACCACGGCCAGACTTGCGCTCCGTACGCGCCAACGCATATTCCTCTTTGGTGCGAGGATGCAAGAACACCGGAAAATCGCCGCCCACCGGGATGAACCCCCGGCGCGTCATGTCTTCGGGGGTAGCACCTACAACTACCCAGTCGCGATCCCCGGCGGGCAAGCCCAGCAGAGCGTCGCGAACCGCGCCCCCGACGATGTAGACCTGCAAACCCGCAACGACAGGATCCGGACTCATGGCAATGTGGTTGTCTCTGCGCCTATCGGGGTTATGTTGCCAAGGCGCTCTTTAAGCGACTGGGGCTGCCCCGTAAACATGACGGCGTAATACACCGCGTTAGACATCACATTTTTGACGTAGCCGCGGGTTTCGGTAAACGGAATGGTTTCCGCGAAAATCGCGCCTTCGACCGGATGCGTAAAGGTGGAGCGCCAATTGTGGGGTCGGCGCGGGCCCGCGTTATACCCAGCACTAGCCATCATTTGCGAGCCATCCAGATCACGCAGCACCATGTTCAGGTAGTTGGTGCCCAGCATGGTGTTGGTATCGAAATCGTTGACGCTATTTGGCGTGAAATCGGTCATGCCGATTTTTCCAGCCACCCACTTCGCCGTGGCCGGCATCAATTGCATCAAGCCCGACGCGCCCACGTGCGAGCGCGCATCCATGATGAAGCGCGACTCTTGGCGAATCAGTCCATACACCCAGGCCGGGTCCAGCGAAATGGCATTTGCCTTGGCCGTAACGCGCCCTTCGAAAGGTGCGATATAGCGTTGATTAAAGTCGAATTCCTTTTGCGTGCGGTCAGAGGTATTGACGACACGGTCGTAAATGCTCTCTGCCCGCGCCAGCTCGGCGGCTGCCATCAACTGACGGTCATTCATGCCGCGCAAGGCGAAGTTCCACTCGGGTACGGCTTCCCCACGCCAGCCCAAACGGAACAACAGCACACCGCGTTGCAATCCGGGATTCGCACGAGCCTCAGCAATTTCACGGTCCGTGACGGGCTGCGGATGCGGCGGGATCGTGATGCGTTGCCCCAGTTCTTCGGCGGACAACTGACCATAGAACTCGAACTTGTTGGCAATGCTGGCGTAGGCAGCATTGGCCTGGTCTTTATGACCCAGTGCGGCCATGCCACGCGCTTTCCAGTAGACCCATGCTGGATCTGCCTGCAAAGCAGGCGGCATTTCATTGATGGACTCGACGACCCACTTCCAATCGATTTTCGGCTGACGCAATGCCGCCCGAACCTTCCAGGCATGGTTGTAGTCCGTCATCCGAATATGGCCCGCTTCGCGGTACCAGGCATTTGCACGGCTATCCACGCTCTGCGCAGCCATCAAGGCAAACTGGCCACGTATCCAGGCCAGATTCGACTTGGGCAGGGACTTCTCCCATTCGCGCTGCAAATAGGAGTCGCCCACGCTGCTGTCAGAGCGCGCCAGACGAGCAAAAGCGATGGTGACCAGCTCTTTCTCATTGCGCCCGACCAAACTCCTGTCTTGGCGCACCAACCACTTCATCGGATCTTTGATAAGCGCATCGTAGGACTTCTGATCGCGCTGCTCGAACACGTACGCAATGAACTTGCGTGCATCTGCCGTTTTGTTCAACTCAATGGCGTCGCGCCATTGCGGCAACAACTCATCCCAATCCAGAATTTTGTCGGCAACCAATTGGTCATACAGTGCCCAACAGGCGCCACCCGGTGCGAACGCCGCTGTGGCCTGAGCCGCCGTGACACGCTGACCTGTCATGTGCTGCGCATCCAGCACCGCACAATCTATTTGGGCATTGCTGTTCTTGACGGGCGCCAGTTTGCGCACCGTTTCGAAGTCGCCACTACGTGCTGACGCCAAAATCCAGTCACCACGCAAGCGATCCGCTAAATAGGCGTCGGGGTTACCATTGATAAAGCGCTGCAGATCCGCCGTAGGCCGTCCCGTCGTCGGCGGTGACCAGAGTTGCGAACGCAGCAACCAGTATTCGGGATACATGCCAAGCGGATCAGATTTTGCCTGAGGCACCAAGAGCCCCAGCACTGACCATTGTTTGCGATTCATGGCCTCCTTCGAGGACACCACAGCCTGCCAGGCAACGGTCTCCTGAGTAGGCGGCAAGCCTGCCAACACCACGGGGGGTACGGAGATATGCTGACGCACCACATCATTGGACGGCTGGGCCGCAGCTGCGGTCGTTGCAGCAGCACGTTGTTGAGCATCGACCGGCGCACACGCCGCCGTAAATAGGGCCAGCACAGGTAACCACCGGCGCAAGCCACGCTGGCTTGCGTCAGACACCACCGATTTCTGATATGGTCGCGATTCTAGGCGCCGCGTCATTGTTTTACCCTGTTGCTCGCCTTCATTGCCCACTCCATCGCTACAGCCCGCATGAATACACAAAATATTCCAGAGAATAACGCAGTCCAGCTGCGCACGCGCTTGCGGCAGACTCGCGCGGAATTGCCCGAAGACCAGCGTAGTCGCGGCGCGTTGCTGATGCGCGCCCGATTATTCACGTGGTTTAACGTGGCAAAGGATGAGGCGGCCCGCGCGGGCCTGCCCACGCCGACCACGGTGGCTGCCTATTGGCCCATGGAAGACGAGCCCGATTTGCGGCCTCTGATGGAGCAATGGGTCGAGAAAGGCGTCAAGGTAGCCTTGCCTGTTATCCGTGAGCGCAACGCCCCCCTGGCCTTCGTGCAATGGACGCCTGATGCACCGATGCAAGCCGGACCCTACGGCATCCAGGAACCTGTCGACGGCCCCGATTTACAACCGGAAGTCGTGCTTGTGCCCACGCTAGGCTATACGGAACAAGGCGACCGCCTGGGTTACGGTGGTGGTTACTATGACCGCACGCTGGCCGCCCTGCTCCTGCGTAATCCGACACTTATTACGATTGGCGTGGCATGGACCTGCGGCGAACTCGATGCCGACTACGAACCTGCGCCGCATGATGTCCGCCTGGATTCCATTCTGACGCCCGATGGTTGGGTGCCACAGGCACCGTTGGCCGCACCCGGCTCCCAGAGCGGCTCATCGATACAGTCCTTCACATTGCGCTAGTTTTCAGCGCAACACTGACACACTATTGCAGACCGTAAAAACACAGCGCGACGACTCCTCGGTCGCGCTGTCTACTCGGCGTTTTCCCTGTGCACCGCTTTGGGAATCTGGCTTGCACCGCGTTAGTGCCATCTATAAGATTAAAGCGATCCTGGGCCAACGTGGCTAAACGGGGCTTGCCTTTGCCCCCGGTTCACGCCACCGCATTGTCCGTCTAGCCAAAGCGCCCGAGACCGCAACTCCCCGCGGACTCACGCGCTGCGCGCCCGGCTAACGCCCCCGGGCGTCTCACGTGCTCACCACGGCGCCGATAGACCGGCACCCCACCCGCACACTTGCGGGCCCCTATCTTCTTCAGAAAAGCTGGCACGCGGGTTGCTTATCAGTCTAAGCCGGCTAGTGAAAGCCGGGTCGCGGCCGTCCGTGCACGATGGCTGCATCGCAAGCATCAGGAGGAGCTATGAAGGACATATCGTCCAATAACGGCGCTTACGACGAAATGCGTGAGGACGCGCTACAAATACGCTCCCACTATCACGCCTTCGAGCGCTGGCATCTGGCGCAATCCACCGAAGCCATGGCAGCCAGACGCCTTGAAGCTGACTTGAGCTTTCGACGCGTCGGCATCACCTTTTCGGTGGCCGGAGACACGGCAGGCACTGAACGTCTCATCCCTTTCGATTTGGTTCCCCGCATCATTCCTGCAGCCGAATGGCGCCATCTGGAGGCGGGACTCAAGCAACGGGTGCGCGCGCTCAATATGTTCATCCACGACATCTATCACGGCCACAACATTGTGCGCGCCGGGATTGTGCCGGCAGAACAGGTGTTTCTCAACGCGCAATATCGCCCCGAGATGCAAGACGTGGATGTGGCTGAAGATATCTATTGCCACATTGCTGGCGTCGACATCGTGCGTGCAGGTGCCGGCGAGTTCTACGTTCTGGAAGACAATTTGCGCGTGCCCTCTGGCGTGTCGTACATGTTGGAAAACCGCAAGATGTCTATGCGGCTGATGCCGGATGCCTTCGCCAGCGTGAAAGTGGGGCCGGTTGCCCACTACCCTGACCTGCTGCTGGACAACTTGCGAGAAGTGGCCCCCCGCAGCGCCGACGACCCCACCGTCGTCGTGCTCACACCAGGCATGTACAACTCGGCCTACTTCGAGCATGCATTTCTGGCGCAACAAATGGGCGTGGAGCTGGTAGAAGGCCAGGATTTGTTCGTTGAACAAAACACGGTCTACATGCGCACCACCCGCGGCCCGCGCCGCGTTGACGTGATCTACCGGCGTCTGGACGACGATTTTCTGGATCCGCTGTCGTTCCGTGCAGATTCTGCGTTGGGCGTGCCCGGCTTGCTGTCGGTGTACCGCGCAGGCCGCGTCACGTTGGCCAATGCCATCGGTACGGGCATTGCGGACGACAAGTCCACCTATCTGTATGTGCCAGACATGATCCGGTTCTATCTGGACGAAGAGCCCATTTTGCAAAACGTGCCCACGTGGCGCTGCTCACGTCCTGATGAGTTGTCACACGTGTTGGCCAATATGCACGAGCTGGTGGTGAAAGAAGTTCATGGTGCAGGTGGCTACGGCATGTTGGTAGGACCGGCGTCCACCCGCGCACAGGTCGATGATTTTAAAGACCGCGTGCGCGCCAATCCGGGCAATTACATCGCGCAGCCCACGCTCGCCTTATCTACGGTACCGACCTATGTAGCGTCTGGCGTGGCGCCGCGCCATGTGGACCTGCGACCCTATGTGTTGTGCGGCAAAGAAATTCGCACCGTGCCCGGCGGTTTGTGCCGAGTGGCGCTGACGGAGGGCTCGCTGGTGGTCAACAGCAGCCAGGGCGGCGGCACCAAAGACACGTGGGTATTGGAGGACTGATCATGCTGAGCCGAACCGCTGACAATTTGTTCTGGATGTGCCGCTATATCGAGCGCGCCGAAAACACGGCACGCATGCTGGATGTGAATCTGCAGATGTCCTTGCTGCCACAAGATGCGCAAACCCGGGAACGGTCGTGGCGCGCTGTCTTGCGCATCTCTGAACTGCAGAGCTTGTACGAGGCGAAGTACCCCGACATTTCCCCCCAAGACGTATTGCAATACATGGTGCGCGACCCCGAGAATCCGTCGTCCATCTATTCTTGCTTGCGTGCTGCGCGCGAAAATGCGCGAGCGGTGCGCGGCAGCCTCACGACTGAACTCTGGGAAACCTACAACACGACCTGGCTCAGCTTGCAGAAGCATTTGCAAAGCGGCTTGCTGGAACGCAACCCGGGAGAGTTCTTCGAGTGGGTCAAATTCCGCTCACACCTGGCCCGTGGCGTAACGGTGGGCACCATGCTCAACGACGAGGCGCTCTATTTTCTACGTATTGGCATGCATCTGGAGCGCGCCGACAACACCGCGCGCATTCTGGATGTGAAATTCCACGAACTCGACGGCGACGCCAGTAGCAACGGCAACGGACAGAGTCAGAGCCAAAAGCAAGGCGAGAGCCGTTTGGAACGCACCCGACCTGGTGCCTTGCATAGCGAGTTCTATCGTTGGTCTGCCATTCTGAGTTCAGTCTCCGGCCTGGAGATTTATCGCAAGGTATATCGCGACGTCATCACACCTGACCGTGTGGCGGGGCTGCTGATTCTGCACAACGACATGCCGCGCTCGTTGCTGGCATCGGTGAGTGCTGTCGCCAGCGACTTGGCACTTGTTGCCAACAATCGTTCCGCCGAAACGGAACGACGTGCCGGGATGCTATGCGCAGAGCTTCGATACGGTCGGGTGGAAGATATCCTGCATAGCGGACTGCATCGTTTTCTGGAGCGCTTTCTGGAACGCATCAACGACCTGGGCAATCGCATCAGCCAGGACTTCCTGGTGCCCTTGTCGGCCTAACGTCACGGAGATACGTATGAAGCACATCATCAAACACGTGACGCATTATCGCTACACCAGCCCGGTGAGCTACAGCATCCAGACGCTGCGCCTGACGCCGCGAGACGACGATCACCAACGCGTTCTGCGCTGGCATATCGAAGCCCCCGGCGATCTGGAAAAACAGGTCGACGCCTACGGCAATGTCACGCACACCCTTACCTTGAACCGGCCACATTCAGAAATCGAGTTACGCGTAACAGGACAAGTGGAAATCTCCCCGTTGCTGCAAGGCTTGCTGCGGCGCGAAGAGAGTCGCTTACCCGTTCACGCCTATTGTGTGCAAACGCCGCTCACGCAAGCCGACAACACCATCCATGCCTTCGTGCGCGCGGTGTTGCCACATGGCCTGCACACACCCGATGACGTGTTGCGGCTGGCTAACGCCATCTCGGAACGTGTCGCCTATGAGCCCGGCACCACGGATGTCACCACGCCCGCCAGTCAGGTGTTATCACTGGGTCATGGTGTATGCCAGGATCACGCGCATCTATTTTTGGCGTGCGTGCGCGGTTTGGGCGTACCGGCGCGTTACGTCAGCGGCTATCTCTACACCACCGATGCGCACGCTGCCAGCCACGCATGGGCAGACGTATGGCTGCCCGACAGCGGCTGGACCAGTGTGGACATTACCAATCGACAGTTCGCGTCAGATTGCCACTGCAGGCTGGCAGTGGCACGCGACTATGACTCGGCGTCTCCGGTGCGTGGCGTGCGCAATGGTGGCGGGGAGGAATCCATGACCGTTTCCGTGCAGGTTCAGCCAGCGCTTCAGCAATAAAAACCAAGGGCATCGCGCCACCATACAATAGGCGCGGTTTCCCCCTTTAGTCCGATCATGACCTACTGTGTAGCCGCCTGCCTCGATGCAGGCCTGGTTTTTTTGGCTGATTCACGCACCAATGCCGGCGTGGATCAGATCAGTGTATTTCGCAAACTAAGCGTCTTTGAACGGCCAGGCGACCGGGTCATGGTCCTGATGACGGCCGGCAACCTGGCGGTAAGTCAGGCCGTGCTCAGCACGCTCACGCAACAACGCGGCGATAACGCCGACTCTATCTGGAATGCGCCAGACATGGCAGAAGCGGCCCGCCGAGTGGGTGCGGCCGTGCGCGACGTGTTTCATCGCGAGGGCCCGGCACTGCAAGAGCAAGGCATTGATTTCAACGTCAGCCTGATCTTTGGGGGTCAGATCGGCACCGAGCGCAGCCGTTTGTTCCAGGTGTACTCCGCAGGCAACTTCATTGAAGCCAGCGAGGAATCTCCTTATCTGCAGATTGGCGAAGCCAAGTACGGCAAGCCCATCTTGGACCGTGTCCTACGCCGCAACACTACGCTGGATGAGGCGGCAAAATGCGCGCTGATCTCTATGGACTCAACGTTGCGTTCGAATATTTCGGTAGGCATGCCGGTAGACCTGCTGGTCTACGAAGCGAATGCGTTGAAAGTGACGCAATTCGCCAGCATTGACGAGAATAACGAGTATTTCCGCATGATACGCACCACCTGGAGCGAGCGCCTGCGCCAAGTATTTGCTGAAATCGCTGACCCGGTGTGGACAACACCAATCGGGCCGGAAAGCTTGGTGCCTGCCAGTCGAGTCCACCAGCCGGTTCGTCTTGAGCCCGTGAATGCAGGCACAAACGCATACACGCCGCTGCAAGTACTGGCGGAGGATCCTGGGGCAGGCCTTCCTGGCGCAGGGCATCCTGGGGCAGGCCATCCTGGCGCAGACCAAGTCGGCTAGGCGCAGTATTGGTAGCGTGGGTGGAGCGCGAGATGATCTGGGCTTGCGCTGAAATGATGGTCGCGCGTAACCCGCGAGTCTTGACCGGCAATAGCGCGGGGTTCAGATCGCGGGTTACGCGCGTTCGCCGGTATCTTGATCGTTGAGGAAATCTCGCGCTTCACCCACGCTACCCATCATC
>JBEBWV010000163.1:0-10208 GCA_040391965.1 Achromobacter deleyi | reverse complement strand
ACGTGGTGGTCACCGCGAGCGCTGGCATTGCCGTCTATCCAAGTGATGGTCTGGATTCCCGCACATTGCTCACCAATGCCGACGCCGCGATGTACCACGCCAAGCGCCTCGGACGTGCAGGGTTCAGCTTCTTTGAACCTTCCATGAATGCGAACGTGCAGGAAAATCTGGCGCTCATTCAAGACCTTCGCAACGCCGTAGGGCGCGGTGAATTAGACCTGCACTATCAGCCGAAATTTGTCGCACCCAGTGGCCCTATCCTTGGCGCTGAAGCATTGCTGCGCTGGCACCATCCCACCCGAGGGGTTGTTGCACCAGACACGTTCATTCCCATCGCCGAAAAAACGGGTTTGATTATTCCAATCGGGCAGTGGGTTATTGACCGTGCTTGCGCGCAAATGAGCGAATGGCGGAGCATGGGGCATACCGATTGGACGATCGCCGTGAACCTGTCTGCGTTGCAGTTTGCTCACGTCGGATTGATAGACACCGTCAGCCACGCGCTGAAAACCCATAGGTTGCCTGCGGGCTGCCTCATTTTGGAAGTGACGGAATCCACGGCGATGCGCGATGCCCAAGCCAGTCTGGCGGTATTGCAGGCCTTAGTCGATCTGGGCGTCAAAATTTCCATTGATGACTTCGGCACGGGATATTCGAGCTTGCTGTATCTGAAACGTCTGCCCGCCTCAGAGTTGAAAATTGATCGCGGCTTCATCAGTCAGTTGGCGCACGACAACGAAGATGCGGCCATTGTGTCTGCCATCGTGGCGCTTGGCCAAAAACTTAATCTCAAGGTGGTGGCGGAAGGCGTGGAAACGATCGAGCAGCAGGCTTTCCTGACCGATCTTGGCTGCGATTCCTTGCAGGGTTATTTGTTGGGAAAACCAGTGCGCTCTCAGGATTTTCTGAGTTCGAACGCGGATGTCATCCACGCGGCCATCGCCGAACGCGCGACAGTCGCTTAACCAGACGCTTGCTTATTGTCCCGCTCGTGCCCAGTCAGCCGGGCAGGGATTCCTGTCGCCAATTACCGCCATTTTCTATGCACTCGAAGGTCTCAAATGCCGTTCGCTCGTCAACTCAACGCCCTGACCGTTAGAGCCAAACTCACCATCGGATTTGGATTGATGGCGCTTATGACCATCGTTGTGTCCTGGATCTCGTTCGTGGCTCAAAGCGATGCACAGCGAAATTTCTCACAGTACGTGCTTTACGCTGCGCGAAATACGGTGGCGCTGCAGGTCCAGACTTCAGTCGACCGTCGCGCCATTGCCGTGCGTGATCTGGCGCTGGCTGATACGCCCAATGCCGTTCAAGACAGTGCCAGTGCCGCTGCCGAAAGCCATCAGGATGTAAAGAAATTCCTCGCGTATTTAAATGAATTGATCGCAAATGCCGAGCTTGTCTCAAACAGAGAGCGTGACCTTGTTCAAGAACTCAACAGAATTGAGGCCGCTTATGCGCCGGTCGCCTTAGAAATTTTGCGGCTTGGTCGCAGCGGCATGCGAGAGCAATCCATCAAGAAAATACATGAAGAATGCGAGCCCCTGTTGCATGCGCTAATGACAACAACTGATGCGTACGTGGCATACACGCAGGCCAGTTCTGCCAGCATGTTGCAAGAGAATCAGGAGGCATTCTCTGCTCAACGCGAGCGGCTTCTTACGCTGGCGCTGCTCGCCATGGTGGCGGCAGTGGCGGCCGGCGTTCTCCTCACCCGTGGATTGATGCGCACATTAGGCGCTGAGCCGGCCATATTGGTGGACGCGAGTCGGCGTATCGCCCGTGGAGACTTGGGGCCCGTGAAACAGGCTGATCGTGCAGCCGACGGGAGTGTGCTGGCCTCGATGGCACAGATGCAAAATAGTCTGGTGCAGTTGATCGGCGCAGTCAGGCAGTCGGCGCAACACATTTCAGTGGGTTCGCAGAACATCGCTGCTGGTAACGCAGACCTGTCTGGGCGTACCGAAGCGCAAACCGCGTCACTCATGCAAACCACGACAAGCATGGATCAATTGACCGAAACGGTTGTTCAAAATTCGCAGAGCGCTCGGCGGGCAAGTGCATTGGCGGTCAGTGCATCAAGCGTGGCGCAGCAGGGCAGTGAGGTGGTCGCCAACGTGGTGGAGACGATGGGAGATATCGCCCATGACTCGGTCAAGATTTCGGGCTTCACGAGCATCATTGAGGGAATCGCGTTTCAGACCAATATTCTGGCTCTTAATGCCGCGGTCGAGGCCGCCCGTGCGGGTGAACAAGGCAGAGGATTCGCTGTTGTGGCAACTGAAGTGCGTGCCTTGGCTCAGCGCTCGGCGCAGGCCGCAAGGGAGATCAAAGCACTGATCGACAACGCGACGGACAAGGTTCAATCCGGGCTGGCGCTTGCCAGAGAGGCGGGCAGCACAATGTCCAAAATGAACTCGGCTGCGGCTCAGGTGACGGATATCCTGAATAAAATTTCGGCCGCATCTCAAGATCAGAGTCGAGACATTGAGCATGTCAACGTGGCCATTGCCCAGATGGAGGGCGTTACGCAGAAAAACGCCATGCTTGTTGAGCAGGCAACCGCGGCGTCGGTTTCGCTGCGAAGCGAAGGCAATCAGTTGGCTGAAGCTGTTGGGCAGTTTCGTTGGTGAGCGTGCGCAAGGTAATAAGGCGAAATGCTTTGTAGCCCGAAGCGAGCACGCAATCGGTGTCCGGGCGGTCGTTCCGGTGGCTCACCTTATGACGCGATCTGACGTTGCGAGAAATGCCAGGTTGCAAGTCCGACCGCTGTCTTGACGAGCCTCGCGCTATAGGCGTTTTATCTAGGTGCTGCAGTTCAACCAGGCGCTTGGAACGCAGAACGTTGGGCATCGTGCCATGGTTCAGATGGCGCCAAGTGCCGACGTGCCGCCGGAATTTTGCCTTTCATGGGGGGGCAATGGCGGGGGAGGTCCTGGCTATCGCCGAAAACGCTGCGAATTAAATATCGGCGAAAGAGCGCCGTTGTTTCCGTTGGAGCGGGTCGTTCTTTCAGCTTGAAATCGCGTCAAAACGGATGTGCCGGCATTGAACGTGGGGGTTAACGCCTTTAGGTAGTGGCATCACGTCTTACTTTTATGCAATGCAACGCTGTCTATGCCAAACCCGCCGGATTTCTAATTTGCCGGATAACTGCGGTCTTCCACCTAAATAAAAGTGTAGTTAGTTTTATACCGTTGCCACGTCACGATTGGGGTTCCACCAATAGGAACTCAATGCAATGAGAAAGTCCAAGTACACCGACACACAGATCGCCAATGCCTTGGCTCAAGTGCGGGCGGGTATGAGGGTCGCCCAGGCTAGCCGGGCACTTGGGGTGAGCAATGCCACCCTCTACAACTGGCGAAAGCTCTACGGAACGCTGAGTGCAATGGCCATCACTCGGCAACGTGAATTGCAAGCTGAAAACCACCGTTTGACCAGGTTGGTATCAGACCTTTCTCTAGACAAAAAGCTCCTGCAAGAAATTATCCGAAAGGGCCGATGAGGCCGTTGCCGTAAGCCAGTTGTCGTTGCTTCGAGTCAAGTTGTCCACATCTCCACCTCCTCCATGCGTCGCGCAAGCCAGGACGCGTTGATACCGAATATCATAGGCGGGAGGACTCATCGACACCCCACTCTCAGATGTGACAGGAACGGACCATGACTACGCTTACTCCAGAACAATCGAAAGACGTTGCTCATCAATTGCACCCCTATACGAATGCCATCAAGCATGCCCAGATCGGCCCGCGCATTATTGAGCGCGGTGATGGCATCTACGTCTATGACGATCAAGGCAATCAGTACATCGAAGCGATGGCGGGGTTGTGGAGTGTGGCGGTAGGCTTTAACGAGAGCCGCTTGGTCGATGCCGCCGCAAAGCAAATGCAAAAGCTTCCCTACTACCATTCCTTCACGCACAAGGCGAATACCCCGTCGATTGAGCTGGCGGAGAAATTGGTGGGTTATACGGACGGCAAGATGCGCTCGGCGTTCTTTACGAACTCAGGTTCGGAAGCCAACGACACCGTCATCAAGATGGTCTGGTATTACAACAACGCCTTGGGTCGTGCTGCGAAGAAGAAGATTATTGCGCGTAATCGTGCCTATCACGGGGTGACCGTTGCCTCGGCCAGCCTGACTGGCCTGGCAGGCAACCATCGTGGTTTTGATTTGCCTTTGCCAGGCATGCTGCATGTGAGCTGCCCCCATTTCTATCGTGAAGGTCGTGCTGACGAAACGGAAGAGCAATTCGCGACGCGTCTGGCCGAGGAGCTGGAAGCCACCATTCTGCGCGAAGGGGCAGACACAATTGCGGCCTTTATTGGTGAACCGGTCATGGGTGCTGGCGGTGTCATTGTGCCGCCGAAGACCTATTGGGAAAAAGTGCAGGCTGTTTGTCGCAAGCACGATGTGCTGGTGGTCGCTGATGAGGTCATCACGGGTTTTGGGCGCTTGGGTACACGTTTTGGCTGCGAAATGTTCGACATCACCCCGGACATCATGGTGTTGTCCAAGCAGCTCACGTCCTCATATCTTCCTTTGGCGGCCGTTCTGCTCAATGAAAAAGTGCACTCCGTCATTGCGCGCCAAAGCGGCGAGTTCGGCACGTTTGGTCATGGCTATACGACCAGCGGCCACCCGGTAGCCACGGCAGTGGCCATTGAAAATCTGAACATCATCGACGAGCGGGGGCTGATCGACAACGCTGCCGAGACGGGTGCCGTCTTGCAAGCCGCCTTGCGTGATTTGTTGGATCACCCCATGGTGGGCGAAGTTCGCGGTGTGGGGTTGATTGCAGGTGTTGAGTTAGTGGCCGACAAGGCCAGCCGCCGTCCGTTTGATCTGGCCAGTAAAGTGGGTGTGGCTGTGTACGAACGCGCACACGATTACGGTTTGATCGTTCGTGGAATTCAGGACACCGTGGCTTTCTGCCCGCCGCTGATCATTACACCGGATCAGGTTCGTGAAGTGGTGCGCCGCTTTGTCCTGGCACTAAACGATGTGCAAAAAACACTTTGATTAGCGTCTGAAACGATAGGCCAGCCCAGAAAGGCTGGCCTATCGTCTTGAGTGGCACAGATGCCAAGCCGCAGGGATCAGATCAACGCTATTGAGTATTCTCCGGGTTGCTGCGGTGTTGCTGGGAAGGATCCAGTACGTCGTCTTCCGCTGCAATGACGCCGGGGTCACCTGGTTCGGCAATAGCACGGCCCGCGCGGGGCATACCCGCTACTTGCGGGCTTTCACTTGGCATGGGCAGAATCTCGGTTCCCGTCCTCGGATTGACAGCAGGCGCGGTATCCGGTGTTGGAGTGACGGCGGGTGGGGCACTGGCACTGGTTGTCGTCATGATGATGGCTCCCGGTGATAGCCTCGCCAACATGGCAAGGCGGCTTCTACCCATCTTAGGCGTGCGCAGTTGTAAGCGGCGGATTTCCCTGTCACGCTTTGCAAGCGGCTGTTGCTGTCGGCCCGTTCCCATTATTCACTTTTCATTCTATTGATCCCTTTGACCCACTCTGTTGATCGCTCCGTCTTTGCTGAACTCGTGGCCGTGTTGGTTGCCGTGACCAATGGCGAACCACGCGTGCTCACGACGGAAGATGCGAAAGCCTTACCGGCAGGCCCCTTTGAACTCACACATCGTTCGTTGCAAGCCGGCGTGCGCTCCTGGGTTGAGGCGCAAACGCATCATCCGCTTGGCTACGTTGAACAGCTTTACACCTTCGCGGACGCTGATCGCTCCGATGAGTTCGGGGCTCGGGTCATTTCAGTCAGTTATTTAGGGTTGACCCGTGAGGCAGGAGAGACCGGTGTTGCGCAAGTGGGGTGGCAAGATTGGTATCGCTACTTTCCCTGGGAAGATCGCCGGGAAGGTACCCCGGCGTTTGTCGCTGAACTGATCGAGCCACGCTTGATGGCCTGGGCGTCACAGGGTGATGACGACACGGCCCGCGCCCGACGCCGCCAACGCGTGGCCATTAGCTTTGGTCTGGATGGCGCCACCTGGAATGAAGACATGATTCTGCAGCGCTACGAACTCTTGTTCGAAGCGGGCCTTGTACCCGAATCGGCAGATCGGGCGGGCGTCGCGACGTCCTCGGGCAAGCCGTCGAGCCTTCCCGGCGAACCCATGCGCCACGATCATCGCCGCATTCTGGCCACTGGCATGGCTCGGCTGCGCGCCAAAATCAAGTATCGACCCGTCGTGTTCGAACTGATGCCACCACAATTCACACTGCTTCAATTGCAATTGGCCGTTGAGGCATTGGCGGGGCGAAGCTTGCACAAGCAGAATTTTCGTCGCCTGATCGAGCAGCAGGCACTGGTCGAAGAAACGGGCGAAATGGCCCCGGCAAGCGCCGGTCGCCCCGCCAAACTGTTTCGTTTTCGCCGAGACGTATTGCTGGAACGCGCCATTGCGGGCAGCAAATTGCCGCTTTCTCGCGGCTTGGATTAAGGCGTCGCGCTTCGAGCGCAGACGCTCCAACTGCGCGAACCGGGGTAGGCCATGTGTCTTGAGAACACTGTTCGAGGTCGCGGCCCCATTAAATTCGCTTGACAATAATTATGCTCATACATAGCATAAGTAATCGCGCAACGCCGCGCGCCTTTTTTTAATCTATAAATACTCAAAATGAGCATAAATCTTAGCGACACGTATTTGGCAAGTCGTTCCGCTGGCAGCTCCACGTTGCGCCTGCCTGTCCCGCCTTTGCCTGACGTCATGCTTGAACCCTTGGTGCGTGCTGCGTTGCTTGAAGATTTGGGTCGCGCTGGGGATATCACTACCGACGCTATCGTGCCCATTCAAGCTCAGGCGCAAACGCGCTTGGTCGCGCGCCAGGAGGGTGTGCTGGCTGGTTTGGATCTGGCTCGCCTGGCCTTTCGCGTCATTGATCCGGCCATTCGCTTTGAGGTATTGCGCCACGATGGCAGTCCGCTTGTTGCTGGCGATGAGATCGCGAGAATCAGTGGGCCCGCAAGAGGGATGTTGACCGCTGAACGGGTAGCGCTGAATTTTTTGTGCCATTTGAGTGGCGTGGCGACGGCGACGGCATCGATTGTGCGGGCCATTGAGGGCCACGGTGCGCGGGTAACCTGCACACGCAAAACCATGCCTGGCTTGAGAGCGGTGCAAAAGTACGCCGTGCGAGTTGGCGGTGGCAGCAATCACCGCTTCGGATTGGATGACGCGGTCCTGATCAAAGACAACCACATTGCCGTGGCAGGCAGCTTGCGCACTGCCGTGGAACGGGCGCGCGCTGGCATTGGCCACATGGTGAAAATTGAACTGGAAGTCGACACGCTTGCGCAATTAGAAGAGGCGCTGGCGGTAGGTATTGATGTTGTACTGCTGGACAACATGACGCACGACGAGCTGCGTACCGCTGTCGCCATGGTGGGTGGCCGTGCCATCACCGAAGCATCAGGTCGGATTACGCCCGAGACAGCGGCCGCCGTTGCGGCCACGGGGGTTGATCAAATCGCGGTGGGTTGGCTGACGCATAGCGCGCGCGTGCTCGACATCGGTCTGGACGCCTGACGACGACTTATCGATGCCCTTCATGAAACGTGCAATCCGATCTTTCCTGTGTCTGGCCCCGTTATGGCTGGTGGCTTGCGGGAATTCACCGCAAGACGACGCAGTGGGCAAGATCACCTACCCAACTCGGCCCATCACGATTGTGGTGACATTTCCCCCGGGTGGCGGAACCGACTTGCTTGCCCGTCGTCTCGGTGCCAGCCTGCCAGCGCAATTAGGGCAACCCGTAGTCGTGGAAAACCGGCCTGGTGCCAGTGGCAATATTGGTGCACGCGCCGTCGCAGAATCCGCGGCAGATGGTTACACCTTGCTCATGGTGAACAGTTCATTCGCGATCAACCCAGGGGTCTATCGGAACTTGGGCTTTTCACCTGAGCGCGATTTCACGGCAGTTATTAATGTCGCCTTCGTCCCCTCAGTGTTTGTCGTGCCTACGACGTCGCCCTACAGCACCTTGGCCGATGTCCTCCACGCTGCGCAACCGGGGCGTCCGCTGCCTTATGCCTCCTGCGGCAATGGCACACCGCAGCACTTGGCCGGAGAAATGCTGGCCCGCTCAGCAGGTGTCACGTTTCAGCATGTGCCATATCGCGGCTGTGGGCCTGCATTGACTGACATTCTGGCGAATCAGGTTGGGCTGGGCATTGTCACCGCCTCAAGCGCGGCACCTTTGATTGCGGCCGGCAAGTTACGGGCACTGGCCGTAACGTCCCCCAAGCGTTCGGTCTTCATGCCCCAAGTCCCCACGGTGGCAGAACAGGGTTGGCCTGATTACGAATTGGATCAATGGCACGGCTTATTGGCACCGGCGGCCACGCCACCGGCTGTGGTGGCAAAGCTCAATGCGGCTGTGGCGACAATCATGGCGCAGAAAGACGTGCGCGACGGTTTACGGGAACAGGGGTTCACCCCAGCCATCAGCACGCCGCAGGAGTTCCAGGCCATGATTAACGCAGACATCAAGCGCTTTACGGTACTGACAGAAAAAATCGGTCTGAAGACCGATTAACGTATCCAGGCCGTGTGTGCTGTGGCCAGGGTATTTGCCAACGTAAAACCGGGCCCCTCAAGGGCCCGGTTTCACGGCGCAGTTCTATATAGCGTTAAGCGGCTGCGGTTTTGACGTGCTGCTCCAACTGCACTTTCAGATCTGGAGGCAATTTCAGCTGGCGAGCCAACTCGTCCAGATAGGCGCGCTCCATGTAGCTTTCGTCGTCCACCACGAGCAGGCTGGCCAAATACATTTCGGCTGCCATCTCCGGTGTTTTTGCGGCTTGCGCCACATTGGCAGGATCCAGCGGACGCGCCAACTCATTCTCCAACCAGCTACGGTCTTGCGCGTCGCTGGACAACTTGGCCAGCTCGGTTTCCAGCAATTGCCGCTCTTCCGGCCCAATATGCCCGTCGGCCTTGGCTGCGCCGATCATCGCAGTAAGTACGGCGGTGCTGTGTACTTCTGCCTGGGCGGGCGGCAGACGATCCAGTGTCTGCGGAGGTGCTGCCGCAGCGCCAGATTGGTTGCGCTGCCAGTCACCATAAGCGCGGAAAGCCAATGCCCCTAAAGCCGCCATGCCGCCATACATGGCGACTTTGCCACCAATTTTGCGTGCTTTCTTGCTACCCATCAGCAAGCTCAAGGCACCTGCACCCAATGCACCACCCCCCAGCCCGGTCAGCAAGGATGAAACATTGCTGGAGCCTGCAGCACCTTGCACGCGTGCGGCGGTGTCGCCAAGTAGACCTTGGCCGGATTGCAAAAGCTGATCTAGTAGTTGTCGTGCGCTCATTACAGTGCTCCGAGAAATAAGCAGGAACGTGATCAGACCAAATTACGCTCCGGAAGTTCAGCATATTGTCAGAAAGTGCGGTTTCGGTCTTTCTGATTCGGGTGTCCAGGTGCTACAACTGTTAGCCAGGCCGCTCTGGCCGCAGCTTTCAGGAGAAACCCCGATGACGATTCGTGTGCGCCAGAATACGCCGACAGCATTGCAATTCACCGCCACTGCTGAAGGGCACGCATTGCCACTGGAGTTGCCTGAACCCCAAGGGCGCGGGCCAGACCCTCACGATTATTTCGATACTGCCTTAGGTGGTTGCAAGGCCATGACGGTCATGCTGTACGCGCAACGAAAAGGACTGCCGCTTACGTCGGTTGATGTCGATGTGGTGCGAGATGCGGGTGAAGAGCGCAAGGGCATCTACCGCCTCACGGCCAAGCTGACCTTGAATGGTGAGCTGTCGGACCCTCAAATTGACGAACTGCTGGCTGTGGCGCAAAAGTGCCCGATACACAAACTGATGACTGCGGTAGACATTCAGATCTCGACATTAATTGTGCGACCCGCCTGAGGTGCATGAAAATTGGTTATTGATTGAACTGCACTTTGGCGTGTTTTTACGTAGCGTGGGTGGAGCGCGCGATTGGCCAAGCTATAGAGACACTGGCGAGCGCGCGTAACCCGCGATCTCGATCCTGCGCCATTGCAGTTCAAGCATCGCTGAATTTCACACCAGTGTTTATTTCGGCGGTTGTTATTCTTTTGACGCTATGCGAGGGGAGGCGTTGTCGTGCTCGCTCCGTCGGCCGGTTGGGGCCCGTCGGCCCCAACACCGCGTCCGCTTCCTCGTTGGCTTCGCCTGCCTTCGGAAGCCG
>JBEBWV010000162.1:0-10232 GCA_040391965.1 Achromobacter deleyi | reverse complement strand
TTTGGCGGCTGTTTTTTTTCGTCCTCCAAGTGTGCCAAAAACGTGACAGCCTCCGAATGGCTGGCCAAGTTTGACGGCGCAAGGTGGGCGTACTTCTGAACCATTTCGATTCGCTCCCAGCCACCAAGCTCCTTGAGCACCATTAGAGGCGTGCCCACCTGGACATGCCAGGATGCCCAGGTATGCCGTAGGTCGTGGAAGTGAAAGTCACTCAAGCCAATTGCCTTGCAGGCGCGTGCGAACATGCGGGCGTCGACTTGGCTGATTTGCTCGGCTTTGTTGCCGGGCCTGGGCTCCCGGCTGAACACCAAATCATTGTGTATGCCCAAGCGTCGCTGCAGAACAGCAACGGCCGTAGCGTTGAGCGGGACAGCCCGCGCGCGTTTTGATTTGGCCCCGCCGTGGGTACCAGGCATTGCGCCGGGGAAGGTCTATACGCGACCAAGTGAGCGACAGGATTTCAGTTGCGCGCATTCCCGTCGAGACGGCAAACAAACACGCTTCCCGCATCCTCCAGTCCTTGGCCAAGGCGCGGATTAGCTCTGTGATAACGCCTTGAGGCTCCCATCGAACTCGAACTTCCGGCTCTTCGAACTTGGAGAGCTTTGGCAGTTTTGGAATCCAGCCCCAATCAACACACAGGCTCAATATTCTGCGGATCGTAGATAAATAACGATTCTTGGTGGCGGCAGTTAAACGCAGTGTCGCCCTATGCTGATACGTCCGGTGCGTTGGCAGGCCTTTGAGTATTGCGCTTGATGTTAAAGAGCGAATTGACCGGCCGGCAAATTGTTCACACCAATACGTGACATGGTATTCCCCCATTTTTAATCGTCGTGGCGGTAGAGGCTAAGCCATGATGGCAAGTTTTTGTTTTGGGGTAATACCGCCGAGCGCCTGGTAATGGCTACAGAGTCTTGTATGGCGCCTGGAAGCCTGGAACCAATGTGTTCTATATCGCCATCAAGCCTGCATCTCCTTCCTTGTGAACGCGGCATACTGGCAAGTCGCGTAAAAGAACACGGGCAATTGGCGGAGAGGTCGAAAGCAGCTGGTTGCTATCAAGCTGTGCGTAAGAACGCCAAGCTATTCATCACCATCGGCCTTGCGGCTCGCATTGCGTCTGTCCAGATTCTGTCTTGCGGCATACGGTCGCGCCTTTTTCGCCTATCTGAATCTCGGCGCGATCCTTCGAGGTGTCGGTGTTGCGGTTTGGTGAGCGTGCGTTGCCGCGGAGCATTTCTTGATGTTGCATCTGATTGCGCGCCGACTCTGTTTGTGCTGTCTGTTCCTGGCGCTCTGCGTCCGATAAGGCACGATTGAACTTTCTGCTGAAGTCGGAATCCCGGGCAGAATTGGCTGGGGGCCTTTGTGGTGCCCCTAGGGGGATGCTGTTAGACGATGATTCTCCATTATTCATGCGCAGGCTTTTGAGATCTTCTTTGGAGAGCCCGAGCTGTGCGTGTACGGTATTGCAGGTCTGGATACCAAGGCTGAGTAGCCCGATCAGCGCGAGAGTGCATACCTTCATCTATTACCTCTGGTTGTGTTCCGCAGCGTGGCGCTATGGTAGCGCGCAAGGCTCATGCCCGGGAATGCACAGCTTCAAATCCTGCCGCCCCAACCAACAGAAAGCCCGCCAAGAAATCGAGCGGGCTTTTTGCATTGTTGATCAAGAAGTTTCCCCTAGTTGGCGTATCCCACAGATGGTATGGAGTCGTTCGAACATCTGGCGCAGTCCACACTCCTTGCAAGCCACTTGTTGTCGACGCAGCTATGATCGTATCTCCTACGCTATGGAGATAGTGGTGAGTAGATACGAGTTAGATGAAGATAATCCTGGTTGGGTCAAGGGTTGGGCGGTAGTTCGGAATACCCCATGGGATCTAGCAGGTTTGTATCCCACCGAAGCACACGCTCGCGAGGCCCTTTTAGATAGAGGCCCTGAATATGAAGTGAAATTCGGTTCCAGGCGATTGGGGTCGAACGATTTCGTCGCTATATTGCCAGCACGTATATTGATGAAGCCCTGACCTGAAGACCGGCCGGGGCTTTTTCATTTCTCTCGGTTGTCGCAGAGATTACGTACTTACTTCATGCTGCGGATCGCCTAGGTTCGATTCCTATACGGCGTGCCATAACGAATAAAGCCCCCGACACAGAGTTATCTGTTCGGGGCTTTTTTTTCGCGACGTAGCGCAGCGGCAGCGGGCCGGATTCATATCCCAACGGTCGCAGGTTCAAATCCTGCTACCGCTCCTTAGCGAAGTACGTGCGTCTTCAACCAGTCACGCAGAGCCGCATCTACTTTTGTCTGCCAGCCTGCGCCCGTTGCGCGGAATTGTTCCAGCACATCGGGCGACAGGCGGATTGTGATGCGCTCTTTGGTCACTTCGGCTTTGGGGCGCCCGATCTTCTTCATCTGCTTGAAGTCAGCAGTGTTGAGTTCGTACGTATCCGGGTCAGCTGCGATGCCACGGTTGATGGCTTCGTCTTCTTCCCGATTGGGACAATCGTCCCGGCTTTAAGCTTCGGCATACAGATTCACCTCTCTCGAATTTGCCTTGCGCAGGCTGATGATGCGCCGCTCGTCGTTGCGGTCTACGTAGATGGCGCAGTACAGCCGCACACCGATATAGCCCAGCGCGACCATGCTGCATTCTTGGTACTCCCGACGCATATCTTCGCGCACCAGGGCTTCATCCCATTCGAACTCTTCGGCTTCGGCCAGCGAAACGCCATGCTTGCGCTAGTTGCTCAAATCTTTGGCGGGGTCGAATGTGATTTCCATATATTTATTGCATGTACATTAAGTGTGGTTTGCAAGGACTTTTTGTACATACGTTTTCTGTTTCTGCCCCTTTGCCACCGAGGGCCACACGCAGGGGAGTGCGTGGGTATGGGATCGTCGCCGCCGGGCGGCGTGCTGTTGGTGGCATCCGGCAAGTATTTCCACTTATTTATTTATCTGGCATAGACCAGCAACAGACCCGCGTCGGCGGGTTTTTTTATTTGAAGCGCAGAGCGGCGCGCTTCGGTTACTTCGACCTTCCTGATCATCAACCATAACGCCGCGCCACTGTCCGGACCAGTTGGCCAGTGTCCGCAACAACCTCAGCCGCGCGCCATGTGACGCTCGCCCTTGCCTTTGGGGCAGCTCGGCTGCAGAGGTGCGCAGCAAAGCGTCGACCAAGGCGGCAGGACCGAATGCCATCTCGTTGGCATAATGCGCCTCATACATATATCTAGGCGAGGTGCTTGTGTACGAGTCAAAGGGCGAACCGCTGTTGCCGGCGCGGCATTTTGTGTTTCGCATGCTGCTTCATTTGCTTTTTGCGGCGTTGGTGACGGTTCTGGCCGTTTTCATCGGGGTCGTGGCACACCTGTGGCTTGAGGACATAAGTTGGCACGACGCCGTGCTTAACACCGCCTTGATCATTAGCGGCATCGGGCCGTTCATCCTGCCCGCGACCGTGGCGGGGAAGATCTTCTTTGCGCTCTATAGCATTCTGGTCGGACTGTTATTCGTTGGTGCCTTAGGCTTGATCCTCGCACCAGTGGCTCACCGGTTAATCCATAAGTTTCATTTGGACGAGGGTAACGATCCCGAAAGCAAACCGCCCGTGCCGCCGTCGGGGTTGCGCCAGCGCTATGTCATCTCACATCAAGGTGGCCGCACCGCGGTGGAAGTGGACGGGATGCCAGTCCCTTATGTGGTCGGCGCCAATGTGGCGTTTGAGCCGCAGGCCCTACCGAGGCTGGACTTGACCCTTCGAGCATGGGAGAGCGAGATAGCGTTTGATGATGCTCGGTTGGCGGTCCATGCTACGGACCTGTCCGAGCCAGTAGCGCGAGCGCTGTATGAGCACCTGCAGGCCCGCTTCCAACAGGAGCATGATGAGGCCGCGCGGCTCTACCCGCAGGCGATGGAAACATGAGTCTTAAGACACTAAAGCCCCGATACAGAACGATCTGGTCGGGGCTTTTGTATTTCAGAACTAACGAGATGGCGACGCCGCTGTCGCAACTCAACTACCTGACAGCTACACATCCACCTGGTCTTTTTCGGTTTGCAGGTAGGCGCTTCCATCGCGGCATAACTGGGCTGGCGAATGTCGACGTTCATTCAACTTGAGATTTGGTTCATTGAAGTTGAGATTTGGTTCATTGAAGTTGATATGTAACAAGTGTGTAGATCGCGCTGGCGTGCGGACTCTGGCGGAGTGCCGCCCCTTTCAGGCCAAAACTTGCTCGTTCTGCGCTTTTCGACCCAGGGGCGCTGCGGCGAACTTTTGGTTCATTCAACTTGGGAATTGGGCGGAAAAGTTTGCTGAAGATGACGCTGTAGAACGCGGCAACGCAGGCACCACCGGATCGCTCGCGGGCAATGTGATGAACAACGCCACCTTGGCTTTCGAGCGCAGCGATGCGGTGGACTTCGGCGGCAAAATCTCTGGCACGGGTGTGATGGAGCAAGGTGGAACGGGCACGCTCACTCTTGCGAATGTGAATACCTATAGCGGCGGTACGGCTATTCGCGCAGGCACCCTGGCGGGAAGCGCCACGAGCTTTGGCAGTGGCGCCATTGATATCGGCACCTCGGCCATGCTGGCCGTTCGTCAAGATACGGACGCCATTTTCGCCAACACCCTCTCGGGCAGCGGCGGGTTCACCAAGGGCGGCAGTGCGGCGTTGAACCTTACGGGCAATAGCAGTGCCTTCGCCGGCACGACCGACGTGAAGAGCGGCACGCTGGCTGTGAACGGCACACTGGGCGGCTCGCTCACCGTGCCCGACGGCGCACCGCCTGCTGTGTTCGACAACTTATCGGGCGAAGCGCACGCCAGCGTGACGTCCAGTCTGATGGCTTCTGGCACGTCGGTGCGCACTTTACCCTTGGCGCACCTGCGCACGAACTTATCCGCGGGCCTGCGTCCTGGAGCCCCCACGGCGCAAGTCGGTGGCACGTTGCCAACATCGGCGCTGCCCGTGTCCGCCGCGCAACCTGCTTGGGCGGAACTCGTGGGTAATTGGCAAACGCTGGATGGAAACGGCAACGCGGCGAAGACTACGCAGCGCACAGGCGGCTTATTCGTCGGTGCGGATCATCCCGTGGGCAACGGCTGGCGCGTGGGGGGTGCTATCGGCTACACCGATGGCAACATTCATGTTGACGACAGAGAATCCAAAGCCGATGTGTCCAGCTACAGCGCTGCGTTGTTTGGCGGCCGCGCATTTGAGGTCGGCGCAGGCAAGTTGAATCTGCTGGTCGGCACCGCTTATACGTGGCACAACATCGATACGGAACGCTACGCCAACGTCGCCGGCACGTCGCAAAAACTCACGGCAAACTATGGGGCCAATACGACGCAGCTCTTTACTGAGTTGGGCTATGCGATGGCGCTCTCGGAACGCGCTGGCATTGAACCTTTTGCCGGGCTGGCGTGGAGCGATCTGCGCACGCGCGGCTTTTCGGAGTCGGGCGGGTCGGCAGCCCTCAGTGGTCAACGCAACAGCGACAAGCAGACTAGTTCCACGCTGGGCCTGCGTGCGCAAACGGCTTTCTTGCTAGGGCAAACCGTAGGCCAACTGCGCGCCACACTGGGTTGGCGCCATGCGTTCGGCGAAGTGACGCCGCAATCGACGATGGCCTTCGATGGTGGTCAAGCGTTCACCGTGGCCGGTGCGCCGATTGCACGTAATACCGCGTTGGCAGAATTGGGTGCAGACATTGCGATCTCACGCAACGCGACCTTGGGCCTGAACTACAGTGGCGAGTATGGTGGCGGAAATCGCGAGCATGCCGGTTCCGCCAATGTGCGCTGGCGCTATTAGGAGTAGGGGATGTTGCCCAAAGTTCGCTCAACGAGCGGCCTTTTAATGATCCGCACAGATTCATCGCAATATAGGCGGGCAATATGTCGATCCGGTGGTCTCATCGGACGGATGTGCATTCAATGCGGCAACTGGTGGCAAAGTCAACACAGCCGCGACTCAACCTGACCGGAGCGTGGCTGAATCCAGGTTGGCTTCGGCTCTCGCAGCGGGGTCGCTCCATCGAGCTCCTGGCCGACTACGGACATACCAACTCTCATAATCCGTTGGTGCCGAGTTCGACTCTCGGGGGGGGGCTACCAATATTTATGCAATAAATCAGTGATTTACAGCCGCCAGCTTTGGCGGCTTTTTTTTGGGTGGGGGATTTCTTGACATTGATCCCCCCCTCGGCTGATACGATCGTATTTCACTGGCCTCGACCCGAAAGTGCCGTGACAGGGTGCTCTGGTCTGGCAAAGATATATTGATGCAGGAAAGAATCTTCGGGTGAGTCGGAATATGCCGTGGTATGCCGTTTTTGGTATCCGCAAGAGTGAACAGGTCCTCCTTCCTAACCGCTCGACGAATTTCGCCCATCCGCATGCCGCTGAAGAACGCGAACCTTATTGCCGCCCACGTAGGTCGATGACGAGATGGTGTACGCCCTGTGCGTGCCACACTGGCGCTTGCTGCCGCTGGCCTGGCGAAGGAGGGCGTGGGATGGCGTTGGATATCTGCGTGGTCGCTCAGCCGGTAAAGCTGAAACCCATCAGGATCTGCCGGCAAAGATAAACAAACGGGCCGCCCAGGCAACCAAGGAGGTCAGCACTGTGGAAGCCAAGATCAATCGGATGCCTGATGGTGCTGCTGCTGATGAGCTTCGGTGCAAGTGGATGCGCAAGTAGGCAGCCGGTGACGGTGGCGTTTTGCTCGGTAGCTAAGCCGATCATCATTGATCCCGCCGATGTTCTGACCGATCCCATGGCGCGCCAGATCCTGGCTCATGACCAGAATGGCGAGCGGCTATGTGGGTGGTGACTGGCGCTCTAGATTGGACGTTGTCGCACAGCGAATCTGCCACCGTGCGACAACCAATTGCCATTAACTAAAGAAAGGCTGCTTGTTCACTAAGCGGGTTGTGCCGATGCGTTGGACCATAGGATTAATAATGGCCTTGCCGTGGCCTGCTCCGCCGCTGACTTCGCGAATTTCTTTCGCGCTCAAGAGTTGAATTTCTTCAACTTTGGCATCGTCAATCGGCATATCTTGCTCAATTTTACTCATGCGTAACTCCAAATTGAATTGCTGACGGAATAAGCCGCGTCAACTTCGGCACAGCAAACGTGCGAGGTCTGTCTGACGCAGCGTGTGTCATGAGCATTTCTCGCAACATTTGCCGATTTATTTGGAATGCACAATATCAATCCGTAATGCGTCGCGCATCGGACTTTAGTCTTAGATGTGGGGTAGAGTCGTTGCGCATAGGCGGCTCGTTTCGTAACAAGCCGTTTATCAAGAACGGCAAGAACGGGACCCCGAAGTCTCACCTAGGTTTGACGAACTGCGCCAGTTCGGGAAACGCCTGTGAAGTGAGTTCGTCCAAGAGCGGCTTCATCGTGTCCAAGGTAACGACTGTTACTCCCCCAGGCAGGTTCTCACCGTTGGCCACTCTAACTCGTTCGCCCAGCAAAGTCCCAGTGATGCTATCTGTGGCCTCGGCTTCTACTACGACGAACGGCCGTAAGGATGCTCCTCCCATTGCAGCCCTGGTGGCCATGGTCGCAACAAAAACAATTGGGACATACTGATACGGCTGCAAGCCCTCGCCTCGGGCTGCTACGGCGCTGACCGCTACGCGAATCCGCGCCACCCCTGGGCCAGGTCTGTCAACCACGTGAAAGCGCTGACTCAGTTGCCGCTTGAGGCCACTGTTGGCGTAGGCGAGCATTTTCGTGAGTTCTTCGGCGCTTACCTGCTCGCTGGGTTTGGGCTCTGGATAGAACACCAACGGTTCGAGAATGATGGCGGTGTAGTTGGCTGGCGTGAATGTTGGGTTCACCCAGGCTCGGATGGTCTTGCCTTGGGCATTGCTGGTCTCCCGGAGGCTCGAGTAATCCTTGAGGAAGCCGGATCCCTCTTTGCTTTGTGTGACGTCCCCTTGACTCGCGCACGCCCCGAGCAACGCTACCGTTGCAACTATGCCCAACCGTCCTGCAATTGAACGCTTCATGATGGCCTTCTCCTTGTTCTGAGCAGTCGCTCACTGAACCGGGAATGCGGGGAGCCTATCGATAGGGATGTCGGCGTCAGGCACCGATCCAACCTAGAATGCTGTCGCAATTTGGTGTGGCAACTAGCGTTGTTATCGTAGAGGATTATTCACGTGTCTCCGGAATCTTTTCTGATCAAAATTAATTCCTCGCCCGAAGACATGCGGCCCAGTTTCGAGCGGGAGATGTGGCTTGAATGAAATTGGGAAATGCGGGTTGCCTGTCCAGTCCATGCCAGCTTAAATGGGGTCGATTGCCTCGGGCAATTGGTATTTGGAATTGCCCACTTCCTGCGTAACCGCGTGCCAAGTGAAAGCAGCTTCGGCCAGCCTAGGCACGAAGCTCATGATCCCAGCATCCTCACACGCCTTGATCTCTGGCCCGTTGAAGTAGCCACGATCAGCGAAAGCATGAAGCTTCGGTGCACCCACGACATCGTGTGCTGATTTAGCCATCTTGCTCAGCTGCGTACGGTCAGTCGCCTCAAGAGCATCCAGGTAACGTTGAATGCTCTGTTCGATTTGCTGCTGACGTTTCTCGGTCTTGCCTGACGTGAAGTTGGCGTCGCGGCTGTTGACCTCCTTGAACTTGCTACCGTCAATGGCGACCATGGCTTGCGAGAAGAGTTTGAGTTCTCGACATATGCCGATGCCGCGCTTGCAGACATTGCGGATTCCGGTGCCGTTGTAATGACGGAAGTCGGCAATTGTCTTGAAGTCAGGGGTCAATCTTCCAGTGAGCCACATCAGCTCAATGTTGCGCTGGGCCTCGCGCTCCAGGCGTCGGCTGGACTGGATCCTGTTCAGATACCCATAATATGTACAGTTTGAGCAGGACGGCCGGATGGTAAGCCGGACGACCTGTGGCTGCGGGATCTGCACCCTAGAAGCCCAAAGAGAGAAGATCCAGTTCTTCGACGAAGGCATCAATAATCCGAACTGGATTGTCTTCGCCGATGTAGTCGTCAAGGCATTCGGGCAGCATCGAGACTTGCTGTCGGGCCTCACCTTCGATGAATCGCTTCATGGGCACCTTGCTACAAACGGGTGACGTCATTTTAATTTTGATTAGACAGACGGTGAAGTGTTTTCACACAGCCTCGGCCAGAAGCGGACATTGAAAAAGTCATGCCGAGCGATTGCTTGCGCTCCGAAAAATTCCACTTTGAGCCCGATGCACCACTGCGATCCTAGACCGTCCCACGCGGTCTGGGGGCCATGGGAGGGCACGCCAATCCAGCCAACCGTAACTGTATCAATTCCAGTAGCGCCCGAACACGCGCAGTCACGGAATGGCGGTGACTGTATGCCCCCAGCAATTGAAGGGGTGCGGGGCACAGGTCCAGTGGTATCTCCTGCAATCGGCCCGTGGCAAGGTCTTCCTGGCAGGGATAGGCCGCCACAATCGCGAAACCGATGCCTTGGCGTGCGCCTGCCACGGCCAACTCTCCGCTGTTGACGCGGTAGCGGCTACGTACCGGCACCTTGACGATTTCGCCTGCGGCGTCCAGAAACTGCCACGGCTGGCCCTTGAGCGCACTGAGGGTAGTGATACAGGGCAGAGACTTCAGCTCGCGCACGTGGCGTGGCATGCCGGTTCTGGCCAGCAAGGAGGGGGCAGCAACTACGATGCTGGGCAGGGTCGCGAGTTCGCGGGTGATGAAGGCACTGTCCTCCTGAGGGCCCCGGTGGAAGACGATGGAAAGGTCAACGTCCTCTCGAAGCACTTCCAGTCCGGTCATCCGGGTATCGCATTCCAGCTCGATGCCTGGATGGAGGCTACAGAATTCGGCGAGGATGGGAGCCAGCAGCCTTGGCGCTTCGCCGGGCATGCACATTTTCAGAGGACCACGCAGTTCGCGCTGTACCGCAGCAAGCTCTTCCTGCGTGGAGAGCAGCGTGTCGAGCAAGGGCTTGGCGCGTTCGTAGAGCAGTCGACCGGCTTCCGTCATACGCAAATGGCGGGTGCTTCGTTCCAGCAGGCGTGTGCCGAGTTTACGTTCCAGCGCGGCAACGTGGCGGCTGACGTTGGATGAGGGGATAGCCAAAAGACGTGATGCGCCAGCAAAGCTCTGCTCATCTACAACTGCTGTATAGACGCGGACGGTATTCAGATCGAGTGCATCGCGCATTGATTATCCCGTTT
>JBEBWV010000161.1:0-10237 GCA_040391965.1 Achromobacter deleyi | reverse complement strand
GCTCGCTGTCGATGTTGTGCCAGGTATATGACGTGCCTGCCAGCACGTTCAGCTTGCCTGCACCGACGTCGAATGACTTGCCGCCATACAAGGCCGCGCTATAGCTGGACACATCGGCTTTGGAATTACGGTTATCGACCTTGATGTTGCCATCGGTGTAACCCAACGCCCCGCCCACACGCCAGCCGCCGCCCACCGCGTGGTCGGTGCCCACGAAGAGGCCGCCGGTGCGCTGCGTAGCTTTGGCCGCGTTGCCGTTACCGTCAAGTGTCTGCCAGTTGCCCACCAATTCGGCCCAGGCGGGTTTGGCCTCGGAGCTGGGCAAGGCCTGTGCCGACAATGCTCCGCTTGCTTGCGCGGTGGGGGCACCCGGCTGCAAACCGGCGGCCAGATTGGTGCGCAGATGCGCCAGCGGCAGTGTGCGCGTCGTGGTGCCGGACCCGGTCAGCAAGGACGACACGCTGGCATGGATCTCACCCGATAGACTGTCGAACACGGCGGGCGGTGCGCCTGCCGGCAAGGTCAGGATGAACTCGTGCAGCGGGTTGCCGGGAGCCAGACTTTCCAGGCCGTCGGCTGTGGCGCGCTGGTTACCGGTTTGCGCCGCGTCAGCAAACGTCATGGGGCGCGGTGATGGCGTCACGGGTGGCGTGATAGGGGGATCAACCAGCACCGATTTCCGTGCGAGCTCCAGCATGACGTCGTGCTCGCTATAGCTGAGCTTGGGGTCAAGATAGGCATAGTTCGAACTGACTGAGCCAAATTGTCCCTGCAAGGTGTTGGCGCTCAGGATGGTGTACTGACGCATGCTGGTGAACCCCCCCTCGGGCCCGACGTGGATCACTGAGCCTGCCAGGTGCGCGATGCCGTTCACGACCACGCGGTCGCTGTCGGCAGAACTCGGCGACGCTTCGACACGGTAGGTCGATCCTGGCGCAAAACTGAGGTCGCCATTGACGGTTAGCGTGCCGATGGAATTGCCGGGACTCAAGGTCGAACCGCTGGCCAGGGTCGTCGCGCCCACCGAGCCCGAGCCGGCCAGTGTGCCCCCCGCGCCCACGCTGACCGGACCGGCCAGCGCGCCATTGACCGAGAGCGAACCGCCCGCCACCGTCGTCAGGCCGGTGTTGCCGCTATTGCCGGTAAGGATCACATCGCCGGCCACCAGATTGACCCGGCCAGTGCCTTCTATGCTGCCGCCGTACGTCAAGGCCGGGCCGACGAAGTTGAAGAGCAGTTCGCCATTGCCCGCGCCGAACCGCAGCACCGGCGCGTCCAGCACGCCGGCGGGTGCCGGCAGGAAACCGGCGGGTGCGCCAAAGACGAGCGTGCCCGTGGATCCTGCGGCTTTTGCGATCACGACTTCGGTCGCGCTCAACGTGCCGCCATCGAACAGGACGAGCCGTCCTTCGCCTTCATTGCCTATCGTGACGGGGCCCGCGGCGCTCCAGTTCGAACCGCTGCTCATGATCGTCATGGTTCCGTAGGAGCCGGCCATGCGTCCCAGCGTGCCATCCATGCTGGTCAGCCGGCCGCCGCCCAGCACGCTCACTGCGCCGCGCGCACCGGTTCTGTCTCCAACGACGAAAATGCCGCTGCTGTCCCAGGACGAACCCGCGCCCATGATGGTGGCTATGTTGTCGCCGCCGGCCTGAACCCCCACGAAGCCGGATGTACCGCTCAGCGTCGCGCCAGCATCGACGTAGACGTTGCCCGAGCCCAGATTGCCGACCTCGATAGGCCCCGAACTTGTCCAGGTGGTCCCGGCGTCCGTCAAGAACATCATGCCTGAGGATCCTGCCTGCTCCCCCAGCTTGATGCCGCCGCTCTCTACGCGGCCGGCGTTGCTGATGATGGCCGTGCCGTTACCGTGATTTCCTACGTACATAGGTAGTAGCGCAACCACGGTCGACCCCGCGCCATCGACCCCCAGGGTGCCCGTGGCGTGCGCCGCGTCGCCAATCGACATAGCGTTCGCGAGGACCGATGCGCCCGCCAATACGGTGACATCGCCGCGTGCGGTAGTGCTGGGTAGTCCGATGAGGTCACCGCCGATAATCAGATCGGCGGCTTCCAATCTTGAGCCAGCGTCCGACACTCGAATACTGCCCGAGGCATCCAGGGCGCGTCCGACCGTCAGCCGAGTAGCGGATACCAGGGCCTGATCGCGAATCTCAAGGACGCCATTTCCGTACTCGCCCACGGATAGCAGCCCGGTCGATTCCAGCTTAGTGGCCGCGCCGGTCAGGGAAATACTAGCGGTGGTGCCCGCTGCCCCGGCGATTGTTCCATCGATCGTGCTCCAGCCATTGGGAGTGGCGCCGGTGCCCAGAGTTACCGTGGCGATACCCCCTGCGCTATTACCCAGTACGAAGCTGTTGGTGGCCAACTGGCTTCCCGCCAGAAACGTCAGCGTGCTGGTGGAGCCCCCGATTAGTCGCAGGGACGACACGGCCTGCATGCCGTCCAGAGCGACGTCGCCGCTGAAAACATTGGCGTCGTCCGCAGCCCCGGGAACGCCGCCGGCCCAATTTGCAGCCTCGCTCCACAGGTTTGTTCCGCCACCACCTATCCAGGTGATGCTCGCGGAGTTGGAAAGCTGCGGGACGACACCCATCGCCGCCGCGGTGGCGATGGCCGCTGACAGCGGACGCAGGGCAAAGGCGGGAACGCGACGTGAAAGACTCTTTGGGCTCATTCTTGGACTCCTATTGGCGACAGGCAAATGCAGCCGCGGCCATGCGTGTTGCGGCTTTCGATGGCGGCGAGTATATGTTTCTGAGACCAGATGAAACTGAGCAAATCTGAGTGCAACGAAGACCGCAAGGCCGCTCGCCGGCCGATTCAGGTTCGGCAGCGGCGCAGCTTGAAAGACAAGCTTGGTTAAACTGGCCCCAGGACCGCCTCTAGTACGGTCGTACCCGGCTCCCCTTTCGCATACAGGAATTCCCATGACCGCCCCGCAGCCTGCCGACTTGATCCCCATGCTTCTGGACGCGGTCTGCGTTGTGAACGAGTCCGGCACCTTTCTTACCGTGACAGGTGCCTGCCAACAGATCTTTGGTTACACGCCGGAAGAGATTTCGGGGCGTCAGATGATGGATCTGATCTACGAGCCCGATCGCCAGGCCACCTTGGCCGCCGTAGAGCGGCTCATGAGGGGCAAGCTGCAATACGATTTCGAGAATCGCTATGTGCGCAAGGATGGGCGGGTCGTCCGCATTATGTGGTCGGCACGTTGGTACCCAGACAAGAAAGTGCGCGTTGCGGTTGCCCGGGACATCACGCATCGAAGCCGTCGGTTCTCAGAATTGGAAGAGGAACCAGCACCAGAATTAGTACCGCTGTGGCAGCTTTGCTGTTCGCCACCGAGCCTGGTTCCTCCTGGTGCGGATCCCATTCCCTTGTCGCATCAGGACTACACCGTTCTGGCTGCGCTCGCTGCCAATCACCAAGGTGCCAGTCGAAAGGAAATCGTGCAGGCACTTGGAAAGGATTATGTAATCTACGATCGACGCAGCCTCGATACGCAAATGCGCCGCCTGCGCAGGAAGGTCGAGCAAGCATGCGACCGACAACTGCCCGTGGCGACACTTAGGGGGGTGGGGTATCGGTTTTACGATCAAATTGAGATTCGAAAGCGGGGCGAATCGCCTCGGGCGGTGTAGGAACTCAATTTTTTCGCAAGCTCACGCCATCCAGATCCAAACCCCTGGTTCGCGGGTGGCCACATCAGGGCTAGCCCTGAGAGCATGCAATCGTTGAAACCCCAATTGCGCTCGGCCGCTGGCACATTACACGCTTCGTCTACGAGAGCATCTTCGGGTTCTTGATAGGGCGTAACGTCTTCTACATGAATGCTTTCGTGATGCTGTTTATGAAGTTCATCACGATGTTGCTCTGCTGGGCATTGGCCATATTCATTGCACCCATCGGGCTGCTTTATCTCTATTACCATCACAGTAAGGCCGCGAACTAGCCGCTCACATCAAGAGTGCGCAAGGGGGCTCCAGCGGCGAGCAGGCATTTGCTGGCCGTTTGCCTATCCAGTACCCACGCTACAGGCTGCGTCTAAACATGGGGCGCAAGCATTGGCGCTGACGCTTAGCCATTAGTGATCTTGCGTTCCTTGACGACTCGGCCCCATTTGTCCGACTCCTTCTGCATGAATTCACCCAGTTCAGCGCGGCTGGTGGGCTGTGGGGTAAGCCCGTTCTTGTTGAGTGCATCCGTTACGCCCGGATCGTTCAAGACTTTGACGATTTCCAGATTCCAGCGATCAAGCAGCGGCACGGGCATGTCGGCGGGACCGACAAAGGCATACCAATTGAGCGCTTCGAAGCCAGGATAGCCAGCCTCGGAGACGGTGGGAATGTCGGGCAGGTAGGCTGGACGTGTCAGCCCTGTGGTGGCCAACGGGATGAGATTGCCAGACTCTACATGCGGCATGGCGGTGGTCGGTGCGGCGAAATACGAGGCCACGCGGCCGCCCAACAGATCCTGCAGTGCGGGTGCGCCTCCTTTGTAGGGCACGTGGATCATGTCGACGTCCGCGTACTGATTGAACAATTCGCCGGCCAGGTGCGAGGCCGAGCCCGCGCCGGTAGAGGCGAACTCGACGCTGCCAGGTTTGGTTTTGGAGAGCTGAACGAACTCGGCCAGGTTCTTCACGCCCAGGCTCTTGTTCACCACCAGCACGTTGGGGAAGTTCACGCCGCCGGTGATCGGCGCCAGATCCTTGAAGGCGTCGTAGGGCAACTTCATGATGTGCGGCGCAATCGTCAGCGGCCCGATAGAGCCGAGCAGCAGCAACGAACCATCGGCTGGCCCGTGGGCGACAAATTGGTGGGCAATGTTGCCGCCCGCGCCTCCTTTGTTCTCCACAATCACCGATTGACCGATGTTCTCCCCAAGTTTCCTGGCGATGAGGCGTGCCGCTGCGTCGGCCGCACCCCCGGGTGCAAAGCCAACCACTAGCGTGACGGGTTTGGTCGGAGGGAACTGCGCCGCCGCAGGGCGTGTGAACGTTATGGCTGTGGTTGCGATGGCAGCAGCAATAGCCAAGCGCTGTGTTGTTGTCTGTTTCATGGTTATCTTCTAGTTATTGTGATGATGTTGAACCTACGTGCTCAGTCAGCACCCAGTTGCAGTTTGTTGGGCAAACGTTTCTCAATAGCGTTTTTAAGTAGTGCGGCTGAGCGGAAAATGCCGTGCGCGAATTTGCCGTAAGGCAACGTGAGGAAGAGCGCCATAACGGTGCCAAGATGGATCGCTAGCCATAGGCCCATAAAGCGCGTGTCGCGCAGGGCCAGCAGGGCTAGACCCGTCGCACTGACCAGCAGCAGGAGCACGATGAATCCTCGGTCCATCGGACGCTGCGCTGCATCGCCATGTTGCGGATTGCGCCGCAGGTTCAGCCACAACAATCCGGCGGGCCCAATCAGTAGCCCAATACCACCTACGGTGCCTAGCAGCACAGGCAGGCTGGTCAATGGGTAGGGCGCATGCAAGCCGAGCAGGTAGTGGTAAAGCGTGGCCACGCAGGTGGCGGCGAAGCACAACATGAACCCGTAGAAGGTGAAGTGGTGAAAGCGTCGGCGCCATAGCGTGAACTTGTCATCCGCCTCATTACAGCCCTGGCCATGGCCGCCACCCAGGTATTTGAGGCTGGCCACGTCGTGCAAGGCTTCGGCTGCTGCCGGTGCACGTACTTTTGCGACTGATGCGGGGGCGTACTCCTTCACCGGGGATACCTCGCGCCAAAAGCGGCGCACTCCCATACCCAACGCGAAGATGACGAACAGGAAAACGACGCCGAACAGCGCAGCAAGAAAGTTGTGCGGGAAGATGGCGTAGAAGTTGCCGGCAAGCGGTTCGTGCACCAGGCCGCCGCCCATGGCCACCGCCAGTATGAGGAAAAGCGCCAGACCACCTGCGAGGCTCATCGCTACGGTCAGGCCTGCGCGCTGATATAGCCGACCCATCGTAGGCGGCCATGCATAGTCGTGGTACGTCTGCACACGCACTTTGGCCATGGCTTGTGGCACGTTTACGGCGAACTCGTGCGGAGGCGCGTACTGACAAGCATGCAGGCAGGCGCCACAGTTGTGGCACAGGTTGGCCAAGTAGTGAGTATCTGCTTTGTCGAAGGCCAGTCGCTTTGTCATGGCCGGAAATACGGCACAGAAACCTTCGCAATAGCGACAGGCGTTGCAGATCTGCAAGACGCGGGCCACTTCCTGCTCATCGGTGGAGAGCGGCGGTGCTGAACGGATCGGGATGACTCGGCGCGTAGTGGTGGTGCGACCGTCATGGCCGATAGCGTCCGTCTCGGCTTGAACGCGGTCAATGAGATCAGCGAGCGGTTGCATATGCCATTTCCTCAGCAAACTCAGGGTGCTGGAAACCAGCGGATTGCGCAGCGCCCACACCAGCGATACGGCCGAAGGCCGTGCCTATGCTCATGCCCACACCTGCGGTGTAGCCTTTGCCGAGCACGTTGCCCGCCATCATTTCGCCGGCCACGAACAGGTTCGGGCTGGGTTTTTCGTCAAAACAAACGGCAGCGGTTTCATCCACTTTCATGCCCAAATAGGTGAAGGTGATGCCCGGCTTGAGCGGGTAGGCGTAGAAAGGCGCTGTGTCGATGGGTCTCGCCCAATGAGTCTTGGCGGGCGCAATGCCCTCGGTATGGCAGTCGTCCAGCGCCGTGTGATCGAAGGTGCCTACACGGCACGCTGCGTTGTAGCGTTGCAAGGTGTCCATGAAGGTGGGTACGTCCATGCCGATCTGACGTGCCAGGTCTTCCAGCGTGTCGGCTTTGGTGCCATCGAACACCGGTGGCATGAAGCGCCCCACGGCTTTCTGGTCGATGATCGACCACGCCGTTTGTCCGGGCTGTTGCGCCACCAGGCGGCCCCAGATTGCATAGCGCTTTGGCCAGAAATCTTCGCCTTCGTCGTAGAAACGCTGCGCCTCACGATTCACCACCACGCCTAGTGACACGCAGTCGATGCGGGTGCAGATACCGCCGTCGTATAGGGGCGCGCGCGCGTCAATCGCTACGCAATGCGCTTGAGTGGGATCGCCGATGCTGTCTGCACCCGCGTCCAGCATGAACTTCAGCAGTACACCCTGGTTAAAGCGCGTGCCGCGAATCAGGAAGTTCTCGGCGGGCCACTCGCCGCGCTCGTTCTGGCCCCAGGCTTCGCGCTGCCAAGCCAGGTTTGATTCAAAGCCGCCACAGGCCAGCACGCAGCTCTTGGCTAGCACGCGCTCGCCGGACTCGGTGTGGGCGGCGACAAAGCGACCCTGGTCGAGTTCGAGCCGCGCCACGGGCGTGTCATAGCGCACTTGCACCCCCAGATCCTGGGCGCTGCGGTAATACGCATTCACGAGTGCCTTGCCGCCGCCCATGAAGAAGGCATTGGTTCGCGCGACATGTAAGGCGCCCGAGAGCGGTGGCTGGAAATGCACCCCATGACGACGCATCCACGGCCGGCAGCGCGCGGAATGACGAATCACCAGGCGTGCAAGCGGTTCGTTGGTCAGGCCACCGGTCACCTTCAATAAGTCCTGCCAATATTCTTCTTCAGAATAGGCTTCAATCAGCACGTCCTGCGGCTCGTCGTGCATGCACCGCAAATTGCGTACGTGCATGGAGTTGCCGCCGCGCCATTCGCGCGGGGCGGACTCAAGCAGCAGTACGGAGGCTCCTGCTTCGCGGGCCATCAGTGCGGCACAGAGTGCGGCATTGCCGCCACCAATGACAAGAACGTCGGGGATGCTCATAGCGGTGTCTCGGTGCGAACGGAGGCGATACAGGGGGCAATGGCCCTGGCTCCCTGGTGGAGCAATGATTGAGGATGTGTCATGGATGCGTTCAGCTTAGGCAGAACATCACCCGCCCGCTAGGCCGCTTATGGCATGGGGGCATCTGGTTTTGTGATGGCTACCTGTGAGGCGCCAATTGCACTAAGGGTTTGCGCCCGGTGCTATCCGGGCTCTTGAACGCCGTAGGGCTCAGGTCCGTGCGACCAGCACTGCTCCGGGCCAGTGTCCGCTGGTGACCAGTGCACGGGCAGAATCGGCCAGCACGATTCTTGCGGCCAGCGCTGCGGGTGACAGCTCGTCATCCGATAAGCTACAGACGGCATTGCTGCGCCGAGCCTGGCGGTCAGCCAGAGGCGCAATATGAAATCTGGTGGCGGCATCCGCGAAACGCCCCAAGGCCGCACCAGGCTGAATGGTGCCGCCGAAGCCAAGGTTCACGGCATCCATCAGCATGGGCAGGGAGTCAATCTCGGCCGATAACTGCAGCGTGGCATGGGCACGCAGAAACGCGGCGTCGATGGTCGCGCGAAGGCCGTGCGAATGCGTGGGCAGAATGAGTGGCAACGCCGCCAGTGCTCGGGTACTGACTGGGCGTGCTGCCAGCGGCGTGTCGGGAGGCAGGTGCTGGCGCGCACGGATCAGCAATAGCTTCTCCTCCAGCAGTGGGATCACGCTCCAACGGCGGCCCACCTGGGTGGAGAACAGCACGGCCAAGTCAAGCTGCCGGGCATTGAGCATGGTGCTCAGATGACCCGACAGGCTCTCAACCATATGCAAACGCACATCGGGATACCGCTCACGCATCGCCTGCATGAACGGCATGGCTAGCACTGCAGAGGTTGTGGGTGCCAGCCCCACACTGACGGTACCGGTCAGGCGTGCTTGCTGGGCCGCGCGCCGAGCCTGTTCGGCATGGCGCAATGTCAGTTGCGCTTCGCGAAAAAACGCAGCGCCCGCTTCGGTCGTCACGACACCACGCGCGCTGCGCTGCAGTAGTCGTGCCGCCAGTTCGCTTTCCAGCCTGCTGATTTGCTGGCTCAGCGCAGACTGCACCACGCCGAGTTCAAGCGCGGCGCGGCTGATGCTTCCGATTTCGACGGTGCGAACGAAGTAGCGAAGTTGGCGAAGTTCCATGGATTTGCGCAGCATACCCCAGCGCGAATGCGCGGGGTTGCTTGCAACGGCTTGGAAGCGATCTTTAGCTGGTCTGGCCAGTACGCGTTATTGCGGTTCGATCTTTGCGTCGACCGCACGTTGGGTCCAGATGTCGCGCTGCTGGAGGGCAAAGGTCTGGTGCTCCTGGACAGCGTTGGGAGCGACCTGCATGCCCAAGGTCTCGAACTTGGCCACGCTGTCAGGCTCTTGCAGGATCTTGGATATTTCCGTGTTCAAACGCTGAACCACGGTGTCCGGTGTGCCGGCTGGCGCCGCAAGGCCGACCCACACCACGAGGTCGAAGTGCTGATAACCGAGTTCAGACAGGGTGGGGACATTCGGGAAGTCTTTTGAACGCTGCTGCCCGGTGAATGCAATGCCCGACAATTTTTCGGCTCGCATAAACGACGTGACGACAGATAAATCGGCAAACAGATAATCAACGTGACCGCCGAGAAGGTCGGTCACGGCAGGCGGTTGGCTCTTATAGGGCACGCCGTTGGCGGCGGCGTGCGCGATTGTGTTGAAGGTCGCGCCAGCGATCTGGCTGGTGGGAGACCCGTAGGCATAGTTCAGCGCCTGTTTTTGGGTGGCCTCTACCAATTTAGATACCGAGGTGTAGGGCGAATCTGCACGCACGACCAGCATCATTGGAATGGTGGCAATACGAATGACGTGCTTGAAATCTTTCGTCGGATCGTAAGGTGGCTTACGAAATAGCGCTGGGGTGGCCGAGTGCGTCGAACTACTGGTCAGTACTAGCGTGTAGCCGTCTGCCGGCGCGCGTGCCACTGTGGATGAACCAATGGTGCCGGATGCGCCGGGTTTGTTTTCAATAACGATGGGAACGCCCAGGCGCGGGCCAAGTTTTTCAACGAGGATGCGTGCGCTGGTATCGGTGGCGCTGCCAGGCGAGAACGGCACAACAATGACGATCTGTTTAGTGGGATACGCGTCGGTGGCGTGCGCTGTCACGCCTGTGAAGGCCAAGGTGAGGGCGCAGGTCGCCTTGAGTACCGGCCGCCAGAGGCGCTGTGAAAAAAGGGTCATGATTGTCTCCGTCATTGGGGCGACGGGTTGCCATGTACATGAGGGTCAAGCCCTGGCAATCCCGAAAATACTAGCCAGCATCATGAACGGTGGGGCTTATCGCAACAAGAGACTAATCTTCATAGACCCATTCTCAAATCGGATATCAAATTCATCCATTAATGTGATTTACTCTGGAACAATGAGTGCTGCATTAGAA
>JBEBWV010000160.1:0-10273 GCA_040391965.1 Achromobacter deleyi | reverse complement strand
ACGGGCCCGAAGATGCGGGTGCCGATGGGCTCCAGCTTGGCGTTGAGCAACACGGCAGCGTTGCCACCGAACTTAATCAGCGAACCGTCTTTACGACGCACGCCCTTGGCGGTACGAACCACCACGGCGTTATAAATTTCGCCCTTTTTGACACGGCCGCGCGGAGCCGCATCTTTGACCGTCACCTTGATGATGTCGCCGATGCCGGCATAACGGCGCTTCGAACCGCCGAGCACTTTAATGCACATAACGTGACGCGCACCAGTGTTATCGGCCACGTTCAGCGTGGTCTGCATTTGGATCATGATTTTTCCTGTTCCAACTTAACTGGAAATACGGGTTTCCCAATAAGGGAACACTGCATTTCCTGCCAGTTTTGGTCCCGTTAGGTCTGCCGTACTGCTGAATTGGCAACACAACGACCCTGGGTTGAAATCCTGCGGGTATTCCCCCAATACGACCGGTAACCACATGGTTGGCCAATCGATAACTTGGGAAAGCTGGTCATTCTAACGTGTTGGAACTTTGAACGCAAGTGCTTTGTTGGAATGCCGACATGGGGCTGTGCACAAACACCACAACTTTCTGGTGCCCGGGCCGCCCCCTGCCTGCGGGCACCTATTTCTTATAGTAGTTCTTTTCCCAGGCGTCGTGATTCGCCTTTCCCCGCTTGATCTCATCGGTGAAGGGCGCAGCCATCAACACCAGGCGGTTGATCCAGCGAACCGGCGCCCGGCACGGGCGCTCGAAATCCACAAACAATACGCCTCTCAGCCCATCTGTGTCGTTATGCACTTGATGTGGATATAGGTCGTCAAACACCACGGCACGACCTTCCTGCCAGCTATAGCGCTCACCGCCGACTTCGATCCAGCAGCGCTCACGAGGCTCAGGCACGACCAAGCCCAGATGAAGTCGCAAGACCCCGTTGTACGGTCCCGTATGCAAAGGAATGCGTTTGCCCGGCTCAAGAATTGAGAAGAAGGCGGTCCGCAGCCCGGGAATACCCTTCAGTGCACGGGCAGTCTCGGGACAACGCGCCAGATTGCGCTCAGAGCGCAGTCCGTACCCCATGAAAACGAACGTCTTCCATTGGTCGTCGGATGTGATCATTCCAACGTCAGGAGAGAGCTCATGAAAAGCAGGCAGCCGTTCGCGCTCAGACAATAGCGCCAACAGCTCTGGCTTGATCGCCGCAGAATGCGCCTCAAGGGCGGCAATCCAGGGAAATTTTTCATTCTCGAAAATAGGCTGATCACCAACCAGTGAGGCCTTGGCAATTTTGTGCCTGAGCCACTCGATGAAGCGAAATAGCCATTTGGAGAGAAAACCGGGTTTACCAAGCGTAGGGGAGTCGACAGGCTGCACGATGTTATTTATATAGGATTGCAGGAACGGTACGAACACTCTGCGACACCTGGAATACGACGTCGAATCTTCGGTGTTTGGCCAGATGCCTAGATGATACGTAATTGCACGGCATTCGGGCGAACGTCTTTTTTACATTGGCTCCAGCATGCGTGCATCAAATGGCCCTCCCCTGGCCGCGCAAGCTGGTTTAGACTGGCGTGGGCGACTGACATCGCCATTCCACACCCCAATTTCGCAAGGAAAGACCGGCATGTATGAACAGTTGGCGCTGTATATCGATGGCGAATTCATCTCTGGCGAGGGTCGGCGCACCCAAGACGTCATTAACCCGGCAACCCTGGAAGTGCTCGGTCAGTTGCCCCACGCTACAGAAGCCGACCTGGACCGTGCGCTAGCCGCCGCCCAGCGTGCCTTTGAGTCCTGGAAGAAAACCTCGCCCATGGAACGCTCGACGATCCTGCGCAAGGTGGCGACGATGTCGCGTGAGCGCGCGAAGGAAATCGGCCGCAACATGACGCTGGACCAAGGCAAGCCCTTGGCCGAAGCCGTTGGCGAAGTGTCCTCATGCGCTGAGCATGCTGATTGGCATGCTGAAGAGTGCCGTCGCATTTACGGCCGGGTGATCCAGCCGCGTAACTCAGATGTGCGTCAGTTTGTCGTGCGCGAGCCTATCGGTGTCTGCGCCGCGTTTACGCCCTGGAACTTCCCGTACAACCAGGCCATCCGCAAGATCGCCGCTGCGTTAGGTGCAGGTTGCACGGTTGTACTCAAGGGCCCGGAAGACTCGCCCAGTGCCGTCATGGCCATCGCTCGCATGTTCCACGAAGCCGGGCTGCCCAAAGGCTGCTTGAATATCGTTTGGGGTGAGCCCGCCAAGATTTCCGACTACCTGATCCGCTCGCCTATCGTGCGCAAAGTCTCCTTCACGGGTTCGGTTCCCGTGGGCAAGCAACTTGCTGCGCTTGCAGGTGCGCACATGAAGCGTGTCACGATGGAATTGGGCGGTCATTCGCCCGTGCTGGTATTCGATGACGCTGACATCGACCGCGCTGCAGAAATGCTGGCGCGCTTCAAGCTTCGTAACGCCGGCCAGGTCTGCGTTTCACCTACCCGCTTTTACGTGCAGAACGGTGCCTACGAGCAATTCCTGGCGCGCTTTACCGAAGTGCTCAAGAGCATCAAGGTCGGCGACGGCATGGAAGCAGGCACCGAGATGGGTCCGTTGGCGCACGAACGCCGTGTACCCGCCATGAGCGCCTTTGTTGAAGATGCTAAAAAGCATGGCGGCAAGGTTGTGCTGGGCGGTGGCCCGTTGGATCGCAAGGGCTTCTTCTTTGCGCCCACCATTGTGACCGACATTCCCGATGACTCCATGCTGATGACCGAAGAACCCTTCGGCCCGGTGGCACCGATTGTGCGCTTCACCGACACCGACGAAGTGCTGCGTCGTGCCAACAGCTTGCCTTTTGGCTTGTCGTCGTATGTGTTCACCAACTCGCTGAAAACCGCCACGAAGGTATCAAACGGTTTGGAAGCGGGCATGGTCAACATTAACCACTTCGGTAGCGCGCTGGCCGAAACGCCGTTCGGCGGCATCAAAGATAGCGGCATCGGTAGTGAAGGCGGCCAAGAAACATTCGACGGCTACCTGGTCACGAAGTTCATCACCCAGATCTGATTCCGTAACACGCTCGTCAATAGCCCACCCCAACCCTGGGGTGGGCTATTTTTTTCACCCGTTCAAACGCTCTGCCGGGTGGCACGAAAATCCCGCGCTGACATGCCAAAGCGTTGTTTGAATAAGCGGCTGAAATGCGAAGGATGAGAGAAACCCACCTGGTACGCCAACTCCGAAATACTGCGGTGCCGATATTGGGCACTCGCCAGCAGATCTCGGCACTTGTCCAGGCGCTGATCAAAGATGAATGACTCGACACTCAAACCGCCCGCGCGGAATATGCGATGCAGATATCCCACAGACAAGCCGCAGGCGTGCGCGATACGGTCGGGCGAAAGCTGAGGATCAGACAGGCACTGCCGAATATGTGCAACGACACGCTGACGATGTGCAACTGTCACACTGCTATCTGACTCAGACAAGTGCCCTTGCCCCGACTGCACCATGAACAGCACGATAAGGTCGATCAGGCGTTCACCCAACTCCCCTACTTCACCGTCCGACCAACTGTCCAATCCCTTGAATAGATGATCCATGAAACTGGTGAGCATCGCGCCGCGCGGAGATCCATCGTCCACCCGAAGTTTGTAGAACGCACCTATGTGTGAATCACGCTGCGACAGCGCACTTCGTGCGAACGACACGCTAAGGCTGCGATAGCCATCTTCGCCACAAGCCAGCGCCTGATACGGCAAGCTCTGATTCATCAGGTATACGCAACCTGGCTCAACCTGGAACTCGCGGCCCAACTGCTTGACCGCAAGCGGCCCTGACAAAGGCAGGCCGAACGTATAGAACTCTTGATCCAGATGCGACACGTTGCCCGCCGTACGCTCCAGCTTTTGTCCCTGGTAATGAAGGTCATTGAACTGCAGATTCGCACGGCGAAGGTAACGAACCCTGCCTGCAAAATGATCCGGCTTACCGTGGTGTACTTCAAAGGGGCCAAATGCCTCGCTGAGCGCCGCTCGCCACTGGTCGTAACGATCCGCACCGGCAATAGCCGATGTCGCAAAGTCCAAATCTGGCATGGGTCGGTCTCCTCGGGGGAAATGACGCAATTTGACCTTGCGTCTACATTCTTTTGACTCACCCTGCTCTGGGGTGCGAAGCGGATTGTGTATCGATGTACCGCGAGTCTATATTCAGCGCGATAAGCATACAACCTGCGTAAAGCCAGGAGGAGACTATGGACATTGCGCCCCCGACGCACGCTGGCATACCGCTGCCTGCGGCGATCACGCCCCGCTCGCGCTATCTGCGATGCGCAGGCCGTGAACTCCACTTCATGGATTGGGGCAGGCCGGACGCCCCGCCCATCATCATGTGGCATGGTCTGGCACGTACAGGACGAGACTTTGACGATCTCGCCATGACGCTGGCCAACCACTACCGCATTATCTGTCCCGATACGATTGGACGTGGGCTCTCTCAATGGAGCCCGCGGCCCGTCGACGAGTATCAACTGAGTTTCTATGCCCAATTGGCACGCGAGCTGGCAGACGGACTGGGATTTGCCCGCATTCGCTGGGTGGGCACCTCTATGGGCGGCGCGACCGGCATGCATTGCGCCGCGACAACGCTCAAAGGCCGAATCTCACATCTTGTCGTTAACGATATTGGCCCTTGCCTGCCACAAGCGGCCGTTGATCGCATCGTCACTTACGTCGGCCAGCCTCCCGCCTTTGAGACGCTCACCGAGTTAGAAGCCTGGTTACGTATCGCGTATCAGCCGTATGGCTGGCAAAGCGACACGCAATGGCGGCGCATGGCCGAAACATCCGCCCGGCGGCTGCCTGACGGCCGTATCTCCACGCACTACGACCCAGCCATCGTCGAGCAGTTCAAACATCACCCAAAAGACTATGAGCGCTGGGACGAATACGACACACTCGACCTGCCTGTCTTACTTTTACGTGGTGCGGATTCAGACCTGCTTTCGCACGACACCGCCAACGCCATGACGCTGCGCGGACCGAAAGCTCAGCGAATCGATTTTCCGAACTGCGGGCATGCGCCCGCGCTGAATGTAGCGCCGCATTTTGATGCGATACGCCACTTCCTGGCCACAGCCGATATCGGCACGACGCGTCACTCTTGAGGAAACACCGATGAAACACGCACTACTTGCCGCATTTGCGGGAATTTTTCTGACTACGACAGCGTTGGCCAAAGATGTCGTGGTAGCTCACGTCTACGATAAGACGGGGCCGCTTGAGGCGTATGCCAAACAAACACAAACCGGGCTGATGCTCGGCCTGGAATACGCCACCCAGGGCACGATGATGGTCGCGGGCCGCAAGATCCAGGTCATTGAAAAAGACAACCAGGGCAAGCCAGACGTAGCACGTGCACAGTTGGCTTCGGCTTACGCCGACGATAACGCCGACATCGCCGTAGGCCCGACCTCTTCCGGTGTGGCGCTAGCAATGCTTCCCATTGCAGAGGAGTACGAGAAGATCCTCTTGGTCGAACCAGCTGTAGCCGATTCGATTACCGGCGACAAATGGAACAAGTACATTTTCCGCACCGGACGAAACTCTTCACAAGATGCAATCGCCAATGCTGTCGCGTTTGATCAAGCAAACACGTCTATTGCAATGCTGGCGCAAGATTACGCATTCGGAAGAGACGGTGTCAAAGCATTCAAGGGTGCCTTGAAACAAGCGAAAATCGTTCACGAAGAATATCTGCCCGCCAACGCCACAGACTTTACGGCCGGCGCGCAACGCTTGTTCGACGCCTTGAAAGACAAGCCTGGTCGCAAGATCATCTTCATCTTGTGGGCTGGTGCTGGCAACCCTTTCAAGATTGCTGATCTCGACCCCAAGCGTTACGGCATTGAAATCGCCACCGGCGGCAACACGCTCGCCGCCATGACGCCATTGAAGTCACTGGAGGGTATGGAAGGTGCCACCTATTACTACTACGGCATCCCCAAGAATCCGACCAACGATTGGCTGGTAAGCGAGCATCAAAAGCGCTTTGGACAACCGCCGGATTTCTTCACGGCTGGCGGCATGTCTGCAGGTATCGCTATCGTTGAAGCGCTGAAGAAAACGAACGGTGATGCCGGCACAGACAAGTTGATTGCGGCGATGGAAGGCATGAGCTTCGAAACCCCTAAAGGCAAGATGACGATTCGCCCGCAAGATCATCAGGCGATGCAGTCGATGTACCACTTCCGCATCAAAAATGATCCTTCGGTGCCGTGGGCGGTGCAAGATCTCGTGAAAGAGATTACGCCGGATCAGATGAACGTCCCCATCCAAAACAAGCGTTGAGGCGAATAGCTACCCGTATGCTGGAAACCCGTTCACTCACCATTCGATTCGGTGGGCACACTGCCGTTAATGATGTCAGTTGCACTTACGCACCCGGCACATTAACGGCAATTGTCGGCCCGAATGGAGCAGGAAAAACGACCTACTTCAATCTGATCTCGGGACAACTGCGAGCCGCCGCGGGGTCCGTTCACCTGAACGGGCGCGACTTGAGTTCGCTAGGTGCTGCGGCACGCATGCACGCAGGCCTCGGACGTGCATTTCAACTCACGCAGTTGTTCCCCCGATTGAGTGTTCATGAGAACGTGAGGCTTGCGTTGCAGTCAAGACAGCAAGGTCTAGGCTGGCGACAAATAAGGCTTTGGCGCACCTGGAATCAGGACAACACGTTGCTGAAGCGCGCCGATGAACTACTGGCGAGAACTCGGCTCACCACCCGCCGAGACCAGGCGGCTGCAGACTTGCCCCATGGTGATCAACGCAAGCTTGAAATTGCCATGCTTATTGCGCTAGAACCCAAAGTGTTTATGTTTGATGAGCCCACCGCAGGAATGAGTGTGGACGACGTTCCAGTGGTGCTGGACTTGATCCGCGAAATAAAAACGGATGCCAGCAAGACCATTCTTCTGGTGGAACACAAAATGGATGTCGTGCGCGAACTCGCCGACAGAATTGTCGTGCTGCATAACGGCAGCCTGGTCGCTGACGGCGAGCCCGCTGCCGTAATCGCCTCGCCGATCGTGCAACAAGCCTATCTCGGCACTGTAGCGAACGAGGTTTCCGTATGAGCGCGGGCATGCTGCTCAGCCTGACTGATGTGCACACGCATATTGAGGCGTATCACATCCTGCATGGCGTCAATCTCAACGTCCCGCAAGGTGAGGTGACGATGCTGCTTGGCCGCAATGGCGCAGGAAAAACGACAACACTGCGAACCATTATGGGATTGTGGCGCGCCTCGCAAGGCAAAATTCAATTCGACGAACAGACTGTGGGTGGGCCGGGGACACGTTACTCACCACCAGATGTGGCGCGCTTGGGCATCGCTTATGTACCCGAAAATATGGGCATATTTGCTGATCTCAGTGTGAAAGAAAACATGCTTCTAGCAGCAAGAAACGCCAAGCGTGCCAGCGATCTCGACACCGTAAGACTCGAGTGGATATTCAATTTTTTTCCTGCCCTGCGCAAGTTCTGGCTACACCCTGCGGGCAAACTCTCAGGGGGTCAAAAACAGATGCTTGCCGTCGCTCGTGCCATTGTCGAACCGCGCCGATTATTGCTGGTGGATGAACCAAGTAAAGGCCTCGCGCCAGCCATTGTGCAAAACATGATTGACGCTTTTCTGGAATTAAAACAATCCGGCACAACCATCTTGCTGGTTGAACAGAACTTCAATTTTGCACAACGTGTCGGTGACTCCGTCGCCATCATGGATAACGGCCTGGTCGTGCACGCTGGCACCATGAGCGAATTGGTAGACGATGACGCGATGCAGACACGCTTACTAGGTCTGTCCTTGGGGAGTCACCAATGAGCGCAACAGATATCACCACCCCTCTTCCGCGCGCCAACATTGACTGGTACCCCGTAGCGCTGGTGGTGGGTCTTGCGGCGCTAGCACTTCCCCTCGTCGGCTCGGTCTCTACATGGCTCACGCTCACCGTAGCGGGGCTCGCCATGGGCATGATCATCTTCATTGTGGCTTCAGGCATGACGCTTGTGTTTGGCCTGATGGATGTTCTGAACTTTGGTCACGGATTATTCATTGCGATCGGCGCCTATATGGCGACAACCGTGTTGGGGGCCATGTCTGACTGGACGCATTCCGCCAGCTTATGGACAAACCTGGCGGCGATCCTGCCAGCCATGATCGTTGGCATGCTGGTCGCAGGTGCCGTGGGCATCGCCTTTGAGCGCGTCATTATTCGACCGGTCTATGGTCAACACTTGAAGCAAATCTTGATCACGATGGGCGGCATGATTGTCGGTGAAGAGCTGCTCAAGATGCTGTGGGGCCCGCAGAGCATCCCCCTGCCGTTGCCAGAAGCACTGCGTGGCGCTTTGTTGATCGGCGACGCTGCGATCGAAAAATTCCGTATCGTGGCCCTGGTGGTCGGTTTGATTGTGCTCGGCAGCATGCTTTGGGTACTCAACCGCACAAAGCTCGGACTCCTGATACGTGCTGGTGTCGAAGACCGCGAAATGGTCGAAAGCCTCGGCTATCGCATACGTCATTTATTCATCGCGGTGTTCGTTGCCGGATCCATGCTGGCAGGCTTGGGCGGCGTACTTTGGGGGCTATATCAGCAGTCCGTCGTGCCTCAACTCGGTGCTCAAGTGAATGTGCTTATTTTCATCGTCATCATGATCGGAGGCCTAGGCTCTACCGTCGGCTGCCTCATCGGTGCGCTACTCGTTGGCCTGATGGCAAATTACACGGGGTTTCTCTTCCCCAAGGCCGCGTTATTTTCAAACATTGCGCTGCTGATCGCTATCCTGCTTTGGCGTCCGCAAGGCGTCTATCCCGTTGCGAACCGCTAAGGATCACGCCACCATGTCTATTCGTATTCTCTCTGGCGACCCTCCGCGGAGCCTTGTACTGAGCACCGTGCTTTTGCTTATCGTCGTCGCGCTCGCATTCGCACCTTTTCTCTTTCCTGGCCCCAAGGCACTCGCGGTCGCGGCGAAGATCCTCGTCTTCATCGTGTTGGTCGCAAGCTACGATCTACTGCTTGGCTATACCGGCATCGTCAGCTTTGCGCACACCATGTTCTTCGGCATTGGTGCTTACGGAATCGCCATTGCCAGCAACAGGCTGGATCCGGGCTGGACGGCCGTCTTCGCGGGAATCGGCAGCGGGCTCGTGATTTCGCTCGTATTCGCGCTCGTTATCGGTCTGGCGAGCTTGCGCGTCCGGGCAATTTTCTACGCCATGATCACCCTGGCTATAGCGGCCGCTTTTCAAACGTTGGTGTCGCAACTATCTGAATTCACGGGCGGCGAGGACGGATTGAATTTCAAGGTGCCGTTATTGCTGCGGCCCACCTTCCGACCATTTTCGGATCCCATCTTTGGCGTCACGATCGATGGCAGAATCATCACCTATTACCTGATCGCCATCGTCAGCGTAGTGTTGTTTCTTGCGCTACTGCGTATTGTGAATTCACCTTTTGGCCGCGTCTTGCAGGCCATTCGTGAAAATCCGTTCCGGGCTGAGGCCATTGGATATCGCACCGTGCTCTACCGCAGTTGCTCCAACGTTCTGGCAGCGATCTTCGCTACCTTGGCTGGCGCTCTCTATGCACTTTGGCTACGCTATAACGGTCCTGACACGTCTCTCTCATTCGAGATCATGCTCAACATTTTGCTGATGTTGGTCATCGGCGGCATGGGAACTCTCTACGGCGCCGTGTTGGGAGCCACCCTCTTCGTATTCGCACAAAGCTACCTGCAGGACGGGCTACAGTTTGTGCACGCCGGTGTATCCGGCCTCGCTCCGCTCGCTATCTTGTTCGAGCCGGATCGATGGTTGCTTTGGCTAGGAATTTTGTTTGTCGTGTCGGTCTACTACTTCCCCACAGGCATAGCCGGTCGCCTGCGCGACGGCGCGCAGAGGCGTCGCGTCAAGAAAATATGAGCGGACAAAGAACAAAAAAAAACGGCAAGGGTTTTATCCCTTGCCGTTTTTTCTCATAGCGGCGAACCGCTACGATGAACTGCTTTACTTAGATGACACGTGCTGCTTCAACCAGACGCACCACACGCCACGACTTCGAGCGCGAGATAGGACGGCCTTCAGCGATTTCGACAGTGTCGCCTTCGTTGAACTGGTTCGTCTCATCGTGCGCTTTGTACTTCGCGGAGCGCATGATGATCTTGCCATAGATGGGGTGCTTGACGCGGCGTTCAACCAGAACGACGACAGTCTTGTCCATCT
>JBEBWV010000159.1:0-10383 GCA_040391965.1 Achromobacter deleyi | reverse complement strand
CCATCGGCGCTTCCCTTCTTCAGAGCTTGACGCGCTCCACCCACGCTACGCCGGCACGATGCGTATATTGGGTGCTTATAAGCGTGCCACGCTGCCATCAAAAACGGCCGTCAAGATGACGGCCGTTTTTGTGGATGGTGCTTGGCAAGCAAGCTCAATGATCGTGATTACTTGCCGCGAATCCGGCCGTATTCAGAATATCGATGACTTCCTGTATGTGCTCCGGGCCACGTGTCTGGAGCACAAAATCGACTTCCACATTACGCACCGGCAAGGACGTGAACGCACGCTGATGATGCACTTCCGTGATGTTCGCCTGAGCATCTGCAATGAGTTTCGTGGCGTGTGCCAGGGCACCCGGCAAGTCTCGCAAGTCAACTCGAATACGTGCCAACCGGCCCGCACGCACCATGCCGCGTTCAATCAACTCGCCCAGCATCAGCGGGTCAATGTTGCCGCCGGTCAATACCAGGCCAATGCGTTTGCCTTTAAAACGCGTGCCACCAGAAGCTTGCTCGCGCAGTAACGCGGCCAAGCCCGCAGCCCCTGCGCCTTCCACCACGGTTTTTTCAATTTCAAGCAACACCACAATGGCATGCTCGATATCGGCTTCACTGACGAGCTCAATGCGATCCACCAAACGACTGACAATAGGCAGCGTAATGTCGCCCGGCGACTTCACCGCAATGCCTTCAGCAATGGTGTAGAGCCCCTGCGCCATGGTCAGGCCACGCACAGCGGCATACATGGACGGGAAGCGCTCTGTTTGCACGCCCACAATTTCAATATCGGGCTTGATCGCCTTGGCTGCCGTGGCAATACCGGAGATCAAGCCGCCGCCGCCGATGGCAATCACGAGCATGTCGAGATCCGGCTGATCTTCGAGCATCTCAAGTGCAACCGTGCCCTGCCCTGAAATGACAGCTTCGTCATCGTAGGGGTGAATCATGATCAGTCCACGTTCTGCAGCCAGCTCATAGCCATGCGCTTTCGCATCATCGAATGTATCGCCAGCCAGGACCACTTCCGCGCCGAAACGCCGGGTATTGGCCACTTTGACGGTGGGCGTAAAGCGCGGCATCACAATTACGGCGGGCACCGACATGCGCTGAGCATGGTAGGCCACGCCTTGCGCATGGTTCCCGGCAGACACGGCAATCACGCCTCGGGCACGTTCTTCGGCCGACAGCGCCAGCATTCGGTTCAATGCACCGCGCTCTTTGAAAGACGCCGTGAATTGCAGGTTTTCAAACTTCAACCAGATCTGGGCGCCGAAGATATCGGATAGGGTGCGCGAGAGCGTAAACGGCGTTTTGAGAACCTGGCCGCGCAAATGCTCGCGAGCGGTCTGAATAGAGGCGAGGTCGATCACGTTGAAATCCTGTTAGCGCACTGGCAAAAAATTGAACAGTAATAAACCTTGCGCATAGTTGATGCCAACGCGGCGTGCATTCTCGCCCAACAAGTTGGCTATCAAATCGAGACGCCCGATAATTGCGCCAAATTCGCGCTCGAAACTCAGGTTGGTGACCGTCGCGGACATCTCGTTGGCAAGTAGCAATGGTTCGCCATTGCTATTTCTTCGAGAGGCCAGCAACCAGGAAGCGGCCTCTACGTTCCGTGCAGCATTGTAGACCCGCTGGCCATCCAGAACATCGCCGATATACATCCGGGTGCGCCCGTTATGCGCGGCAATAATGGTGTCATTCAAGCCAAAGATAAAGGCCGCGACCCGGTCACCGCTGTAATTGGGATCAAGGGAGACGGCGAGAATTTGAATGTCGCGCAGGCCAGATAAGTCTGATGGTGGTGTGGCGTTTTCCATTAAACGCTTAACCCGGGCGACCGCTGCTTCCTGGCTGACAGCACCCGTACGGCGCCATTCCCTTGGATTGCGCCTATACAACTTGTCCATCAGGAGGTTCAAGCTGTTGAGGTTGTCACGCAGGGCCAACGTGACGGTGCGATTGAAATCTGTCTGGATGAGTTGATCGGCACTCATGTTTTCGCCGCGAGGAGCACCTTTGCCGGGCGGCGTACTCGCCACGCATCCGGTCAATGTCAGCCCACAAGCGAGCACGATGCCGGTGACGCATCGCGACATAGTCATTGCCTACCCATCCAATATTCCCCGTTGACGGCCTGGCACCGCCTGGCAGGCACTCTGTTGGTTTGTCTGGGAAAGACTTTACCGTAATGCAAACAAAAACGGCACCTTTCGGTGCCGTCCTTGTTCAAACGAAATGTACAGGCTTATTCAGCTTGCGGTTCCGCTTGGGGTGCTGCGGGTGCGGCGCCTTCCGGTGCAGCAGCTTGCTGCTGTTCAATGCCACCGATTGCCTTGACGGACAGGCGCAGACGGCCCTTGTCGTCGGCTTCGATGACCTTGACTCGCACTGGCTGACCGACCTTCAACACGTCATTGATGTTGGCGATACGGTAGTTGGCGATTTCGGAGATGTGCAACAGACCATCACGACCTGGCAAAACTTGAACGATGGCGCCGAAGTCCAGCAAACGCAGGACCGAGCCGTCATAGATCTGGCCGACTTCAACGTCAGCGGTCAGCTCAATAATGCGGCGTTGAGCTTCCTTGGCTTGCGTTTCGTCAACGCTGGCGATCACGATCGTGCCGTCATCGGAGATGTCGATCTGGGTACCGGTTTCTTCGGTCAGCGCACGAATGGTGGCTCCGCCCTTACCGATCACGTCACGAATCTTCTCGGGATTGATCTTGATGGTCAGCATGCGCGGTGCAAAAGCCGACAACTCAACACGCGAGCCGTCCAACGATTCACGCATTTTTTCCAGGATATGCAGGCGGCCTTCACGGGCTTGCGCCAGTGCCACTTGCATGATTTCCTTGGTGATGCCCTGAATCTTGATGTCCATCTGCAGCGCGGTAATACCGTTGTCGGTGCCCGCAACCTTGAAGTCCATGTCGCCCAGGTGATCTTCATCGCCCAGAATGTCGGTCAGAACAGCGAACTTGCCGCCATCCAGAATCAGACCCATGGCAACACCTGCCACGTGATCCTTAACCGGCACGCCAGCGTCCATCATGGCCAGGGAGCCGCCGCAGACCGAAGCCATTGACGACGAACCATTGGACTCGGTGATTTCCGACACGATACGGATCGTGTATTGGAAATCTTCCAGTGCCGGCAACAACGGAATCAGTGCACGCTTGGCAAGACGGCCGTGGCCGATTTCGCGGCGCTTGGGCACACCAATACGACCCGTTTCGCCAGTGGCGAACGGAGGCATGTTGTAGTGCATCATGAAGCGATCGCGGTACTCACCCATCAGTGCATCGATGATTTGCTCATCTTGCTTGGTGCCCAGCGTAGCGATAACCAATGCTTGGGTTTCACCACGGGTGAACAAGGCGCTACCGTGCGCGCGGGGCAATACGCCCAGACGAACACTGATAGGACGCACGGTACGCGTGTCGCGGCCGTCGATGCGGGGCTCACCGTTCAGGATCTGGCCACGCACAATGGCGGATTCCAGCGAGAACAGGATGTTGTCCACAGTAACGGAGTCAGGAACGGGCTGACCGGCTTCAGCAGCACGAGCTGCCAGAGCGGCCGACACTTCCGACGTGACTTCGCGCAGCTTGGCCGTACGGGCCTGCTTTTCGCGGATTTGGTAAGCGGCGTTCAGGCCATCTTGAGCAGCAGCGGTAACTGCAGCGATCAAGGATTGGTCCTTGGCCGGTGCTTGCCAGTCCCACTCGGGCTTGCCAGCATCACGCACCAGATCATGAATGGTGTTGATGACGACTTGCATTTGTTCGTGACCGAACACCACGCCGCCCAACATCACTTCTTCGGACAACTGCTTGGCTTCCGACTCAACCATCAGTACGGCGTTTTCCGTACCGGCAACAACCAGGTCCAACTGCGAGGACTTGAGTTGCGTTGCGGTCGGGTTCAGCACGTATTGGCCGTCGATGTAGCCCACGCGAGCGGCACCGATAGGACCATTGAACGGGATACCCGAGATGGCCATTGCAGCCGACGCGCCAATCATGGCGGCGATGTCGGGATCGATTTCCGGGTTAACCGACAACGTGTGCAAGACAACTTGCACTTCGTTGTAGAAGTCTTCCGGGAACAGCGGACGCAGCGGACGATCGATCAGGCGGGAGGTAAGCACTTCCTTTTCGGACGGCTTGCCTTCGCGCTTGAAGAACCCACCCGGAATACGACCGGCAGCGTAGGTTTTTTCGATGTAGTCGACGGTCAGGGGGAAAAACGTTTGACCCGGCTTCGCCTTTTTGGCGGCAACAACGGTCGCCAGCACGACGGTGTCTTCAATAGACACCAGCACCGCACCGGAGGCCTGACGGGCAATTTCGCCAGTTTCCAAAACGACCGTGTGTTGGCCGTACTGGAAGGACTTGGTCACTTTATTGAACATGACGATTATTCCTTACAAATGAAAAACCGTGGCCGACACGACAGACGTCGCACCGACCACGGTTGTCATGGGGAGCCAGCCCCTTCGATCACTTACGCAGACCGAGTTTTTCGATCAGTGCGCGGTACGATTGGGGATTGCGGCCCTTGAGGTAGTCGAGCAATTTGCGGCGACGGCTGACCATACGCAGCAGACCGCGGCGCGAGTGGTGATCCTTCATGTGTGCTTTGAAGTGACCGGTCAGCTCGTTAATGCGAGCGGTGAGCAGTGCCACCTGAACTTCTGGGGAGCCGGTATCGCCTTGAGCGCGTTGGAATTGCGCAACGATGTCGGATTTCTTGATGTCAGCAACAGACATTTATGACCTCTTCGGACATGCGTCAGGGCCGAGGTGCCCTGACGTGGGTTAATAACAATACTTGTGCGGGTAAAAATGACCCGCGCAACAGCGAAACTACGAATACGGGGCAGTACTTTATTTGCTTTGCCTGAGTGGGCACTTTGCAGCTGTTTCTAGCGACGTTAGCGTTGTTTAACGTTATTTTGAACGCCACTTAACGCTTCTTTTCGCGAGCTTTGACCACACTACTGTGTGTGCACTACGGATGCCTTTATGAGCAAAGCCCGGCAATTATAGCTGAATCGGTAAAATTACCCCAACAGCGATACCAACACCCCGTTTGATGCACTAGGGAGAAGACATATGTCAAAACACTACAAACTGGGGCGCCTCGCCTTGGCCGCCCTGATCGTGAGCGGATTAACGGCCTGCGCCAACATGGCCAATGTGCCACCAGGCGAGCCTTTAGCCAATGTCGAGGCCAAGTTTGGGCAACCCAATTTCACGTGCGAACTGCCAAATGGCGTTCACCGCTACATCTGGACCCAGCAGCCGCAGGGGCAATATGCCTGGGGCACGAACGTAGGCCCGGACGGGCGGGTCGACAAAATCACTCAGCTGTTTACCGATGCGAACTTCCAGCAGTTGGCCACGGGCGACTGGACGGCAGACCGGGTACGCTGCGCTTTTGGCCCTCCCGCACGCATTAGCCAAGCGGGTTTAGGCAACATGCGGGAAGTCGTGTGGTCTTACCGCTACCGAGAAAACAGTTCCTGGAATTCGCTCATGTACGTCTACATGGGCCGAGATGGCGACCGAGTGACCCATTTTCACCCCGGACCCGACCCGATGTACGAACGTGAGTGGTCCTGGAATTAAACGGCCTGCTAAAGAGAATCGCCGCTTTTAAACGACACCTCGGAAGTTGGAGAGGGTATTGCCCGTAGCGGCAGCCGATGCTGCGGCGGTCGATGCTGCTGTGGCCGATGCTGCGGCAGCCGGTGCACCGTATCGTAGCGTGGGTGGAGCGCGATTGAAGCTGGATAAAAACGCCTTTTTCCATCGCGCGTAACCCGCGATCTTGATCGGCAATAGCTCTGAGCCAAGCATCGCGGGTTACGCGCGTTTAACGGTGGTTTTCTTGCCTCAGCTTGCTCGCGCTCCACCCACGCTACCACCCTCCGTGCTACGGGCAGTCGTCATGCAGCGCGATAGCCCCCCATGACCAGCCCCGTTTAGCTGCGGCGGCCGCAGCACCGTATCGTAGCGTGGGTGGAGCGCGATTGAAGCTGGATAAAAACGCCTTTTTCCATCGCGCGTAACCCGCGATCTTGATCGGCAATAGCTCTGAGCCAAGCATCGCGGGTTACGCGCGTTTAACGGTGGTTTTCTTGCCTCAGCTTGCTCGCGCTCCACCCACGCTACCACCCTCCGTGCTACGGGCAGTCGTCATGCAGCGCGATAGCCCCCCCCCCCATGACCAGCCCCGTTTAGAACTCGATGATCCGCCCAAAAAAGAAAACACCCCAAACATTGGACAGGCGTCCAACCTTTGGGGTGCAGTTCAAATACGGCGGTTTTGCTTGAGCAGCAATCTACTTAGGAAGCTTGCCCACGACGTGCCCGCTGCAGGCGACGTGCGCGGTTCCAGCGCCATGCCAGCACCACCCAGCCCGAGAGGCCATACAGCACGAACAGGCCAAACAAGACCACTGGAGGATCGCTGGACACGAAGACGAACACTGCGACCACCAGCAAAATGCCCCAGAACGGCACGCTACGGCCCAATGCGAAGCTCTTGCCACTGAAGAACGGGGCATTCGATACCATCGTGACACCCGCGTACATGGTCAGGCCAAAAGCCACCCAGGCCATGACGCTGTCATGAATAGGCAGCTTGTTATCGACAGCCAACCAGACAAACCCCGCCACCAGCGCAGCCGCAGCCGGGCTGGGCAAGCCCTGGAAAGAGCGTTTATCGACCACGCCGATGTTGGCGTTAAACCGCGCCAAACGCAGCGCAGCACCGGCCACATAGACAAATGCGGCAAGCCAGCCCCAACGACCCAGGTCGTTGAGAATCCATTCGTACATGACAAGCGCCGGCGCCACGCCGAAAGAAGTCATGTCAGAAAGCGAATCGTATTGTTCACCGAAGGCGGACTGGGTGTTGGTCAGTCGGGCCACTCGGCCATCCATGCCGTCCAGCACCATCGCCACGAAAATGGCAATGGCTGCCACTTCGAATCGATTGTTCATCGCTTGAACGACGGCGTAGAACCCGGCAAACAACGCCGCTGTGGTGAACGCATTTGGCAGCAGATAGATGCTGCGATGGCGGTTCTCGGGATCTCGCATTGAAAAATTGGGCATAGTCACTATCGCTAACGGCAGATAAATGAAAGGTTAACCCATCTGGCCCCGCTTGCGGCCTTGCGCTTAGCGAAGATCGATGGGCAACCGTAAAAAGCCACGACAAACCCGCCGCCCTACTTTGCGAGGCGACTACGCGGACAAATCGGATTTACTCGGGAACAAGCCCAAAAAAAAGCGACATGCCCTTGCAGGCATGTCGCTTGGACCCGAGCCACGCAGAACGCGGCCCGGCATCGGCGAACCATTTAGTTCTTGGACTTGTCCACGAGCTTGTTTGCAGCGATCCAGGGCATCATGGCGCGCAGCTTGCCGCCAACCTGTTCGATCTGCGACTCGGCGTTGATACGACGACGCGAGGTCATGGTCGGTGCACCAGCGGCGTTTTCCAGAATGAACTTCTTGGCGTATTCGCCAGTCTGGATGTCCGTCAGGCACTGGCGCATGGCCTTGCGCGTTTCTTCGGTCACGATCTTCGGGCCGGTTTCGTACTCGCCGAACTCAGCATTGTTCGAGATCGAGTAGTTCATGTTGGCGATGCCGCCTTCATAGATCAGGTCAACGATGAGCTTCAGTTCATGCAAGCACTCGAAGTACGCCATTTCCGGCGCGTAGCCTGCGTCAACCAGCGTGTCGAAACCCGCCTTGATCAGTTCAACCGTACCGCCACACAGCACGGCTTGTTCGCCGAACAGGTCGGTTTCCGTTTCTTCACGGAAGTTGGTTTCGATGATGCCAGCACGACCGCCGCCGTTAGCGGAGGCGTACGACAAGGCCACGTCACGCGCAGCACCCGACTTGTCTTGGTAGACAGCGACCAGGTGGGGCACGCCGCCGCCTTGGCTGTACGTGTTGCGCACGGTGTGACCCGGCGCCTTCGGGGCGATCATGATGACGTCGATGTCTTCACGCGGCACGACTTGACCGTAATGCACGTTAAAGCCGTGAGCAAATGCCAGCGCAGCGCCAGCCTTGATGTTGGCGTGCACTTCATCGCGGTACACCGCAGCGATGTTTTCGTCGGGCAACAACATCATGACGATGTCAGCCGATTTCACGGCATCAGCAACTTCCTTGACTTCCAGGCCAGCGTTAGCGGCCTTGTTCCACGAAGCGCCGCCCTTGCGCAGGCCGACAACGACCTTCACACCGGATTCGTGCAGGTTCAGCGCATGTGCGTGACCTTGCGAGCCGTAGCCGATGATGGCAACGGTTTTGCCCTTGACCAGGGAGAGATCGCAGTCTTTGTCGTAGAAAACTTTCATGTTGAGGCTCCAGATTCTAGATTTAGTGTTCAGAAATTCAATGATGCAGGGCTGCGGCAGGCTTTAAGGGCCGGTCAGATCTTGAGTATCCGTTCGCCGCGCCCGATGCCGGACACGCCGGTGCGCACGGTTTCAAGGATCGCACTACGGTCCAGCGCCTCCAGGAAGGCTTGAACTTTTTCCTGCACCCCCGTCAATTCGATGGTGTAGGACTTATCGGTTACGTCAATGATGCGACCACGGAAAATATCCGCCATGCGCTTCATTTCTTCGCGCTCTTTGCCCACTGCGCGCACTTTGACGAGCATCAGCTCGCGCTCAATGTGCGCACCTTCGGTCAAGTCAACGACCTTCACCACATCAACCAGACGGTTCAGGTGCTTGGTGATCTGTTCGATCACTTCGTCGGAACCGGTAGTAACAATGGTCATGCGCGACAACGTCGAGTCTTCCGTGGGGGCCACGGTCAGCGTTTCAATGTTGTAGCCACGCGCAGAGAACAGGCCCACCACCCGCGACAGTGCGCCAGGTTCGTTCTCGAGGAGGACGGAAATCACGTGCTTCATGGTTGGCCTCCTTACAGGTCTTCAGAGCCGAGCAGCATTTCGGTCAGCCCGCGACCGGCTTTCACCATGGGCCACACGTTTTCCGTGCGATCCGTGATGAAGTCCATGAAGACCAGGCGATCTTTGTGCTTCTTGAATGCCTCGCGCAGTGCCGGCTCAACATCTGCCGGACGCTCGATGCGCAGACCCACGTGTCCGTAGGCTTCCGCCACCTTGACGAAGTCGGGCAGGGAATCCATGTAGGACTCCGAATAGCGCGAGCTGTAGTCAATTTGCTGCCACTGACGCACCATGCCCAGGAACCGATTGTTCAGGCAGACGATTTTCGGCGTCAGGTGGTACTGATGGCAGGTGGAGAGCTCCTGGATGTTCATCTGGATGGAAGCTTCGCCTGTAATGACGGCGATTTCCTGCCCAGGGTTGGCCATTTGCACGCCCATGGCGTACGGCAGGCCCACACCCATGGTGCCCAAACCACCGGAGTTGATCCAGCGGCGCGGTTTGTCGAACTTGTAGTACTGGGCTGCCCACATCTGGTGCTGGCCCACGTCGGAAGTCACGAAAGCGTTGCCGCCCGTGATTTCCCACAGTTTTTCAACGACATACTGCGGCTTGATGACGTCGTCCGAATTGACGTACTTCAGGCATTCTTTGCCGCGCCACTCTTCGATTTGCTGCCACCACTTGGCGATAGGCGCCCGTTTGGTTTCAGCGAGCGCAGCAGAATACTGCGCGCTCAGCTCGATGAGCACGTCTTTGACGTTACCCACAATAGGCACGTCCACACGCACCCGCTTGGAAATCGACGAGGGGTCGATATCGATGTGGATGATTTTGCGTGCGTTTTGCGCGAAATGCTTGGGATTGCCAATAACACGGTCATCGAAACGCGCACCCACAGCCACCAGCACATCGCAATGCTGCATGGCCATGTTGGCTTCGTAAGTGCCATGCATGCCAGGCATGCCGACAAACTGACCGCTACTGGACGGATAGCCGCCCAAGCCCATCAAGGTAGTGGTGCAAGGCGCACCCAATTGGTCAACGAGCGTATTCAGCTCATCAGAGGCGTTAGACAAGATAACGCCGCCACCCGCGTAGATCATGGGCCGTTCGGCCGCCAGCAGCATTTGCACTGCTTTTTTGATCTGACCCTGGTGGCCCTTGGTGACCGGAGCGTAAGAGCGCATGGATATCTCGCCCTTGGGCTGGACATACTTGCACAACGCAGCGGACACGTCTTTGGGGATATCGACCAGCACCGGACCAGGACGGCCCGTGCGTGCAATATAGAACGCACGGCGCATGGTTTCGGCCAGGTCCTTCACATCACGCACAAGGAAGTTGTGCTTGACGCAAGGACGCGTGATGCCGACGGTGTCGCATTCCTGGAACGCATCTTCGCCGATGGCCG
>JBEBWV010000158.1:0-10503 GCA_040391965.1 Achromobacter deleyi | reverse complement strand
GACTAAGGCCTTGCGTTTTTTCGGGTCGACCTCGAACGTAATGCGCTCGACCAGATCGTCGAGCTCCGGTGTGGCAAAACGACTGGCGTTGCGAAATGCCAGGCCCTTCGAAATGCCCCCCGTGGTGTAGAGCTGCGTCACATTGGGTACCGGCTCAGCCGTAGACCCTACGTTCGAGAGTGCCAGGTCGAAGTCGTAATCGGTATAAATCCCTTTGAGCGATCCTGCTCGGTCAGGTACGCGCAGGTCCACGGCGACACCGATGTCTTCAAGTGCCTGCTTGACATAAGCACCCACCTTTCCGTTTTCGTCCACCCAACCGGCCGCGAGCAAGCGTAATGAAAAGCGCGGCGTATCTCCCTTGCGCGGGTATCCCGCCTCGTCCAGCAGCTTCTCTGCACGTGCTTTGTCAAAGGGATATTGAGGCACATCCTCGTTGTAATAGAGGGTGTTATTGCTGCCAATCACGCTCTTGGCCGGGGTGGCGAAACCCTGATAGATCACATCCGCAATGTATTGCCGGTCCAACGCAAACAGAATCGCCTGCCGAACGGCTCGATGCTGCGTGATTGGATTTTTGACGTTGAAGATCAGACCCGATTCCCAATCCGATATCTCGTAGCCTTTCTCGGTGACGGTGAATTTTCCGCTGTCGCGCAAACGTGCGATGTCCGCAAAGGGAACAGGATTCTGCACGCCGATATCCAGATCACCAGCTTCCAGGGCGGCGGCGCGCGACGCAGGCTCGCGCCACCAGCGCACGATCAGACCATCCGGATAGGGCTGGCCACTTTGCCAGTAGGCGTCGTTGCGCGTGAACTCCGCTCTGCTGCCACGTACCCACCGTTTGAAAACATATGGGCCGGTACCAATTGGCGCATTGTTGGCCGGATTGGTATTGAGATCGCCCTTTTCGTAGATATGCGCGGGAATGATGTGTTGCGTGCCCAAGGCATAAAGAAACGTGAATTCGGGAATCGGCTTCTCGAACACCACCGTCACTTCGAGAGGGCCTGTGGCGGTGGCAGATTTCAATGCGGTGAACGCGCCACCAGCGGCAATCTGTTTCCAATACTGGCCGATGCTGAATGCAACATCTGCTGCCGTGAAAGGCTTGCCATCGTGCCAGGACACGTTCGGGCGCAGCGTGATGACGTAAGAGCGAAAGTCCGGTGCCGCTTTCCACGCCAAAGCCAGTTTGGGGGATGCACTGAGATCTGACTCAATGCGCACAAGCTGCTCGAATACACGCGCTGCCGTGAATGCCGGACTACCGCCTCCGCCCGCTGGCACGAAGATCGCGTGAGGTTCCGGAAAGCCGATAGTGGCGGTGAGAATGCCACCTCGGCGCGGGGTGGCGGGCGTGTTGGAGGCAGACTGCGCCCAAAGAGACGTGGGGCCAAAAAGCCCTCCAGCAGCGGTGCCCGCGGCAGCAATCTGAACAAACTTACGACGGGTCATACGGGCCATGATCACCACTCCAATCTATTGCGGCCTCTTGACAACAAGGGCCGTGAGAAGAGGTAAATCCTATGCCCCGCGCCACCTCATCAAAACGACTTTTTTTCGTGACTTACATGACCAGAAAATCTAATACAAAAATGCAATTGAGGCGTACGTGCGTGCTCGCCCGCAGGCTAAGAGTTAGCGGGCCGAAGACGTAATAACCAAAGAAGAACTGGTTCGTTTGCTTGCCTGTTCACTCGGCCTAAGCTCGATGACTACCTGAACCGAGTCGAGTCTTATCCATGTCATCCACACCCAATTCCGCTGCGCACGCGCAGGTCGCACTCGTTACCGGTGCCAGTCGTGGCATAGGACGCGCCATCGCCCAAAGCCTGGCCCGCAAGGGCGTCATCGTGGCGGTGCATTACGCCACCAACGAAGCCGCCGCTCACGACGTGGTTAGCGGCATCAAAGCGGAAGGTGGTCGCGCCTTCGCCATTCAAGCTGATCTGAGCGTGAGCGACGGTGTGGCCACCCTCTGGCGCGCGTTTGACGAAAATGTGGTGGCGCACGCCGGTCGCGCCGGGCTGGACATCCTGATCAACAACGCCGGCAAAGGTTTGTCTCAAACGATTGAAGATACCGACGAAGCCGACTTCGACCATGTGATTGGACTCAACCTGAGAGCACCCTTCTTCATCACACGCGCAGCGCTTGGCCGCATCCGCGACGACGGCAGAATCGTATTCATTTCATCGACCCGCACGCGCAGGGCAGAACCACTCTCCGTGGTTTACGCGCCTGCCAAGGCAGGCCTGCAAGCCCTGGCATTGGTGCTCGCCCAACAACTCGGTCCACGCGGCATCACGGTCAACGCGGTGCTGCCTGGCGCGACGGCCACTGACGGTAATCCCAGAGCCAGCGATCCGGTAGCTGCCAAACAAAAAGCACTTGAGATTGCGCTCGGTCGTGTTGGACAGCCAGACGACATCGCCGATGTCGTGACCTTTCTGGCCTCGCACGAAGGCCGCTGGGTCACGGGCCAGAGTGTCGATGCCAGCGGAGGACAACTGCTGTGACGCAAGCCATTCAGACCCTCTCACCCGACGACATTCAACAGCGATTGAACTCGTCTCCGTTTAACGCCTTGCTCAACCTGAAGGTCCTGCACGCCGATGCGGATGCAGGTCTGCTGCTGGTGCGCGCGCCCATGCGACCCGAGTTCGAGCGCGGCACCGGCACGGGGCAGTGGCACGGCGGGCCATTGGCTGCGCTGGTCGATACCGTGGGCGACTTTGCGTTGATTCAACAGTTGGGCCGTGGCCTTCCCACCATCAACTTTCGCATCGACTATTTGCGACCCGCCATCAAGACCGACCTTACCGTGCGCGCGCAAGTCCGCCGTGCGGGCAAAAGCGTCGGTGTAGTGGACGTCGAAGTCCTCGACGCACAAGACCGACTCGTTGCCTTGGGGCGCGCGACCTACTCCACCTTGCCATGATCTGAGTTTTCGGAGCCATTCCATGACCGTCGTACTCGATATCCGCAACCTGAGCGTCGGGTTGCCTGCACAGGCGGACCGCAGCCATGCACTAGAGACCGTATCGCTGGAGTTACGTGCCAACGAGATTCTCTGCGTGGTCGGTGAAAGTGGCTCTGGCAAGTCTGTCACCGCCGGTGCGATTTTGGGACTGCTACCGCAAGCCTTGCCCGTTCGTAGTGGCGAGATTCTGTTCGAGGGTCAGAATCTGCTGGCGGTCACGCCCGCGGCCATGCGGCGCGTGCGTGGCGCGCGTATTGGCATGATCTTCCAGGAGCCCATGAGCGCGCTCAATCCGCTACACACGATCGGACAGCAGATCGGTGAAGTTTTTCGAATTCATACCAAGGCCAGTCGCAAGGAAATTGAAGCTCGCATCCTTGCACTGCTAACAGACGTGGGCCTGCCGGAGCCCGCGCATGCGCGTCATGCATACCCACATGAACTGTCTGGCGGCCAGCGACAGCGCGCCATGATTGCGATGGCGCTGGCGCTGCAACCCGCCGTGCTGATCGCCGACGAACCCACCACCGCACTGGACGTCACAACGCAGGCGCGCGTCCTCGCGCTCATTCGTGGGCTGCAGGCCAAGTACGGTATGGCGGTGCTGTTTATCACGCATGATTTCGGTGTTGTCGCTGAAATCGCTGACCGCGTTGCGGTCATGCAGCATGGTCGCGTGGTGGAAGTCGGCCAGGCGGCCCAAGTGCTAAACGCGCCGGTGCACCCTTATACGCGTGGGCTGATTGCCGCCGTCCCGGGACGAGGGCCACAAGCCACGGCACGCCAGAACCAGCATTCTCCTGTCTCACCCACGCGCAATCCAAACAACGCGGCGCTTACCGTATCGACACTGGTCAAGACTTATCGCGGTAAAGGACTAACACGACGCGCCCGCATTACGCATGCACTACGTGGTGTGAGCTTCACGGTTCAGCAAGGCGAAACGCTGGGCATTGTGGGCGAAAGCGGTTCAGGGAAATCCACCTTGGCACGCTGCATCATGCAGTTGACCGATATCGATGCCGGTTCTATTCATGTCGGCTCCACCGACCTGGCGGCGCTGTCTCCCAGACAACGCCGCGAATACGCGCCCCAGATTCAGATGGTGTTTCAAGACCCTCACGGTTCGCTCAATCCGCGCCGAACAGTGGGTGATCTGATATCGCAGGGTCCAATCATTCATGGCACGCCACCCGCCCAGGCACATGTACAAGCGCGTGAGTTGCTAACCCTGGTTGGTCTGGGGCCCGCTGCGTTTGACCGATATCCCCACGAGTTCTCGGGCGGACAACGCCAGCGCATTGGCCTGGCCCGGGCGCTGGCCCTCAAGCCACAGGTACTGGTAGCCGACGAACCAGTGTCCGCGCTAGACGTCTCGGTTCAAGCACAGGTGCTAGCCATGCTGGCGCAGTTGCGGCGCAAGCTTGATCTCTCGTTGGTATTCATCACCCATGACCTGCGCGTGGCCGCTGAAATCTGCGACCGTATCGCCGTCATGAAGGATGGAGAAATCGTGGAAATAGGCGACACCGCAAGTGTGTTCGCCAATCCCGCCCACGACTACACCCGCAAGCTACTGGCCTCGGTGGTTGGACGCGAATGGTTCGCGTCAATCGAACGCCGCCGTCTGGCGACCGAACTGATCGCGGCCTGAGGCGTCCTGGTTGCTCGTCGCCTTCGGCGTCTACCCGCTCGCGTAGCGTGGGTGGAGCGCGAGCACGCTGAGGCAAGAGAACTACCGTTACACGCGCGTAACTCGCGATGTCTGATCACCATTTTCTCGCGATCAAGATCGCGGGTTGCGCGCGCTCGCCAATGTCTCAATGGTTAGGCCAATCGCGCGCTCCACGCACGCTACCCTGGGTGACAACTGGCGATGCGGAATCGGCCGACGGGGCGAACACGGCAACGCCTCCCATTCCCCGGCTCAACCTGAGCGCGTTATCGCTCATAAAAATCCATAACGCTTGTTTATAGGCACCCCACATTTATTCATGAGTGCCCGAGCGATATCGAATGCTAGTCTCGTCGGCTCAAGCGATGGAATGCTCAGGTATTTAACGCGCAAGGGTTCACCCTTATGCGATTGCTCATGAACGGGGAAAACAAAATGAAATCAATACCAGGTCTGCCATTCCGGGCAAAGGCGCTGTTTCTGGCAGCGGCGATCTCCGGGGCCATGATTGCCTCAGCGCCTGCCAGCGCTCAAACCATCACAGCAGTGATGCAATCGGGTCTACGCGTGATGGACCCCATCATTAGCACGTCTTACCTCACGCGCGATCATGCCTACATGATCTACGACACGTTGTTGGGCACCGACGCCAATTTCAAGATCCAGCCACAGATGGCTAGTTGGAAGGTATCTGACGACGGCCTGACTTATACCTTCACCTTGCGTGATGGACTGAAGTGGCACGATGGTGCACCGGTCACATCCGCAGACTGCGTGGCGTCTATCAAGCGCTGGGGCGAGGTCGACGCCACCGCGCTGGTACTCATGCCCATGGTTGAGCACATCAAGGTGATCGACGACAAAGTCTTTGAGATTCAGCTCAAAGAACGCACCACCTTGGTGCTTGAAGGACTCGCCAAACTAGGATCCCGTGCGGCATTCATGATGCCCAAGCGCATCGCCGATACACCGGTGGGCACACCCATCACGGAATATATCGGTTCTGGCCCCTTCAAATTTGTCGCCTCGGAATTCAAGCCCGGCCTAAAGGTCGTGTACGAAAAGAACAAAGACTATGTGCCACGCTCCGAGCCCGCCAGTTGGACAGCGGGCGGCAAAGTCGTGAATGTGGATCGGGTCGAATGGGTCGCTATGCCTGATCAAATGACGGCACTGAACGCACTGCAAAATGGCGAGGTCGATTTCATCCAGCAAGTTCCGTTCGATTTGCTACCTATGCTGGAAAATCGCGACGACATCAAGGTTGAGGTGCTCGATAAGCTGGGCACATGGACATACATGCGTTTCAACCATCTTTACCCGCCGTTCAACAACCGACTGGTCCGCCAGGCGGCGATGGCAGCGGTGGGCCAGGAAGATGTCCTAAAAGCCCTGGTTGGAAATCCCAAATACTATAAAACGTGCGCGGCGATTCTCGGCTGTGGAAACCCAATGGGCAACTCGTACGGTGCCGAATGGATTATCCCTTCGGACATCGAAAAAGCCCGGGCGCTCTTGAAAGAAGCTCACTACGACGGCACTCCCGTGGTGATTCTCCAGCCAACCGACATCGCCATGCTATCTGCCCAACCAATCGTGATTGGTGCCGCCTTGCGCAAGGCCGGCTTCAAGGTCGACATGAAGACTATGGATTGGCAGACCGTCGTCACGCAGCAAGGGAATCAAAAATCACCGGCAGAGGGCGGCTGGAACATTTTCTCCACCTATAGCATTCTGGCCAACAGCGGCGATCCCATCAGCAATTCCACCATCGCCGCCAATGGTAGAAAGTCTTGGGCGGGCTGGGCCGATGTACCGGAAATTGAAGCGTTGCGGCTCAAGTTCGCGCGCTCGACCGACCCGGTTGAACGCAAGGACATCGCCGCACAATTGCAAAAACTAGGCATTGATGAGGGGGTGGTCATGCCGTTGGGGCAGTTCTCGATTCCAGCGGCGTACAGCAGCAAGCTGAGCGGTCTCATGGAAGCGCCGGTCACGGTTTTCTGGAACGTGAAGAAATCGGCTAAGTGAGGGCAGGCATGCTTGCATATATCTCCCGGCGCCTGCTCGCCACGCTGCCAGTCATGCTGATGGTGGCGGTTGTAGTCTTCGCGATGCTGCGTTTGACGCCGGGAGATCCGGCAGCCATCTTGGCTGGCGACGACGCCACCGCCGCACAGCTCGAACTGATACGTCAGACCATGGGTCTCGACAAACCCATACTGACCCAGTTCGTTCGATGGATGGGGCAATTGGTGCAAGGCGATCTGGGCGTCTCATTGCTGTCCGGGACGCCGGTACTCCAGATGATCGGCGCTCGGGTCGGTCCCACCATTTCGCTGGCGCTCTCGACCATCATTCTGACAGTGATCGTCGCCGTGCCATTGGGTGTGCTCGCTGCATCAAGACGCGGAAAGTTCCTCGACCGTGCCGTCATGACCTTATCCGTCTTTGGCTTTTCCGTGCCGACCTTCGTCGTCAGCTATCTGCTGATTTATCTTTTCGCATTGAAGATGGGCTGGTTTCCTGTGCAGGGATACAAACCCGTTGTCGACGGATTCTGGATGTTTGCACAACGCCTGGTCTTGCCAACCTTGGCATTGAGCGGCATCTATATCGCGTTGGTGGCGCGCATCACGCGCAGCAGCATTATCGAAGTGATGAGCGAAGACTTCATTCGGACAGCCCGGGCCAAAGGCGCGCTAGAGAAAGCCATCTTGCTACGGCACGCGCTGCGCAATGCTGCGGTGCCCATCGTCACCATCATCGGCATTGGAATCGCTTCCCTCATTACCGGCGTCGTAGTCACGGAATCTGTCTTCAACTTGCCCGGTCTGGGCCGTCTGGTTGTAGAAGCTGTTCTGGCGCGAGACTATCCCGTCATTCAGGGCCTCATTCTGCTTTTTTCGTTTACCTACATCCTCATTAATCTTCTGGTGGATGTGCTCTATACCGTATTTGATCCACGCATCAGATACTGAGGCGACCATGAACATTGATCCCGTCAGGCCGCATCTTCTTGCTGGCGCGCCCGTTGATCTGCCTATGCCACCTTCATCTACCTTGTTCGCACAATTGCGAAAGGCGTTGAGAAGCCCCCCGGTCTTTATCGCTTTCACCATCTTCACACTGGTCGTCGTGCTCGCCATCCTGGCGCCCGTGCTGGGTACCGTTGATCCCGTCGCCATCGATCCCGGTCAGCGGTTTGCCAAGATTTCATCCGCGCATTGGCTGGGCACCGATGCGTTTGGTCGAGATCTCTATTCACGCGTCTTGTACGGTGCGCGCGTCTCGCTCATCGTGGGACTGGGCGCGATGTTCGCGAGTATCGTGCTGGGCCTCACAATAGGTGTGATCGCCGGTTACTTTCGCAGCGCCGATGCCATCATCATGCGAGTGATGGACGGCGTGATGGCGATCCCGAGCATCTTGCTTGCGATTGCGCTGGTGTCGCTTACAGGCGCTACGCTGACCACAGTGCTCGTGGCCATTGCGGTTCCTGAGATTCCGCGGGTCGTGCGTCTTGTCAGAGGCGTGATTCTGTCAGTTCGGGCCGAGCCGTATGTCGAAGCCGCCATCTCGCTAGGGTCGCGCACCTACAAGCTGCTACTACGCCACATGGTGCCGAACACCATCGCGCCATTGATCGTTCAAGGCACGTTCATCTTTGCCTCAGCGATTCTTACCGAGGCCACACTGAGCTTTCTCGGCGCGGGCTTGCCATCGGAAATTGCATCGTGGGGCAACATGATGGCCGATGGCCGCATGTATTTCCAACTGGTGCCCGGACTCATTCTCTATCCCGGCATTGTGCTTGCACTAACGCTGCTAAGCGTAAACATGCTGGGCGACGTCCTGCGCGACATCCTGGACCCGAAAATGGTGAAAAAATCATGACCATCAGCACCTTGCACTCAAGCGTCTCGGGGCAGGAGCCGGTCTTGAGGATTGAAGGCTTGTCTGTAGGGCTGACCGGCGAGCAGACCGGGCGTCAGGTCGTGCATGATGTGAGTTTCAACGTCATGCCGGGTGAGACGGTCTGCGTCGTCGGTGAATCGGGTTCCGGCAAGTCGGTAACGGCGTTTTCCGTCATGGGGCTGCTTCCCCCGGACGGGCTGCGATGCTCGGGCGGAAGCATCTACGTCGATGGTGAGAATGTGCTGACAGCCAGCGCCTCTCGCCTGCGAGAGTTGCGTGCCACGCGCATGGCGATGGTGTTTCAGGAGCCGATGACGGCACTCAATCCCGTGGAGACCATCGGGCAGCAAATCGACGAGGTGTTGCGCATTCATCGGAATTACGACAAGAAGACACGTCGCACGATGGTGCTCGACATGATGGCGTCGGTGCACTTGCCCAATCCGACACAGTTCTACGATGCTTATCCCCATCAGCTCTCGGGCGGTCAGCGCCAGCGAGTGGTCATTTCGATTGCGCTTATCTTGCAACCCACCTTGCTGATTGCAGACGAGCCGACAACAGCACTGGATGTCACCACACAGAAACAGATCCTGAGTTTGATCCGCGAACTCCAGGAGAAACACAACACGGCGGTTCTTTTCATCACTCATGACTTTGGCGTAGTAGCCGAAATCGCGGACCGTGTGGTGGTCATGAAGACGGGTCGTGCAATAGAAGTTGGCACTCGTCACGAGATACTCGCGGCCCCCAAGCAGGACTACACGCGCATGCTGGTGTCGTCCGTCCCCAGCCTGGTTCCTGAGCCACGAGAGGCCAATAGCGACGAAGTGGTGTTGGCCGTGACGGGTTTGAATAAAACCTACACGGAGAAACGCCTGTTCGGCCGCACGCGTGCTGTCGCCGCCGCGCAAGACATCAACCTCACCTTGCGCCGGGGCGAAATTCTCGGCATCGTGGGGGAATCAGGATCAGGTAAGTCAACGGTCGCGAGATGCATTGTGCGACTGCATGATCCGAGTTCAGGAGAAATCAGAATTCACGGTGAAGACATCGCAGAAAAACACGGCAACGGCCTCAGGCCAATGCGTAAACGTGTGCAGATCGTCTTCCAGGACCCTTATCGATCGCTCAACCCACGCGTCAAAGTGGGAGAGTCCATCATCGAGGGCTTGCTGAACTATGGCGCGCAGCAAGCAGGCGCATTGGAGAAAGCACGTTCGTTAATGGCGCTCGTAGGACTCGGCGCGGACACCCTGGAGCGCTATCCACATCAATTTTCAGGCGGCCAACGGCAGCGAATATGCATCGCACGCGCACTGGCCTTGGAGCCGGACATTCTGGTGGCAGACGAAGCCGTTTCTGCACTCGATGTGTCCGTGCAGGCGCAAGTGCTCGACTTGTTGGACGACATTCGACGCCGCACAGGCATTGCGGTGTTGTTCATCACGCATGACCTACGCGTGGCGGCCCAGATCTGCGACACGATTATGGTCATGCAGCACGGTCGTATGGTGGAATGCGGACCGGCGGCACGCGTGCTGATATCGCCTGCCCAGCCCTACACGCGGGCCTTGATCGACGCAGCACCCGGACGTCATTGGGACTTCAAGAACTTCAGATCACTACAAACACCCGCCATAGCGGCACACGCGGGCCAAATATTGAGGGAATGTAGCGTGGGTGGAGCGCGGGCACACCACGACAAGAACACGCCCATCGAGCGCGCGTAACCCGCGACTCTTGACCAGCAGAAATTCGGGATTCGTGACCGGCAGAAATTCGGGATTCGTGACTGGCAAAAAATCAGGATTCGTGACCGGCTGAAATTCAGGATTCAGCACGCGGGTTACGCGCGCTCAGCACGCGCTCATTTGTGTAAATGCTTTCGCGCTCCACCCACGCTACGAAACCATACGCG
>JBEBWV010000157.1:0-10597 GCA_040391965.1 Achromobacter deleyi | reverse complement strand
ATGCTGACTTCGCGCGGCTTGCGCACGAGTTGGCTAATGGTAGGCATGACCTTTGGAATCCTTTTACGTACAACTGGTAAGTACCTGAAGTACTCGTATCCCCTTCGAGCCTGTTGCTTTTGGGGGGAGGCAGTTCGCGCAAAACCGCCTCAAACGTTCATATACGTAAAAGAGCGGGTCTTGCAGACAAAACGCACAAATGCTGATGTCGACTCAGTTGGAGGTTCGTGACGCACCCCACAGCCGCCATAGCACCGCACGCAAAATAATGCAGTAAGCCCTTTAGCTTAACGTAGAAGCCAGGACTTTGTCAAAGAAGTATGTAAAGGATGCGCATAGTGTGCGATCTGAACGGCGCGACCCTAGGTCGGGCGCCGCGTGCAAGAAAATGGGGTCAAATTGAGGCCGACCCCACTCTCTTGGTAGCCCCGTCTAGTGAGGCTCCGCCTAAGCACGCGTTCATTACTGGTCTGCGAACAGATAGCCGCTTCCATAAACGGTACGAATTGGCAGCATCACGCCCGCCAACTCCGCCTTGCGACGCAATCGGCTCACGATAACATCAATGCTGCGCGAACCGCCCTGGCGAATCGCACCACCTTCGGCACGCAACTCGTCACCTAACTCATTGCGGCCAACGGCTCGACCCGCGACATCCAACAGGGAACGCACAATCAGGCGCTCATTACTGGAAAGCGAAATCGCCGCCCCGGAGGGTGCAACTAGCGTCCAACCCTGGTCTCGCAGTTCCCACTGACCTAATAAGGCCTCAGGCTGAGCCAAGACTTCTTCGCTGGCGCTAGGCAAGCGACGTGCCAGTGCGAGCAATTGGCAAGCGAGTTCGCGCGAGTCTTGAGGGTCCGGTAAGCATGCATCCGCTCCACCTTGAAGGCAGCGCAAGCGCACATCCAGGGTGAGCCCTGCACCCATAACAATAATGCCAAGCGGAGACGAACCGCGCAGACGGGCAACGAGCGCATAGCCTATTTCACCTAGCGCGCCAATGTCCAACACCACCGCGTCGTAGACGCTTCCATTCAAGAGGCTGAATAATTCGAGCGACGTCGAACAGCCCCGGGCGGATATTCCGGCCTGTAATAAAGATGAGACAGACGACGTTCTCACGAACTCGTCCGGCGCCATCATAAGTACTCGCAGTTGATTCATGTTGTTTTCCTGCCCCACCCCTGTGGATTTCAAATTTGCTACATGCCGTGGCTGAGCGATATTTGATTTGATTGAGACAGTTTGACGCTTTGCCACGCAATGATTCCAGTCAAGATTCGTCAATTTTGCAATGTTTGACACTTCATTCCATTACGTTGTTATGGATACGTTGCCCCGAGTTATCATTCGTTTACACAATTTCCCCCACCAATGTGCAACCGATCATTTATGTCCGGTTGCAAGACAGCATCCGCGAGAAAACGCCTGATGAAAATCGCGTCGCTGGAAGATGACTTGGATCAAGCTCGTCGTATCCAACATGTTCTGACCGCAGCCGGGTATACATGCTCCAGCTTTCAGCAGGGGCGTGACCTGTTGGCCGCTCTACGCACCGAGGTTTTTGATTTGGTGCTGTTGGACTGGAATCTGCCAGATATAGACGGTGACGACGTGGTGCGCTGGTTACGCGCCAACATGGGTTACAGCATGCCCGTCATATTTCTCACCAGTCGCTCCCAAGAGGACGATTTGGTAGAAGGCCTGCGCGCGGGTGCCGATGACTACATTGTTAAACCGTTGCGACCGCTCGAGTTGCTGGCCCGCGTTGCGGCGTTACTGCGCCGCAGTCAGGTCGCAGAACCTGAGGAAAAGGCATTTTCGATTGCGAACTATCGCATCGAGCCATCGATGCGCACGATTTCCTTGAATGCTGTGCCAATAACGTTGGCGCCCAAAGAATTTGAACTGGCGCTATTATTTTTTCGCAATATGGGCCGGCTTTTGTCGCGGGACGTCTTGTCAGAAAGCGTCTGGAATCGCGAAATACCGGCTACGTCGCGCACGTTGGATACGCACCTTTCGAATATTCGTCAAAAGCTCCAGCTACGTCCGGAGCATGGCGTGCGTTTGACCTCGTCATACGCTTTGGGATATCGGCTGGAAATCGTCAGCACACCGGATGCCGCTGGCACCGAGCAAGGATAAGTGGCCGATCGGCCCTTATTGGAGAGTTGAATTATGAGTTGCGTTCGTGCGCTTTCGGTAATGACGCTATTGCCGGGTTTAGTGTTTTTTTCGGCCTCCCATAGTCAACCTGCGGGCGCATTAGGAGAGGACTTTATTTATCGGGTTCGCTCAGGTGACACGCTGATAAATCTGGCAAATACCTACACGCAGAAAGCCTCAAATTGGAATGCGCTGCAAACACTGAATAAAATTGAGACGCCCGAACACTTGCCGATCGGCCTGAATTTGCGCATTCCGTTGGCAATGATTCCCGAGCAAGCGGCACCGGCACGTGTTGTGCACGTGAGTGGTCAAGCTCTCCTGGACGGACAGGTGTTAAAGCCTGGAGCAACGGTGTCGGAAGGCAGCACAGTCGCAACCGCCGCAAACGGTTTTGTCACACTGGAACTCGCTGACGGCAGCAAGTTGACGTTGCCTTCTGGCGGGTCCGTGCAGTTGGAACGATTGCGGCAATTTGAAGGGACTGCGCTTACCGACTCGGTCATTCACGTCGCACATGGTGCTGTGGAGTCGAGCGTCGCGCCAGAAGGCCAAGGTGTGGGCCGTTTCGAAGTTCGTACCCCAGTCGCCGTGACTGGCGTGCGGGGCACACGCTTTCGGGTGCAAAGTGGTGCAGAGGGGGCCTATAGCGAAGTGCTGGAAGGCAGCGTCAGGCTGCAAGCCCACGCTCCCGGCGTAAAGCCGGACGGCCCTGTTGCGGTGGCAAAGGGTTACGGTGCGGCCATCGCGGCTGACGGCAAAGTGTCGGGCGTAAAGATGCTATTGCCCGCCCCCGTACTGTCCGAGCCCACACGAGTCAGCGGTGGCACCTGGACGGCGGCCTTCGAGCCCGTGCCACAGGCGCACAGCTACCTTGTGCGGGTATCCCGTGACGACGAAGGGACGAACCTCGTGTCCTCTGCCAAATTTGACTCACCGGCCATTCGTTTCTCTGCGCCAGGACCAGGTACCTTTTACGTCAGCGTGCGCGCAATCGATGATCTTGGCTTGAGTGGAGAGGACGCCGTACAAGAATTCAAAGGCGCGAATCAGTTGCTGACGGATTCCGGACTCGGCGTGAGTTCCGGCACTGGCGGCATCATTACGCTCACCGACTACTAAGGCCGAGTCACAGAGTGGCCATGTCCGATGCCCCTGAACCGTTGGACAGGCCGTCTCGCTGGGGGCTCTGGCTCACCCTTCTTCTTGTGGCAGTTACTGCGGTCGCCGGTTCGCTCAACGGGCTCGGACGCATAGATCAATTGCTCTATGACCGAGCGGTGATGATGGATGGCCGCAAAGCGGCTGGCAACATTCTGATTGTCGCCATTGACGATGCGACGATCGATACATTGGGCCGGTGGCCTTGGCGACGCGCCATCCATGCTGCACTGCTTGATCGGCTGCAAGGCGCACGCGCCGTCGGCATGGATGTCATCTTCGCCGAGCCCGATACTATCCACCCCGACGATGACCGACTATTGGCGCAAGCTATTAGCCGCAACGGTAAAGTCGTGTTGCCAGTGGTGTTCAATCAATTACCCACACCCACCAGTGCCATCGTCCCGTTGCCGATGCTAATGAATGCCGCAGCGGGTGCAGGCTTCATTAACGCGCAAATCGATCCTGATGGTGTCGTCCGCCAAGCGACGCTGTCCGCCGTCCTGGATGGAAAACGTTGGGAACACCTTGCTCTGGCGATGCTCAATGTAGGCGGTGAGAACAAACTCGCCCAATCTTTCCTGAATAATTCGAACGACACAAAGCGTGTACTTATTCCGTATTCAGGTCCCCCCAGTCATTTACGCACCATTTCTTATTTGTCTGTACTCCGAGGGGAGCTGAACGCAGCGGATCTGAAAGATCAATATGTACTGATAGGTGCCTGGGCGACCGGGCTCGGCGACACCTTCCCGACGCCGGTGTCGAACGACACTAGCGGCATGTCTGGCGTTGAGATCGTTGGCAATGTGCTTCAAGCAGCCCGTGAAGGAATTGGCTTTCGAATGCTCGCACCTTGGCAAAGTGCCCTGCTTTCGGCCATTCCCGTGCTTTTGCTGTGCCTCGCCCTCTGGCGACTCTCGCCTAAACAGGCGCTACTGATCAACGTGGGCATGTTCGTGGCCACGCTCGTGGCTTCTTTTCTCCTGCTGACGACCCAACGTATCTGGTTTGCACCGTCTGGTGCCTTGTTGGGCTTGATGCTTTGTTATCCGCTGTGGAGTTGGCGCAGCCAGGAGGCGGCGTTGCGCTATATGGATCACGAGCTGCAGCGTTTACGTCGCGAATACCCACCGGTACTCAACGAGACCCGCGATTCAGGTCCCACGCGGAATTTGTCCTTGGAGAGCCGCGTAGGCGAGTTGCAACACGCTCTGGCACGGGTGCGAAATCTGCGCCGATTTCTCGCCGACGGACTTGATGGCATGCCTGACGCCACCTTGGTGTTTGATCAAGACGGGCGCCTGCAGTTTCGCAATCAAGCCGCCGTCTTGTATTTTCAACGAATGGGAATTCGAGCTCCTCGAATGGGCCAACTGGCTGCCCATTTGCTCGAACAGACCATTCTTGATGACACCACTCGCCATGTTGTAGGTGAAGCGTTACGCGGCGATCGCGGTGCCGCGCCCGGCTCCCCATGGAGCGCCGATCTCGAAATGCGAGACCGTGCCGGCCGCGATCTTGTCTTGAAGTGCGCCCCCATCCACACCGCGGAAGGAAAATTCGCGGGAACGGTTGCGACCCTGAACGATATTTCAGTTATTCGCCAAGCAGAGCGTCAGCGCGAAGAAACACTTCGCTTTATCTCCCACGATATGCGCGCGCCACAAAGCTCTATTTTGGCGCTGGTCGCCATGGCGCAGGAGAGCGATGAAAACGAAGCGCAAAGCGAGACACTCAAAAGAATTGCCGTGCTGGCGAACCGCACCCTGCGCTTGGTCGACGATTTTGTACACCTGACCCGTGCAGAATCGATGGCGATCAATCCCGTGGAACTCGATCTAGGTAGTTTGCTGCAGGATGCCGTAGACGAATTCTGGGCCTCGGCCCGCAAGCGTGATATTGCCCTGGAAATTCAACATCCGCTTCCCTTCGCCTTTGTCCGGGGTGATCAGACCTTGCTAATGCGCACGCTGTGCAATTTGATAGACAACGCCATCAAGTACAGCCCATCGAGCACCGCAATTACTTGCGCAATAAATGTGGGCAACGATGAATGGCTCGTGTCGATTCGTGACCAGGGCAATGGCATCGCAGCACATGACGTTGATCGTTTATTTGAGCCGTTTACCCGCGTGGGCCGCGAAACACGCGGCGAAGCGGGCGGGGCTGGACTGGGATTGGCGTTCGTGCGCACTGTTGCTGAACGTCATAGCGGAAAGATGAGCGTCACCAGCGAACTGGGCAAGGGCTCAGTTTTTACGCTCCACCTGCCAATGTCAGTAGCGGACTGAACGAGCCTAACCGCGGGGTTAGGCTCGCTCTTATTTAAATACGTGGGCGATCACCGCAGGTTTGCCCGGCTTGACGTCTAACGTCAGCCGATATGGGGGCAGATCGGCATTGCGCACAACAACGTTGTATTTGCCAGGCACCAGTCGCAGCTCTTTGACAGGAGGACTGACACCTCGTGCAACACCGTTAATCCAGACCTCGCCCCAAGGACGGATGTCCAACCTGACCGCGACAGCGGCCGGTTTCGCCTTTGGCGCCTCTTCCTGCGCTGCAGCGGCCTCCACCGCTGGCTTCGGTTCTGGCGCGAGCGTCTCGCCGCTGGGCGTCGCTGTAATCGTCTCAGGCACGGCTACGGGCGCGCTCAGTGCCTCGGCCTTGCTCTCGAATGCATGGGGCACCCCGTCGCCAGTCAGCGTGGCGGTTGGTGCTACAGGGGCCACAGGCGCACTGCCAGACAAGGGTGACACGGCCTCAGGCGGAGTAGTAGCGGGTGCCACCAACTCAGATCGCGTGATCAAGCTATTCGATATCGACCGGCCCCCTGATAGCCACCAAAACGCAGCGCCAGCCAGCAAGATAAAAACAAGAAACCCGATAATCCATGGCGCGCGCCGACGACGTACCGGTTCCCCGACCGGTGTGGCCATAGTGACCGTAGCTTGGGCTTGGGGCGATTGTGATGGCGGCACGGCCTGCAACGCCTGAACAGTTGCAGGCAGCGTCAACAGCGCGGCAAGCTCGGCGATAGTCTGGGGACGATCTTGTGGTTTCAAGGATAGGCCGTGATCGATTGCCCTTAGAAAGTCATCCTCGTACTTCTCCAAACCACGCTGTGCCAAAGGTTGATAATCATCAGAAGCAATACGTTCTGGCGCAGCAGGAGGCCGCTCTCCGGTTACCAAGGCATAGGCAATAGCGCTTAGGGAATAGACATCAGTCCATGGCCCCCGTGGCCATTGCGTCGCATCGGTATACAACTCGAAGGGAGCAAACCCGGCCGTCGGAGAGACGGAGGCACGCTGGCGCCGCGGCCGCGTGAACTCAATCAAGATATGAGCGCGCGCAAATTCATCCATGCCGACCGAATCGAGCGACACGTCACCGCATATATCGCCCTGATTGTGAATCTGCGTCAAACCGGGAACGAGATCCGCCAGCAGCCGCTTGATCCGTGCTTGCGGCACGCCCCCTGCATTCGTCGCAGCAATAGCGCTCAACGGACGTAGTGCGAGGGGTGCAGCTCCCGAGAAGGGGCCACGCGGCAACAGTAGGCCGGCGGATGGGGACATAGTTTTGATCAGGCGCTCAGCGCGTGTAACAAGTTAAAGAGGGAAAATGCAGCGTCGGTACAACGTGATTCGCCGAGCGCATTCATTTATATTCACAATCACGGACAAGATAAAGAAGCGAGTGACTCAGCGCGGCTATTCTGTGAGCCGTAAGCGCATATTATCCGTTCATATCGGCAACATCATTGCCGAAGATTTCCGGGCGCATCAGGCTGTGGCATACGCTGCCCTCCTTCGGGCCAATTGACAACAACGACACCCCTATGAATATCCGAGTCCTCAGTAGTTTGATTTGTTTTTCGACGTTATTAGCCGGCTGCACAATACCGAAACAAAACGCGCCGGAAGCCCCTCCTACCCAAGAAGCACTCGCGCAGTTGCAAAGCGTTCAAGAAAAATACGGATCAGGCCAATACGGTGAAGTCATCCGTAGCGTAGCTACTTCGGATGAGATCGCCGCCGCCCCTACATCCGTTCGTATTCCCGCTTATAAGCTGCAGGCTTTCAGCTATTGCATCAGCAAATACACGCAGTTGTGTGAAGAAAGTTTCGCGCGCATCTTGCGCTTGGATCCTGCATTTGAATTGGCACCCAACGAGGCGGGCCATCCGATCTGGGGGCCGGCATTCCAGCGCGCCAAATCTCAGGCACAGCACTGAACGGCGCCTATACACACATAATAGGCGCGTATAAAAAAAACCGCTGATTCGCATCAGCGGTTTTTTTACGGCCTCTCGACCACACAGGGTGTGGCCGAGGACCTAAACAAGAACATCCCGCTTATTCGGCGGCGTCCTCGCTTGCAGCGTCGGCAGCCGGGGTGTCGATATCCGAACCCACAGTAACCGGTGCATCTTCGAACGGGTTGGCCAACTGACGAGCGGCCTCGCGTTCTGCAGCTTCCAGCTCTTCCTTGTCCTTGCGGGCAATGTGATAAGCCAGACCAGTACCAGCCGGGATCAGACGGCCGACAATCACGTTTTCCTTCAAACCACGCAAATCGTCGCGCTTGCCCATGATGGCGGCTTCGGTCAGGACCCGTGTGGTTTCCTGGAACGAAGCAGCCGAAATGAACGAATCGGTCGACAAGGAGGCCTTCGTGATACCCAACAGCACGTTGTCGTAAATAGCCGGACGCTTGTTCTCGGCCATTACGCGATCGTTTTCGTTCAACAACGCGGAACGCTCAACCTGCTCGCCCGGGATGAAGTCCGCATCGCCGTTGTCCACGATGTTCACACGACGCAACATCTGACGAACAATCACTTCAATGTGCTTGTCGTTGATCTTCACGCCTTGCAGACGGTAGACGTCCTGCACTTCGTCGACGATGTACGTTGCCAGCTTCTCGATGCCTTGCAAACGCAGAATGTCATGCGGATCGGCCGGGCCGTCCACAATCATTTCGCCCTTGTTCACCACTTGGCCGTCATGCACCAGAACCTGCTTTTCCTTCGGAATCAGGAACTCGTGGCTCACGCCGTCCAGGTCAGTAATGACCAGACGCTGCTTACCCTTGGTGTCCTTACCGAACGAAACCGTACCCGTGACGTCGGCAAGCATGCCGGCGTCCTTAGGCGAACGTGCTTCGAACAATTCGGCCACACGCGGCAGACCACCGGTAATGTCGCGAGTCTTTTGCGATTCTTGCGGAATACGCGCCAGCACTTCACCGACAGCAACCTGCAGGCCATCACGAACCGTAATCAGCGCGCCCACCGGGAACGTAATGTTCACGGAGTGATCGGTACCTGCGATCTTGACGTCTTCGCCTGCGTCGTTGACCAGCTTGATCTGCGGACGCATCACAATCTTGCCACCACGCGTCTTGGGCGTAATCACGACCAAGGTCGACAGACCCGTGACGTCATCCACCTGCTTGGCAACAGTCAGACCTTCCTGAATGTTTTCGAAGCGCACAGCACCTGCGTACTCGGACACGATGGGGCGCGTCAGCGGATCCCATGCAGCCAAACGAGCACCTGCCTTGACGGTATCACCGTCACCCACCAGCACTGTTGCGCCGTACGGGATCTTGTGACGTTCGCGTTCGCGACCGTTTTCATCAAAGATGGCCAGTTCGCCGGAGCGCGAGATCGCAATGCGTTCGCCCTTCGGGTTCGTGACGTAGCGCATCGTGCTGACAAAGCCGATGACACCGCTGGACTTCGTTTCCACGGCGCTAGCCAAGGCCGAACGCGATGCTGCACCACCAATGTGGAACGTACGCATCGTGAGCTGCGTGCCAGGTTCACCGATGGACTGAGCAGCGATAACACCGACTGCTTCGCCCACGTTAACTGGCGAACCACGACCCAGGTCGCGGCCATAGCAACTGGCGCACAAACCATGACGCGTTTCGCAAGTCAGCGGCGTGCGAACCTTCACTTCGTCGACACCGATACGGTCGATCATGTCGACCAGATCTTCGTCCAACAAGACGCCGGCGGTAATTGCCGTTTCTTGTGTGTCCGGGTTGACGATATCGACAGCAGCAACACGACCCAAAATACGGTCGCGCAACGGTTCGATAACTTCACCGCCTTCGACCAGGGCCTTCATGTTGTAGCCCAGCGACGTGCCGCAATCGTTCTCGATGATGACCAAGTCTTGCGTCACATCGACCAGACGACGCGTCAGGTAACCCGAGTTTGCCGTCTTCAGTGCCGTATCAGCCAAGCCCTTACGCGCACCGTGAGTCGAGATGAAGTACTGAAGTACGTTCAAACCTTCACGGAAGTTTGCGGTAATGGGCGTTTCGATAATCGAGCCGTCAGGCTTGGCCATCAGGCCACGCATACCGGCCAACTGACGAATCTGCGCAGCAGAACCCCGGGCGCCGGAGTCAGCCATCATGTAGATGGAGTTGAACGACTCTTGGCGCACTTCCTCGCCGTGACGGTTAATCACGGGCTCAGTAGCGAGCTGCTCCATCATCGCCTTGCCGACCTTGTCGCCAGCCTTGCCCCAGATGTCCACAACGTTGTTGTAGCGTTCTTGGGACGTGACCAGACCCGACGAGTACTGCTTGTCGATTTCCTTAACTTCACGAGTCGCATCTGCCAAGATGCCTTCCTTGGCCGACGGGATCAACATGTCGCCCATGGCGATGGAGATACCGCCGCGCGTTGCCAGACGGAAACCCGACTGCATCAGCTTGTCAGCGAAGATCACCGTGTCGCGAAGACCGCAACGGCGGAACGACTGGTTGATCAAGCGCGAGATTTCTTTCTTCTTCAGTGCCTTGTTCAGCACAGTGAAGGGCAGGCCCTTGGGCAAAATCTCGGACAAGAGCGCACGGCCAATGGTCGTCTCGTGACGACGGATAACCGGTTGCCATTCGCCGTTCTCGTCGCGCTCGTGCTCTTTCAGACGCACAGTCACACGCGTTTGCAGCTCGACTTCGCCGTTGTCGTAGGCACGTTGCACTTCAGCGACGTCGGAGAAGAAAATGCCTTCGCCCTTGCCGTTGATGCGTTCACGTGTCGTGTAGTACAGACCCAACACGATATCCTGCGACGGCACGATCGACGGTTCGCCGTTGGCCGGGAACAAGACGTTGTTCGAGGCCAGCATCAGCGTACGCGCTTCAAGCTGAGCTTCCAGCGACAGCGGCACGTGAACGGCCATCTGGTCACCGTCGAAGTCGGCGTTGAACGCCGCGCAAACCAGCGGGTGCA
>JBEBWV010000156.1:0-10599 GCA_040391965.1 Achromobacter deleyi | reverse complement strand
TGCGCGTGAATCAATATCGCGGGTTACGCGCGCTTGACGACAGTGTGCGGGTCACAAGCGATTCGCGCTCCACCCACGCTACGAATTCGATGTAGCGTGGGTGGAGCGCGGGGTGGCCTCAACGATAGAACACTTGCTGATCGCGCGTAACCCGCGATTCGTGATCAGCAATTGCGCGTGAATCAATATCGCGGGTTACGCGCGCTTGACGACAGTGTGCGGGTCACGAGCGATTCGCGCTCCACCCACGCTACGCGATCTTTCTCGCCGATGTCGGAACACTGTTTTCAATTGACTCGGCCTCTGCGCCAGTAGACTGAAGACGCGCACGTACTTCATCCACCGACAACACATCGCCAAAAAACAGCATCCACCCGTGGAGCGCGTTCTCGTGCTCTTCGGGTGTGACGGCGGCCAGTGCGTCGTCTACCATGATGGTGCGAAAATCGCGCATCATGGCGTCTCTTGCAGTGGATTCGCAGCACACATTGGTGACGGTGCCTGCTACCAAAACCGTGTCTACGCCACGCCCGCGCAGCAAGGGCTCCAGTTCTGAGGATCCCGTGGTCATCGCACTGTAGAAGCGCTTGGTGACTCGGATGTCGCTGTCTTTAGCGACAAGTTCCGGATGCAACGCATAGCCCGGCGAGTCGCGCTTAAGGGTTTCCAGGCGCTTTTTGCTGCGTTCCGGGGTGAGCATGATCTTGTGATGATGCGACCAGAATGCGTCGGCATTGTCTGACGCCGTTTGCACCCACACTACCGTCCCACCTGCCTCGCGTACGGCGTGAGCCAAGCGATTGATGGGTTCGATCAGTTCGCGTGCTGGCGCACATTCACCTTGATAGCCCGGCATCGTGTAATAGCACTGCATGTCGACGACCACCAATGCTGTCTCGGGGCCAACGAAGCTGTCATAAGGATGCAAACAGCCTTGGCGTGCCACGACGCGATCTTGTACCCATTGTGGGAATTCCATGATGCTTTCCTTATCCGTAGCGCCGCGCCACAGCGGCTTCGATGCGATAAATAATGAGATACATGATGCTGGAGATGATCGCCAGCATGACAATCGCGGTCATGACGATGTTCAGCTTGAATACCTGGCTGCCATTCATGATGAGAAAGCCCAGGCCCGAATCCGCAGACTGAAATTCTCCAACAATAACGCCCACCAACGCCAAGCCAATGTTCATCTTCACTGCGGCAATTAAGGTGGGAACGCTTCCGGGAAGCACGACTTTTGTCAGCACTTGCCAGCGGCTCGCGCCAAAGGTGTGAGCGAGCTTTATCTTGTTCTGGTCAATGCCACGAAAGCCTGCGTAAATCACCATGATGGTGATGAATACGGCAATGGCCACGGCCATGCCATACACAGCGTAGTCCGAGCCTAGCCACAGATAAAAAATGGGCACAAAGGCAATTTTTGGCATGGCGTTGGCCACCACCAAAAATGGGTCCAACACCTTGTAGAAGAACTCGGACCACCACAAGCCTGCAGCCACCACAATGCCAATGGCCATGCTCAGAGCAAAACCCACCAAGGTGGCTGTCAGCGTGGTGTAGATATGCCCCGCTAGATTGCCGTGCTGCCAAAGGTCAAGAAACGTGGGCCACAACGCGCTTGGATAGCTGGTAAGCAGGGGATTCACTATGTGCATGCGGGGCAGAATTTCCCAGGCACAGAGAAAGATGATCAGCAGGAACAATTGCGTGAGGCGAATCTGTCGTCGCCGCGAGCGCTCCTGGCGCAAGTAGTTCAGATAATTTTCGCTGGGTGCACGCACGGCGCGCAAGGGAACGGCTGTAGCCGCAGGCGAGTTCATGATTCAATCCTCGGCAGGAGCGAACGAGACCGGTTGAGGGGGGAGTGCAAGGTGTCGGGGTGATGTGTCATTAGCCCTCCACGTGCACGTCCAGCTCGTCCCAGAGCTGCTTGAAATAAACGTTGAACTCCGGGCGAGAGCGAGCCTGGAATGGTGTCGGCCGACCGATGCCTTGCGGGTCGGCATAGTTAATGCGGTATTGAGATTTGAGCCGGCCAGGGCGGCGCGACAACACCACTACACGGTCAGTCATGGCAATGGCCTCACCGATGTCATGCGTGACCAGCACCACGGTTTTACCTTCACGGCGCAAGATGTCAACGACCTCATCCGAGATCGCCAGGCGTGTTTGCGAATCGAGCGCCGAGAAGGGCTCGTCCAGCAAAATGACATCAGGCTCGGTCACCAAGGTGCGCGCAAGCGCCGCACGTTGACGCATGCCGCCAGACAACTGGCGCGGCGTGTGTTCCAGAAAGGCACCCAGGCCACATTTTTCCAACAGATGAACGGCGCGGGCCTCACTGCGCGCATCGCGGCGGCCCTGAATTTCAGCGCCGAGCATGACGTTATCAAGAATGGTGCGCCACTCAAATAGATAGTCTTGCTGGAGCATGTAGCCAATTTTTGGCGAGGGCTGCGTAACGACTTTCCCATCCACCAGAATGGCGCCGGATGTTGGGGAAATCAGTCCTGCCATGAGCGACAGCAAGGTGCTTTTACCGCAGCCGCTCTGGCCGATAAGGCTGACGAATTCTCCGGCTTCCAGTGAGAAGGACACGCTTGATAACGCCTCGGTTTCGCCCTCGGCCGTGAAGTAGCTCAAGCAGACGTCGCGCACCTCGATTTTTGCGGTGGCCACGGCTGGCTTAAGGTTATGAATGGCCGCTCCCATCATTGCACCTTCTTGGCGAATTCAGGCATGACGATGTCTTCGTACTTTACGCGCGCCGTGTCTTTCATAACGCTACTTGCGATCAGCATGTCTTGCAGCTGGTTCATGGCTTCGGCCGTTACGAGCGGGGACGTTTTCCAGATCTGATATTGCTTGTATCGATCAATCGCCTGCACGATGGAGGCCTGATCCATGCCAGGGAAGAAAGACATGATTTGCGGTGCGAGCGTGGCGGCCGGTGTGTCTTTCACATACTTTTCAGCGCGTGCTACGACATCAGTCCAGGCTTGAATTACCTTTGGATTGTCGCGAATGTACTTATCTGTTGCGGTGAACACGGTGTAGTCCACGGGGCCCACTTCGTGACCAATGGACGCCACAATATGCCCTTGATTATTGCGAATCAGCTCGCCAGCTTCGGGCTCCAGAAAAATGCCGTACTCGCCCTGACCCGCCATCCAGGCGCCAGCGCGCGCGGGGATGCTGATGTTATTGAGCAGTTTCACGTCTTTCTGCGGATCAAGTCCGTGCTTGCGCAAGGCCGCTTCCAGAAAAACGATGGGGTTGGAACCTGGACGAAAGCCGATGACCTCTTTGCCCTTGAGCATCGACCAATCAAACTTGTCCACAGGCTTGCGCGACAAAAGGAAGAAACCGTCTGTCGCAGTCAGGCCTGCGAATATTTTTGGCTTGACCGGAGACTCACTGTTTTGCACATAAATGGATGCCTCAGGGCCAATCAACACAATGTCTGCACTGCCCGACAGCAAGGCGATCATGCCTTTGTCGGTGCCTTGAGACGTTTTCATGGCGACGTCGAGCCCGGCGTCTTTAAAGAAACCCTGGGACAGGGCAACGTACTTGGGCACGTAAAGAATGGAGCGCACGACTTCTTCGTAGCGCACTTTGACAGGAGGGTTCAGCGGCTCGGCCTGGGCAACACCTAGCTGGGCGAGGGTGGCAAGCAAGGCAACGCCTGCGAATCGGCGTGCAAATGACAAAGGCATGGACTTCACGGAAGTTCCTCTTGCGTTTAATGCCACGCCGAAACCTGGCGCGACACGGCCATTGGGATCGAAATCGAGTGCAACAACAGGAAAGCCCTTGGGGGAAGCTTGGGTCGGGCCACAAGCGCATGCAATGAAGCGTCTTGAATGCGTGATTGAATACTATATTCAACTGAAGCCACGAACAAGCACTTTCAGATTGGTGTTTCTCTCTATGGACGCAAGAAAAACAGCCCGCGAATTTTCGCGGGCTGAATACCATCTTGTATACAGAATGGGCGGTCTGGCTTGCTTGGCTTAGACCAGAACTTCGCGCAGGAAGGTGCCGATGTCGGCCACTTCTTCGCCGCACACAGAGTGCGGCATGGGGTAGGTATGCCAGCGCACGTCGTAATCCAGCGCTTTCAATTGCGCCAGCGAGGCTTGCGCGCGGGGCAGGGCCACGACCGGGTCGTATAAACCATGTGCCAGGAAAATCGGCGTCTTGGCGTTGGCCGTGCTGCGTTCGGTGCTTGCCGTGTCAATAAGCGGCAGATAGCCCGACAAACCGACCATGCCGGCCAGCTTTTCGTTCAGGCGCAAACCCGTGTGCAGCGTCATGGCGCAGCCTTGCGAGAAACCCGCCAGCACAATGCGCGAGGTGGGAATGCCACGGGCATTCTCTCGGGCGATGAGGCCGCGAATAGCCTCTTCGGACTGCCGAATGCCCTTGTCGTCTTCGTAGCGCACCAGGTCCATGACCAGGATGTCGTACCAAGAACGCATGGCCATGCCACCGTTGATGGTGACGGGCTGCACAGGCGCATTGGGAAAAATGAATCGAACTGCAACCCCGGGGGGCAGTTGCAGCTCTGGCACGATGGGGACGAAATCGTTCCCGTCGGCACCCAGACCGTGAAGCCAAATCACGGAGTGAGTCGGGTTTGGACCCGTTTCAAGTTCTATGCAATCAAGCAATGCGGGGGAGGCGCTCATGGGGAGGTCAGCGGCGGTTATCAGAAGGTCAAGGATTTCAAGACTTGGAACAGCGCACGGTATTGCTTGCGCTGGAGGTCCTGGCCCTGCTGCAGCGACTCATTCGCCACGGCTTCCTTGCGGGCGGCCCGAATAACGGCACGCACGTGCTGGATGTCCAGTTGCGGGTTGTCTTGAAGCAGCTTGGTCAGGGCGTCATCGTCTTTGAGGAGCCGATCGCGCAGCATTTCCAGGCGGTGCATGGCCGCCGTGTCCTCGCGTGAGCCGTTTTCCCAGACATCGATCTGGGCGCGGATTTCGTCCGCGGGCGCTTCGCGCATCAGTTTGCCCACAAAGTGGATCTGACGGCGCAGGCCTTCTCGGCCGCGCGTTTTTTGGGCCGTTCTTATGGCTTCGTAAAGCCTTTCTCCCAAGGGCAATTGTTTCAAGCGCTCAGGCGACAACTCGACCAATTGCTTGCCCAGGTCTAAAAGCACGTGCAAGTCGCGCTTGATCTGGGATTTGCTTGGACGATCGTCGTAATCGTTGTCGTCGAAATTTTCGTCGACGGGTTCTTCAGTATGAGAATTCATGGAAAACTGCGCAATGACAGACTTGGCTATGATAACCGTCTCTGCAAATTGGACAGCAATGGTCAAATCCTCCTCCTCCTTGCCCCTGGCCGCCAACCACGCGCGATTTAGCGAACTCGTTGAGAAAACGCTGGCGTACGCCCGTGAAATTGGTGCCAGCGATGCGGCAGCCGAAGTTTCCGAAAGCCTCGGCTTGTCGGTGTCGGTGCGCAAAAACGACATTGAAACCGTCGAACAGACGCGTGACCGCTCCCTGGACCTGACGGTCTATGCCGGTCAAAGCCGTGGTTCGGCCTCTACTTCTGACTTCTCCGAAGCCGCCTTGCGCCAAACCGTGGAAGCGGCTTGGCACATTGCCAAGCACACCGCCGCCGACCCCGCAGCAGGCTTGCCTGACGCGGACCAGTTGGCCACCGAGTTCCCCGACCTGGACTTGCATCACGCCTGGTCGGTGTCCACGGAAGAGGCGGCGGCCATCGCACTGCGCGCCGAACGTGCTGCGCGCGACGTCGATCCACGCATCACCAACACGGACGGCGCCACCGTTGGCACCTACGAAGGTCAGTTCGTCATGGGTAATACCCGTGGCTTTCTAGGTGGTTATCCGTATTCGCGCCATAGTCTCTCGGTGGCCCCCATCGCCGGGCGCGGTAATGGCATGCAGCGCGACTACTGGTACACGTCTGAACGTAACCCCGCCAATCTTGCCTCGCCCGAGGAAGTGGGGCGCTATGCCGCAGAGCGCATTTTGTCGCGTCTGTCGGCACGTCGCATTCCCACTGGCAAGTACCCGGTTTTGTTTGAGGCACCGCTCGCGCTGGGCCTCCTGGGTGCGCTGACACAAGCCACCAATGGCGGATCGCTCTACAGAAAGGCCAGCTTCTTGCTGGACTCCCTGGGCAAGCCCATCTTTCCTGATCACATCGATATCGCCGAAGATCCGCATATCCCGGGCGCGATGGGCAGCTCGCCCTTTGACGATGAGGGCGTGCGCACGCGCGCTCGCAAGGTCGTCACGGGCGGCATTCTTGAGGGTTATTTCCTCTCGACCTACACCGCGCGCAAGCTCGGCATGGTGTCGACGGGCAATGCGGGCGGTTCGCACAACCTGACCCTGACCTCCACCAAGACGCGGCGCGGTGACAACTTTGACGCCATGCTCAGGAAACTAGGCACGGGGCTTTTGGTCACTGAGCTGATCGGCCAAGGTGTGAACTACGTGACGGGAGACTACTCACGTGGCGCGTTTGGCTATTGGGTGGAAAATGGCAAGATTCAGTACGCTGTCCAGGAAATCACCATTGCGGGCAATTTGTCGGACATGTTCCGTCAAATCGTCGCCGTAGGTGCCGATGTCATGGCGCGCGGTACGAAGCGCACCGGCTCCATCCTGATCGAGCAAATGGCCATTGCTGGCAGCTAGGTAGCTCATATGGCCTGCAGCTTTTGACGTAGTGGCCAAGCACGTAAAGCGCCCAAGTTGTCCGTTCCGACGGAAAGCTTGGGCGTTTGTCTATTGGCGGTGTCCCGCCTGCGGGAATTCCTGTAGGAAAACACGCCGTATCAACGTGTAATATGCCGCGGGTATCGAGTGAAATCCTGACCCGGATTTTCGGAATTCGAAGTCGCAAGTTTTGCGTGGCGCCAATGACCTGGCTCGATGCAAGCGATGCAGTAAAGTCGGCATTCATAATGCTGGCTTGGCAGCAAGGGAGGCCCAGAAATGCAACGTCGTTCATTCCTTAAGCAAGCCGGTGCTGGTGCACTGGCCGGTAGTGCCGTCGTGGCTGCGCCGGTATTCGCCCAAGACACGCCCTCTCTTACGTGGCGCATGGCTTCGGCATTCCCACGCAACCTCGAAATTCTGTTTGGAACTGGCGAAGCTTTCTGCAAATTTGTCTCTGAATCCACGGGCGGAAAATTCACGATCCGTCACTTTCCCGATGGCGAGATCGTGCCTGCGCACGAATTGCTGGATGCCGTGTCAACCAAGAAAGTCGAGTGCGGACACGCATCCTCCGGAACATTTTTTAATAAAAATCCCGCTTTTTGTTTTGATGCCGCCGCGCCCTTTGGGTTGAACTTACGGCAAATGAACGCCTGGATGTATGAAGGCGATGGCATGCGTTTGACGCGCGAGCTCTTCAAACCATTGAAAATCATTAATTTCCCCTTGGGCAATACCGGTACGCAGGCTGGCGGCTGGTATCGCAAGGAAATTAAGCGGGCAGGCGACCTCAAAGATTTGAAAATGCAGGTTGACGGCATTGCTGCTGCGGTCTTGTCGCGCTTGGGCGTTGCCCCTCAGCAACTGGCCTTGGCAGAAGTCGTTCCTGCCTTGGAAAAAAACACGCTGGACGCGGCGGTGGTGGCCGGGCCCTACGATGACGAAAAGCTGGGCCTGAATCGCGTGGCCAAGTTTTATTACGCGCCAGCCTGGTGGGCGGGTAGCGAGCAGATGTCGTTGTACGTCAATAACGAAGCCTGGAGCACGCTGCCCAAGTCGTATCAGGCCGCGCTTGATGCGGCGAGTCGAGCCGCGCATACGGGCATGACGGCCCGCTACGACTCACAAAATCCGCTTGCCTTGCAAAAGCTGACGGCAGCCGGGGCGCAAGTGCGCGCATTCCCTCGCGCCATCGTGGATACGGCGTTTGAGGCCAGTGAGCAGCTCTACAAAGAGCTTTGCGATAAAGACCCAAAATTTAAAGCTTTGCATGACAGTTACATGGGCGCGCGCGACAGTTCGACGCCATGGTTCCGCATGACCGCAAGCGCCTACGACCAGTATCTTGGCGTGGCGTTGGCGGCAAGGAGATAGCCGGCTGTGTGGCCGAATGCAGTTCGGCCGGCTAGGGGATTTGCAGCTTGAAATCCAAATTTTTTGACAAGAATCGGACGGTTTCTGCTCTTTCGTTGAATGGCGTTCAAGTTGCGCCCTGATACAAAGGAGTAATATCGCGGGTCTTGACGCGGAAGTAAGGGATTAAATAATCCCTGCGCCGATGTCAGCCCGGGTTGCTGTAGCCGATCCGGATTACCTACATACCGAGACAGACCTTAGGGTGGTATCAACCATGCAATCCAAGACCAAAAAGCTGCTGGCTGCGCTTATCGCTGCTGGCATCATCCCCGCCGCAAATGCGGCCGACATCAAGCTGGGTGTGGCTGAAGCCCTGTCCGGCGGCGCCGCTCAATATGGCGCATCCATTCGCAACGGCTTCCAGCTGGCTGCGGACGAGATCAATGCCGCAGGCGGCGTCAACGGCAATAAGCTGGTGCTGGTGGTCGAGGACGAACAGGGCAAGAAAGAAGAAGCCATCAACGTCTTCAAGAAATTGATTTTCCAGGACAAAGTCCTGATGGTGTTCGGCCCGACGCTGTCCAATTCCGCTCAGGCGGCGGACCCGATTGCCCAAGCAGCCAAGATCGTGGCCTTCGGCACGTCCAATACGGCTGATGGCATTACGTCTATCGGCAACTACGTGTTCCGTAACTCGGTCACGGAAGCTGACGTGCTGCCCGCCACCATCGCGACGGTCAAGAACAAGACCGGCTTGAAGAATGTGGCAGTGCTCTACGGTAACGACGATGTCTTCACCAAGAGCGGCTACGACAACTTCAAGAAAGCGCTGGAAGACCAGAAAGTGCCGGTCACCACGACCGAAACCTTCGCCAAGGGCGATGTGGACTTCAAGGCTCAGCTGACCAAGATCAAGAGCACCAATCCGGATGCCATCGTTCTGTCGGCGTTGTTGGCTGAAGGCGGCCCCATCATGGTCCAAGCTCGCCAATTGGGCATCAACGTGCCCTTCATTGGTGGCAACGGCATGAACTCGGTCAAGATTTTTGATCTGGCTCCTGGTGGCGCGTCAAACAACCTCTGGATCGGCAGCCCATGGTCCAGCGAAAACAAGGCGCCTGAAAACGTCAAGTTCATGGACGCCTACAAGGCCAAGTTTGGTTCGGCTCCTGACCAGTTCGCGGCACAGTCCTACGACGCGCTGTACATCGCTTCGCAAGCGTTGAAAAAGACGGCCCTGACGGGTGATCTGACCAAGGACCGTGCTGCATTGCGCGATGCCTTGCCGGCGGTGCAATGGACCGGTGCAACTGGCCCGTTCAAGTTCCGTCAAGCTAATGACCGTGCCGGTAAGCCGGCTGGCTATGATGCTGATCAGGCACCTATCATCAGCGTGACCAAGGACGGCAAGTACGTCATCGAGAAGTAAATAGCTGGCATCCCCGTTCGTAGCGGGGTGCGCCTTGCGGGCGGCATCGCCGCCGTTCGCAGGGCGTTTTTGATTTGGAACGGCCCATCATGTTCGAACAACAATTCGTCAACGCGTTGTCCCTAGGCTGTGTGTATGCCCTGTTTGCTCTGGGATTCACACTGGTCTTTGGCGTGCTCGGCGTCATTAACCTGGCGCACGGCGCCGTCTTCATGGTGGGCGCTTATTCCGCGCTGATCGTGGTGACAAACCTGGGTCTGCCTTTATGGGCGGGTCTGATTGCTGCCTTTTTTGTGGCGGGCTTCACTGGGGTGATCATCGATATCCTCGTGCTCAAGCCCCTGCGCAAACGCAACGCACCGCACTTGATCCCTATGATCGCCACCATTGGCGTGGGCATCATCCTGAACAACGGGGCTCAAGGCATCTTTGGTGCTGGCAACCTGCGCTTCCCGCATGGCATCGTGCCTGAGGAAGTCATTGAAATCGGCGGCATGCACATCACCGTCATCGAACTGGGCATTATTTTCCTGTCCTTCGCGCTGATGGCTGTGCTGATGTACGTGATGCGTCGTACGCAATTCGGCCGCGCCTTGCGCGCCATTGCTGAATCGCCAAAGGCCGCGTCGCTTTTGGGCATTAACGTCGAAAAGCTGCTTATCACCACCTCGTTCTCGGCGGCCGCACTCGGTGGCGTGGCGGGCGTGTTGATTGGTCTGTACTCGAACGCGCTATATCCGCTCATGGGCCAGCCCATGTTGCACAAGGGTATCGCCGTCATCATCCTGGGCGGCATGGGCGATATTCGTGGCGCCATGTTGGGTGGCCTGTTCCTGGGTTTTGCTGAAGTCCTGTCAGTGGCTTACATCGGTTCCACGATGCGCGACGCGGTGGCTTTCGGCTTGCTGTTCTTGATCTTGCTGGTGCGCCCGCAAGGTCTGTTCGGCAAAGTGGTTCAACGCAAGGCTTAAGTATGAGCGGATTCGAAAACTTCTGGGCCGTCTACGGCAACTTGGTGCTCACGCTGGGCACCAACGCATTGCTGGCCCTCTCCATCTGGCTGACGCTTGCCTGCGGCATGCTGGCCATGGCCAA
>JBEBWV010000155.1:0-10685 GCA_040391965.1 Achromobacter deleyi | reverse complement strand
CCGTTTAGCGGATAGCAGGGGGCAGAAGGCGCGTACAAGCCTTGAAAGCCGTATGGCCGAAAGTATAACCCTTTGAGTTTAATGACGTCTTCTGGCAATTGCGTGACACCAACCGCAGTGCAGGAATGCCTGCATGCAGCTTTGGAATGTCCAGCGAACACCGTCAATTACGCTGTCTACATGCCTCGAATTTCCGGCATTCCGAAATGCCGCAGCGCGCCATTTTTTCCAATAATTAAATAAAGTGTTGTTCGCCAACAGCAGGTACAGACCCAAGTTCGGCACTAAGCGCGAAGAAAAACCCACTTTATGGTCCCGGCATCACGCTGCCCGCGCCATGACCCTACGCCAAAAGAGCACCGCCACCAGAGCAAACACGGCAAGGCCAAGCAGATCGGCGGTAGGCGCAAAGGCCGGCCCAACCAGTACTAACGGTGCATCGTTGTCAGCCGCCACGATCACCGCGGCCATCAACACACCCACCAGGCTTTCACCCACAATCAGACCGGAGGCAATCAGCACACCACGTCGGTTGGCAGCTTCTGCAAACGACTCATAGGCCTCGCCACGTAGTTGGGCGCGTCGACGCAGCGAGCGTTCGAGAATCCAGGCCAATACCGCACCGACAACAATGGGCGCAGCAACCGTCGGCGGCAAATAGATGCCAATCCCGACTGCCAGCACGGGCATACGGGCGATCTGGCAGGTCTTTTTCAAGATGGCATCGAGCACAATCAAACCCACGCCCACCGCCATGCCAATAAGAATCATGGTCCAGTTCAACTGATGGGTGAAAATGCCTTTCGTAATAGCCAACATCAAGGTCGCTTGCGGTGCCGATAGTGCACGACTGGTGTCCATACCCTCATGCGGCATGGCATCGGCGAATCCGTAGGCGTTGTAAAGCAAATCCAGCACCGGAGGAATGACCGCGGCACCCACCACGCAACCAATCAGTAGCGCCACCTGTTGGCGCCAGGGCGTCGCCCCCACCAACCAACCTGTTTTCAGATCTTGCAGGTTGTCGTTAGAGATAGAGGCCACCGCCACCACAGCCGCCGTGGTAAAGATTGACAGCGCAATGGCAAGCTGCACGCCGTCTTTAGTGCCGAGCAGGCTGCGGCCCAACACCAGCATGAGCACAGACACCAGCACGATGGCCACGATGCCCACGCCCGAAATGGGGCTGGTTGAAGAGCCAACCAAACCGGCCATATAGCCACAAGCCGCCGCCACCAAAAAGCCAAATACAAAGGCGAACAACACCGCGTAAAGCACCAGTTTCCAAACAACGGCTGCTGATACAGGCGCGCCGTTCAGGAACATATAAAAAGTGACGACGAGAATCACCACCAACACTAAGGTAACTATAGAGATCCAGCGACCCGGCAAGTCAAGCTCGGTACGGGGCGTTTTTGCCAACCTGCCCAACCCCTTTTTCGACAATGCCGAGAATGAGGTTTTCACCCCCTGAACCATAGGCTTGAAAAGGGTAACGAGTGTCCATACTGCGCCCACCCCGATTACCCCTGCCCCGATGAATCTAACCTGCGAAGACCAGATACTCGTCGCGTATTGCTCGATAGACTGCCCGCTTGCCATCGTGCCCATGGATGTCAGAATGGGCACCGCAATACCCCATGCGATGACCAGCCCGGTCAACATGGCCAAGCCCGCCACAATGCCAATGAGATAGCCCGCGCCGAGCAAAGCCAGTGAAAAGCCCATTGGCAAACGAAACACGGCGTCGCCCACCGAAAACCACCGACTGACGCTATCGCCCAGCACACGCAAACCACTCGCCGCGAAACTCACCGCCGCGGCCACCGCGCTGCCGACCACAATATCGCCCATGCCGGTATCGGCGCGTTTCGGAGCAGTCGAGGCATCGTCGCGTGCCTGCGCATCCTGAATGCGCTCCGCACTACCGACCCGCAGAATCTCCGCTGCGGCCACCCCTTCCGGATAAGGCAGATCGCTTTGCACCACCATCACATGACGTAGCGGAATGGTGAACATCACGCCCAGCATGCCGCCTGCGGCACAGATGCCCAAGGTCTGCCAGAACGGGAAGCCCTGCCAGTGGCCCATCATGACCAGGGCCGGCAAAATAAAGATGATGGAAGACAAGGTACCCGCAGCCGAAGCCTGCGTTTGCACCATGTTGTTTTCAAGAATGTTGGCGTCGCGAAAGAGCCGCAATACCGACATGGAAATCACCGCAGCAGGAATGGCTGACGAGAAAGTCAGGCCAACGCGCAAACCCAGAAACACGTTGGAAGCGGTGAAGATAATGGTAATCAGGGCACCAAGCAGAACCCCTCGGAATGTCAGCTCTGGCAACGTGACGTTGGCGGGAACACTCGTTGCTTGGGTCATTACGCCATCCCTTTGGCCAAGTATCGGCCGTTGACTCGTTCGCGAATATTATCCGTTTCGTATCCACTTGCGGCACTCTGGCAGGCACAGCACATCCTGCTGGAATGCGGTCAATTCCGAAAAGATTATGCTGAAACGCGTCGATTGCTCCAGCAATTTCGATGCCCTATGACCACGCGATGGGTCTAGGATGGAGTGCAAAATAGGAGACAAACCAATCATGCACGACGCAAGCCCGCACTCCGCTGCACCGCAGTTTCCCCAAGATACCGATCCCGCTGAAACCGCCGAATGGCGCGAAGCACTGCAATCGCTCGTTGAAACTGGCGGCTCTGGTCGCGCGGCTTACGTACTGGACAATCTGCTCGGGGCGGCAGCCCAACTTGGGCTACGTGCCACAAACCAGACACACACCGCTTACTTAAATACCATTCCCGTAGACGAGGAGCCGCCCTTTCCCGGCAACCTGGCCGTGGAAGAGCGCATTGCCCGCATCAATCGCTGGAACGCGTTGGCTATGGTGGTAAGAGCGAATCAGGCACATGGTGAACTGGGCGGGCATATCGCCAGCTATGCGTCGGCAGCAGATCTATTTGAGGTCGGCTTCAACCATTTTTTCCGAGCTCAATCAGGCGACTCTCAGGGTGACCTCATTTACATGCAGCCTCATTCGGCGCCCGGCATTTATGCCCGTGCCTATCTGGAAGGCTTTCTAAAAGAGGATGACCTGGCGCATTTTCGCCAGGAAATCACGGCACAAGCCCAAGGTTTTCGCGGCCTGTCTTCCTATCCCCATCCCTGGCTGATGCCTGATTTTTGGCAATTCCCAACGGGCTCTATGGGCATTGGCCCCATTAATGCCATTTATCAGGCGCGGTTCATGCGCTACCTGGAGCACCGCAGTCTCACGCCCGCGTCCGAACGCAAAGTTTGGGGCATTTTTGGAGACGGTGAGATGGACGAGCCGGAGTCCATCGCCGCACTGACACTGGCTGCCAGAGAGAAACTGGACAATCTGGTGTTCGTCGTCAACTGCAATCTGCAACGTCTGGATGGCCCGGTGCGGGGCAACGGTCGCATCATCGACGAATTGGAAACACTCTATGCCGGCGCAGGCTGGAATGTCATCAAACTGGTCTGGGGCAGCGATTGGGATGCTCTGCTGCGCCGCGACAAAGACGGTGCGCTGGCGCGTGCATTTTCTCGCACGGTAGATGGTCAATTCCAGACCTTTGCCGCCAACGACGGAGCGTATAACCGCGCGCATTTTTTCAACCAGAATCCGGAACTTGCAAGCCTGGTTGCCGACTGGACGGACGAAGCCATTGATCGCCTGCATCGCGGCGGTCATGACATGGTGAAAATACACGCGGCGTACCATCGCGCGGCGAATCATCAGGGCCAGCCTACGGTCATCCTTGCGCAGACCAAAAAAGGCTTCGGCATGGGCACCGCTGGCCAAGGGAAAATGACCACGCACCAGCAAAAAAAGCTGGATGACGATGCCCTTCTGGCATTCCGTGACCGCTTCGCGCTGCCCATCTCAGACGCCGACTGCCTGGCCCTCAAGTTTTACCGTCCCGCAGAAGACAGCGCCGAAATGCGCCACTTGCAAGCGCGGCGCACGGCGTTGGGTGGCCACGTGCCCCGACGCAACATGCAGGCGCCCAGCCTGACGCCACCGTCCATTGACCAGTGGGCGCGATTTGCCCTGAACGCAGACGGCAAGGAAATGTCGTCGACCATGGCCATTGTGCGCATGCTGACCGGTCTTCTGAAAGATCCGCAAATTGGCGCGCGCATTGTGCCCATCGTGGCCGATGAAGCTCGCACCTTTGGCATGGCCAATCTGTTTCGCCAAATCGGCATCTACTCAGCGCAAGGACAGTTATACGAGCCTGAAGATATCGGTTCTGTTCTCTATTACCGCGAGGTACGTGACGGACAAATTCTTGAGGAAGGCATTACAGAGGCTGGCGCCATTTCCTCCTGGACCGCCGCGGGCACCAGCTACTCCGTGAACGGCTTGCCGATGCTGCCGTTCTATATTTATTACTCCATGTTCGGGTTTCAGCGTGTTGGCGATTTGATCTGGGCCGCCGCCGATCAGCGTACTCGTGGTTTTCTGGTGGGCGCGACGTCCGGGCGCACTACCTTGGGCGGCGAAGGGTTGCAACATCAAGACGGTTCCAGCCATATCGTGGCGGCAACCGTACCCAACTGCCGCGCCTACGACCCCGCTTACGCCTATGAGGTTGCTGTCATTGTTGACTATGGCATGCAGCGCATGCTGGACGAACAACGCGACGAGTTCTATTACCTCACCGTCACGAATGAGAACATCGCACAACCACCCATGCCTGCTGATGCACGCGAGGGTATTCTGCGTGGCATGTACAAGGTGCGTGCCTCGATAAACACGGCGCAGGTACGACTCATTGCCGCAGGCCCCATGCTGCGCGAAGCACTCTGGGCCGCCGACCGTCTGCAGGCAGACTATGGCATTGACGCCGAAGTCTGGAGCGTCACCAGCTTCTCGGAACTTGCCCGTGATGGCCGCGTCGTCGAACGCGCCCGCGTGCTCGGACTCGACGAGGCACCGCCAGTCAGTTGGGTGCAAACTTGCCTGGGAAGCGCACGCACACCGGTCATCGCCGCCTCTGACTATGTCCGCGCGGTCCCCGAGCAGATACGCGCTTGGGTCGATGCGCCATATCGCAGCCTGGGCACAGATGGCTTTGGACGCAGCGATACGCGTGCACAGTTACGTGATTTCTTTGAGGTCAGTGCCGACTGGATTGTGCTGCACGCGTTGGATGCCCTGACGCAAAGCGGCTCAGATCAACATGTGGGCGCGCAGGCGTTACGACAACAACTCCAGGCACAGGGCAGACAAACGCCGCCTTGGGAGTGTTAGGCAGCCAAAACAAGCCGGGCAAAAAAAATGAGAGAATTTTCTGCCGAGCATCAATTGCAGGGGCAATAGATAGACGTTTTCGCTGCAGTGCAGCAACCAATCGTTGTCGCTTTCTGTTGAAATACGACTATTCCCTATGATTTTCGGCGGGCTGCAAAGCCCGCCTTTTGCTTCTTCTTTTTTTTAGTTAGCGCCGCAAAGGCTGTATCCATGGACGAAAACCTCATCAAAATGGCGCTGGATTACCACGCCTATCCCACGCCCGGCAAAATCTCGGTCACGCCGACCAAGCCTTTGGCCAATCAAGACGACCTGTCACTGGCCTACTCCCCTGGCGTAGCTGCTGCTTGCATGGCGATCTTCGAACAAGGTGAAGACGCAGCCTCCAAATACACCTCGCGCGCAAACCTGGTGGGTGTGATCACGAACGGCACCGCCGTTCTGGGTCTGGGCAATATTGGCCCGCTCGCCGCCAAGCCCGTCATGGAAGGTAAAGGCTGCCTGTTCAAGAAATTTGCGGGTATCGATGTGTTCGACATCGAACTGGCAGAGAATGATCCGGACAAGCTGGTCGACATCATCGCGGCGCTGGAACCCACTCTGGGCGGCGTCAACCTTGAAGACATCAAGGCGCCCGAGTGCTTCTACATTGAAAAGAAGCTGCGCGAGCGCATGAAGATTCCCGTCTTCCATGACGATCAGCACGGCACCGCCATCATTTCGTCAGCCGCTATCCTGAACGGCCTGAAAGTCGTCAACAAGAACATCGGCGAGGTCAAGCTGGCTTGCTCCGGCGCAGGCGCAGCGGCTATTGCCTGCCTGGACTTGCTGGTTCACCTTGGCGTGAAGCGCGAGAACATCTATGTGGTGGACTCGCGTGGCGTAATCTGGGATGGCCGTGATGAAAACATGGAGTCCAACAAGAAACGTTATGCCCAAAAGACCGATGCCCGCACGCTGGCAGATGTGGTCGATGGTGCTGACGTGTTCCTGGGATGCTCCACCGCAGGCGTGTTGACGGGCGACATGGTCAAGACCATGGCTCGGCAGCCGCTGATTCTGGCGTTGGCCAATCCGGAACCAGAAATCCGTCCGGAAATCGCCAAAGCCGCTCGTCCGGATTGCATCATTGCAACCGGCCGCTCGGACTACCCGAACCAGGTCAACAACGTTCTGTGCTTCCCCTTCATTTTCCGTGGCGCAATGGATGCGGGCGCATCCACGATCACTGAAGAAATGAAACTGGCTTGCGTAAAAGCCATTGCGGAGTTGGCCCAGGCAGAGCAAAACGACGAAGTCGCTCGCGCTTACGCCGGCGAAGAGTTGAGCTTTGGTCCTGAGTACATTATTCCGAAGCCGTTTGACCCACGCCTGATCGTGCAAATTGCACCGGCTGTCGCACAAGCAGCGGCGGATTCAGGAGTGGCACGCCGTCCCATCCAGGACATCGAAGCCTATCGCCAAAAGTTGATGGGTTTTGTGTACCACTCGGGCCAACTGATGCGTCCGCTTTTTGCCCAGGCCAAGAAGGCGCCCAAGCGCGTCATCTACGCTGATGGCGAAGACGAGCGCGTATTGCGCGCTGTGCAAACGGTTATCGACGAAAAGCTGGCCTATCCCATCCTGATTGGTCGGCCTGCCGTTATCGAAGCTCGCGTCGAGAAGTTCGGCTTGCGCATGAAGGCAGGTCAGAACTACGAGATCGTTGATCCGGAAGATGACAATCGCTTTAACGAAACCTGGGCAGCCTACTACCAATTGAAGGGCCGCGAAGGCGTGACACCGGCTATTGCCAAGGCAATGATCCGCAAGCACAACACCCTGATCGGTGCGATGCTGTTGCGCCGTGGTGATGCTGATGCGCTCTTGTGCGGTGTGGCAAGCAAGTACGACAACCAGCTCAAGTACGTTGATGAGATCATTGGCCGCAAGGAAGGCCAGACATATGCCGCTCTGAACGTGCTGATGTTGCCTGACCAGACGCTTTTCATCACTGACACCCACGTCAACGAAAACCCGACGTCCGAAGAATTGGCGAACATCACCATTCAAGCGGCAGACGAAATGTTGCGCTTCGGTGTGGTGCCAAAGATCGCCCTGTTGTCGCACTCTAACTTCGGCAGCCGCGTCACGGAATCCTCGCTCAAGGTCGCACGAGCTCGCCAGATGGTGCAAGAACGCGCCCCTGATCTGGAAGTGGATGGCGAAATGCATGCAGACTCCGCTCTGTCCGAGAAGATCCGCGTTCTGGCCTACCCGGATAGCACGCTGAAGGGTCCGGCAAACTTGTTGGTTATGCCCAATCTGGATACTGGCAACATCACCTACAACATGCTGAAAATGACCGGCAGCAACGGCATTGCAATGGGTCCCATCCTGTTGGGCGCAGCACGTCCCGTCCACATTTTGACCACCAGCGCCACTGTGCGCCGCATCGTCAACATGTCGGCACTGGCCGTGGTGGATGCTCAGCAAGAAGCGGCTGATGCCCTCAAGAAACGTCGTTAAGCCATAACGATTATCGCTGCGGGTGAACGGGCAACCTCTCGAGGTTGCCCGTTTTTACATCTGCTCGGACTCCCCCATTCCTGTACGGTTTTTGCCCTCAGACGAGCCCGAATGCGGTAAAACGGCACTTACCTTTCTGCCGGAGCGCCTCATGCTGCAAGATGCCTTACTTGCCTGGTTCCATTACCTGGCCATCTTTGTTCTCGTGGTTGTCCTGACCGCCGAAGCGGTGCTACTACGCCCTGACATGCCAAGTTCGGCAATCAAACGTCTGGCCACCTACGACCGGCTATATATGCTGAGCGCTATCGCGGTGTTGATCACCGGTGTACTGCGTCTGACGTTGGGAGCCAAAGGGGCTGCGTTCTATATGAGCAACCCCTGGTTTCACGCGAAAATCGGCTTGTTTGTTGTGATCGGCCTCTGTTCGATTCCACCTACGATGAACTTTATTCGCTGGATCAAACAGTCACGCATGCAACCCGGCTTTGTACCTGACGCCGCGGACATCAAGCGTGCCCGCCGCTGGGTCATGATTGAGGCGCACCTCTTCATTTTCCTGCCGCTGTTTGCGGTTCTGATGGCACGCGGCCTTCGCATGTAGTGCTGCACCAGACATTCTTCGTTATCCGGGGCACCGAACTCGCTTGGGAGTCTCGGCGGCCCCGCCGTCGACCACGAAGCGGGCAAAGCGAAATACGCCTGCCTGGGCGTTAGTCACAATGGCCGCCACCTCGCCATTCGGCAGTTGGATAATCGACATGCCGTCTGGCACATCGCTGTAACCTTTATGGCGCGCTACGTGTCCGTCAGCCGGGCTAAACACTCTGGCACCGGGAAACTGCTCACGAAGCCCACGTTTGGCCGACTCCACCATCGTGCCCGCCAGATACTGCATCGGGCCTATGGTGGTATCACAGGCCAGGATAGCGTCGTCCACGGCAAGCACATTACGCTGGGCATCCAGGCGAATCGTGAACGGATTCATTGGCAGATCCAGCAATGTGGTCAGCTGAGCGCTTTCAACCCGAATCTGCCAGCGGTCTTTATCTCTGAATCCATCACCGTACATGGTGCCGCCCGTGTAGCGCAGCGTCGAGCCGGCAGGCACCGCCTGATCTGCAACGAGATTGCCCGGTGCCAGCACACAAGCGTCAAATGCCTTGACGCTGGCATCGCGCTGCACCTCGAACTCTACCGGCTGCGTCGTATCGCAATGCCACCCCTGAACCGTTTGACTCCCCTCGCCTTGCAACGTGACCGAGGTCGGGTAGGTTCCTTTTGTCGCGTAGGTCTCACTGTCGTAATCGGTTGAGACATAGCGGGTGAGCACCGCGGCTTGAATACCGTAGGCCAGCACAGGGTGAGGAAATTGCGCGGCCTTAAATGACTCAAGGCTTTCTCTCCGCGTCAATTCCAGCTTCGTGCCTGCCGGCATGTCAATGCCACCCAAGCGGGCAGGTTGTTCCAACGTCACGTGCAGGGCTGCCACCTGTCGATCAATTTCTCGTCCGATTTGCCAGAATTCATATCGAACCCATGCGCTGAAGCTGGCCAGAAGCGCCAGGGTGAGCAACAGCACACTTGATGACTTTACGTACTTGCCGAAGGCACGACGCATACCGGGAACAACGGCCAACAAGAGCAGCCACCCGATCAGCAACAGACCGGCAAACGCGGAAAGGCTCAGGAGAACAAAGAAGGCTGGCGAGGGCAAGGAAACTGGAATCATGACGCGATAGTAATTGAGCGGAAAAACAGGCAAAACGTTTTCTCAGCGTCGGCTGCCGATGCGTGGGTTGCCGATGCGTGGGTTGCCGGTGCGTGGGCTGCCGGTGCGTGGGCTGCCGGTGCGTGGGTTGCCGGTGCGTCGGCTGCCGGTGCGTGGGCTGCCGGTGCCGTTTTTTTACATTGGTGAACGCGCGCAACCCGCGATCTGAACCCTACGCTATTGCTGTTCAAGCATCGCGGGTTACGCGCGTTTGACGGTATTTTTTTTGCTTCAATTTCCTCGCGCTCCACCCACGCTACGTCGCATTGCATGTTTTTGATGTTCGGGAGATCTTGCAGGATCAACAGTGTCGGCGGCACTGAAAGATCTGCGGAACCAGAGCAATTCAAATCTACGAAGCGCAAGAACACCAACCCGGCCATGGGGAATGTAGCGTGGGTGGAGCGCGCGATTGACCCAACGATTGAGACATTGCTGAACGCGCGCAACCCGCGATCTGAACCCTACGCTATTGCTGTTCAAGCATCGCGGGTTACGCGCGTTTGACGGTATTTTTTTTGCGTCAATTTCCTCGCGCTCCACCCACGCTACGGTTCGAATGGCGCTCTTTTCCGTTTGTGCCAGCGACCATCACAAATTTAGAACTCAACAACTTGCCACGCAAAAAAAACACCCCACTCGTTGGACAGAATCCAACGCGTGGGGTGCCGTTCACCAGGTGTATCTTGCTGCCTGGCAGACTAGCGAATTAACGCTGGTCCATCGGGGGCACGTCACGTGCTTGCGAACCCGTGAACAACTGACGCGGGCGGCCGATCTTGTAGTCGGGATCCGACAACATTTCGTTCCACTGTGCAATCCAACCCACGGTACGAGCCAATGCAAAGATGGCCGTGAACAGCGAGGTGGGGATGCCGATGGCGCGTTGAACAATACCCGAGTAAAAATCGACGTTCGGGTAGAGCTTGCGCGAAACGAAGTAAGGATCCGACAACGCGATGCGTTCCAGTTCCATGGCGAGCTTGAACAACGGGTCATTTTCCAGACCAAGCGCTGCCAACACTTCTTTGCAGGTTTCCTGCATCAGCTTGGCACGCGGATCGTAGTTCTTGTAGACGCGGTGGCCAAAGCCCATCAGGCGCACGCCCG
>JBEBWV010000154.1:0-10733 GCA_040391965.1 Achromobacter deleyi | reverse complement strand
CTGTCCCGATTATATGTCGCTTTCCGCAATGCGCAAAGAAACTTCCTCCCCTATGCAAACTCCTACCGTTCGAATGGTGGAAGTCGATGCCGAGCACGACGGGCAACGACTGGACAACTTCCTTTTGCGCTTGTGCAAAGGTGTCCCCAAAAGCCATATTTATAAAGCTATCCGCGGCGGTGAAGTTCGCGTCAACAAGGGACGCATCTCTGCGGACTATCGCATCGTGAGTGGCGATATCATTCGTGTCCCACCCTTGCGCCTGCCCGCGCCGAACGCGCCTAAGCACATTCCAGCAGTTGAATTTCCGATCGTGTTCGAAGATGACGCCATGTTGGTCATCGACAAACCCGCCGGTGTCGCCGTGCACGGTGGTAGCGGCGTTTCGTTTGGTGTCATTGAGCAATTGCGTGCAGCGCGCCCCGAGGCCAAGTTCCTTGAGTTAGTGCATCGCCTGGATCGCGACACCTCTGGTTTGCTCATGGTCGGGAAAAAGCGCAATGCCTTGTTGGCCCTGCATGCCATGTTGCGAGAAGGGCGTGGCGATAAGCACTATTTGGCGCTGGTCGAGGGCGATTGGGTCAATGATCGTCAGCACATCCGTCTTGGGCTGACCAAATGGACCACGCAATCGGGTGAGCGCCGTGTCCGCGTTGACTCGGACGGCCAGACTGCGCACACCATTGTCACGCTCAAGCAGCGTTTGGGGGCGTACAGTTTGGTGGATGCTGAACTGCGCACGGGGCGAACCCATCAGATTCGGGTGCATTTGGCTTCGAGTGGATTCCCCATTGTGGGAGACGACAAGTACGGCAATGATGAAACCACGGCCAAATTTGCGCGCATGGGCTTTGCACGCATGTTCCTGCACGCCCATCAATTGACCATTCCTCATCCATTGACAGGCGAAACCCTGCAACTTGTTGCGCCTTTGCCGCCCGTCTGCGTGAAGCTTTTAAAACAATTAGAGACAGAGTGAATATGCCCTACTCGTTAGTAGTATTTGATTGGGACGGTACCTTGATGGATTCCACGCACAGTATCGTGGCCGCCATCCAGGGTGCTTGTCGCGATCTTGATCTGCCGGTGCCGTCCGTCTCTGATGCGAGCTGGGTAATTGGTCTGTCGCTGGAGAGCGCGCTGCGTCGGGCCGTGCCAGAACTCACGCAAGCGATGTTGCCTCAGTTTCTGGAGCGTTACCGTACGCACTATTTGCTGCGTGATCCCGAACTGCGTTTGTTCGACGGCGTGCCCGCACTGCTGGCTTCCTTGGCTGAGCAGAATGTTCGTCTTGCCGTCGCAACAGGCAAAAGCCGTGTTGGGTTGACGCGCGCCCTGGCTTCAACGGGTCTGGGGCCCATGTTCGATGCCACCCGTACAGCAGATGAAACTTTTAGCAAACCGCATCCAGCCATGCTGCATGAGCTCATGAGTGAGCTGGATGTAACCGCTGATCGCGTATTGATGGTGGGAGATACCTCCCATGATTTGCAAATGGCAGTCAATGCCGGCGTCCATGGTCTTGGTGTCACCTATGGCGCGCACACCATTAAAGAGCTGGAGGGCTGCGCGCCGCAAGGCATCGTAGCGAATGTGCCTGGCTTGCGTGAGTGGCTGATGCCGCGTGTGGCAGCCTAAATTTGGTGTGACGTTGGAATATGATGGTCGGGTGCGGCGTCTATAGGCCGTACCAGTGGCACGGCCTTCCGGTAGTCGGATGGTCTTAGGCCAATGCGGAGTGCACCAATGCTGATTCGCCGACCAAACGATATTCCTTCTTCTGAAATCACTCCTGAGCCAATCTGGCGGGGGCGTCGCGAGATCATGGCTCGCGCAGCAATGGCAGCAGGGGCCGTCGGGCTCGGTAGTTGGCTGCCTGGTGGCGTATTTGCGCAGAGTGCCGAGTCGCTCCTGCCTGGGCAACCCAACCCGCAATTCGCGCTGATGGACAAGCAAACACCGTTTGCTGATGTGACGTCCTACAACAACTACTACGAATTCGGAATGGATAAAGGAGATCCGGCGGCCAATGCCGGTGCTCTTCAGACGCGTCCGTGGGTAGTAAGCGTAGAAGGGGAGGTTGATAAACCTCGATCCTTCGATATTGACGAACTGCTCAAGCTGGCACCCATGGAAGATCGGGTGTATCGGCTCCGTTGCGTCGAAGGGTGGTCCATGGTGATTCCCTGGGTTGGCTATTCCCTGTCTGCCTTGCTCAAGCAGGTCGAACCCAATAGTCGCGCGAAATATGTTGAATTCGTAACGGCGGTGCAGCCCGGCAACATGACGGGCGTGCGATCCGGTGTCCTTGATTGGCCTTATGTGGAGGGCTTGAGGCTGGATGAGGCCATGAACCCACTGTCGATGCTGGTGTTCGGGGTCTACGGCAAGGTCTTGCCAAATCAGAACGGTGCTCCATTACGGCTCGCCGTTCCGTGGAAGTACGGATTCAAATCTGCCAAGTCGATTGTGAAGATTCGGTTGGTTGAAAAACAACCAGTCACGGCCTGGATCAAAGCCGCGCCCCAAGAATACGGTTTTTACGCAAATGTGAACCCTGGTGTGCCACACCCTCGCTGGAGTCAGGCAACAGAGCGTCGCATTGGTGAGGACGGCTTGTTCACACCGAAACGTAAGACCCTGATATTTAATGGGTATGGCGATCAAGTGGCCGCGCTCTATCAAGGCATGGATCTCAAAGTCAATTATTGATGTCTCTTCCGGCTTCTCCAGCTAAAACATTTGATCGGGCAGCGTCCGTTCGCCAGAAACGTCAAATCTCAGCCAAAACAGTCGGCAAGTTCAAGCCGCTATTGTTTCTCATTGGCTTGCTGCCGTTCGCGCGTTGGATATGGCTCGGTTTTCACGATGGTCTGACAGCGAACCCCGTTGAGTTTCTAACCCGATCCTCGGGTACATGGACATTGATTTGCTTGCTCGTGACGCTATCTATAACTCCCTTGCGCCGCTTGACTGGGCAACCCGCCGTTGTTCGAGTTCGCCGGATGTGCGGTTTGTTCGCCTTTTTCTACGGCAGCATGCATTTTCTTGCTTGGGTGTGGTGGGACAGGGGCTTTGATCCAGTCTCAATGCTGCAAGACGTTGTTGAGCGACCCTTCATTGCTGTTGGGTTTACGGCATTTGTGCTGATGAGTGTGTTGGCTGCCACCTCAACGCAATGGGCGATGCGCAAGCTTGGCAAGCGCTGGCAGGTCTTGCACCGGCTGGTCTATCTCATCGGTCTGCTGGCGATCTTGCATTTCTGGTGGCACAAAGCGGGCAAGAATGATCTGGCGCAGCCCATGCTGTACGGGGCTGTGCTCCTGCTTTTGTTGGTGTGGCGCGTTGTTATGTGGTTGCGCCGACGCGCGGTGCCTGTGCCGATCCGTTCAGAAAACGCATGATGGTGCGCGTGTGTGGCTTCTGCTGCTACAGCATGGCCACCATGATGGCTGCTGTTTCGGCGTCAGGCAGGCCGTCGTGTCGAGTGGGCCGATAGTGCATTTGGAAGGCGGCTAGCGAGTTCGTCGTGGCCCGGTCCAGCTGTCCTGATTGTGGGCAGGCATAGCCGAGTCGCAGTAATTGCTGTTGAAACCAAGTGATATCAGGTGTGCCCTCGGCCTCCAGTCGACGCAGATGATTGGTTGCGCCAGCTTCGTCGTACCAGCGTCCAAGGCCCGATTGGGCAAGTTGCTTCCACGGGAAGAGCGGCCCGGGGTCAACTTTTCGCTGCGGCGCTACATCGCTGTGTCCCACGATGTTCTCGGGCTGAATGTTGTGGCGAGAGACAATGTCGCGCAGAAGGGCCGTCAGGGTACGTATTTGCGCCTCGTTGAAGGCGTGCCACTGTGGATTGCCTTGGGCGTCTGGTGTCCAGCCCGGATTCACGAGCTCAATGCCGATAGACGTGCTATTGAGGGCGGTTTGTGCATACCAGGCACTCTCTCCGGCATGCCAGGCCGCTCGGTTTTCGTCTACCAGGCGGTAGGTGCGTGGCCGCGTTTCATCGGTGATCAAGTAGTGCGCACTGACGTTTCTCTTGGAGAGGAGGTCCAGTGAGCGCGCATTGTCCGCCGTGGTGTAGTGCAGCACCACGTACTTGACCCGACTGCTTTGGCTAACCGATGTTACCGAGGTGTCCAGGTTGACACCTTTCGGGCCAGGCTGCGCACAGCCCGCCAGCAAGGCGCAAGCGCTGAGCGCCATGGCCGCAGGCTTGCGCATGCGTTTAGCGCGCCAGAAACAGAAAAAGCGTAGGCATCTTGTCCACATCTGGTGCCGGATGTTTCTTCCAGTCAGAGATGCTGCGGGTGATGACCAGCTCTTCGGATGTTGTCAGGGCGCGGGCAACACATAGGCGGGTTTCGCCATGCAGGCTGCTCACCAGTGTGGCGAACATCGCAGCGTTGCGGTAGGGGGTTTCGATCAGCAGCTGGGTTTGATTGTTGCGGGCCGAAAATTGCTCCCAGGCGCGTAACTGCTTCGCCCGTTCGGTGGGGTCAACCGGCGCATAGCCGTGGAAGGCAAAGCGTTGGCCGTCCAGGCCGCTTGCCATCAGGCCGAGCAGAATGGAAGACGGACCAACCCAAGGTCGCACAGTCAGTCCCATACGATGTGCTGCCTCCACGACTTTGGCGCCGGGATCGGCCACGGCGGGGCAGCCCGCCTCAGAGACCAGGCCAATTTCGGCGCCTTTACGCAAGGGCTCCAGCCACGCCTGAATTTGTCCGGCATTCGCCTTCTCTGTCAGGGTGTGGATCGTGATTTCCTGTAATGGACGCACGGTACCAATCAGTTTGAGAAAGGCGCGTGCGGTCTTGGCATTTTCCGCAATATAAGTGTCTAGCCGACCGGCCAGGCTGCGAACTTCGGCGGGGAGCCAGCGTTCGGGGGCGGATTCGCCTAGGCCCACGGGAATCAGGTGCAGTGTTCCACTCATGCTTTGGCACCTGCGGACATTAATGGGTCCAGGCCAAACTTGCCCAGCATGGTGGTTAGCGTGATCAGCGGCAGTCCGATGATGGCTGTTGGGTCGTCGCTTTGGATTTTCTCCATTAACGCGATACCCAGGCTCTCGGCTTTGGCACTGCCTGCGGTATCGTAGGGCTCCTCCGCCAAGAGGTAGGCATCGATGGCAGCGTCCGTCAGGCGACGAAAGCGGCAGAGCGTCACCACGTTGGCTTTTTCAATACGTTTGCCATCCGTGACAGCCATTGCGCTGTGAAACGCCACTTCCTGCCCGGACAGCGTGCGTAGCTGTTCTTGAGCGCGAGCGAAGTCACCCGGTTTTCCAATGGGGTATCCATCGATGGTGGCGACTTGGTCGGAACCGATCACGATGCTGCCCGGATGCTTTTGGGCGACGGCCATTGCCTTGGCAACCGACAGCCGCAACGCAAGCTCCTCAGGGCTTTCGCCGGCTTGCGGCGTTTCGTCCACATCAGGCGAAATGGTTTCGAAGGGCAAGCGCAAGCGGGAGAGCAGTTCGCGTCGGTATGGCGAGCTGGATGCAAGAATGAGACGAGTCTGAGTTATGGGCATGCAGTATTTGACGCTAGTACGTAAGTCACAGTATTATCTAACGTTTTGCGGCATTTTTGCAGGAACATCAATATGAGTGGGCAAGGTGGAAGCGCCTTTCGTGGTGCCGAGACCTTAGAGGCCGAGGGTTTTGAAACGGCTATTTTTAATTTGGGTGCGAGTATGGGTGCAGAAACGGGTAAGGAAGAGGTTCAGGGTAGCAATGCCATGGGCACGGATGCCGAAGCCGAAATCGACGCTGATACCGACCTGGATGAAGATCCTGATCACGTAGATGAAATTCGCATTGATGCCTTCGCCTTCGCCAGGAAGGGCAAGTTCGCGCAAGGCAGTATCGATATTGAGCGTCTTGCCAGAATGGTAGACGGGTTGCCAGAGCAGCCAGCCGGTGAGGCTGGCCTAGTGAAGTGGTCCGTACGTGGTGAAATCGGTGAATCTGGGCTTCATCTTGGGAAGTATCTCTTGCATTTTCATGTGCAAGCGAATCCTTTGCTGGAGTGTCAGCGCTGCAATGCGTTGTTTGTGTTCCCGGTAAATACTGAAACTGTGTTGCATCTGGTGAAGTCGGAAGACGATCTCGACAGCGACGATTTTCAGGCTGAATCGCAAGAAGAGGATTTTGTGGACGACCTTCCTGAAAAGGTGGTTGGTTCGCATCATTTTGATCTGTTGGCCCAGGTCGAAGATGAGCTCATTCTGAGCGTTCCATATGTGCCCAAGCATGATATATGCCCGGGCGCGCAGGCCACGGCAAGCGAAGCTTCCCAAGAGCCCGTTGCCAAGCGTCCGTCGCCGTTTGCGGTGCTGGAACAACTGAAGCACAAAGATTGAGATCAACATCGGGCCGCATCGCGTACAATGCGCCCCGTTTCTAGGAGTCATCATGGCCGTTCAACAAAACAAGAAGTCCCCCTCCAAGCGCGGTATGCACCGCTCGCACGATTTTCTGGTTGGCCCGTCGACGGCAATCGAACCCAACACGGGCGAAATCCATCTGCGTCACCACATCAGCCCCAACGGTTTCTACCGTGGCCGCAAGGTCCTGAAGACCAAGGCCGACGAATAAGCCCCCGGGCTGAACTCGTACTCGGACCATTTCGGCTGAACGCTGATACCTGGCCCCCGTGATACGCATCGCCATAGACTGTATGGGCGGCGACTTCGGTTTGCCCGTCACAATTCCGGCTGCGATCGAGTTCGCCCGGCAATTCCCGGATACCCGGCTATTGCTGGTCGGGCTTCCCGATGCCATCGAAGCGGCGCTCTCAGAGCACCGCGGCGTGGCGCGTGATCGTCTGGAAATTGTGGCGGCCTCCGAGGTTGTCACCATGGCTGACCCGGTTGAGGTCGCCCTTCGTCGTAAAAAAGATTCTTCCATGCGCTTGGCGGCTCAGGCTGTCAAGGATGGGCGCGCTGACGCCTGCGTTTCTGCAGGCAATACCGGCGCGTGGATGGCAATTTCGCGCTATGTGCTGAAAACGCTGGACGGTATTGACCGCCCAGCGCTTGCCACGTCCATTCCCAATCAGACAGGCCGTGCCACAACGGTTCTGGATTTGGGCGCGAACGTGGACTGCACGGCCGAACATTTACTGCAATTCGCCGTTATGGGCGCCGCGCTTTCGCAGGCGGTGGACCACCTTGAGCATCCCTCTGTGGGTTTGCTCAACATCGGTGAAGAGGTCATTAAGGGCAATGAAGTGGTCAAAGAGGCCGCCGAGTTGCTGCGGGCCAGCCCGCTTAACTTCTACGGCAACGTGGAAGGCAATGACATTTTCAAGGGCACGGTAGACGTGGTCGTCTGTGACGGCTTTGTGGGTAACGTCGTGCTCAAATCGGTGGAAGGAATGGCGAAGATGCTCTCTAGCTTCATTCGCGAAGAGTTCACGCGTAATCCGCTCACCATGTTGGCAGGCGTGCTCGCCAAGCCGGTGTTGAACCGCTTGCGTTATCGAGTGGATAATCGTCGCTACAACGGCGCAGCTTTTCTGGGCTTGCGTGGTGTGGTTATCAAAAGCCATGGTTCGGCTGATGTCTTTGCCTATGGATTCGCGTTGCAACGTGCACGTGAGGCCGTGGTGAGTAAACTGCTGGAGCGTACCGCGCAGACGGTGGCGCAAATTAACAAGCGCGTTCAATCGGGTGAGGGCGCTGCGGCTCCTTCGTCCAACGCGGCTCCGGGCTCCGCTTGAGATGGACACAACAATGAATTATTCCGTGATTGCCGGTACGGGCAGTTTTCTGCCCGAGCGTGTCGTATCGAACGATGAGTTGGCTGTCGAGCTGGCGACGCGTGGCATTACCACTTCAGATGAGTGGATTGCCGATCGCACCGGCATTCGCCAGCGGCACATTGCTGAGCGCGGCGTCACAACCAGCCAGTTGGCCACGCAAGCGGCACAGCGTGCGCTGGCGGACGCGGGCGTGGAGGCCTCCGAGGTCGATCTGATCATCGTTGCTACCTCCACTCCTGATTTCGTTTTTCCCAGCACGGCATGTCTCGTGCAGGCCAATCTTGGCAATAAGGGCTCGGCCGCATTCGATGTGCAAGCGGTGTGCAGCGGGTTTGTCTATGCGCTAACCACGGCGGATAGTTTCATTCGTGCTGGCCGTGCGCGTTGCGCATTGGTGATTGGTGCCGAAGTATTCTCCCGAATTCTCGACTGGAACGACCGTGCTACTTGCGTGCTTTTCGGCGATGGTGCGGGCGCCGTCGTACTCAAGGCATCTGATACGCCCGGCATTCTGGCCGCGCAGCTTCACGCGGACGGCAGTCAAACCAAAATTCTCGCCGCGGCGGGTAATGTTGCCTACGGTGAAGTTACGGGCGATCCTTTCCTGCGGATGGATGGTCAAGCCGTATTCAAACAAGCCGTTACCGTGCTGGATCGCTCGGCCCGAGATGTCTGTGCAGAAGCTGGGGTAAGTCTTGAATCCGTCGATTGGCTGATTCCGCATCAGGCCAATGTCCGTATTCTTAACTTCCTCGCGCGCAAATTGGGCGTGCCCCTCAGCAAGGTCATCGTCACTGTCGATACCCACGCCAATACCTCCGCCGCAAGCGTGCCACTGGCATTGGATGCCGGGCGTCGTGATGGTCGTGTCAAGGCAGGGCAATTGGCGCTGTTGCAGGGCGTAGGTGGCGGGTTCACGTGGGGCTCCGTGCTCGTTCGTCTGTAAGTGCGAAGCCGGCGAGTTCTTGCGGGGCTTTCCAACAGTGCACGTCGGCGTCACAAACAAAATTCTGAATTAAGAAACACGCTCAACCATGAAAATCGCGTTTGTATTCCCCGGACAGGGCTCTCAAGCGGTCGGCATGCTGGACGCTTGGTCTGACAATGCTGTTGTTGCTGACGTCCTTGCGCGCGCTTCGGCGGCGCTTGGTCAGGACTTGGGCGCATTGATCGCTCAAGGCCCCGCAGACCAACTCAACCTCACGACCAACACCCAGCCCGCCATGTTGACTGCAGCGGTAGCAATGTTCGCTGCGTGGCGTGATGCGGGTGGCCGTATGCCTGAGGTTATGGCTGGTCATAGCTTGGGTGAATATGCCGCATTGACAGCCGCGGGTGCGCTCACGTTGGAAGATGCTGTGCGTTTGGTTCGCGTGCGTGCCGATGCGATGCAAGCGGCAGTGCCGGTGGGTACGGGTGCCATGGCGGCCATTTTGGGCCTCGATGACGCTGCGGTGTTGGCGGCTTGCGAACAGGCCGCCCAAGGTGAAGTCGTTGAGGCCGTCAATTTCAATGCACCGGCGCAAGTGGTTATCGCTGGCCATAAGGCCGCTGTTGAGCGTGCCTGCGAAGCGGCCAAAGCGGCCGGTGCCAAGCGCGCTCTGTTGCTGCCCGTTTCCGCACCCTTTCACTCCAGCTTGCTCAAGCCTGCTGCCGACGTCCTGGCTGGCGCATTGGCGCAAGTCACTGTCCTGGTGCCTCAGGTTCCCGTTATTAACAACGTGGATGTGGCAAGCCCGGTCGAACCGGGGGCAATCCGCGATGCATTGGTACGTCAGGCATGGCATCCTGTGCGCTGGGTTGAGACATTGCAGGCCATGAAGGCGCAGGGCGTCACGCATGTGATTGAATGCGGTCCAGGCAAGGTTTTGGCCGGTCTGACCAAACGCATCGATCCGGATATGGTCGGTATGTCCATTACTGACCCTGCTTCGCTGGCCGCTGCGTTGGCAGCCGTCAACGGCAATTGAGCGAAACTGATATGGAAAATACTTCGATGGAATTGCAGGGCAAAGTTGCACTGGTGACAGGCGCGACGCGCGGCATCGGCAAGGCAATCGCACAAGAATTGGCTGCACGTGGTGCCACCGTCGTGGGTACTGCCACCTCCGAAGCGGGGGCGCAAGCCATCACGGAAGCGCTGGCGTCATCCGGTGGGCGTGGTGTCGTACTTGATGTCACTGACGTCGACGCCTGCAATGCCTTGATTGATGAGTTGGGTAAAGAAAGCGGTGGACCCCATATCTTGGTCAATAATGCTGGCATCACCCGCGATTCGCTGGCAATGCGCATGAAAGACGACGACTGGTCAGCCGTTATTGACACGAATCTGGCATCGGTTTTCCGCTTGTCGCGCGCGGTATTGCGCAACATGATGAAGGCCCGTTGGGGTCGCATCATCAATGTGACCTCCGTCGTGGGTGCTAGCGGTAACGCGGGCCAGGCGAACTACGCTGCCGCGAAGGCGGGTGTGGCGGGCATGGCACGAGCACTTGCCCGAGAGTTGGGTAGCCGCAACATCACTGTCAATTGCGTGGCACCGGGCTTTATCGATACAGACATGACGCGTGCGCTGGGCGAGAGCCAGACAGCGGCACTTTTGCAACAAATTCCTTTGGGCCGATTAGGCGCTCCAGCTGATATTGCTCATGCTGTGGCCTTCTTGTCCAGCCCGCAGGCGGGTTACATTACTGGTACGACCCTCCACGTAAATGGTGGGATGTACATGCAATAAACAAGGAGGCACGCAGGCGCTGATAGCGCCACGAAATTATCGGTAGCATTGATAATTCGCTGCGTGTTTCCCCACAGGAAACGCCATACACGGTTCATTTTTTGTTCATTTGAATGATTTAACTTGTGTGTGGTGTTATTTTTGTCACGGCCCAGCGTTTGCATTGCCTTGCGCTTGGCTATAATTCGCGGGATTTTTCCCAATTGGAGATCTGCATGGAAAGC
>JBEBWV010000153.1:0-10819 GCA_040391965.1 Achromobacter deleyi | reverse complement strand
GCAAACCGTGTGCAGGTTGTGTTCACGCAAGATGCGCTTGATGTCATAGAAGCGCGAGCCGGGCGCAGCCGCTTTGACCCGAATCCATTCAGGTTTTTTCAGGCGTTCGGCCGGAATAATCTTGATAGGGATACGCGCCGTCTTGGCCTGTGATTTCTGCTTTAGCGTCGCATCATAGGGGGTGGCGGCGGGCGCAGCCGTCGATTCGTTCGCGGGGACCGGGGACTCGAGCAACGTGGACATAAGGCACCTTCACGACCGGCACGCGAGGCGTCGCGGTCTGAGAGAAAACGGGCATTTTACTATTGGGTGGCGTTCTTGGGCGTAACGAGGGCGAACAGAGGCAGGATGCGGTATCGTTTCGCCCCATGAGTACGCACACTAGCCCCCCTTCCGAACCCGATGAATTGACCCCTGCGCGACATGCGATTGCCGTGATTGCGCCGCGCCTGGACGCCTGCACCGTCACGACAACGTTACGAGTCTGCGCACACGCCCTGTCTTCGGCCGGGTATTACCTGGCCATTTGCCCGCCCCAGGTGGAGAACACGCAAACGATAAGCGCCCTCGCGGACATGCAGCCAGCCGCTGTACTCGTCTTGGGTGCCGTCCAAGACGCGCAACTGCGCGATGCACTGCTCGCGCTGAAGGTGCCAGTCCTGGAAACCTGGACGAATTCGGCCAAGCCTTTGGACGCCCTCATCGCCCCCGATAACGCGGAAGCAGGTCGACGCGCCGCCCGGCATCTGGCAGAAAAGCGCTACGCCCGTGTGGCGTGCATCAGCACCAATACGGCGTGGGAAGTGGAGCGTCGTGCCGGGTTCATGGCGGAGGCAAGCGATTTGGGCCTGGAGGTAGCGGCGGATATTGTGCAAGACAATGTGCACGCGCTGTTGGATGGTCGGAACGCCTTCCTGCGTCTACTGGCGACCAATGGCTTGTTTGATGCCGTGTTCTGCACCAGTGACCTTTTGGCGGCCAGCACCGTGTCCGAAGCCCATAACCGTGAGTTGGACGTACCGCTGGATTTGGCGGTGATTGGGTTTACGGATGATGGCAGTGCGGTGCAATGGGTGCCCGGCTTGTGCACGATTGGCGTGGAGCCGGATGCGATGGGACGTCGTGTTGCGCAGATGCTGCTCAATCGATTGAATGGCAGCTTAGCGGCGGGAGAGTGCGAAGTGCTCCCGATCTATCTGGAGCCTCGTCTTAGCGCTTAGCGTGCATGCCGCTAGCGGCCACCGCACATGGGGCATTTGTTACTGATGCTGCCCTATTTGCGCTGAATTCCGGCCTAGAGCGGTGGTGCAGCGGTGGGGTAAGTATTTCCTGCTCCCTCGCCTGACGCATAGTGCGCATACAGCTCTGCCACTTCTTCGTTGCCTGTAGCGCGCAGCATGGCATCGGCCGAACGCAAGAATGTCGGTGTGGCGGTCACAGGTACTCGGTTCAGCCACAAAAGTGCCTCTTCCTGACGGCCGCGCGCCAGGAGCATTCGACCAAAATAAAACATGCCACGGAAGTCACCACCCTCTGCGCAGCGGCGATAGCATTCAAAGGCTTGATCCAGGTTTTGGGGGATGACGTCGCCCTCTTCCAGGAATCTGCCCACCACCCCGACAGACTTCACATGCCCGGCTTGCGCGGCCTGCTGGTAGAGGGCCAAGGCCGCGGCACGATTCTGTGTCACGCCCCCTCGCCCGCTATTGAGCATGTGCGCGTAGTTGTACATGCCCCAGTCCAGCCCTTTATCCGCCGCTAGCCGAAACCAGTAGGCGGCGACGACGTCGTCGGCATCGGCTCCCCATCCGTTCTCATAGCAGCGTCCGACCATGTTGATGGCCATGGCGTGGTTTGCATGTGCGGCCCGTTTAAACCAGGCCAGGCCGTCAATGGGGTCCGCTTTTAGACCGATACCGTCTAAGAGCATCTGGCCAAAAATGACCTGCGCCTCGACCAATCCTTCTTGCGCGGCCGTCTTAATCCAGGCGGCGTAGACCTCGGGCGGGCCTGCGCGCAACTGAGCAAGCTGTTCTGGTGTGGTGGTATTGACGTCGGAGACGGTAAAGGGATTCATGCGGGCGCGTATCTGAGAGTGTTTCTTATTATGGCGCAGGATCCTGATTTCAGCGTCGGGAGAAGCGCTGGAGGGTGCATCCCACATTGCCTGCAAGCGGCGCGTTATTCCGTTTGCGCTCTTGCGGCCGCGAGCGCGGTAGCTTGCGCATAGGCCAGTACCAGTCGGTGTGCCAAGTGGTCACCAACCTGAGCTGGCGCGTAATACGCGCCACAGGTAGCCATGTCTACGGTGCGCAGCCCCTCGTATCCACAGGGGTTGATGCCCAGAAAGGGTGCCAGATCCATGTCCACATTGAGAGACACGCCGTGATAAGCACGGCCATTGCGGATTTTTATGCCCAGGGCGGCAATTTTGGCCAGCCCGCCACTTTGATTGTCTGGCACATAGACACCAGGTGCACCGGGCTTGCGGCAGGCTCCAGCCACGTTCAAATCTTGCAAGACCCCGATGACGGCGTCCTCGAGCAGGCGAACGTATTCTTTGACGAACAGACCCGCGCGGCGCAGATCAAAGAGGGCGTAGGCCATGACTTGGCCGGGGCCGTGGTAAGTGACTTGCCCGCCCCGGTCGCAGTGAACGATGGGGATTTGCCCGGCATTTAGCACATGCTGGGGCAGACCAGCCTGTCCCAGCGTGTAGACAGGCGGATGCTCGCACAGCCAGATTTCGTCAGGCGTTTCGGCTGTGCGTATGTTGGTAAAGGCCTGCATGGCTTGCCATACAGGCAAGTAGTCAGCAGGCCGATCAAGCCACTTGATCACGACATGTGGCCGGGTTACAGCATGATGGAAACCATGGGATGGGCGTGCAGCGTACGGTACAGATCATCGAGCTGTTGGCGAGATGTCGCGCGTATCGTGAACGTCAGCCCCATGTAGTTGCCGCCCTTGCTAGGCCGCATTTCAACGGTGGCAGGATCGAACTGCGGGTCGAACTGCAGCACGATGTCGGTCAAGGTTTGCGCGAATTCCGGATGCTGTTTGCCCATGACTTTGATGGGAAAGTCGCTCGGATATTCAATGAGGGATTCTTCGGGCGGAATATGCATGATGAGCCTGGCAAAAAACGGCGCGGAGCGCCCAGCCCTGACATATGGGGCCATTCCTGGCCCAGACAAGCAGCGCTGAACCAGTCGGAAAATGGGCGGCAACCTGGTGCCGCCCGACCGCTACAAATTAAAGTGCGGCGATGCGGGCATCATAACCCGCACGCAATTGCGCATAAACAGGGCCTGGCTTGCCCGAACCGACGGGTTTGCCGTCAAGCGTGACAATAGCCAGCACTTCTTTGGTGGCGGAAGACAGCATCAATTCGTCTGCCTGCTCAACTTCGGCCTGAGAAATGCGACGCGCCTCAAACGGAATATCCGATTCAGCCGCCAACTCTGCCATCAGACCGTAGCGGATTCCTTCGAGAATCAGGTTGTTTTTCGGGGGAGCCAATAATTTTCCGCCCGAAACCACCCAGATATTGGTGGAAGAGCCTTCGGTCAAGTAACCATCGCGAAATTGCACGACTTCGTCGGCATGGGCATCAACCGCTTGCTGCTTGGCCAGGACATTGCCCAGCAATGACACGGATTTGATCTCGCAATGCAGCCAGCGCTCGTCCGGAATGCTGATGGCACTAAGGCCGCCTTCGCGATGCGCTTTCGGGGGCACGATAAATTCTGTGGTCATGCCAAATACGGTGGGGGCAACCGAGACCGTCGGGAAGGCGTGATCGCGTTTGGCCACACCGCGCGTAACTTGCAGGTACACGAGGCATGTGGGGGTCGCCGATTTGTCGATCAATTGTTGGATCAGGTCAATCCAGCCATCGCGATCAAAGGGCGAGGTGATGCGCAGCGCCGCCAAGCTGCGGTCCAGACGATTCAGGTGCTCGGCCATGCGAAACGCATTGCCGTTATAGACGGGAACGACTTCATAGATGCCGTCACCGAAGATGAAGCCGCGATCGAGGACGGAGATTTTTGCCTCGTCCACACGCATGAATTCACCGTTAAGAAACACCTGGCTGTTGCCTGGCATGCCCGCAATCATGAGGAACTCCTGAGTATCAAATGGATAGGGACGGACCATATGGTCCGTCCCTACTGAATTACTGCCGTGCTGCGCTTACACAACACGCTGCTCGCTAGCTTACACCCGCGAGCAGCCTTGTAAACGCCTGTTTTATTGGAACCAGCGCTTGACGGTATCCATCATGCGGCCAAAGAAGCCTGCACGTTCTACAGCGTCTTGCACCACCAGCGGTTCTTCGCGAAGTACCTTGCCGTCCAATGTGAATTGCAGGGTTCCAACGACCTGGTTTTTCGCCAACGGCGCCAGGAGCGGATCCGTGCGCTTTGCGACCGGTTTCAGATCGCCAGCTTTGCCGCGCGGCACAGCAACCCATGTCGGGTTCAGGGGACCGAGTTTGACGGTGTCGACAGTGCCTTCCCAAACGCGAGCGTCGATACCCGCCTGGCTCTTGTCAAAGAGTTTGACGGTGTCAAAGTTCTGGAAGCTCCAGTTCAGGAGCTTCAGGCTTTCTTCGGCGCGGGTAGCTTCGCTATCGGTGCCAACCACGACTGTGAGAATGCGACGATCGCCACGGACCGCCGTGGCAACCAGGCAGTAGCCAGCCGAATCGGTATGACCGGTTTTCATGCCATCAACCGAAGGGTCTGCCCAAAGCAGACGGTTGCGGTTAGGTTGGGTGATCTTGTTGTACGTAAAGCCCTTCTGCTTGTAATAGTGGAAGAACTGGGGATGATCACTGATCAGGTGCGACGACAGAATGGCCAGATCGCGCGTGGTGGTGACGTGCTGCGGATCCGGCAAGCCGGTGGCGTTCATGAAATGGCTGCCACGCATGCCAAGGCGTTCTGCTTCCTGATTCATCAGGGCGGCGAAAGACGATTCGCTGCCGCCGACGGCTTCGGCCAACGCCACGGAGGCGTCATTACCTGATTGCACGATCATGCCCTGGTTGAGCTCGTCCACCGTAACCGGCTTGCGTGGCTCGATAAACATGCGCGAACCACCCGTGCGCCAGGCGTGATCCGACACCGGCACGGTCTGCTCAAGCGTCAAGCGCTTTTCTTCCAGTGCATTGAAGACCACGTAGGCCGTCATGATTTTGGTGAGCGAAGCCGGCTCAACCTTCATGTCCGGATTCGAGGCCGCCAGCGTTTGACCGCTGTTCACATCGATAACGATCCAGGCCTTGGCGGCGATGGTGGGCGCGGGCACGGTTGCCACATCGCCTACAGGCACGACGGTCGAGGATGGAGCCGTCGTCGCCGGGGCCGTCGCGCTGCTTGTCGCGGGTGCCGCGGCTGGCGCTTGTTGCGCCCAAACCGGCATGGACGAAGCAAGCATCGCTGACAACACCGCGCAGGCGAGTGCACGGCGAGAGAAGGCGACGGGGGAAAGGGCGAATTGTGGCAAGTTCTTCATCGGCAACGTGGGTCCAGAAAGGGTGCCCGCCTGCGCGGGTCAAAGTAGCTGGCAATTATAGGCAGCCTATAGGACACGTCGTCGCCGCTTCGGTTCCATGTGTCGTTCAACATGCAACTTGATGCAACGTCATCGTTCCCCTAGGGCACTTCAGGCACCTAAAGCCAGGGTGAGACGGTCTTGAATCAATTGCCGCAGAACGAGCAACTTACCGTGGAAGAAGTGTGACGCCCCTGGCACCACCACAACAGGAATAGAGCGCGGACGAGCCCAATCCAGCGCCTCGGAAAGCGGCACCACTTCATCCTGTTCGCCGTGCACCATGAGGGTGTTGTCGGGCACAGTCACCTCGTGCGCCTGGAAGCGGTTGACGGCAGGGCCCATCAGCATCAGGGCCACTGGCAGCACGTCGTCTTGAGCTTGTGCCAAGCCGTCATAGACCTGCGCAGCCACTGCCGTGCCAAAGGAGAAGCCGGCCAATACCCACGGGGCTGACGCCAAGTCGGGATAGCGCTCACGCATTTGGGCCACAAGAGCCAACATGTCTACGGTTTCACCGGCAGACTTGTCAAACACCCCTTCGGAGTCGCCTACGCCGCGAAAATTAGGGCGCACCGCCACCAGACCGTGCTGCACGCAGGCCCGGGCAATAGTGGTGACGATTTTGTTTTCGCGTGCACCGCCTTGCAACGGATGGGGATGCAGGACCAACGCCCAACCACGTGGCGTGTCGGCTGGCCAATCCACCGCGCAATCGATGCGACCCGCGGCGCCTACAAAGGCCAGAGTTTCAGTGCGTGCAGACATAGTGGAATTCAATTAGCAAAAATTTCGATGTTAATGATGCCGGAAGGACAGGCCGTCCGTTATTTCAAATTACCCGCTAACCACTGTGCGAGGCTGTCGGAGACTTGATCGGTGGCCAAACGCAAGGCATCTACGCCACCGGCTGCGTCGTTGGTGGGCGCTGCAGTTTCGTGTGCAATGCGCACTTGACCGAGCACCTCGTTGCCACGCAGCAGCACGACCTGCACAACGACGCGTCCCACACTGGTTGACCCGTCCGCAGAGAAAACCTGCTCAAAGCTGGTCAAGGTCACTTGCAATTGGGGAATGTTCAGAACGGTACGATCACCCAGCACCGGCCCCTGATGGGAAAGCCTTTCAATCAGGCGCTGACGCACCAATTCAGACGGAGGACTTGCCCATTGTGTGGTGGCGTAAGACTGAAGATGTGCGCTGTCGCCCACACGCCAGATGACGCCGGTCTGCGACAAGGCGGGCACGGCGTCAAAAACCAGGGCAAGCGGTTGGCGTGCCGCCAGGGACGGCGTTGGCCGTGCGTCTATCCCCAAATCAAATAGAGATGGTGGTGTGCCCACCCGCCCTACTCCACAACCAGCCAAGACCAGCGTCAATGCCAGAACGGCGCTTATTTTTCTCATTGCGCTTGACTCCCAAATCCCGAGAAGCCGGGTTCACCGGGCCCAGGGCGCTTGGGCGCCGGACCGAACAAAATGGATTGTGGCTCGTTGCCCACGCGTCGCAAGGTGGTGGTGGCCCCACGTGCTGCAGTGCCAACGCTAGTCGCCATATTTGTGACCGCTGGCAGCGTTTCCCGATTCAAGCGGGACGCTGCCAAGGCGATGTCATTCATGCTGCGGGTGGCGGTGGCCAAGGGGCCATCTGGTGCATCCAGACGCGCCAGGATGCTGCGTGCCTCTTGCGCCAGATCTCCAACCTGGCGTGCCGCACGATCAGCCTGGCGCGAAATACCGTTGAAGGTATCGACCAGAGGCCCTAGCTTGGCCAATGCGGGGCCAATATTCTGGGTCGCTTCTCGAAGCGCATTGGTCAGGTCGCTCGTGTTCTGCATCACGTTGGTAAATGAGCGGACGTTCTGATCACTGAGTAAATTATCAATCTGCTTGATCGCGTGTTCCACGTTGCTTAGCAAGAGATCGCCGCGTTGCTCTACGCGCTCGAGAAAGCCCGGTCGCAGGGGTATGGTGGCCAGATTATCTTTGGTGGAGACCAGACGCTGTTTCGACATTCCGTCGTCACGCAGATCAATGTTGGCCTGCCCCGTGACGCCCTGCACCCCGATTTCTGCCCAAGTGGACTCGGTAATGGGGGTATCTGGTGCCACGCCAATACGAATCAGCACTTGTCCTGGCTTTGCGGGATTCAGTTTCAAGGATTGCACTCGCCCAACCGGCACGCCTTGGTATCTGACGGCCGATTGCGCGGTCAATCCGCTGACAGCGGTGGCCGAAACAATTTCATAGGTCTGGAGTTGCTGACGATCCCGGCCCAGCCAGATCGCCACTACGGTGGCGGCCGCCAGCAACACCAGCGTGAATATCCCAGCTAACAGTGCGTGGCTACGGTTTTCCATGATGCAGTCCCTTCGGCGCCAAATCCCCCAGCGCACGCAAACCGCGTTCGCCAAGGAAGAATGTTTGAATAAACGGGTGATCGACCTTAAGCACTTCCGGCACCGTGTCGCACACGATCACGCGTTTATCCGCCAGTACGGCAACACGCGTGGCCAACGCCAGCAGCGTGTCCAGATCGTGCGTCACCATGACGACGGTAAAGTTCAGTTGCCGGTGCAAACCGCGCACCAGATCCACAAATTCATCCGAACGTTGGGGATCCAGGCCGGCCGTGGGCTCATCCAGGAACAACAGTTCGGGGTCCAGCGACAGCGCGCGCGCCAACGCAACACGCTTGATCATGCCGCCCGACAAATCAGAGGGTTGCTTGTCGGCGTCTTTCGACGACAGGCCCACCATGGACAGGCGACACAAAACCACATCTCGCACCAGGTCTTCCGGTACGGTGCGTAACTCACGCAGGGGCAATGCAATATTGTCGAACACGGTCAGGGCGGAGAACAGCGCCCCCGCTTGAAACAGCATGCCCCAACGATAAGACAATAAGCGCCGTTCCTGGACGGAGAGCTCATCCAGCGTGCGGCCAAGCACTTGCACAGTTCCCGCGGAAGGCCGGTCCAATCCAATGATTTGGCGCAGCAAGGTAGTCTTGCCCGATCCGGAACCGCCGACCAATGCCAGGATTTCTCCTGGCAGTACGGTCAAGTTCAGATTGTCGTGCACCACGTGGTCGCCAAATGCCGTGCGCAATCCACGCACAACAATAACTGGCGCGACAGTGACGCCTCCTTCATTAAACAATTGCTTTTGGGCGGTCTCGCTCATTCAGATCCCCAACGAGCTGAACATCACAGCGTACAAAGCATCCAGCAGAATGACCCCGGTAATGGAGGTGACGACGGAAGTAGTCGTGCCGCGCCCCAGACTTTCCGTATTGGGTTGAATGCGCAGGCCAAAATGACACGCGACCAACGCAATCAAGATGCCGAAGGTCACGCCTTTAAACATGCCTATCCAGAAGTTGGTCAGCGAGACGGCTTCCGGCAAGGCCTGCACGAACCAGACCAACGAAATACCCAATTGGGCTTGAGCTGCCAGCATGCCGCCAATAAGTGCCATGGCCACGGTCCACAGCACGAGTAATGGCATCGTGAGGGCCAGCGCCAGCACACGCGGCATGATGAGACGTTGGCCATGCGAGATGCCCATCACCAGCATGGCGTCGAGCTCTTGTGTGACCCGCATGACTCCAATTTGCGCCGTAATGGCTGAGCCGGAACGCCCTGCCACCAAAATGGCGGCCAGCACAGGCCCCAATTCGCGCATGATGGACACGCCCAGCAAACGCACAATGAAGCGATCGGCCCCAATCATTTGCAATTGCTGGGCCGATAAATACGACAGCACCACACCGATCAAAAAACCGACCAGCGCGGTAATACCCAGGGCTTGCGCACCCGTGCGATACACCTGCGCGGAGATTTCACGCCACGGCCCGCGCAAGGGACGGCGCAAGAACGTGCCAATATCAATAATCAATTGGCCCAGCATAATCAGCAATGCCAGTGCATTGCCAGCGGCCACCAATAAGGACGAGCCAATAGCGCGGACCCAGCCTAGCGGATCTCGAGGGGGGGGTGGCGCCAGGGGCTCACCCTGATTAGCGGCCAGGGTCTTGAAAACGTCTTCCTGACCGGGTGCCCACCGAATGCGGTCGGGTATTTTTTGATTCCACGTTTCCCACAGCAGCAGGGCACCGATGGTGTCCAGGCGCGCGACATTTTGCAGGTCCCAACGCATGTTGTCCTGCACACCTGCCATGGCGCTACGCCGAATTTCCACCTGCCCCGGTTCAGCCAGAGCCTGCACGCTCCAATCGCCCGCCACGTAGCAGACGTCACCGTCCAGACGAAAGGGTGGAGCCGCAGAAGTAGATTGTCGGGAGAGAGGCATAGGAATTTTGTCAGCGTCGGAAACCGCCTCGACATCATATACGGTGATTGCGACAGGGTATCAGTGGTGCCCTATATAACTGTGCCCTACAATCGCCGCCATGTTCGCTGATGCCCGCCACACCGACCTTCCCTCAGCCATTGACCTGGCCCGAGTGCTGTCCGAGCGCCTGCCCGCGTTCCAGGATGTGTCCTGGACGCCCAATACAGGCTCGACCAATGCTGATCTTTTGGCGCGTGCACGCGCGGGCTCCAGCTCTGGCAAGCCCTGGCTGTTGGGTGCGCATGTGCAAGAAAGCGGCCGTGGCCGTGCCGGGCGTGCCTGGAAGAATCGGGTGGGTGCCACGCTGATGTTCTCCTGCGCGTTTGATGTGCACCTGCCTGCCGCCGAATTGCCTGCGCTGTCGCCTCTGGCCGGTTTAGCTGCCTGTGAAGCCTTGCGCGGGCTGACCGCCGACTCGTCCGGGATCTGCCTGAAATGGCCCAACGACGTGCAATGGCACGACGCCAAACTGGCGGGAGTGTTGGTAGAAACGGTCAGAAATCCAGGGGGCCGGGAAAGCGGATACACCGCGGTAATCGGCATGGGACTGAATCTGCGCGACGCCGATGCGCTCTCCCAGACCCTCAACCGCCAGATCGCAGACTGGGCTTGCGTCACCGAACAATCAGGCATTCTTCCATTGCTGGCAGCCGACTTGGTGTGCGCCGTTGCCACCGCGTGGCAAGACGCCGTGCAAGCACTGCAAACGCAGGGATTTCGCGCTTTTACTGAGCGCTTTAACCATTTAGACGCCTTGGCTGGCCGACCCGTTAATGTTCTGGATCAGGGCACCGTGCTGTTTAGCGGCACTGCCTGTGGTGTGGACGCCCAAGGCCGCCTGCTGCTGCAGACGCCCGATGGCACGAGACCGGTTTCAGTCGGTGAAATTTCGATTCGCCCCC
>JBEBWV010000152.1:0-10886 GCA_040391965.1 Achromobacter deleyi | reverse complement strand
TGGCCGTGGAGCGATGACGAACCATTGGGTCGACATCAAGAACGCGGACGTAGTTTTGATCATGGGCGGCAATGCCGCCGAGGCCCACCCTTGCGGGTTTAAATGGGTCACAGAAGCCAAGGCTCATAACAAAGCCAAGCTTATCGTCGTGGACCCGCGCTTTACACGCTCGGCTGCCGTGGCGGACTTTTACGCGCCTATTCGGACTGGCACCGACATTATTTTCCTCGGTGGTGTCATCAGGTATTTGCTTGAGCGCGACCAAATCCAGCATGAGTACGTGCGCAACTACACGGACTTTTCCTTCCTGGTGCGCGAAGATTTTGCGTTCGATGCGGGCCTGTATTCGGGCTACAACGCGGAAAAACGCAGCTACGACAAGACCAGTTGGGATTACGAACTTGGCGAAGATGGTTTCGTCAAAACGGACCCGACGCTGCAGAATCCGCGCACGGTCTATCAGCTGCTGAAAAAGCACTACGAGCGCTATACCGAAGAGATGGTTGAACGCGTCTGTGGCACACCCAAGGAGAAATTCCTGAAGGTGTGCGAGATGCTGGCGTCGACCGCCACGACCAATCGCGCCGCGACCGTTCTCTATGCACTGGGCTGGACGCAGCATTCGATCGGCTCGCAGATTATCCGTACCGGTGCCATGGTGCAGTTGCTCTTGGGCAATATCGGTATTGCGGGCGGCGGCATGAATGCGCTGCGCGGGCACTCGAACATTCAGGGCCTGACTGATCTGGGCCTCATGTCGAATCTGCTGCCAGGCTACATGACCTTGCCCAATGAACCGGAGCAAGACTATGCCAAGTACCTTGCTGAGCGCACGCTCAAGCCTTTGCGTCCCAACCAACTGAGTTATTGGCAGAACTATCCCAAATTCCACGTCAGCCTGATGAAGGCCTGGTGGGGGGACGCTGCGCGCGCCGATAACAACTGGGCCTTTGATTACCTGCCCAAGTTGGACAAGATGTACGACATGCTTCAAGTCTATGAGCTCATGAAGCAGGGCAAGATGAATGGCTACATCGCACAGGGCTTTAACCCCCTGGCGGCGGCGCCCAATAAAGGCAAGATGAACGACAGCTTTGCCAAGCTGAAGTTCTTGGTCATCATGGACCCGCTGGTTACGGAAACCTCGGAGTTCTGGCGCAATGCGGGCGAACACAACGATGTGGACTCCAGCAAGATTCAGACGGAAGTTTTCCGTTTGCCTACGACATGCTTTGCGGAGGAAGAGGGCGCGCTGGTGAACTCCAGCCGCTGGCTGCAATGGCACTGGAAGGGCGCGGAACCCCCGGGTGAAGCCAAGAGCGACATTGAAATCATGTCGCTGATCTTCACGCGCCTGCGCGCTATGTACAAGACCGATGGCGGTACGTATCCCGATCCCATCGTGAATCTGAACTGGCCATATTTCGATCCGCAGAATCCAAGCGCTGAAGAATTGGCCAAGGAATATTCGGGTCGTGCGCTGGTTGACTTGGTGGACCCGAAAGATCCCACAAAGATCACCCGCAAGGGTGGCGATCAGCTGGCTGGATTCTCAGAGCTGCGCGATGACGGCAGCACGTCAAGTGGCTGCTGGATTTTCGCGGGCGCTTGGGGGCCTTCGGGCAACTTGATGGCTCGCCGTGACAACAGTGATCCATCTGGTCTGGGCGAAACGCGAGACTGGGCATGGGCCTGGCCGAATAATCGGCGAGTGCTCTACAACCGCGCTTCATGCGACTTGAAAGGCCAGCCGTTTGATCCGCGCCGCGCGCTTATTTCGTGGAATGGCAAGGTGTGGGACGGTGTCGATATTCCGGACTTCAAGATTGATGAAAATCCGGACAAGGGCATGGGTCCGTTCATCATGAACCCCGAAGGCGTAGCGCGCTTCTTCGCCAAAGCGGGTTTGGTCGAAGGGCCGTTCCCGGTGCATTACGAGCCGTTTGAAACGCCGGTTGGCTACAACCCGCTCTTCCCTGATGCCAAGGGAGTAATCAGCAATCCGGCGGCACGTGTGTTCCCGGACGATCTGGCGCAAATGGGTACTGTGGCGGACTTCCCGCATGTTGGCACTACCTACCGCTTGACCGAGCATTTCCATTACTGGACCAAGCACTGCTTGATCAATGCAATCTTGCAGCCTCAACAGTTCGTGGAAATTGGTGAAGTGATGGCGAAAGAGTTGGGCATTCCAAACGGCTCTCAGGTCAAAGTGTCGTCCAAACGGGGCTACATTAAGGCGGTGGCGCTGGTCACTAAACGCATCAAGCCAATGACGATCGAAGGCAAGACCGTCCACCATGTGGGTATTCCTATCCACTGGGGATTTGTGGGCCTTGCCAAGCCCGGCTTTTTGGCCAACACGCTAACGCCCGTCGTGGGCGACGGGAATTCCCAGACACCGGAATTCAAGTCGTTCCTGGTGAAGGTCGAAAAGGCATAGGAGCAACGACATGTCAATGCAATCGCTGGACATTAAGCGGCGCTCCGCTACCACCACGCCTCCACCCGGCGTGCGGGAGCCGTCAACGGGTACGGTCGCCAAACTCATCGACGTTTCCAAGTGCATAGGCTGCAAAGCTTGTCAGTCCGCATGCATGGAATGGAACGATTTGCGCGATGAAGTAGGCGTGAACGTAGGGTCTTACAACAACCCACCGGATCTCACCGAGCATTCGTGGACGGTGATGAAGTTCTCCGAATACGAGAACCCGCAGGGCGATCTGGAATGGCTGATCCGCAAGGACGGCTGTATGCACTGTGAAGACCCTGGTTGCCTGAAGGCCTGCCCTTCGCCGGGTGCCATTATTCAGTACAACAACGGCATCGTGGATTTTCACGAAGAAAGCTGTATTGGCTGTGGCTACTGCATCACAGGCTGCCCGTTTAACGTGCCCCGTATCTCGAAAAAAGACAACAAGGCGTACAAGTGCACCTTGTGCTCGGATCGCGTTGCGGTGGGCCAAGAGCCTGCGTGCGTCAAAACCTGTCCGACAGGTGCCATTGTGTTTGGCACGAAAGAAGACATGACACAGCACGCCGCAGAGCGTATCGAAGACCTGAAATCCCGTGGGTTTGAGAACGCGGGGCTATACGATCCGGCCGGTGTTGGCGGCACGCATGTCATGTATGTGCTGCAACACGCGGATCGACCCGAACTGTATTCGAACTTGCCGGCAGATCCCAGGATCAGCCCAATGGTGTCGGTATGGAAGGGTATTGCCAAGCCGCTAGGCGTGGCCGCGATGGCCTTGACCGCGCTGGCGGGCTTCTTCCATTACATACGCGTTGGCCCGAACGAGGTTGACGAGGAAGACGAACGCAAAGCCGAAGCCGAAGAGGAGGCGCGCCATGACTGACGCCCGACGACCCCGTCTGATCCGGCGTTATACCGCCGGCGAACGCACCAACCATTGGATCATCGCCATTACGTTTGTGTTGCTGGCGTTGTCCGGGTTGGCGCTTTTTCATCCCGCCTTTTTCTGGATGAGTAACTTGTTCGGCGGTGGTCCGTGGACGCGCATCTTGCACCCCTTCGTGGGGGTGGTGATGTTCGTCTGTTTCTTTGTATTTGCCGTTCATATGTGGCGTCATAACATCATGACCCGCGCTGACCGGCAATGGCTCAAGCAGATCAATGACGTACTCAACAACCGCGAAGAAAAGCTGCCGGAAGTCGGCAAGTACAACGCGGGCCAAAAGCTGTTGTTCTATGTGCTGATCCTGTGCATGCTGGGCTTGATCGTGAGCGGTATCGTGATGTGGCGCGCCTATTTCGCGTTTTACTTCCCGATCTCGGTGGTTCGCGCGGCCTCGGTACTGCACGCTATTTGTGCCTTCGTACTGATTTGCGCGATCATTGTGCATATTTACGCGGCGATCTGGGTCAAAGGATCGGTGGGGGCGATGGTGCGAGGCACTGTCACGGCAGGCTGGGCGTGGAAACACCATCGCGCCTGGTTCCGTCAAGCCCGTAAGGAGTCTGCCGGAAAGTAACGGCAGTACCACCTGGTTTTACCCGTTCGCACGGCTGCCTTTCGCGCGTTTGCGCATTGGCAGCCGTGTTTGTTTTTCTGGAGATGGCAGTGCAGCGAATTCTTCCCCGTGGCGAGATCGAAGAACTTGATCACAACGCGATTCCCCGAGTGCGCAAACCTGAGCGCGCCTCGGTATTCGCGACCCGCGCCGCACGTTTGCGCGAATTGGCAGAAGACAGTCCGGTGGCTGACTACCTCTTGCTGATGGCGCACTTGGCCGATGCGCAACAGCGCGCATTAAAAAACAGCGAAGCGACTGGTCCTTCTGAAGCGCGTATTTCGTTGGCACAAACGCACGGCATGCCTCCCTTGCAGGCTGTCGGCTGGCAGCGTGAACCTATGTGGCGCGACACCCTGGCCGCCATCGTGACGCAGGTCGGGCAAGTGCCAGGCGTACCGGCCGAAGCGGTGGACGTATGCCGCGCACTGAACGAAGCGCTTCTTGATGATCCGCAGGCGGTGGAAGACGTGGCCGACGCGCTTCTGTCCGAACACACCTCCACCGTTGACGGCGCTGTGGCGCCTTTCGTGATCGCGGCATTGCAGGTGTACTGGACGGATCTGGCTAGCCGTTTCGACGACCGACAGTTGCCTGTCGTGAGCCCGTTTGGTGTGTGCCCGATGTGTGGCAGCCTGCCCGTGGCCAGCGTAGTGCGCGTGGGCGGACAAGCCGAAGGGTATCGGTACTTGTGTTGCGGACTGTGCGCCACTGAATGGCATATGGTGCGTGTTAAATGCACGCAGTGTGAAGACACAGAGACCGTGGCCTATCAATCTATTGAAGGCCGCTCGGAAGCCATTCGGGCAGAAACTTGCGACAAGTGTCATACCTATCGCAAAATTTTCTATCAGGAAAAAGACTTGAACGTCGAGCCGGTGGCGGATGATCTGGCCAGTCTTATGCTCGATGTCTTGATGGGCGAAGCGGGTTACTCACGGGCTAGCGGTAATCCATTGCTGTGGCACGGCTCAGAGGAGTAATCCATGGTTGCGCACCTGTCTGCCGCTGAGGCGCCTGCGGGCGCCGCCGATATTCCTCCGCTGGATCGCTTCCTCAACGCGCCATCAATGCAAACCGTGCGCGATACGTACGGACGCAGCCAGGTAGTGGCGTCGTTGCGCAGGCATCTGGATGTCTTGCGTGGGCGCGCATTAGACGGGCAGCTCACGCAGGACGCCCTGGCAACCGAGATAGTGGTGAGCCAGGTGCAGCAGCATCTAGAGCAGGTGGCCAAGCCTCGCTTGCGCTCGGTGTTCAACCTGACGGGTACGGTGCTGCACACCAATCTGGGCCGCGCCTTGTTGCCTGACGAAGCCGTTGCAAGTGTGGTGCGTGCGCTTACAACACCCGCCAATCTGGAGTTCAACCTGGAGTCCGGCAGCCGTGGAGATCGCGACGATCTTATCGAAGACTTGTTGTGCGAACTGACTGGAGCCGAAGCTGCCACGGTGGTGAACAACAATGCGGCGGCGGTGTTGTTGATGCTCAATGCCCTGGCTGATCGCCGCGAAGTGGTGGTGTCGCGTGGTGAGCTGGTGGAAATTGGTGGGGCGTTTCGCATTCCGGACATCATGAAACGTGCCGGCGCACGCTTGGTGGAAGTGGGCACCACGAATCGCACGCATGCCGCCGATTACGAAAATGCCATTGGCCCGCGTACGTCAATGCTGATGAAGGTGCATTGCAGCAACTATGCCGTGACAGGCTTTACCAAAAGCGTAAGTGTGGCCGAGGTGTCAGCCATAGCGCGTGCGCATGGCGTGGCGACCACGGTAGACCTGGGCAGTGGCACGCTGGTGGATCTGACGCAGTGGGGCTTACCCAAAGAAGATACCGTGCGTGAAACCCTTGCTGCAGGCGCTGATCTGGTGACCTTCAGCGGCGACAAACTGCTTGGTGGTCCTCAGGCAGGTTTGCTGGTGGGTCGCAAAGAGTTGATCCGCAAGATTAAGAAGAACCCGCTCAAGCGTGCTTTGCGTGTTGGCAAACTCACATTGGCCGCATTGGAACCGGTGCTCGCTTTGTACCGCGCACCCGAGTTCCTGGCGCAACGCCTGACCACGCTGCGCTTGTTGACGCGACCGCAACGAGACATCCAGCCGCAAGCGGATCGCTTGCGCGACGTTTTACAACTGGCTGTAGGCGAGGCATACACCGTGCAGTCCGTGCCCATGTTCAGCCAGATCGGCAGTGGCGCGTTGCCGGTAGATCAGTTGCCCAGTTATGGGCTGGTGATTCGTGTCGCAGGCAAAGGCCGATCAGGGCGTGCCCTTACTCGGTTGGAAACGCAGTTGCGCAATTTGGCACGCCCGGTCATCGGGAGAATCGCCGACGATGCCATGTGCTTGGACCTGCGTTGTCTGCAGACCAGTGATGAGCCTGAGTTCATCGCACAATTACTTTCGGCACAAGCATGATTGTTGGCACTGCAGGGCATATTGATCACGGCAAAACGACGCTGGTGCGCGCCTTGACCGGCGTGGACACCGACAGGCTGAAAGAAGAGAAGGCGCGCGGCATTTCTATCGAGTTGGGCTATGCGTATGCGCCTTTGCCCAATGGGGACGTGCTGGGGTTCATTGATGTGCCGGGCCATGAAAAACTTGTCCACACCATGGCGGCAGGTGCCAGCGGAATTGATTTTGGTCTGCTGGTGGTGGCTGCCGATGATGGCGTCATGCCGCAAACCCGAGAGCATTTGGCCATTTTGAGTTTGCTGGGCGTGCGTTCAGGTGCAGTTGCCTTGACCAAGTCCGATCGTGCCGACGCGTCGCAACTGGCTGCTGCTCAACACGGCATCGACGCGCTGGTGGCAGGCACGTTCCTTGAGCACGCGCCCGTCTTTACCCTGAGCGCCACCACGGCGGATGATGCTGGCGTGGCTGCACTCTTGGCGTATCTGCAAACCCAGGCGCTGAGCGTGGCCGCGCGTCGTCGCGACGGTCTGTTTCGACTGGCCGTGGATCGGGTATTCACACTCACTGGTCATGGCACGGTGGTCACCGGCACGGTTCATTCCGGTGTCGTGCGTGCGGGTGATGACGCTGCCGAGTTGTGCTTGATGCCAGCCGGTACGCGGCTGCGGGTGCGCAGCATTCATGCGCAGAATCAGCCCAGTGAGATCGGCGTGGCGGGCCAGCGATGTGCATTGAATTTGCCGGGTATTGAAAAAAGTGCCATTGCACGGGGCGACTGGATTGCAGAGGCCGGCGCGTTGCAGCCGTTGCGCAATATCGATGTCACGCTGCATTTGCTGGATACCGCTGACGTACCGGTGCGCGCGTGGTCTCCCTTGCATATTCATATCGGTGCCGCGCATCACGTCGCGCACGTGGTGCCACTTAGCGCCGATACGCTTGCTCCAGGCGAGTCCGGCTGGGTGCAACTGGTGTTTGACGAACCGATCTGTGCGGTGCCGGGCGACCGGTTCATTGCGCGCAATGCGCAGGCAACGCGAACTGTGGGCGGCGGGGTCGTGCTTGACCCGCAAGCGCCAGATCGAAAGCGTCGGGCAGCGTCCCGTATGGCATGGCTGCATGGGGTCTCGGCCCTATTGGCCGACCAGGATGTACGTCCCTTGCTCGAACAGGCCACGCAAGGACTTGAAGCTGGCGTGCTGGTTCGCCTTACGGGTCAGCCGGTGCAAGACACATACGGAGTGGATGGCGCGATCTGGGTGGCGGGGCATGCGTCAGGCAAGTCGGAAATACCTCGCACGCTGATTCTCGCCTCGCATTGGGACACGTTGAAAGCGCGTGTGCTGCATGTATTGGCGGGTTTCCATCAGAGTTCACCAGATGAACCCGGACCTGATGCCGCCCGTCTGCGTCGCATGGCATTGCCAACGGCGCCTGAGGGGCTGTGGATAGCGTTACTCGACTCGCTGATCGATGAGGGGCGCCTCGCCCGTACAGGCCCTTGGCTGCATTTGCCTGAGCATGTGGCCACATTAAGCGAAGCAGAAGAGCGCCTCGCGCAACAGCTTTTAGCTCGACTCGCCCTCGGCGCGTTTGATCCGCCTTGGGTGCGTGATCTGGCGGCGTTGCAAACCGTGCCAGAAGAACAGGTGAGACAACTGTTGCGCAAGTTATTGCGCCGCGGTGAAGTCGCGCAGGTAGTGCGAGATTTGTTCTATCACCGGGAACAGATTCGCCTGTTGGCGGAACATGGGGCAGCACTGGCGGCAACGCCGGCCGGTCTGCACGCGGCTGCGTTTCGCGATGCGACAGGGTTGGGCCGCAAGCGGGCGATTCAAGTGCTGGAGTTCTTCAACCGTGTAGGGTACACAAGACGCGTGCGCGATACTCACGTGTTGCGTGCGGACAGCGCGTTTGCGAGCGCATACACAGTAGACGCCTGACCCGGTATCATAGGCAGCGCTGTCTGCGGAAGGCATCCGTGCCCGGCGGCACGGCTGGGCTTCAAACCCAGTTGGGGGCGTCAGACGCTCCCAGGTAGGTTCGACTCCTGCTGCCTTCCGCCCTTAAGACACCTGGCTGCGCCCCATCAGGCGCGCAGTAGTTTGGTCACGGTGCTGTTGATGCCGGGCGCGTGCCAATCCAGTGCACCCAAATGCCAGAAACGCAACGTGCCACTTCTGTCGACCAGAAAGTTACCGGGCATACCCGCGACATCCCATTGCTTTGACGTGGTGCTATTGCGATCTTGCAGCACCACGCCTGCGACAGGAAGCTTGGCAACAAAGGCCGAGATTTTTTGTGCAGACTCGCCCACGTTCACGGCAATCAATCGCAAGCCCTCTTCCCGATGGCGCTTGGCCATGGCAGACATGGCGGGTATCTCTGCGCGGCAGGGCTCACACCAGGTTGCCCAAAAACTGACGATGACGACGTTGCCTCGGAACTGATTAAGGTTTCGCGTGCGCCCGCCCATGTCGGGTAAGGCAAGAGGGGGTGTCGGCCCCGTCCAGGGTGCCCAGTCTGGTCCCGTTGCCTGTTTCAGGGCGTCGTCGCTTGCCGCCAACGACGGCAATGGTGCGCAGCTCAGCGCCAGACTCGCTTGCAGCAGTTGACGGCGGGTAATCACGGGGAAATACCTCCTATAGGCTGGTCGTTGGTAATTGTCTGGCGGTAATGGTGTAGCGGAAACCGTCAGGGTCCAGACTGTCGAGTCGGCCTGCACGCGTTTCCCCATTGGGATACATCAAGAAAGGCACGGCATCGAGCGACGTGCCTGGCAGCTGTACGTCATGGCCGTGGTTATAGGCCACCCAGTTCATTTCCCAGTTTCCAAATAACATGACCCGTGCAGCACGTACTTTGGGGTCAGTAATAGGGAGATCGCCAGGAGCCTCTTCCAGCATGACTTTGCGCACATCCGCCGGGTCCACCGGCACCCAGCCATAGCCGTCGGCATAGAACTCGGCACGGCAGTGCTGTGCGCGGGTGACGTCGCCCGCTTTGCCCAAGCTTTTGTAGCCCAGCTCGGAGTTGGCCACGCGCAACCCATAGGCATCACGCGCCGGAATGCCCGAAGCGCGGGCCAGTGCAACAAACAAGGCATTGATGTCTGCGCATTTTCCGTTCAAATCGTTGGCGGTGAGCATATAGCGCACGTCGCCCACGCCGCAGCCTCGCGTAGCGGCTGTTCGACAGGTCTTCTCGACTACCCATTCGTATATGGCGCGCGCACGGGCCACGTCGCCCTGATGGCCTTGGGTAATGGCGTCGGCCGTTTTCTTGACGATGCCGTCGGTAGGCAGGAGCGCCGTGGGTTTAAGGTATTCCTTGAGGGCGGCAGGCGTTTCCCGCCAGGAATTACCCGCAGGGGCTTGAGTAAGGTCTACGCGCCGATTGCGGGTCTGGAATTGGCTGGTGACTGTTGCCGTGCGCGGTTGCTGAGAGTCTGGCCACGTGACCGCCACCATTTGAACGTCGTAACCAGGCGCGCGGGCGAGCTGCGCTTGTCCGCCAGCACTGACCTGCCAAGTATTGCGCACGCCGCGTTGATAAGCGGTGTCTGGCGCATAGGGTACGGGGATCCAGATGCGGGTGAGATCCCCGGGGTCTTGCACATGCACCTGAGTTGTGAGTTCAAAACTGCGCCAGTCCGCTGTGAGCGGATCGGAGGCGGCGCGTGCCGACATCGTGAAACCACTCAGGTATAACGCGCTGGCCGCGCCGGAAATATGCAGAAAATGACGACGATCCATAGAACCTCCCACTCACGGTGAAGACGGTTTATTGAAACTGCGATTTTCCGGAACATCATAGGACTACCCCAGGCGCGATGCTATCCTTTTCGCTTGATGATCGGAGACTGAAATGACCCAAGATACGTCCGCGGCTGTCCCGCGCTTGACTTCGCTTTCACATGGCGGCGGTTGCGGCTGCAAGATCGCCCCGGGAGTGCTGTCGGAACTGTTGACCCGATTCGGCCCGGCCAAGGTTTACCCGAACTTGATGGTGGGCACGGAAACGGCCGACGATGCGGCGGTGTATCGGCTAAACGACGAGCAGGCGCTCATCGCCACAACAGATTTTTTCATGCCTATCGTGGACGACCCCTTTGATTTTGGTCGAATCGCCGCCACCAATGCACTCTCGGACGTGTATGCCATGGGTGGCACGCCCATCATGGCGCTGGCTATTGTCGGCATGCCGATCAATGTGCTGCCCAAGTCCGTTATTGCCGACATCTTGCGTGGCGGGGAATCGGTTTGCGAAGAAGCGGGCATTCCTGTGGCTGGCGGCCACACCATCGATTCGGTTGAGCCTATTTATGGCTTGGCCGCGATGGGATTGGTGCATCCGTCACGTTTAAAGCGCAACGCCGATGCGCGTGCGGGCGATGTGCTGATTCTCGGCAAGGCGCTTGGCGTGGGAATT
>JBEBWV010000151.1:0-10950 GCA_040391965.1 Achromobacter deleyi | reverse complement strand
AATTCGAGGCAAGAAAACGACTATTAAACGCGCGTAACCCGCGATGCTTGAACGGCAATGGCCCAGCATTAAGATCGCGGGTTACGCGCGCTCGCCACTGTCTTTCCGGTTAAGGGTATGTCGCGCTCCACCCACGCTACGATATCGGCTTGGCCGCGATGTTTGAACAGGAATTGCCCAGCATTAAGATCGCGGGCGATGCGAACGTGGCCGACGGAGCGAGCGCGGCCGTGCACCGCCAGCTATCGCCGCTTTCGCTCCACATTAGGCAAGAAAATGGCCACTATCCCCAGCAGGGGTAAATACGCGCAGACCTGATATACGAATTGAATACTGGTGGCGTCTGCGAGTTGTCCAAGCACTGCCGCCCCCACGCCCCCCATTCCGAACGCAAAACCGAAAAAGAGCCCGGCCACCATGCCGACCTTGCCAGGTACCAGTTCCTGGGCATAAACCACGATGGCGGAAAAGGCGGACGCCAGTATCAGGCCAATAATCACTACCAGCACGCCGGTCCAGAACAGATTCGCATGCGGCAACAGCAACGTAAATGGCGCCACGCCCAGAATAGACACCCAGATCACAATCTTGCGACCAATCCTGTCGCCCACCGGACCGCCCACCACCGTTCCCACGGCCACGGCCGCCAGGAACATAAACAAAAAGAGCTGTGCGTTACGTATCGTCAGCCCAAACTGCTCCATCAGGTAAAACGTGAAGTAGCTGTTCAAACTGGCCAGGTAAAAGTACTTGGAGAAAATGAGCAAACCCAGCACCGCCATCGCCCCATATACCTGGGCTTGCGTCAAACCGTGGGGAACAGCCTGGCGCGAACCCCGTGGTTTGAGTAAGCCCCTGTTTGCGCTGTACCAGCGACCAATACCCGTCAGCACCACCATGCCAAACAGCGCAGCTAGCGAAAACCAGGCCACGCTGCGCTGACCGTGCGGAATAATGAAAAGCGCCGCGATCAACGGCCCAAGTGCCGACCCGACGTTGCCACCCACCTGGAAAATGGACTGCGCCAAACCATGGCGCCCGCCTGACGCCATGCGAGCCACGCGTGATGACTCCGGATGGAAAATGGACGAACCCGTGCCTACCAGTACGGCAGCCACCAGCAGCCATTCAAAAGAAGGCGCCACAGACAGCAGCAGCAAACCCACCAGCGTGAACCCCATGCCGACGGGCAGAGAATAGGGTTTGGGACGCTTATCGGTATAAAAGCCAATAAAGGGTTGCAGCAACGAGGCCGCCAACTGATACACCAGCGTAATCAAACCAATCTGCCCGAACGTCAGGCCAAAACTGCCCTTGAGCATCGGGTAAATCGCCAACAAGATCGACTGGATCATGTCGTTCATCAAGTGCGCCACACTGATGGCCCCCAGCACCTTAAAGGCAGTGGCCGGGTCAGCAGGCGTCACACTGGCGGGCGCGCCCCCTACCGGTGGGTTCGACACGGTATCGAGCATGGCAGAGCGTTGTGAGCTGTTCATAGGGGCAGGCGGGCAGGAAGATGGCGGAAGCGGATTACCCAGTGTAGAAAGCCGCCGCTTCTTGAAAATGCCATTATTCGTCGAGAAAGTGACAAACCTAGCTGTTACAGGGGATAATATCCGTTCGCACTAATCCCTTAAGTGACAGCAATGGTCACCCGACCAATTCCCCCTCCTCCCACGCGCAGCGTGGATGCCGAGGACTACCAGCATGTGCCACGTGCCCTCACGGCCATGGCTAAAGAGTTCGTCGTTGGTGCCAAAACCGGTCTGCACTCGCACCCGCGTGCCCAACTGGTTTATGCGGTGGACGGCGTCATGCGTGTCACCACCCCGCAAGGTTTATGGGCTTTGCCGCCCTTGCGCGCCCTATGGGTGCCTGCCGGAGTGGCGCATGGCGTAGACATGGTCAGCCAGGTGTCCATGCGCTCGCTATATATCCATGCCGACGCCGCGCAGCATTTCTGGCAACAATGCCAGGTAATCGAAGTCAATGGTCTGCTGCGTGAACTAATTCTCGCGCTCACTGCCGAACCTATTGATTACCCCTTGGGCGGACGCGCCGAGCAAATCGCCAACCTGATTTTGGCGGAGCTGCTCAGTGCCCGCGTCATTCCCATCCAGATTCCGTGGCCACAAGACCGGCGATTGCTCACCATCTGCCGTAGCCTCATCGAGCATCCCGGCCAAAATCGCAGCATCGAAGACTGGGGCGGCGAAGTCGGAGCCAGTGCACGAACCTTGATCCGGCTGTTCCAGTCTGAACTCGGGTTAAGCTGGCGCCAATGGGTTCAGCAAGTTCGCCTGGCAGACGCGGTGTGCCGTTTGTCGTTGGGAGAACCCGTTGCACGAATCGCTTCAGAACTGGGTTATCGAAGTCCGAGTGCCTTCACTGCCATGTTTCACCGCGCACTAGGGGCAACTCCTCAGGCCTATCTGGAAAATGCGGCTGGACCGGGGCCGTATCTGCAACCGGTCGTGCCGATTGTCACCAGGTGAAATATCTTTTTCGGCCCCAGATTACGCCTGTTCCTCGCGGGATAAAGTCGGCCACGCTGCCCCAGGGCCGCTGTACGACCTGTCCCTGAAATTTTCACCCCCTATTCCGCCGATGCGTCGGGCAATTTTGGTTACGGAAACCTTATTGCCCCATGCGCGGTCTATTAAGTTCTGTCCTAGAATCGCCAGCAATGAGCACCCCCCAGCAATCTACCGCCAGCCCGAGCGGCAAATCGGGCCTTCCCTGGAAACGCATCCTGGTCAAAGCCGCCCTCGTCGTCGCGGGCGCAGGCTTGTGCGCGTCCGTCATGCTTGGCCTGGCCCTGGCACTCGCCTGGCCCAGCCTGCCTGATTTGCACGCCATGACAGACTATCGGCCACGGGTGCCACTGCGCATCTTCACCGCCGACAAGGTACTCATAGGCGAATACGGTGAAGAGCACCGCAATGTGCTGCGCTTTGACGAAATTCCGCCCGTCATGAGGCAAGCCGTGCTCTCGGCCGAAGACGACCGCTTCTATCAACACGGTGGCGTTGACTGGTTTGGCGTGGCCCGCGCCATGGTGACCAACGTCATCAAGCAGTCCAAGACGCAGGGCGGCAGCACGATCACCATGCAGGTCGCGCGCAACTTCTATCTGTCCTCGGAAAAGACGTATTCGCGCAAATTCTATGAACTGCTGCTGACGTTCAAAATCGAGTCAGAGCTCTCCAAGGATCAGATCCTCGAGCTCTACATGAACCAGATCTACCTGGGCCATCGTGCCTACGGATTTGCCGCCGCCTCGCGCACCTACTTTGGCAAACCGCTGGCCGAGGTTACGCCCGCAGAAGCCGCCATGCTGGCTGGCATTCCCAAAGCACCCTCACGCTTTAACCCCATCACCAATCTGCCTCGTGCCGAGATTCGTCAGCGTTACGTGCTCAACCGCATGCGTACGCTGGGCTACCTGACGCCGGAGCAAACCGAAGAAGCCCTCAAGCAAACCCTGGTGATTGGCTCCGGCCCGGCCGGCAGCGCGGGCTATGCCGTGCATGGTGACTATCCGGCGGAACTGGCACGCCAATTGATGTTTGGCGTATTCCAGGAAAATACCTATTCCCGCGGCATTGACGTCTACACGACCATTAATTCCAAAGACCAGGAAGCGGCTTACCAAGCAGTGCGCAGCGGGGTACTTGACTACACCCGGCGCGCACCCTATCCCGGCCCGGAAGACCAGATAGACCTCCCTGACGGTGTCGAGAAAGACACGCAGGCGCTGGACGAAATCATGGACGGCGTGCAAGACAAAACGCCCGATAGCGAAGACATGTTCAGCGCGGTCGTCCTGAGCGCGAGCCCAACGGAAGTGGTGGTCGCACGCAGCGGTCGCGACATCATCACCATTACTGACAAGAAAGCGCTGTCTGTCGTGGCGCGCGCATTGGCCCCAAAGGCGGCTGAGAGCCTGCGCATCCAGCGCGGCTCAGTGGTTTATATCCACAAGTACGCCGACAACTGGGAAATTATCAACATGCCCGCCCTGCAAGCGGCGCTGGTGTCGATGGTGCCTCAGGATGGTGCTATTCGCGCCATGGTGGGCGGCTTCGATTACAACCGTGGCGGATTCAACCGGGTCACCCAGGCCTGGCGTCAACCGGGTTCGAACATCAAACCCTTTGTCTACGCCGCGGCGCTTGAGCGCGGTCTTACACCGGCCACGCAAATCTCCGATCAGCCCTTCATGCTGACCGCTGCGCAAACGGGCTCGAAAGCCTGGCAGCCCAAGAATGACGGCAATCGCTACGAGCCAATGCTGACCTTGCGCCAGGGCTTGTACAAGTCGAAGAACATGGTGTCCATCCGCATTTTGCAGGCTATCTCGCCTCAGTATGGCCAGGAGTACCTGACTCGCTTTGGCTTTGACAAAGCACGCTGGCCTGCGGTGCTGCCGCTGGCACTGGGTGCAGGCAGCGCCACGCCGCTGCAAGTCGTCAACGCGTACGGCGTGCTGGCCAATGGCGGCTATCGTGTCACGCCCTACCTCGTTGACCACGTCACTGATCGCACGGGCAAAGTGCTGATGCAGGTTCAACCGGTGGTGTCCGGTGACGAAACGGCGCGCGCCATTGATCCGCGCACGGCGTGGGTCATGAGCGACATTTTGCGAGGCGTCGCGACCAGCGGCACCGCAGCGCGCGCACGCCAGGTGCTCAAACGCAATGACATCGGCGGTAAAACCGGCACCACCAACGATGCCGTTGACGTCTGGTTCTCGGGCTTTACGCCTAACTTGGCAACCACCGTCTGGATGGGCTTTGACCAGCCTAAATCTCTGGGAACCAACGAGTTCGGAAGCGGCCTTGCCCTCACGACTTGGCTGGACTACATGCAGCCGGTGCTCAAGGGCGTTCCTGAGACCAAGCCCGCGCCTCGCCCAGACGGATTGCTGGTCGAAAACGGTGAATACTATTTCTCGGAATTCCCACCCGGGCAGGCAGTAGCATCGCTTGATCTGTCCACCGGCGACGCCCTGACCGACTTCCTGAACAATGCCCGTTCTACCGGTGCTCCAGACAACTCGGTCATCCATCCTGGGGGTGCCTCAGCCGTACCGCAGAACGCGCCCGCACAACCGCAAGACAACGGCGGCACGCAATCCATCCCGGTGCCACTGCCGCCTGCCCAACCCGGCAACGCGCCCACTCAGCCGGGCAATAACCCGCTGTCTATCCCGGTTCCCAGGGTAGATGCAGGCGAAGGTGCGCAAGCACAGGCGTTAACCGGCATGAGCTCCTCGGTAACGTCCCGACCGCTCTAGGTACAGACAGGCGTGCGCCCATGCGTGCACGCCTGCAGTCCTGGCGTTACCATCGCGGTTTCCCTGCCCAGATGCCGCCATGTCCGACTCCTGCCCAACACCCAAACAAGTCCGTATTCCCGCCGTCTACATGCGCGGCGGCACCAGTAAAGGGGTGTTCTTTCAGCCCAAAGACCTGCCAACGGATCCGGTAAAACGCGATGCGACGCTCTTGCGCGTCATTGGCAGCCCCGATCCCTACGGCAAACAGATCGACGGCATGGGCGGTGCCACATCAAGCACCAGCAAGGTGGTGTTGGTCGGCCCTACTTCGCATCCGGATTGCCACGTGGACTATCGCTTTGGCCAAGTCGCCATTGACCGTCCCCAAGTGGACTGGAGCGGCAATTGCGGCAACTTGAGCGCGGCTGTCGGCCCCTACGCTATTGCGCAAGGACTGGTAAGCGCGCCTCGCGATGGCATTGCGACCGTGCGAATCTGGCAGGCAAATCTCGGCAAAATCATTGTCGCGCACGTGCCCATGCAAGACGGTGATGTCCTGGAGCTGGGCGAATTTGAACTGGATGGCGTCACGTTTCCGGCAGCAGAAATTCAGCTGGAGTTCCTTGACCCAGGCGCAGACGACGAAGCGGGCGCCGGCGGCATGTTCCCGACGGGCAATCTCATCGACCAACTCGATATACCCGGTGTAGGCGTGCTTGATGTCACCTTGATCAACGCAGGCAACCCAACGGTATTCTTGGCGGCCACGGCGCTGGGTTTGACCGGTACTGAAGGCCAGGACGACATCAACGACAACCCTGCTCTTCTGGCACGCTGCGAAGCCATTCGTGCCCACGCTGCGGTAGCAATGGGACTGGCCGACAGTTCCAGCGCCGCCACCGCTACGCGTCAACACACACCCAAACTGGCGTTTGTGGCGGCCCCGGCTGGCTACACCGCTTCAAGTGGCCGCACTGTGCGAGCCGAAGACATCGACCTGCTGGCACGCATTCTTTCCATGGGGAAGTTGCATCACGCCATGACGGGCACGGGTGCTGTCGCCCTGGCCACCGCTGCCGCGATTCCCGGCACCGTCGTCAGTCAGGTGCTGGGTAAGGCACGCAACGGTCTGCGCTTTGGGCATCCGTCTGGCACCCTGGCCGTGGGCGCCGAAGCGCGCGAACAGAACGGCACCTGGCTGGTCACCAAAGCCATGATGAGCCGCAGCGCCCGACGCCTGATGGAAGGTTGGGTATACGTGCCCAAAGTCTGAGCAAAAAAGCGCAGCCTCAGGCGGCGACGGGCATGCCCTCGGTCAATACAGCTCTTGGCCATGCCTGCAGCGTTTCCAGATCCAGAAAGGTGAAGTAGCCATGTGGCTGCCAACCCTCGGTGTCAATGTGATAAACATTCCCGAGTGCCACGGGCTCGGTCACTGGCGTATGGCCCACGACGACCGCACGCACGCCTAACACGCCAGATCGGTCTTGCCCACGCAAGCGCTCACGCGACCACTGACAAACCGCGCTGGTGCGCTTGTAGCGCTCCTGCAAGGCCGATTCCAGCCTGGGCCAGTAGCGCACCGGACAGTCTGCATGCAGCAAGCCCACCGCCCCCGTGGCCGTCTCGACCTCAATGGCAATTGGCAATTCGCCGAATACTTTTGCATAGGCACGCTGACGCTCGGCCGGCAGATCCAGAAACCAGGCACCACCATACGTACGCCAATTGTCCTGATCTACCAGCCCTGAACGGACATGGCGGATCGCGTAGTCCTCATGGTTGCCTTGCACCGCATAAAACCAGGGCTCAGACAACCAATCCAGAGAGGCCTCACTCTCCGGGCCGCGATCCACGAGATCGCCCACGGAAAACAAACGATCGCGGGCCGTGTCAAAGTCCAGACGATCCAGGGCATCACGTAAACGCGAGAAATGGCCGTGCACATCGCCAACCGCGAAGTCGCGACCGTGCGTGTTCCTTGCCACTCGAAGAAAATGCTGCGCCATGATGATCCGGGACCGTGTTGCGACTGCGTCAGAACCGATCCGGGCGTGGGACGCCTGCGTGACCAATCGTGGTTCTGATGTCTTTATGTTTTTAACCCGCTTTGGCGCACGCCACCCTATAGCCCACGTCGATTGCCGGGGTAAACAACGTTCGGCGGGAAAATAATTCAGCTGGCATTCAGCGGCACGGACCACGGCTGCCAGAAAGCAAGCTCGGCGCGCGATCCGGGCACCGAGCTGCGAACCCTAGTTTGAGAACTTTGCGGGGTCTGGCCCCAGCCGAGTGCCATCGTTGATGGCATTGATCTCCGCCATTTCCGTGGCAGAGAGTTCGAAATCGAACACGTCGATGTTCTCTCGAATGCGAGCGGGCGTGACCGACTTCGGAATAACAATCAAGCCACTTTGCAGGTGCCAGCGCAGGGTCACTTGAGCGGGCGACTTCCCATGCTTGCGGGCCAGGTCGAGAATCGTCTTGTTGGCAACGATCTGGCCTTGCGCCAATGGACTCCACGATTCCGTGTGAATACCATGTTTTTCGTGAAAGGCACGCAACTCAAACTGAGGGAAACCGGGATGCAGTTCAACCTGATTTACGGCGGGTACCACGCCACTTGAGTCGATAAGCCGTTGCAGGTTCTCGATGGTGAAATTAGACACCCCGATTGAACGTGCCCTGCCATCGGCTTTCATTTCGACCATGGCGCGCCAGGCCTCAAGGAACTTGACCGAACCCGCGACAGGCCAGTGAATCAGGTAAAGATCCACATAGGCCAGGCCCAATTTCTGCAGACTTTCATCTATGGCGCGATGGGCGTCGTCATAACCGTGTTTATCGTTCCAGAGTTTGGTCGTGACAAAGATGTCTTTGCGCGCCACGCCAGCCGCACGCAAGCCCGCGCCAACCCCAGGTTCGTTTCCATAAATCGCTGCGGTATCCACCGAGCGATAGCCCGCCAGCAAGGCCTCTTTCACACTGGCACTCGCCTGATCATTGGGCACTTGCCACACCCCGAGTCCTAGTTGGGGAATCAGGTTTCCGTCGTTTAACTTCACCGTTGATACCTTCGCCATACGTCCTCCGTCGCAATCGACCTGACACCTGCACGGCGAACACGCGCGTAATGTCATGGGAAATGGGTGCTGCGAAACACCCGAGCCACCCCAATATTGGCCAAGCAAGCCATGGGGCTTTCAGCTAGATAATAGCGCTCGTGCCCGATAATTGACGTTCTCCCACGGTTCACGCCCTCGCGTGCCCCTTCGCCAGCCCCCACGAAATCGTTCATGAAGCCTCCCGTCGCGCCAGTCGCTGGACGTAGCAACCTCGCCACGCTACGCACGCTTTTCCCCTATTTATGGCCCGCCGGCAAGCCGGGGCTCAAAGCACGCGTGGTCGGTGCCGTGCTCTGCCTGTTCGTCGCCAAGGGCGCAACGGTTTATGTCCCGCTGCTGTACAAGTCGGCCATTGATCAGCTAGGCCACGGTGCCCCCGGCGCCATCGTGGTGCCACTGGGCCTTATTTTGGCCTATGGCCTAGCCCGCGTGCTCTCACTGTTGTTTTCGGAACTGCGCGACGCCATCTTTGCCCGGGTCGGCCAACATGCCATTCGTGAAGTCGGTCTGCAGATCTTTCGTCATCTGCATGCCCTGTCGCTGCGTTTTCATCTTTCCCGCCAAACCGGTGGGCTGACGCGCGCCGTCGAGCGCGGCACAAAAGGCATCCAGACCTTACTGTCGTTCTTGCTGTTCAACGTACTTCCCACTTTTTTCGAGATCGGCCTGGTTTGTCTGGTCTTGTGGAAAATGTTCGATGTGTGGCTGGCGTTGGCAACGGGCATCACCGTCATGCTCTACCTGGCCTACACGTTGCTGGTCACGGAATGGCGCGCGAAGTTCCGGCGCCTGATGAACGAGACGGACTCGGAGGCCAACACCAAAGCCATCGAAAGCCTGCTGAACTACGAGACGGTTAAATACTTCGGCAATGAAGAACATGAAGCGCGCCGCTACGATGCGTCGCTGACCCGATACGAGCGCGCGGCCGTGCGCAGCCAGGTTAGTTTGTCGTTGCTGAACATTGGCCAGGCGGCAATTATCTCGGTCGGCTTGACCGTCGTAATGTGGATGGCGGCAACCGGTGTGGCGGCTGGCAAATACACCATCGGCGACTTCGTTCTGGTGAACACCTACTTGCTGCAACTCTACGGGCCGCTGAATTTCTTCGGCTTCATCTACCGTGAAATCAAACAAGCGTTTATCGACATGGAGCGCATGTTCGAACTGCTGAGCCAGGATCGCGAAGTGTCTGACAAACCCAATGCCACGCCGCTTCGCATACAGGGTGCCACCGTTGAGTTCCGCGACGTTCATTTTGGCTACGACGAGCGTCGCGCCATTCTCAAAGGTGTCAGCTTTACGATTCCCGCCGGAAAAACAGTGGCCGTGGTGGGCACGTCAGGTGCTGGAAAATCCACCATCGCACGCCTCTTGTTCCGTTTTTATGACGTCAACGGCGGCGCTATCCTGATCGACGGACAAGACCTGCGCGACATCACGCAAGCCAGTCTGCGCGCGGCCATCGGCGTCGTGCCACAGGACACCGTGTTGTTCAACGACACCATCCACTACAACATCGGGTATGGCCGCCCAGGCGCCACCGATCAGGAAATAGAAGCTGCTGCCCGCATGGCGCATATTCACGATCTCATCATGGGTATGCCCGATGGCTACCAGACCATGGTCGGTGAGCGGGGTCTCAAACTGTCCGGTGGCGAAAAGCAGCGCGTTGCCATTGCACGCACCATCTTGAAAAATCCCGCCATCTTTTTGTTTGACGAGGCTACCAGCGCACTCGACACGCATACGGAACGAGAAATTCAGACCAATTTGCGTGAAGTCAGCCAGGGCCGCAGCACGCTCATTATTGCGCATCGGCTCTCCACCGTGGCCGACGCTCATGAAATTATCGTGTTGGAACAGGGGCTGGTGGTCGAGCGTGGAAACCATCAAACCTTGCTTGCCAAAGGCGGCATCTATGCCGGCATGTGGGCCCGTCAACAGACCTCAGGCGAAATTCTCACCGATTGACAAGCCCGCAGGCCTCCCCGACACTTTGCTCCTTTTCGCTGAAATCGCCATGTCAGATACCGCCCACACCTCGCCCGAGATGCCCCACAACGACACCGCCGTGCGCGTGTGTGCCTCTGCTGCGCTGGTCAACGGCGGCTTGGGCGTAAAAGTTCCTGTCACCGACAGCGCGGGCAAAACCACGGCTTTTTTCGTGCGTTACCAGAACCAGGTCTACGGTTATCTCAATCGCTGTGCTCATGTGGGCGTTGAACTGGACTGGGAAGGCAGCTTCTTCACGCGCGTGGGCGACCTGATTATGTGTGCACGCCACGGCGCGGTTTATGTACCCGACACAGGCCTCTGTGTCGGTGGTCCCTGTAAGAATGGCCGACTTTCTGCGTTATCGGTGCAAGAGCGCGAAGACGGCGTCTATTGGTTACCTACCGGCAAGATTCAGCCGGCCGCTTGAAGATAATGCGTGGTCGCCTGAGCGCGCGCAACCCGCGTGCTCATTCCCGCGCAATTTCCGGTCAAGAATCGCGGGTTACGCGCGACCATCATTCGAGTTCAAGCGACGAACGTCTC
>JBEBWV010000150.1:0-11016 GCA_040391965.1 Achromobacter deleyi | reverse complement strand
GTGGAGCGCGAGCAAGCTGAGGCAAGAAAACCAACGTTAAGCGCGCGTAACCCGCGATGTTTGAACAGCAATTGCGCAGGATTAAGATCGCGGGTTACGCGCGCTCGCCACTGTCTTCACGATGAAGACAATCGCGCGCTCCACCCACGCTACGAACTCGGTGGCACGAATGGTGTTCTGCGCCCCGTCGGGCCGACGAAGCGAACACGACAATGCCTATCGCAAGAACGCCTGCCGCAGGAACGCCTGCCGCAGCGACGGCTGCCGCAGCAACGGCCGCCGCAGCAACGCCTGCCGCAACGTGTAGCCACGATTGGAACAGGCGTGCCAGCGGATTTACTTTCCTTGGGTAATGACGCGTTCAATCCGTTCTTGCATATAGGGGAAGAACGGGTTGGACGACATGCGCATAAGTGAATCCAGATTGACGATCAGCACGCCGACCTCGCCTCGCATGGAAGTTGAACCCAAGTTCACTCCAAAATCTTCGGACGAATCGGGTGTTTGGCCGTACAACGCGTCAGTCGTGGGGAAGGGCAAGGCCACATGTGACAGCGAATACACATCGCGTGGATAGTCCAGCCCGAGGGGACGCACTTGCTCAACCGCTTCACCTGCCGGTGTCACGCGTTCGACCACTTCATTGGAGTTCGCTGCGGCATTTGTGATGACCGTCATTGTGTAATTGCGCGGCGGATTCTGAAGCATGCGGGTCAGTGCCAGATCCGTCGCGGAACGGAATAGCGGGCCGAATTTTGTGGTTCGATTCAAATCGAACAACACCAGTTCACTGCCATTAGCCGGCAACTGTGCATACATGGCCGAAATGATGGCACGCGTGCTGACGGTGAAATCAAGCACGGATTGGAACGTGATCACCGGTGGCAGCCGGGTCAGTGCGCCGCTACGCGATTGCGCTTGAATTTGTGCCTGCAGCGCGGTGGTCAGGCGATGGGACTGGCGCGCTCCATTGACGGGGAACGAGTTGTACTTGAAGGGATTGAACTCGGGGACGATGCTTAACCAGGCAGACTTTGCAAAAGCAGGCAGCATTGCCGGCAGGCCTGCCAGCCCAGCGAAGCGCGCAAAACTGGTGACGCCGATCATCGGTGAGATCAGCACGAGTCGATCAGGCTTGGTGAGCTTGTCGTTTTCGAGGGCGTCCAGCGTGTACTTCATCGCCAGTGCACCACCGTTGGAAAACCCCACCAGATGCAACGGAACGTCGGGTCCCCCGCGGCGTCGCGCTTCGCGGATGGCCAGGCCAGTGGCAGCTAACCAATCTTCCCAGACGACATCGGTCAGAGCGGCTGGCACGGTACCGTGCGCAGGAAGCCGAATGGCAACGGCAACAAAGCCCAAGTCACGATAGACGCGCGCAATGTGACGCAAGCTATAGGGTGAGTCGGTCAAACCATGAAGGAAAACAACAGCACCCTTCGGAGCTCCTTCGGGTTCCAGAACGTAGGAGCGGTTCCAGTCTTGCTTGAAACCTTCCGGATAGATGGGGCTGCCGTCAAAATACCGATTGCTGCTTATCTTGGTCTCGGGGTCAAGCTTGTCTGTCACGTTTTTGCGCACAGACGCGAAGATCTTGTCTTCCTGGCGCAGGTAGTCGTCCCAGGTTTTCGTATCTAACTGATCAGCACGTAGCTCTGTTGGCACATAGGTATGCCAAGGCTCAAGCGCAGGGCCGCGTTCTGTGTCGTAGATGCGTCCCGCAAGCAGTGCAATTGCCGCAATCGTAAATATCAGCGCGAAACGCTTTATTAGTTTCGCCCAGCCAGACTTCTTCATTTTTATCCCTCGCGGGGGCTCAATTGCCCGCGAGGGCATTTTAGGAACATTTATGCATTAAGGGGCAGGTCGGCGTGTCGCGCCGCGAACCATCGAGCGCAACAAACTCAGCACGAAGCCGCCTGTAAACATGCCGAGTACGTAAATGCCAACGACTAATAACCAGGAGGGCAACGTCACGCTAGCGGACCACAACGACAAGGTGACCGTGTCGACGTTCTGAATTTTGAACAAAAGCACCAATGCCGTAACGATGACAATTAATACGATGTACACGATTTTCATAGGGGATCCTTAGCATGTGTTGACCGAGTCCCGCGCACGTAATGCGATCAGGAGCCGCGCGATAATGGTGTATTGAATTGTTTCATATATATCAATTAAATCGATAATCAGACTGATCTATTCATCTGGCTGTGATAAGCCGTTGTTTATATAACTAATCGATATCTCAATTTCCTGACATATTTACGATAATTGAAATCCTCGCATATTGCGAAGATTGACAAAGAATATCTATACGCTAACAATGCCGCCACCGCTATCGTAGATAAATAGCTAAAAATAATGCGTCGTGCGGTCAGGAGCAAGGAATGAGTGGCGTCGGACCCACTAAGAAGTTCAATTTAGGAACTCTGACGGCAATGGTCGTAGGCTCCATGATTGGAGCTGGAATTTTTTCTCTGCCGCAGATATTTGGGCGAGCGACAGGCCCCATTGGTGCATTGATATCTTGGTTGATAGCAGGCTTCGGCATGTTAATGCTGGCCTTTGTTTTTCAAAGTCTCTCGCGTCGCAAACCCGAATTGGATGTAGGTGTTTATACCTATGCGAAGGCGGGCTTCGGAAACTATCTAGGGTTTTCGTCCGCTTTCGGATATTGGGCTGGGACGTGTCTGGGCAACGTCACTTACTTCATTCTCTTTAAAGCCACACTGAGTTCTGTCGTGCCCTCGTTCGGCAATGGCGACACGATTCAGGCCGTTTTTGTCTCATCAGTCATTTTGTGGCTCGTGCATTTCACGATTTTGCGTGGCGTTCGTGAGGCGGCGATTGTGAACACGATCGCGACTGTCACAAAAATCATTCCCATCTTTTTATTCATCATTTTTGTGGCCTTCGGCTTTAAGGCCGACATCTTTGCCGTGAACTTCTGGGGCGGCCCGGACGAGGTCTTCAATTGGAGAGATACCTTCCAACAAGTGCGGGCCAGCATGCTCGCGACCGTATTTGTGTTTTTGGGCATTGAAGGTGCGAGTGTCTATTCGCGCTATGCCAAAAAGCGCAACGACGTCGGTGTTGCGACAGTTCTGGGTTTTCTCGGTGTGCTGTGCCTGCTGATCATGGTGACCATGCTGTCTTATGGCGTGATGCTGCGTCCGGAATTGGCCGCCTTGCGCAACCCCTCAATGGGCGGCGTGCTGGAGGCAGTGGTGGGGCGTTGGGGCTCACTATTTATCAACATCACCATGATGATTTCCGTGGTGAGCGCTTTTCTGTCCTGGTCTTTGCTCGCTGCCGAGGTGTTGTTTGCCGCCGCGAAGTCAAACACCATGCCACGCTTCTTTGCCCGGGAAAATCGCAACAAAGTGCCGACGACGGCACTCTTGTTTTCATCAATCATGGTGCAGTTTTTTCTAGTGCTGACCTTATTTGCAGAAAAGGCATTTGACGTCGCCAAAGATCTCACCAGCTCCATGAACCTCATTCCGTATCTGCTGGTGGCCGCTTTTGGGCTGAAGGTCGCCCTTAAAGGCGACGCTTACCACGGTGAGCCTCGACAGCGGTGGGGCGATGTGGCGTGCGCTGGCATTGCGACGGTTTATGCCGCGGGCCTGATTTACGCGGGCGGATTGAAGTACCTGTTGTTATCTGCGGCCTTATACGGCCCAGGCACGATTTTGTTTTATGTAGTGCGGCGTGAACAAGGCAAGCGCTTATTCACCCCGCTGGAATGGATTTTCTTTTTGATCATGGCTATTGGCGCGATTGTGGCCATATATGCCGTGATTATTGGTCGAATTGCGGTATGACGCGTGGCCATAGCTAGAGCGCGCAGGTGTTTTCGGTCATGTTTTATGACCGCACTTGCGTTGTACGAACGAGACAATATCCGTTCTTTCTCTGGTAGCGCTGGGCTGTAGTGCAGTGGTAGCGTATCAGTCGATACCTACCAAAGCGGCATGCTGCGCATTGTTACTTTTTTGTTTCGGGATAGCGGTGGGTGACGTCGCATCGGCTTTTTATTGAGCTTGCATACCCATCTCTTCCATACGCTGAGTTTGCAGCGCCACAGGTTTGCATAAGTGAGATAGCAGCATGGTACGAGAGGTCACTTCCCGGAAAGGGCTGCGCGTGTTCGGTATGAGGACCAGCCCCTTTCCCGTCGCGCTTTGTTTAATTTTGTTGTTAAGCGCCTGCGGCAAATCTACCCCGAACGAGCCGACGGCCGAAGGCCGTCCTGTCATGCTTGCGACGGTTCAGCCATGGGATGCCCGGGAAGTCCGAGAGTTCTTCGGTCGCGTCGAACCCACAGGTATCTCAACCCTGGCGTTCGAAGTGCCGGGTCGGGTTGTCGAAATTGCTGTGCGAGATGGGGCAGATGTAAAGAAAGGCCAACTGATTGCTCGCCTGGACACCGAACCCTACGAGCTTGTCTTGCGGCGAGCTGATGTTCAAGCCCGCCAATTGGCCGCCGATCTGACGCGCAAGCGCCAACTGCGCGACGATCGGATTCTTGCCCAAGGTGCGTTTGAGCAATTGGAAGCCGCCGCCGAAATGGCGAAGGTTCAAGCGGAGCTGGCTCGTCGCGATTTGCGCAATACGCGTTTGATCGCCCCGTTTGATGGCCGCATATCCATGCGTACCATTGAAGTGCAGCAACAGGTGGCGGCGGGAACACCGGTTTTCCGGCTTGAAAACGTCAATCGCCTGGATATCGGCGTCGATCTGCCGCAAAACTTGGCGCAAAGCCTGACCTTTGATAAGTCGTTGACCGCGGTCGCCTGGTTGCCAGAACGCCCCGAACCACAGATTGCCCTGACCTACCGGGAACACGCGACGCAGTCCGTACCTGCTACCGGGGTTTATCGCCTGATTTTCAATGGTGAACGACCTGCTAACGTGTCCTTGCTGGCTGGTATGGCAATGCGTGTGCGCCTGGTTCAGGCTGCGCCAGAGGGCAGCAGCACTACGGTGCGCTTTGTGGTGCCGATGTCTGCCGTGGATATCCGCAGTGAAGGGGTCAACGAGCTTTGGCGCTGGAACTCGGCAGATGGCAACGTTCGTGCTGTACGCGTCAAACTCATTAAATTGGTTGGCGACAATGCCATCGTTGAGGGCGAGCTGAAGGCAGGAGACAAGGTTGTGTCTTCGGGTACGCGAGCGCTTAGCGACGGCATGAAAGTGACGGCGATGGGTGGTAAGTAATGGACATCGCACGGCCGTTAATTGAAAAGCCTTTGATCGCTTGGGTATTAATCCTTGCGTCCTTTTTCGGGGGCCTCTTCGCCTATATGGATATAGGCCGTTTAGAAGACCCGAAATTCACGATCAAAACCGCCCTGGTCATCACGCTGTATCCCGGCGCGACGGCTGAGGAAGTGGAGCTGGAAGTCACAGATCGGCTGGAGAGCGCTATCCAGCAGATGGAGCAGGTGGATTTCCTGACTTCGCGCTCGATGCCAGGTTTCTCCGAAATCCGCGTCCAGATTCGTGACCAGTTCACGTCTCGTGAGCTGCCTCAAGTCTGGGACGAATTGCGTCGCAAGATAGGTGACGCTGCGCCGCGTTTGCCGCCAGGCGCGGGGCCGACTCAGGTGCTGGATCGGTTCGGTGACGTCTATGGCATGTTCTATGCCATTACGGGCAAGGGCTATACGCCGGCACAACTGCACGAGTACGCCCGAGAAGTGCGGCGGCAGTTGCTCATGCTCCCGGATGTCTCCGACATTGTCATTGCTGGCGAACAGCAAGAGCAGATCGCCGTCGAGGTGGATCAGGCAAACTTGATTGCCAATAATCTGTCTCAGGATGATCTGGCTCAGACGCTGCAGTTGCAAAATCAGGTCAGGCCGGCTGCGCGAGAGCGCATTGGCGACCGTTTGCTGCGTGTTGCACCTTCAGGCGCGTTGAATTCTGTCGACGACATTCGATCCTTGCCAATCGGCAATACCTCAAGTCCATTGTTGCTGGGTGATATTGCCAAGGTGCACCATGGCTATGCCCCTATCCCAAGCCATGTGATTCATCACAATGGCGAGCCTGCCCTCACGATGGGAATCAGTGCGCGCGCCAACGTAAACGTGGTGCGTGTGGGGCAGGACGTAGCCGCCCGTATCAAGCAGCTTGAAGCAAGCCGCCCTGTTGGCATTGAAATGCACATCTTGTACGACCAGCCGGTCGTCGTGGACGAGAGCGTTCGCAGCTTCGTCATGGACGTGTTTTTATCGGTGGCCATTGTCAGCATCGCGCTTTGCTTTGGCTTGGGCTGGCGCGCAGGCGTGATTCTGGCAGTCGAATTGCTGCTGTCGGTGATGGGCACCATTGCCGTGATGCATGCCGCAGGCATTGAATTGCAGCGGGTGTCGCTAGGTGCGCTCATTATTGTGATGGGCATGCTGACCGACAACACCATTGTGGTCTGCGAAGGGATGCTGGTGCGCGTGCAAAAGGGCATGAGCCACTTGGCGGCAGCCACCGAAGTGCTCAAGCAGAATCAGTGGATTTTGCTGGGTTCAACACTCGTTGGCATCCTGGCATTCTCAGGCATTGGCTTGTCTCCGGATTCAGTGGGTGAGTTCTGCGCCTCCTTGTTTGCCGTGGCGGCGATCTCCCTGCTTTTCAGCTGGGTGATTGCTGTGGGTGTTACCCCACTGCTTGGAAAATATCTCTTCGTCGTTCCTAAAGAAGCACCGCCAGATCCGTTTGATGGTCGGATCTATCGCTATTACGGCCGTTTCCTGGGTTGGGTCACGCGCTGGCGCGGCATGGTGTTGCTTGGCCTCACCTTGCTGACCGTGTTGTGCGCCTGGAGCTTTCGCTTCGTCGAACAGAGCTTTTTTCCTGCATCGACCACGCCGATTTTCTATGTCGACATGCGTATGCCGCGCGGCACGGATATTCGATCCATCATTGAGCGATCTGGCGATGTGGAAGCGATGCTGGGCAAGCGCGAAGGTGTGCTTAACGTCAGCACGTATATCGGTGGGGGCGCCACGCGCTTCTTCCTGGTCTATGACCCGGAAACTCGTGACCCTTCCTATGCGCAATTCATCGTTGAGGTGGACGATGCAAATGCGATTGCCGATATGTTGCCCAAGATCGAAAACGAACTGGGTACACGTTATCCGGATGTGAACTGGATCATTACCCGCCCTGAGTTCGGTCCAGGCGGTGGTGAGAAGATCCAGGCTCGCTTCAGTGGCCCGGACCCGGCTGTTCTGCGGGATTTGAGTCGGCAAGCCAAGAAAATCCTGGTTGACGATGGCCGCATGATCGCCATTCGGGACGACTGGGAAGATCCCATCCCGATGCTTGACCTGAAATTTGACGAGAACCGAGCGCGCAGTCTTGGCGTGACGCGTCGTCAGGTCAGTGATGCGCTCGCGTTCTCCAGTGAAGGGATGAACGTAGGCATCTACCGGCAGGGCGATCAGTTGTTGCCGATCGTGTTGCGTTCGGCAGGTGATACCCGAGGCGTTGAACGCATGGATGACATCCAGGTGTATAGCGCCGGTGCACGTCGCTTTGTACCAATGGCAGATGTGGTCACGGGTTCGGAAGTCAAAGTCGAAGAGGGGATGATTTCCCGGCGCGAACGCGACCGAACCTTGACCGTGATGTCCAACCCAGTGCACGGCCAGAATAGTGTGCAGGCGTTTGAACGCGTACAAGCGGCAATTGAAGCGATTAAGTTGCCGCCGGGCTATGTCATGGAGTGGGGCGGCGAGCACGAATCGTCAACCATCGCGCAGGAAAGTTTGATGCGCCAGCTGCCTTTGGGTGGCATGGGCATGATCTTGCTGGTGTTGATCATGTTCGGTCGCTTGAAGCCGTCGCTGGTGGTGCTGCTTATCGTGCCTATGTCGATTTGTGGCGTGACATTAGGTTTGCTGGCGTTTAACGGTCAGTTCGGGTTCATGGCCTTGCTGGGCCTGCTTAGTCTGGTGGGCATGCTTATCAAGAACGCCGTCGTGTTGGTGCAGGAAATCGATATTCAGATTGATGCGGGTATCCCTCGCATGAAAGCGCTGGTCGAGAGCTGCATGAGCCGTTTGCGGCCAATCGGATTGGCTGCCGGCACTACGATTCTCGGCATGGTGCCCTTGCTGTGGGACTCGTTCTTTAAAGATATGGCCATCACGATGATGGCTGGTCTGGCCTTCGCCACCATTTTGACCTTGGTGGCGGTGCCGGCGCTGTACGCAATGTTTTTCTCAATAAAGGAATCGGAATGGCCGGAAACGGAAACGCCCGGCGCTGGTTGATTTGCGCAACGGTTGCCGCTTGCGGGGCCGTCGCAGGATGCGCCCCGACTTTGAAGTTGGATGATCCGACGCCGTTGCCGCAAGCATTCAACGAAGCGCCTGCCTCTCCGGCTACCCCGTTGAGTCCGCAAGAGCTGGCGCAGTGGTGGGATCGCTTTAACGATCCCATGCTGACGAACCTGATTGGCGCGTCGCTTGAGCACAATTACAACCTGCGCATGGCAATGGAGCGGATTGTGCAGGCGCGTGCCGGTGTGCTGGGTGCGCGCTCACAACTGTTTCCGCAGATTGGTGTCGGTGGTGGCGGCATGATCTATCGCGGTGGCGGCACGGATGATGCACTGCGTCGTGTCGGCATTGACAACCTGGATGTCGAGCGCTGGCAGGGTGCGGTGCAGGCGTCGTGGGAGATCGATCTTTTTGGCCAGGGGCGCAAGCGCGTGGAAGCGGCTCGCGAGCAAACCAAAGCGGCTGAGGCAGACGTGCAAGCCGTTCGCCTGACGCTGGTGTCCAGCGTGGCTGAGCTCTACATTACCTTTCGCAGCCTGCAGACCCAGCGACAATTGCTGCGCGACAGTTTGGCCGTGGCCGAAGACATTGCGGCGATTGCCAAAGGCAGCTTTGCCGCGGGTGTCGGGATGAGTACCGATATTGATTTGGCGCAGGCCGAAGTTTCACAACTGCATTCTCAGTTGGAGCTGAACGCTTCTGCCATGGCACAGGTTCGCATGAGCCTGGAGAATATCTGCGTGATTGCCCCGGGTGGCTTGAAGGAAGCCTTGGAAAAGACGCCGGAGCTGCCGCGTGCGCTGGGGCCTATTGCCGCTGGGCAGCCTGCCGATCTGCTTTTGCGTCGTCCGGATTTATTGGCGGCGCAAGCTCGCTTTCAGGCATCGTTACGCCAAGGTGAAGCTGCACGTCTGAATTATTTGCCTCGGGTCAGTTTGGGCGCCGTGCTGGGTCGTAGTGGCCTCGCGCTGTCCGGTCAGAGCTTTGGGCCAAGCAATTTCTGGATGGCCGACTTGCTGCTGGCCATGCCCTTGTTCGACTTCGGTGCACGCCAGTCAGAAGTTAATTTGTCCGACTCTCGCTCACGTCAGGCATTCCTCGCTTATGAACAAGGCGCGCGTGATGCCTTGTTTGATGTGGAGCGTGCGTTGTCTAACCTGACCTGGACCGCTCGCGAGCAGGTGTCTCGCAAGCAGGAAGTCGTGCAACGTAACGACAATCTGCGCAAGACGCTGCGCTTATACGAGCTGGGCGATGCGGGACGAATTGAAATAGCCCAAGCGCGTTCGGGCCTGTTGCGCAGCCAGTTTGGCCTGGTGCAGGCACAAACCGGTGAGTTGCAGGCTCAGGTCGCGTTGTTCAGATCTATGGGGGGTGGGTGGGTAGAACCGTCTGCTACGCCCGCGGCCACGGCAATGGATGCGGATGGAAATGCGCACGCGCAGCCCGTGCCTGTCACGACGCAATAACTGGGTAAGACGGCTGGTTTCGACAGGCGACCGATCTGGCGCCTGTCGAGAGTGCCGATATTCCCGAAAATGAGGACCAAGTATGAATTCAGATGGTGGAAATGCGATGTTTTCACGGGTGACGGCAGCCATATTAGTTATAGCAGTGCTATTTTTTGCCAGCTCCGTTTTTGCCCCCGTGGCGTTTGCGCTCTTCGCGGTCGCATTGGCGTGGCCGTTGCAGCGAACGCTGCAATCGGTGATGCCGAAGTTATTGGCTTTAGTGTTGACGCTGAGCGTGAGCCTCGCTGTCGTAGGCGCGTTAGCCTCGATGGTGACGTGGGGATTCGTACGCGTGGTGCAATGGCTCATCACGAACGCGGGCCGTCTTCAGTTGCTCTATATGCGCAAGACCGAAGCGCTGGAAGAGCAGGGCATTGTGTTGGCCCGCCTGATGGGCGAGCACTTCAACGTGCTCTGGCTGGTTCGAGGCCTTCAGGAAGTGGCGGGTCGGATCAATAGCCTGATGGGCTTTGCCGTGCTCACGCTTATTTTCGTGATGTTGGGGCTACTGGAAGTTGATGACTTGCGTCGTCGCGTCGTCGCCATGCCTGACCAGACACGGGCGCGGCTATGGATTGAGGCAGGCACACGAATCGGTCAGAAGCTGCGCCGCTATATGGTGGTGCGCACGGGCGCCAGCGCGCTGACGGGTCTGGTGATCTGGGGCTTCACGCTCTATGCCGGTATGGAATTGGCAACGGCCTGGGGTGTAATTGCCTTTGCCTTGAATTACATCCCATTCCTGGGGCCACTGTTGGCCACGCTATTCCCGACCATGTTTGCCTTCGCTCAGTTTGAGTCGTGGCAGATGGCAATATTGGTGTTCCTGGTCCTCAATGCCATCCAGTTCTTGATTGGCAGCTATATCGAACCCCGCGTGGCTGGCGCGACGCTGGCAATCTCACCTTTCCTGGTGATGTTCGCGGTGTTCTTCTGGGCCTTTATTTGGGGCATTCCAGGGGCGTTTATTGGCGTGCCAATCACTATTGCGCTGCTGACGCTTTTGGAGATATCACCCAAGGGTCGATGGGCTGCGGCGCTGATGTCGGGTCGTTCCAGCTGACAACAAGCGCCAATGTAGGCGCGTGGGTGGAGCGCGCGCGAACCCACGCAAGAACTCAAACATGGGCCGCGCGCAACCCGCGATTCTTGGCCGGCAATGGCGCAAGCACCACCACGCGGGTTACGCGCGCTTGCCAGCGTCTCAATGG
>JBEBWV010000149.1:0-11018 GCA_040391965.1 Achromobacter deleyi | reverse complement strand
GGAGCGCGCGCGAACCCGCGCAAGAACTCAAACATGGGCCGCGCGCAACCCGCGATTCTCGGCCCGCAATGGCGCAAGCACCACCACGCGGGTTACGCGCGCTTGCCAGCGTCTCAATGGTTAAACGCCTCGCGCGCTCCACCCACGCTACGACATTGTCGGCGTAGCGTGGGTGGAGCGCGCGCGAACCCGCGCAAGAACTCAAACATGGGCCGCGCGCAACCCGCGACTCTCGGCCCGCCCTAATACAGCGGCATGACCCAGGGCACGAGCCATGAGCAGACCAGCATGACAATGAGAATGAAGGGCACGCCGACTCGGATAAAGTCCTTGAATCGATAGTTGCCAGGCCCCATCACCAACATATTGACTGGCGTGGAAAGCGGGGATGCGAATGCGCAAGATGCGGCGAGCGCTACCGTCATGGCAAATGGGTACGGAGATGCCTGTAGCGCCTTGGCTATTGAAAGTGCCACGGGAGCCATTAATACCGCGTTGGCCGTGCCATTGATGAATAGTCCCATGATGATGGTGATGCTAAACAGGCATGCCAGTAGCAGATGAGGGCTGGACTCACCAAAAACAGAAATAACCCCTGCAGCTGCCATGTCTACACCACCGGTGCGTTCCAGCGCCAGTGCAAAGGGAAGCATCCCGACGATGAGCACCATCGTCTTCCAGTGGATGGCGCGATAGGCACTTTCGAAATCGATACAGCGAAACAAACCCATCAACAAACAGCCGATGATCGCGGCTTGTACGTTAGGCAAAATGCCTGTGGCCATCAGCACAATGACCAGCAACAGGCAACCTATGGCATACGGTGCGCGACCGGCTGCAGGGAGCACGCTGTCGAATTCTTCAGGCAAATTCAATAGCATCAAATTGTCGGAATGCGCGCGAAGACGTCGAATGGCCCGCCATGAACCCGTCACCAGCAGCGTGTCGCCGATGCTGAGCTTCTCATCGCGTACGTTGCGGTCTTGCGCCTTGCTACCGTGCTTCAGACCCAGCACCGTCAGCTCATATTCGGAACGAAATCGAAGCTCAATAATGGTCTTGCCGATCAGTTCCGACGTGGCGGGAATCATGATCTCGGCCATCCCTACTTCCTGCACGGCATCCGTGAAATAGGTGCCCGTCAATGGCATGGCGTTTAAGGCAAACTGTTCACATAGCTCTTGCGCCTTGATGCCGGTCGACGAGATGTCCACCATCAGAATATCGCCGGCCTGCAATTCGGTATTCGGCTTGGGAAAGATCAGTTCTTTTGAAAATCGATGGCGTCGTTCGACTGCCAAGATGGTCGCACCCGAGCGCGTCCGCAAGTGCAGATCCGATATTTTTCGGCCCACCAATGCCGAGCCAGGGGACACGCGCAAGCGATGCTCGCGACCGGCCAGGTGATAGCGCTCAATCCAATCGACCAGGCTGGCGCGCTTGCCCAGCGCAAGCGAGGCTGGCGTGGCGCTGCCTAGCCATCGGCGGGCAAACAGCATGTAGAGAATGCCCAGCGTCAGGAGGGGGATACCGAAGGGGGTGAAGCTAAAGAAACTGAAACCTGTGGCGCCGCTACGAATCAATTCGCTGTGCAGCATCAAGTTGGGTGTGGTGGCCACCAACGTCAATGTGCCGCTCAACAAGGCCGCCATACTGAGCGGCATCATGAGTTTGGATGGTGAGGTGCCCGTCTTCATGGCAATTCGCAGCACGATCGGAATGAAAATAGCCACGACACCGGTGGAGCTCATGACTGAGCCTATTGCAGCTACCGTCAGCATCAGCAAGATGAGCAGGCGCGTTTCACTGCCGGCCCCTTTTCTGACCAGCCAGTCGCCCAGGTGTTGAGCAACCCCCGTGCGCACCAGACCTTCCCCAAGCACGAATAGGGCGGCAACCAAAACGATGTTGCGGTCGCTAAAGCCCGCAATTGCCTCTGAAATATCGATCACCCCGGTGAGAGGCAACGCAACAATCATGAGCAGTGCAACGGCGTCTGCGCGTGGCTTATTCACGACGAACATGGCGACCGCCAAGCCGAGCAGGCTAAGGACAAGGAGTAGATCGGTGCTCATGAGGCCTGGCGTCCACAAAAAAAGGCAAAGCTCCGAGTTGGAGCTTTGCCATCATAATCCTGCTGAGTCGGCGCTTGTCGCGCCGCCGGTATTACAGCGGTGCGACGCGCGTGGCACCGGCTCCGCTCACAACCTGCACGCGCTGACCGACGCTGATTGGCACATCGGCGCCTTGTGCAATGACGCGGGTTTCACCGTTGTCCAGGCGAACGGTAATTTCGAAGCCGGATTGACGGCCCACGCTGTTTTCAACGGCATTACCTGCGACAGCGCCGAGAATTGCGCCGCCTACGGTAGCGATGTTGCGGCCCGTGCCGCCGCCGACGGCGTTACCCATCACGCCACCCAGGACGCCACCCGCTACCACGCCAGCACCGCTGCTACGGTCGTTCTGAATGGTGATGGGACGTACCGCTGTGACCGTGCCAGGGCGTGAAATCTGTTCGCGTTGAGCCTGGTTGAAGGTGTACGTGCCGCTGTTTGCGTTCGGATTGGCGCAACCGGCCAAAACGGCCAACGACGCGACGAAGACCCCTGCAATCAGCGAACGGGTGATTTTGGATTGGCTGTTAACCGGGGAATTTGCTTGCGACATGTAGAGTCCTCCATCGGCTGCGCCGATTGCTAGGGAATTTGGATTCAGTGCGCCTGAATGCATGGCACAGGGACTTCACGACCTTGATCGTGCATTAGTAGTCCGCTGGGCGCTGCTATATGGCATTGCGACCGTCTTCGTATTGTCAATACGTTTGGCGCTGTGTCAATAGCAACCGATTCAAGCGCCAGGTGCGCCAATATTAAATCGAGCGCCACTGCATGATTTAAGCATAAATCAAATGCGCCACGACATCGAATCCTGATCTACCAGACCGCAATAATTTGATAAATTCCCAGCACGGCGAGACTGCCCAGAAAACACCGTTTGAAGATGATCGGTGACAGCTTTTGACGAAGCTTCTGGCCCATGTACATGCCAATGAGTGCAGGGGCGAGCATGACGACAGAGATACCTGCCGCGTTGACGGAATAGCTGCCGTTCAGTGCTAAACCACCCGCAAGGGCAAGCGTGGACACGGTAAACGAAATGCCCATGGCTTGAATCAAGGCATCGCGTTTCATGCCCAAGGCTTGTAGATAGGGGACGGCCGGCACCACGAATACGCCTGTGGCCGCCGTGACGAAACCGGTCACCAGCCCGACGAGCGGGCCGAGCCATCTTTCGGCGGGTGCGGAAATGGTCGGCAGAGAGCCGAACAAACCCCAGCCGGCATAAACCACGAGCGCGATACCCATCGACAGCGTTGCCCATGCGCCCGCTGGTGCGCCTAGCAGGTAGGCACCGGTAAGCGTGCCAATGACAATCCCGGTCTGCAAACCGCTGACGCGTCCAAAGACGTCGCGCAGCGTGTTCCAGGGGCGCGCCTGCCAGAGATTGGTAACGAGGGACGGCACAATTAATAAAATGGCGGCTTGGGCCGGCACCATCATCAGCGCCAGGAGCGCCATGGAAATGGTGGGCAAGCCAAGGCCAACCACGCCCTTTATGACACCTGCCAGCACGAACACTGCAGCTATGGCGATTAACAGGCTTGGCGAAATGCCCGTGAACCAATCCGAAATCGCCATGGTGTTGACTCCCTTCTCGTGTTTTTGATGGGTGATAAGTGAATGCTGATTCTCAGGCGGTTGCAGCGCCTCTGCAAAGCGGGAAGTTGCGTAGCCAGCCTCAGGTTGCGCCTGAGTATCTCCGTGCTACGATTTTTTATGCGCTTTGACCTGACTGATCTAAGGCTATTCATAAACGTCCATGAGGCGGGCACCATTACGGCGGGTGCATTGCGCTCGAACATGACGCTGGCGTCTGCCAGCGAGCGTATTCGAGGCATGGAAGACACGCTGGACGAGGCATTATTGCTGCGCGACAGACGTGGCGTGCAACTGACCCCGGCGGGCCGGACTCTGCTGCATCACGCGCGCCTCGTGCTTGAGCAAATCGATCGCATGCGGGGCGAGCTCAACCAATACGGGCAGGGCATCAAAGGTCATGTGCGCCTGCTGTGCAACACTGCTGCACTTAGCGAGTATCTTCCCGAGGTGCTCGGCGCGTTTCTGTCTGCACATCCACAAGTCTCTATCGATTTACAAGAGCGACTCAGTGTGGATGTTGCCGATGCCTTGCGCGCGGGCACTTGCGATATTGGCGTGCTGGCAGGTTCAGCGGACTTGAGCGGCTTGGAGACTTTTCTCTTTCGTCATGACTTCCTGGCTCTTGTCGTGCCGAAAGCCCATGCTTTGGCCACGCGTCGTGCGGTCAGTCTTGCCGATGTGGCCGATGAAGATTTTGTCGGGCTGATCGAAGGGAGTGCTTTGCAGGAATACATCACGCGGCAAGCGCGTCGCGAAAGTCGTGAGTTGAATTACCGGATTCGACTGCGTGATTTCGATGCCATTTGTTCGCTGGTTGGTCAGGGAATTGGTGTGAGCATTATTCCCAGAAAAGCGGCGCTTCGCTGGGGAAAGTCTTCGGGTATCAAACGGCTTGCTCTGACGAACGCATGGGCATCACGAGACCTATTGCTTGCCGTGCGCAAAGACCACGTTCAACCGCTATACGTGAAGCAATTGATGCATTACGCGTTGGCCCAGGCACCGGGTGCCGAGAAAGCGGTGGGTTAACGGGTTTGTGCGGCCGCCTTGGGCGTTGCGTTGCCGGCAGTACTGCGCGTCTTGAACCAGGAGCCGCTGGCTACAGCCCAGACAATCATGCCGCCAAACAGACAGACCGCCAGCGCACCCACCGCAAAGAAAGCGGTCAGCGAACCCGTGACGTGCAACACCAGCCAGCCCACGCCCACGCCAACCGTTAAACGTGTCAGGCCCGCCAGCAAGGGCCATTTGAGGCGACCAGCGCCTTGTGACGCGAAATAGAGCGAGAAGCCCAGGCCGAAAAAACCATAGAACGGGCCGACGACACGCAAGTAGGTGGCGCCTGCCTGCAACATGGTTTCGTCAGCACCGAACAAGCGCAGCCACGCATAAGGCCAGGTGGCGGCAGCCAAGCCTATTATTTCTGCAAGAATGAAGGCAATTGCACCTCCGGTCAGCGCAATGCGTCGAGCCCGATCGAATTGTCCTGCGCCAATATTGGACGCCACCATGGCGACCATAGGCGCACCCAGGCCAAAGGCGATGGGTATGAGCAGGTATTCGAGCCGCGCTGCGGTGCCATAGCCTGCCAAGGCTGCCGTGCCCGCAAACGCGCCAACGATGGCAGCCGTGAGGGCGATCAAGGCGTTAGTGAGCAGAGGATTCAGTGTGGCAAGTGCGCCTACAGTGAGAATGCTGCGCATCAGGCTGACACGCAGTCGCGTGAACACAAGTCGGGCCGGATTCATTCCACTGCGGCAGTACCAGCCCAAGATGAGCGTGCCAATCGCGTAGTACAAAATCAGAGCCCAGCCGCCTCCCGCCACGCCCAGCCTCGGAAAAGGGCCCAAGCCGAAGATGAGGCAAGGTGAGAGGGGAATGAGCAGCAGCGCGCCACCACAAATGACTGCGCCTGGCACGATCATGTTGCCGGTGCCTCTGATGACGCTCGCAAACGCATTCATCACCCACATCAGCACCACCCCGCCAAATACGACGTTCGAATACTCAAGGGCGGCATCGAGCGCGGCACCGGATCCGCCCAACATACGGTAGAGCTGGGGGCCGAACGACAACAGGAGAATGGTGAACACAATACCCAGGATGGCGTTCAGGATCACGGCATGCAGCACGAGTTGGTCGGCGTCACGATGTTTGCCTGCGCCCAGCGTGCGGGCAATGGCTGAAGAAATACCTCCACCCATCGCTCCCTGAGACATCTGCTGCATGAGCATCAGTACGGGAACCACCAGCGCTACACCCGCCAGCACGTCCGTTCCCAAGCGCGCCAGAAACCAGGTTTCTATCAAGCCTGTAGAGGATTGCGCCAGCATCATCAAAATGTTGGGCCACGCCAGGCGGACAAGCGTGGAAGCAATCGGTGCTGCCAACATGGTCTGCAACCGGGCGTTGGCAGGAGGAGGGGCACTGGTCGACATGAGGTGAGCTCTCGCACGCATTTGCATGGTGCCCCCCTCGGAAAGAATCCCAGGTATTGGCATGTGCACGCAGTTTGGAAAATTTACGTGCATATGCACGTATATGTCAAGCTGCGGTAGACTTGACGTCTAGGGCGCGGACTCGCCGCGTCTCCAAATGTCCGTTATGCGAGCGCCAGTTCAGTGTGCTGGCGACTGGCTTCTGGAGCCGCCCAAGCGCCGCGCAACCCTTTGTGGAGTCTGTCATGCCTGAAACCCCCACGAACGAACCTGTCTTGTGCAATGGTGCCGCGTTGCGCAAAGCCACTCGCCGCGTTTCGCAGTTGTATGACACGGTCTTGGCGCCTTGTGGGCTGCGCGTCTCGCAGCATTCCATTCTTGTACATATCCGGCGTGCGGAAAATCCGACCATGACGGATCTCGCTCGCGCCTTGGTGCTGGACCGCTCCGCGCTGGCCCATAATTTGAAGCCGCTGGAGCGTGATGGCTATGTAGTAATGGAGCGCGACGAAGCCGATAAACGCAGTCGGCGGGTGCGTTTAACGCCATCGGGTCAAAGCAAATTACGAGAGTCGGCAAAGCTGTGGCTACAAGCGCAGAATCGTTTCGAGGCTGCCTATGGGCAGGAGCGCGCGCGTGCATTGCGTGCCTCGCTTGCAGATATTTTTTCCGACGAATTCGCGCAGGCGTTCAGTCAGTCGTAACGACGTTCGGCGCATAGTCGCTGCATTGTTGTTGCCACACGCGTTCAAGGAGCGCTGCATGGATGCCAGACGTCGAGAAGTGCTGTTTGCCGGGCTAGCCGCAGGGTCACTGGCGCTGGCAAGTGGCCGTAGCTTTGCCGCTGGCGCGAGTGCTCAGGACGAACCGTCTTCCATCGCGCTCTGGCCCAATGGGCGCACACCCGGTGGGCCTGGTCCGTCCGGTGCTGAGCAGGTGAGCGCCAAGGGCTCAATCACGCAAGTGTCGCGCCCACGCCTGAGGGTGTATCGCCCAGCCGTCGCCAATGGCGCCGCCATGTTGGTCATTGCGGGCGGTGGATACGCGCACATTGAGGCAGGCACGGAGAGCACCCCCGCATGTCAATGGTTGCAGTCCTTGGGCGTCACCGCGTTTGAGCTGATTTACCGATTGCCGGGGGAAGGCTGGTCACCGGCAGCACCTTTGCAAGATGGGCAGCGCGCCCTGCGCTTGATTCGTGCTGCTTGCGCGAGCAACGGCTGCGACCCCGCCCGTATTGGTGTGCTTGGATTTTCGGCGGGTGGCCATCTGGCGGGTATGACGGCCGCCACGCCCGATGTGCTGCAATACCCGGCAGTTGACGCCACCGATAGCGTCTCATCGCGGCCGAATTTCGCGGGATTGATCTATCCCGTTCTGACGTTCATGCCACCCTTTGATCACACTCATGCGCGGCGGGAAATGGTTGGGCAACACCCAACGCCTGAGCAAAGTGCAGCGCTGTCTGTGGATCACTTGGTCACGGCGCAAATGCCGCCCGTATTCTTGGCGCAGGCAAAAGATGATCCGATCTCGCCAGTCGATAATAGTTTGCTCATGTTTGCAGCGTTGCGGCAGGTAAACGTCGAGGCCGAGATGCATATTTTTCAAGCGGGCAAGCACGGTTGGGGCTTGGGTAAGCCTGGCAGTCTGGTGCATGCGTGGCCTGGCTTATTCGCTGCCTGGGCGGCGTACAACCATTTCTTCACTGCCCGCCCGGCCTGAATGCGCTTAGCAATAACACGGCAAGCAGCACACAAATAATGCCAACGACTTGCGTGACACTCACGGCTTCGCCGAGAAATACGCCTGCCATGAGCACGGCAGACACCGGTGCCAACGCCGTGAAGAGTGACGCTTCGGCGGCGCTGACCTGTGCTATGCCCGCGTACCACAAGATAAAACCGCCCACGGTAGGTACGAGCGCGTAATACGCTACTGCAATAAATGCATCGCGATGCCAGGGTATGGTCCACGGCGCTTCCGCGATAGACGCCATACCGGCGACGATAAAACCAATGCCCGCCATCAGACCCGATAGAGCAAGGGGCGCGATGTGGGTTTTGATGCGCTTGTTCAACAGGATGAACAGGCTCTCGCATATGACGGCGGCAAACACTAGCGCTGCACCCAATATCGATTGCCCTGCGGCTTCATCTGAGCGCAATGCAATGACCAAGACTCCGCTCGCCGCCAACGCAATAGCCACTAAGGTGCTGAGTTTGGGGCGCTCGCCCAACACGACGATGGCTACCAGGGTTGCTACGACAGGCAGTGTGCCAATAATGACTCCGGCGTCAGCGGCTGAACTGCGGGCAACGCCTGAAATTAGCAGAACGGTGTAGCCCACGCTGCCTGCCACGGCCTGCAAGCACAGAAGGCCCCATTCGCTGCGGCGCAACGATGGCAAACGCGTACCTTGAATTCGCATGAGCAACAAAAAAACAGGCAGTGCCATCGCGAAACGCAATGCGGTTGCCGTGAACGGTGGCAACCCCACTGCAATGATTTTGCTTGCGACAACAGTGCTGCCCACCAGCATCATCGCGAGTGCAAGATAGACATAAGCTTTTAGAGAGCGTGGCATCGGCTGCGTATCTGTTAGAACAGAATGCGCAGAATAGATAGCGGCGGCCTGCAGGTCTTGAAGAAAATTGCAGGGTGTCACCTGCCTGTAATCTGGCCCTAAGGGCGAAATGCGGCACGCGCGTAAGCGTGTGGAGACACGCCATATTGGCGAATAAAGAGGCGGGTCATGTGGCTTTGGTCGCTGAAACCACTATTTGCCGCGGTATCCGCCAGGCCCACGCCTTGCTGGATGAGGCGACGAGCCAGATGAATACGACGTTGCAGCAGATAGGCGTGCGGCGTCAGACCCGTGGCTCGCGCGAACTGGCGCAACAGTTGGAAGCGACTCAGCCCGCAGTCGTTCGCCAGCTCGGTCAGACTGGTGGGTGCGGCAGGATCATCATCCAATCGGCGTTGCGCATTCAGAATGCCGTCGGTTGTCGGCAGGCTATGCGCCGATATCTGCAGCAGTTGCGCCAGCAATAGAAAAAACAACTCCTCACGGCGCATGCTGGCATCAACCTCGGTTGAGGTGATCCGGGTAAACAGGCTCAGAAAATGCTGTGCTGTTTGCGTGCATCGGATAACCGGGCGAGTGAATTCAAGGGTGCTCGAACGGCCTTCGGTCATATCCTGTGTAAGCCCGGCAATAAGCGAAGGGTTGAAATACAGCATGCTCCAGGCCCGCTCCGAATCGCCTATCGGGGCACCATCGTGTACTTCGCCTGGATTTACGGATATGACATCGCCACAAAGGGCTTCAACCCTGCCGCGCCCGCTGAGTGATTTCTGTGCACCGGCGCGAATGACGCCAATGCCGAACTGGTCATGCATGTGTTTACCAAACGCATGGCGACTGCATGCTGCTACCGCCTGAACCTCAGGCAGGCAGCTAGGCAAAATTATGAATTGACCATTGGGCATAGTGAGCCAAGCATATAGCGCAAAGGGTATGAACAGCATGGTAGCAGGCACCCCGCGACGGTTTGGCTGCTATCGCGCCACAGCAATTCGTGGGGCACGGCGAAGATGGTTCAGGCGTCACGCGCGCGCTCGTCGCGGCCGTGGGCTCTGGCATAAACATCTCGAAGTGATGTGCCAAACATGCGATCCACGTCGCGCATCAGGCCGACTGAACGGGTGAAGATAGAGATGGGAGGCAAGGTCCATTCAAACGAATAGGGCACGATGGCGGCCCCGGCAATACGCACCAATTCATCCGCGATATCGGCAGGCAAGATGGAGACGGCACGATCGTTGGCGACCAGCATTTCACCGATGAGTTTGGAGGAATCCGTTTGCACGACGGGCGCGGGCGGTGCCAACCCGGCGCGCAGAAAGATGTCTGCGACCTGATCGCGAATTTGAGTGTTTGGCGTGCCGAGAATCCAGTCCAGATCGGTGAGCTTGTTCCATTCCAGACGAGAGCGGCCCAATCGGGCCGCCAGGCGGCGGCTGGCAATGAGCCGGGGCTGTTGGTGATAAAGCACTTCAAAATTCAGGTTGGTCATGTCGACCGCGCCAGAGGCCCACCCCACCACCACATCGAGGGTGTGATCGCGCAATTGGCGTAGCAACTGATCTCCCGTGCCTTCGAGAATGGTGACGGTCAGGCGGCTGCCCTCTGGCAGGGTGCGTTGAATGGCAGCAGAGAGCATTTGTCCCGAAATAAACGGGATGACACCAATATGCAGATGCGCAGCATGCCCAGCCGACACAGCCTCCATGTCGCGAACCATGTGGCCAAGGTCGTTCAAGACAGCGCGGGCGCGAGCCAGCGCAATCACGCCCATTGCCGTGGCCGTCATGCCGCGTACGGAACGCTCGAAGAGGGGGGCGCCAAACATACTCTCCAACTCGGCCAGGGCGTTGGTGACAGCGGGCTGGCTGGTCGCCATGTGTTCTGCCACCCGGGTCAGCGAGCCGTGCTGTTCAATTTGGAGCAGCAGCATCAAGTGCCGCATTTTCAAACGCGAAGTGAGTCGTCGGATGATGTCGTTGGATTCAAGCGCGGGCATGGTCGATCAAAGATATAAGGAAAAGGTAATGGGACAATACTAAATCCGAATAATCACATTATGCCTCCCTCCTAGAATAGCGGCATTCGAGTCAATCTCTACGACTTCTCTTTCAGGACTGCAGAACATGAATTCCACAGATCGCCAGGCAGCTTTGGACTATCACGAGTTTCCCACCCCGGGGAAAATCTCGGTCAGGGCTTCCAAGCCGTTGGTGAACCAGCGCGATCTGGCGCTGGCGTATTCGCCCGGTGTGGCGGCGGCCTGTGAAG
>JBEBWV010000148.1:0-11237 GCA_040391965.1 Achromobacter deleyi | reverse complement strand
ATAACCCAGTTCGGAAAACAGCTGTGTGGTATTGGCACCATAGTCTGCCGTGAGTTTTTGCGATGTGCCGGACACGCTGGCGTAGCGCTCACTGTCGATGTTGTGCCAGGTGTAGGAAGTGCCAGCCAGTACGTTCAGCTTGCCTGCGCCGACGTCAAATGATTTGCCGCCATACAAGGCTGCGCTGTAGCTCGACACATCCGCTTTAGAGGCGCGGTCATCGACGCGGATATTGCTGTCGGTATAGCCCAGTGCTCCACCCAGGCGCCAGCCGTTGCCGACTGCGTGGTCGGCACCAACGAACAGGCCGCCAGTGTTTTGCTTGACGCGGGTCGAGTTGCTGGAACCGTTGCCATCAAGCGTCTGCCAGTTGCCTACCAACTCTGCCCAGGCGGGCTGTGCATTGGAGGACGGGAGTGCAGAGGCAGGCAACGTTCCACCAGCTTGCGCTGTGGGCGCACCAGGACTCATGCCTGCTGTCAGGCTGCCGCGCAGGTGTGCCATCGGCAATGCGCTTGTCGTGGTGGCCAGGCTTGTCATGGCCGATGCCGCGCTGGCGTGCGCGTCACCAGACAGGCTGTTAAACGCTGCCGCTGGTGCGCCTGTGGGCAAGGTCAGAATGTACTCATGTAACGCGCTGCCTGCGGGCAAGCTGTCCAGGGCCCTGGCTACCGCGCGTTGGTTGCCGGTTTGAGCGGCGTCAGCAAAGGCGACCGGAGTGCCTTGCGTCTGCTTGCGCTCCAGTTGCAAGCTAACGCTTTGCGCACCGTAGCTCAGCGTGGGGTTCAGGAACGCATAGTTCGACGTGACCGAACCGAACTGGCCCTGTACCGAGTTGGCGCTCAGGATGGTGTATTGGCGCGTGCTCGAAAATCCGCCATCCGGTCCAATGTGCACCACTGAACCGGCCAGCGAGGCAGTACCAGTCACGGCGATGCGATCGCTGGTCGCTGAGGTCGGATCAGCCTGAACCCGATAGATAGAGCCCGGTGCAAAGCTCAGGTCACCCGCCACGTTCAACGTGTTGAATGAACGGTTCGAGGCATTACTCGGTGCAATCGTGGCACCGCTTTGCAGCGTGGTTGTACCAACCGTGCCGGTGCCTTGCAGCGTGGCACCGCTTGCGACGGTCAGCGTGCCACCGAGCTTGCCTGACACATCCAGTGTGCCGGCTTGCGCTTGCGTGTGACCCGTGAAGCCACTGCTGTCACCCGTCAGGCTCAGTTGGCCCGCAGCGGTCTTTGCGAAATTGCCACTGCCCGCCAGCACGTTTGCGTAGGTGGCATCGATTGCTTGGTCAAAACGCAGTGTGCCTGCTGCATCGACTTGCGTATTGCCGGTGTATCGATCTGCGCTGCTGATCAATGTGCCGGTTTCAATGTGCCAGTCCTGGGCATTGCTGCTGGCGAGCGTCAGAGCACCCGCGCCACGTTTAGTCAGGCTACCGTTGCCTGAGATCTTCCCTGCATAGGTAGCATCTGGCGCCTGGTCAAACACGACCTTGGCATTGTTGAGCAGATCACCGCTGATCGAGCCTACGCTGCCAATAAGCGTGCCCGCCTCAACGCGGGTGCTTCCGTAGCTGTTGGCGCCGGACAGCACCAGCGTGCCAGCACCGAGCTTGGTCAGCTCGACATTACCCGTGACAGGGCCAGTCAAACCTAATTGGGTATTGCCTGCCACGTCAATGCCGCTCGCTTTCGCCAGCGTCACGGCGTGTGCCGTGTCAAAGCTCGCCGTTGTTGCCAGCGTGCCGCCGTTCAATGTCAGCGCACCCGAGGACGCGCCCAAATTGCTAGCGGTGGAGACGGACAGCACACCGCTATCGACCTGTGTGCCGCCTGTATAGCTATTGCTGCCCGCCAGCACCAAGGTGCCGTAGTCGGACTTCACCAGCTTGCTCGCGCCTGTCAGGTCGGAGGCAATGGTGGCAGTCATGCCTGCGCTTGATTGCGTGCCGTCGCCGACGCGGATAATGCTCTGGCCGCCGGCGCCTTCAAGAGATAGTGAATCACCCTCAATGCGATAACCATCCGTGGAGATCTGCATGCCCGTCACACCAAGAGCATCAGCCGAGGTGTCGACGGTGACCGTGCCAGCCGCGCCCTGGAACACCACGAAGCCTGGATTGGGCTTGTACGAACCTACGAAGTGGCCATCAATATCAGTCCAGTTGTTGTCACCAGACCGCCAGTCACCCGAGCCACCGTCAACCTTGCCGTTGCCATGCAGTGCGGAATTGTCGCCGTCCCAGAATCGGAGTGTGGTGCCCGCCGTCGAAGCCAGATTGACCTGACCTACGACGGAGGTTTGAATGGTCAAGTCGCGTGCTGTAACGCCTGCAGGTGTCGTCCCGATGACCATACCAAAGTTGGTGAGCGTGCCGCCATAATCGAACAGCCGATAGATGCCCGCACCGAAGCCCCCTTGATCAATCACATTGAGATTGCCATTGAGGGTGAGGTTGGTATTAATGTTGAACAGGGCATTGCTGGACGTGGTGCCCAGCGTGACATTGGTATTGGAACCACTGTTCAGCACCAGGCTGCCGAGAGATAGCGTCTGGTGGCCGATGCCTTGAAGCTTGCCGCCGCTGCTCACTGTAGCGGAGCTCGCCATGCCGGTGCCGCTGAGGGTGCCGCTGCGATTGACAGTGACCTGTACGCGGCTGTTCAGGCCATTGAGCAAGAGGTTGCCAGCGTTAACTGTGGCATCGCCGGCGTAGGTGTTGTCGCCGTTGAGTGTCAGTTCGGCCGTGCCGTTTTTAACCAGCGATGCGGTACCGCCAAGGACACCGTTCAACGTCAACGCGTTCGTGCCGCCAATGGTCAGCGCGCCATTCAAAGTCATAGTATTGGCAAGCGTCACAGCCTTGTTGCTGTCCAGCTTCGCGCCAGGGTTCGTGCTCAAGGCGCCTGTACCCAGGGCGCTATTGCTTCCCACCGTAATTTGGCCACTTGACAGGATAGTGCCGCCGGTGTGGGAATTGGCGCCATTCAGCGTCAACTCGCCCGTACTGGTTTTGGTCAAGATCCCTGTGCCTGAAATGCTCGATATCGTCAGGTTGCCGTCGGAATTAGACACTCCTGCGTTAGCACCCAGGCGCAACCCGTCCAGTGTCTGACCATCTTGCGTCGTAGATATCGTGGTGAGCAGAGCGCCGGTGCCCACGTCAATGCTCCCGACGAGCTTGCTGTCGGCCAATAGCGTAAGGGTGTTGATGCCGCTGGTGAAGGCCACCGCAGCAGCCTGGGTGGTGCCATCGCCTGAGATCCCACCGCTGATCTTGCCTGCGTTCGTGATTTGTAGGTCACCGCCGACGATACCTGCCCCACCCTGGGCGATAGCGCCACTGCGGTTTCCGCCTCTAGCGCCGCCCTCCCCGTTGCCCCCGTTACCAACGTTGACGGCGTCGGCACTCTTGCGGCCGCCGTTGCCGCCAATAATGGTGCCAGTGTTATAGATGGTGGCGCTGCGCGCAGAATTCATATACAAACCGGCACCACCGCCGCCACCGTTAGCGCCTAGACCGCCGCTTCCACCACTGATTACCGTCGAGTTGTTGACAGTGAGCATGGCCGAGCCTGCAGGTATGACTACACCGGCACCGCCGCCGCCGCCTGTACCGGATCCGAATAGAGAAGAACCACCGATACCACCGGTGGTATTAGTCAGGACGTTCGTGCTGGTCATGATGAGCGCACCGGAACCGCCACCGCCGCCGCCAGCATCGCCGAAAGCCACATTCCCGCCATTGCCACCGGGGAAAGCACCGCCAACTCCGTCAGATGTGCCAGTAAGGCCTCGACCGCCATGTCCGCCTACGCCAGTGATGCTATTGCCAGATTGCCAACCTATTCCTGGGTCATAGTCATCAGTAAATCCGGTGCCATACCCTCCATCCCCGCCAGCCAGGGCCGAGCCACTGCCTAGCAACAAACTTAACACCACAACTCCGCCGCCGCTCAGCGCGACACTGGTGCCGCTGCGCTTGCCTCGCGCTCGAGTGATTTCAGAAACGGCGACCCAGGCGCCCAACGCGGAATTCCAAAGACTGCGGTATGTGATATTCATTGCTATTTAGGGGGAAGAACAAACAGGGCAGCCCCCCTTCAAAGGGGGCAAGTGACGGTAATTTTGTGAAGCGGCCACAGTTAAATTCAATTCCGCATCAATTAATACAACTCGGAATATATGTAATTATTTATGTTGTATTTCGTCACATTTGTCAGCTTGAGATAGACGCGGTGCATAGCCTGTGCTGCGCGTTGCCGACAATGGTGGTGGTGCATTGAGCTTTCTTGCGCCTCTTCACTTACCCACATTCCAGCGCTATGATGGCTTTATTCATAATTATGAATTACGGCGTATTCGCTACGTCGTTGCCCCCATGAACACGCCTATCGTTCGACAAGCGCTGTACCTGGAAGTCGCAGAGCGTCTACGCGCCATGATTCACGCGCACACGCTTTGCACCGGGCAATGGGTGGATGAAATGCAATTGGCCGGGCAGTTGGGCATTTCCCGCACCCCGTTGCGCGAAGCGCTCAAAGTATTGGCCACGGAAGGTCTGGTGCGTCTTGAGCCAAGGCGCGGGTGTTTCGTCAACGCGCTTTCCGCACAAGACATCGAAGAGATCTTCCCCTTGATGGCCATGCTGGAAGGGCGCTGCGCCTACGAGGCCGCCAGTAAAGCGACCCCAACTGATCTACAAGCCCTGCAGCCGTTGCATGACGCCTTGCAGGCGCACGCGCTGGCCGGCCGCATCGATGATTATTACGACACCAATTACAAAATTCACGAGGCGATTCAGGCCTTGGCGGGCAATAGATGGCTGTCTGACATGGTGGGTAATCTTCGTAAGGTGCTGAGTCTGTCGCGCCATCGAAGTTTGTCGGTCGCTGGGCGTATTGACGAATCCTGCGCGGAACACCTGGCCATATTTGCCGCGTTAAAGGCACATGACCCACAAGCAGCAGAAGCACTGGCCCGTACGCATTTGTTGCGTCAACGAGATGCGTTGCGTGAATTGGCGGCCCTGGATGTACCTGCTGTCGAATCCTTGATTTCCCCCATTGTTGTACAGGAGCAAACCTATGGCAGCCCTAGACCAGCAAGCGCTCGCACGCGGCGCGCGACCGTCCGAACCTGACAATGATGCTGATGAGGCAGTCGCCCAAACTGCCGGCCTCATGAGCAGACTAGGTCGACTCTGGGAGCGTGGCGCACGTGCGCCCAGTGAATCAGAAGTGCGCCGCTTATTCGAAGCACGCCTGACAGACGTCACGGCAAATCGGTTGGCCTTGCGATGGTGCGCGCTGTATCGCGCCGCAGACGGAAAAACGCGTCGCTTGATGCTCGCTTCGTTGGCGCAAGTGCGCGCTACGTTCAGCGCGGAGGCGACGGAGGGCGCACGCCTGTTCAAACGATTCAATAGTCAGCCAGATGGTCTGCGCTTTCTGGTGGATTTGCGCGCAGACATGCTGCGCTGGCGCAAGCAGGTAGCGGGTCTGCAAGTATTGGACCGTGATCTGGAAGCATTGTTGTCTTCCTGGTTTGATGTGGGCTTGCTGGAGCTGCGCCCACTTACCTGGGATTCGCCAGCCTCCTTGTTGGAAAAACTGATCCTCTACGAGGCTGTGCACGAAATCAAATCCTGGGACGATTTGCGTCACCGTGTGGCGCCAGATCGCCGCTGCTACGCATACTTTCATCCGCAGATGCCTGATGTGCCACTCATCTTCGTGGAAGTGGCCTTCTCGGCACAAATGGCGGACAACGTGCAGGCGTTGCTTGATACCACGGCACCGCCACAAGACCTCGATCGTGCGCGCTGGGCAATTTTCTATTCCATTTCGAATACGCAGCCCGGCTTGCGCGGCATCAGCTTTGGCAATTTCCTGCTCAAGCGCGTGGTGGATCAACTGCTGACGGAGCTACCGAAACTCAAATCATTTGCCACCTTGTCGCCCATGCCCGGTTTCACCGAGTGGCTGGCCAAGCTGGATGCCGAGGCGGTAGAACAGATTGTGCGCGATAAAACGCGCACAACGGCACGCCCGCGTGAGGGCGTTCCAGATGGAAAACGTTGGGTGACACGCCTGGCCAAGCAGGCTCGGGGACGTTCGTCCGATGTGCTCAAACGGGCCGGATTGAAGCTGGCCGCCCGCTACTTGCAGAGCATGAAAAACGATCAACCATTAGATCCTGTGGCACGCTTTCATCTGGGTAACGGGGCGCGCATTGAGCGCTTGAACTGGGGCGCAGACCTCTCCGCCAAAGGCCTGAGCCAGTCTTGCGGAATGATGGTGAACTATCTCTACAAGCTGGACGAGCTGGATTCGAATCTGGCCTTGCTGGGAGAAGGCAAGCCTCAAATCAGTCGCAGCATCAGCCGGGTCGCCTGAGCGCCGCAATAAAACGAGCGCAATAAGAAAAATACGAATGACAAGGGTGGGGACAGCATGAGTGAATCAACGGCTGATGGCCGCGTGTTGCTGAAGTGTGAAGGGACCTTCGCGTGGGTCACGCTTTCGCATCCTGGACGCTTGAACGCGATCAGCGTGGCGATGTGGCGCGAGCTTGAGCAGGTGTTTGCGGCAGTAGCGCGCGATGATGCGCTGCGCTGCGTGATCGTGCGCGGCGATGGCGGAAATTTCGCGGCAGGTGCAGACATTCGTGAGTTCCCGCAAGTGCGCGGCGACTTCGAGCGCGTGCAGCACTATCACCGCCACATTCTGGCGCCAGCCTTGAACGCTATTGCAGAATGCCCGCATCCGGTCATCGCACAAATCGAGGGCGTTTGCGTAGGCGGTGGCCTGGAAATCGCCAGCCAATGCGATCTGAGAATCGCAGGCACCTCTTCACGTTTTGGCGTTCCTATTAATCGACTCGGCTTTCCCATGGCCCCCGACGAAATGCGGGGGCTTCTTGAATTGGTGGGCCGCGCGAAAACGCTGGCCATTCTGTTGGAAGGTCGCGTGTTTGATGCACAAGAGGCCCGTGATCTGGGCCTCTTGACGCGTGTTGTGGCAGATGCCGAAGTGGCCAACGAAGTGCTGCGCACCGCTCATCGCATTACGCGTGGTGCGCCTCTGGCGGCCAAATTGAATAAACGCCTGGCAAGACGCCTGCAACAGGGCGGCGAATTGACCGAAGACGAATATCGAGATTTTTTTTCTTATGCCGAAAGCCGGGATCATCAGGAAGGCGTGCGCGCGTTTCTGGCCGGTGATGAACCTACATTCTCTGGAGACTAGACAAGGTGAGTAACGCCAACCTATATGCGGTACTGGAAACCGGCTTCCCGGCAGACCGCAGCAACATCGCGCTCGAAACGCCGGACCTGCGCTACAGCTGGGACGACATTGATCGTGCAACGGCCTGCCTGACTAACCTGCTGACGTCGCTGGATTTGCCTGAAGGGGCGCGTGTTGCCGTACAGGTAGAAAAATCACCCGAAGCCTTGTTGCTCTATCTGGCAACGCTGCGAGCAGGTCTTGTCTATTTGCCGCTGAATACCGCCTATCGCGAATCCGAAGTCGAGTATTTTCTGAGTAACGCCGAGCCTGCAGTGGTGGTCTGCTCAAGCAAGAATCTGGACTGGGTGAAACGGGTAGCCGATAAGGCGGGCACCGCTCACGTCTTTACCCTGGATGAGGATCGCACGGGCACCTTGCTGGAAAAGGCGGGAAAGCTGCCCCAAACCTTTGAAACCGTGCAACGGCAACCGGATGATCTGGCGGCCATTCTGTATACCTCGGGCACCACGGGCCGCAGCAAGGGCGCCATGTTGTCGCATGGCAATCTGGCGGCCAACGCCCGCGTGTTGCACACGTACTGGGGTTGGCGCGCCGATGACGTACTGCTGCATATGTTGCCCATCTTTCATGTTCACGGTTTGTTCGTGGCGTCGCATGGGGCGCTGCTGGCGGGCGCCAAAATGATCTGGCTGCCCAAGCTGGATGCCGATCAGGCCCTGCATTATTTGCCGCAGAGCACCGTGCTGATGGGTGTGCCCACTTATTACACGCGTCTGTTGGCGGATTCGCGCTTTGATCGCGACGTGTGCGCGAACATGCGCCTGTTCATTTCGGGCTCGGCACCACTGCTTACGGAGACCTTCAACGATTTCAAAGATCGTATAGGTCAGCCCATTCTTGAACGCTATGGCATGAGCGAAACCGTCATGCTCACCTCAAACCCCTACGACCAGGCCGATGGCGAGCGTCTGGGCGGCACAGTGGGACGCGCATTGCCCGGCGTGCAAGTGCGGGTGGTGGACGATAGCGGCGTGACCTTGCCGCCAGATGAAATCGGGAACGTGCAGGTCCGTGGTCCGAACGTGTTCAGCGGCTACTGGAGAATGCCGGAAAAGACACGTGAAGAGTTCGCGGAGGACGGCTGGTTTCGTACGGGAGACGTCGGCCGATGGGGCGGCGAATCGGGTGGTCGAGACGTGCCGGCAGACTATCTTTCGATCGTGGGTCGCAGCAAGGATCTCATTATTTCCGGTGGATTCAACGTTTATCCCAAAGAAATCGAGACCTTGATCGACGATATGTCGGGCGTCTCTGAGTCTGCTGTGATTGGCTTGCCCCATGCAGACTTTGGTGAAGCTGTGGTGGCGGTGGTCGTGCCGAAAGCGGGCGTCACCTTGGACACGGCCGCCATGCTCGCCGAACTGAAGGCACGCATTGCGAACTTCAAGGTGCCAAAACAGATTCACATTGTTGAGCAGTTGCCACGCAACACCATGGGCAAGGTACAGAAAAACGTGCTGCGCGACACCTACGCAGCTTCTTGAGTGTTATCAGACCTTCGACGGACTCATCGGGGAGGTGAGTTTGTCGAGTGTCTGATGCGCGCCCGCGGGCAGGCTTTGCACGCTATTTCCAGGAGGCCGAATACACAGGTATCAATGTACTGAACGTGTCAGTTATTCAATAAAAGCGGCCGCCATCAGGCAGGCCCAATAGACGGCTCACGAGGCCGATTCTGCACGACACCCAGAGGAGACAATATGAAAAAATACAATATTCTTGCAGCGGTATTGGCCGTGTCCACACTAGGGATGGCCGGGGCTGTTCATGCCGAGTGGCCCGAGCGTGCCGTGACGCTGATTGTCCCGTTCCCGGCTGGCGGGGGAACAGATACCTTTGCTCGCCCACTTGCCCAGCAATTGACCTTGCAAATGGGGCAGGCGGTGGTGATTGATAACAAGGGCGGGGCAGGTGGCACGGTAGGGGCAGGGGTAGCCGCCAAGGCCCGACCGGATGGCTACACCTTCTTTATGGGGGGCGCGCATCATGCATTGGCGCCATCCTTGTACAAGAGCCTGAACTACAACATCCAAAAAGACTTTGTGCCGGTGGCGCTAGTGGCTCAGCCACCGCAAGTGGTGGTGATCAACACCAGCAAGCTGCCCGTGAAAACACTGCAGGAATTCATTGAATATGCCCGCAAGCGGCCAGGGGAAATCAATTTCGGCACGGCAGGCAAGGGCAGCACGCACCATCTGGCGGGCGAGTTGTTTGCGATGCAGACGGGACTTAAATTGACCGATGTGCCTTACCAGGGCGCAGGCCCCATGCTTACGGCATTAATTGGCGGCCAGGTTGACATGGCCTTTGATGGCCTGGGCTCGTCGTCGGGCCATATTCGCTCTGGTGCAATCAAGCCTTTGGCTGTGGCCGCCCGCGAGCGTTCGCCTTCGCTTCCCGATGTGCCCACAACGGCGGAGGCAGGGGTCCCGAATTATGAAGTGTCGACCTGGTACGCCATCTGGGCACCAGCCGGTACGCCCCAAGAGGCGGTGGACAAGATGACCGCGCAAATTGTTCAAGCGCTTCAGACGCCGAAGATCAAAGAAACCTGGACGAGTAATGGTTCGTCTATGCCCACATTGACCGGACCGCAGTTTGGTGCGTTCGTGGATAGCGAAGTCGCCCGTTGGGCGAAGGTAGTGAAAGACTCGGGCGTGCGCCTGGAGTAAAGAAACGGCAGGGGATAGTGGCGGACGCAGTGGCGTACGCCACTATCCCCTTACTGTGATCAGTCGCTGGCCAGCGTGAGCTTGGCTAGTTGATCACGGCTTAAGCTGAGGTGAGCCGCTTTGACAAGTTCGTCCAGTTGGCTCAAGGAGGTGGCGCTGACAATCGGCGCCGTAATGCCGGGTTGTGCAATTTGCCAGGCCAATGCGGCCTGAGCCGGGGTGGCTTTCGCATCCTCGGCCACTTCATCCAGGGCTTTCAAGATGCGCAAGCCACGCTCATTCAAATACGTGTCGACAATCTTCTGGCCGCGCGTGCTTTTGCCTACGTCGGCCGCGCTGCGATATTTTCCGCTGAGGAAGCCGGCGGCCAACGCGTAATAGTTAATGGTGCCGAGGTCCTGGGCCTTGACCAGGGCTTGCAGGCCGGACTCAAAGCCGTCGCGCGAATACAGGTTGTATTCGGGCTGAATGCTTTCGTAGCGGGGAAGCCCGTGACGCTCACTGGTGATCAGGGCTTCGGCCAAGCGGACCGCGGTGTAGTTGGAGGCGCCGATGGTGCGCACCTTGCCGTCTTCAATCAGGGTGGCGTAGGCGCCCAGCGTGTCAGCCAGCGGCGTTGCCTGATCGTCCAGATGAGACTGATAGAGATCGATGTAATCCGTTTGCAAACGTGTCAGCGAATCATGGACGGCACGGCGAATATAGGCGGGTGCCAATCCCTTTGCGTCAGGTCCCATCTCCATGCCGACTTTGGTGGCAAGAATGACCTTATCGCGTTTGCCGGATTGCTTGAACCATTTGCCGATAAGGGTTTCGGATTCTCCGCCTTTATTGCCAGGCGCCCATCGCGAGTAGACATCGGCGGTGTCAATGAAATTCAAGCCAGCATCGACCAGGGCATCCAGCAGTGAAAAGGTGCCGGCCTGGTCAACCGTCCACCCGAATACATTGCCGCCGAACGTCAGGGGCGGAACCATCAGGCCAGAGCGGCCAAGTGCGCGTTTTTTCATCATGAAACCTCGAAGAGCAGCAACATGCAGTAGGAATAAATCGGGCAGACGAATGCACCATTTCAGGGATTTCCCCCCCGTCCAACAGTGCAAGGGCAAGTTAGACTATACGGCTTTACGGATTGGTCGGCAGACAGGGACGTTCCTGCGCAAACCACCGTATTAACGAACAATACCTAGGGTTCAAGGAGCTTACCTATGCTGATCGGAAAAAAACATTTTCTGACGGTTGG
>JBEBWV010000147.1:0-11330 GCA_040391965.1 Achromobacter deleyi | reverse complement strand
TGCAATTTCCCGAATCCTGGCTGCGTACGCTGGTCAATCCTCCGATCGCAACCGATGAACTCGCGCACCGGCTCACCATGGCCGGCCTGGAAGTCGAAGAAACGAATCCGGCTGCTCCGCCTTTTACAGGCGTAGTGGTGGGGCACATCGTTGAGATCGCTCCGCATCCTGATGCTGACAAACTGCGTATTTGCCAGGTTGAAGATGGCTCTGGTGAGCGCCTGCAAATTGTGTGCGGTGCGCCCAATGCAGCGGCTGGTCTCAAGGTGCCTTTTGCGCGCGTTGGTGCAGAGTTGCCCGGAGGCATGAAGATTGGCGTAGCCAAGATGCGCGGCGTGGTCTCCTCAGGCATGTTGTGCTCCGCACGCGAACTGGGCTTGTCACAAGATCACGCAGGTCTTATGGAACTGCCGGCTGACGTTGTGCCGGGTCAGTCGATTCGCGAATTGCTGGAATTGGATGAGGCAATCTTCACACTGAAGCTGACGCCTAACCGCGCCGATTGCTTGTCCATTCTTGGTGTCGCTCGTGAAGTGGCCGCCTTGACAGGTGCTCCGTTGTCGGTGCCCACGGCTGTGGCCGTTCCGGTGTCCTTGCAAGATCGCGTTGCCGTAAAAATTGAAGCGCCAGACTTGTGTGGCCGTTTCGCCGGTCGCGTCTTGCGGGGTGTGAATGCACGTGCAGCCACGCCAGCATGGATGAAAAATCGTCTGGAACGCGCTGGCCAGCGTTCGGTGTCTGCACTGGTAGATATTTCGAATTACGTCATGCTTGAACTGGGTCGTCCGTCGCATGTTTTCGACCTGGACAAGATCCATGGCGACCTGTCAGTGCGCTGGGCTCACGAAGGCGAGACCTTACTCTTGCTGAATGGCCAAACCGTTACGCTCGACGCCAAAGTGGGCGTTGTGGTGGCAGGTACGCAAGTCGAAAGCCTTGCGGGCATCATGGGTGGAGAGGCAACTGCCGTCACGCTGGACACCACGAATATCTATCTTGAAGCGGCATTCTGGTGGCCCCAGGCCATTGCAGGACGCTCGCGCAGATTCAAGTTCAGCTCGGAAGCCAGCCACCGATTTGAACGCGGCGTCGATTTCGCCAGCATCCCAGAGCACCTCGAGTTCATTACGCGCCTGATTGTCGATATCTGTGGCGGTGAAGTCGGTCCGGTCGATGATCAGATCGTCAATTTGCCCTTGCGTGCTCCCGTTCGCATGCGCCTTGCACGTTGCCACCGTATTTTGGGCGTGCCCGTTACGCAAGTCGACGTTGCAGAGATCTTCCGTAGCTTGGGTCTGGATTTCGAAGTGCAGGGTGACGATTTCATCGTCAATCCGCCTTCGTACCGCTTTGACCTGGAAATCGAAGAGGATTTGATCGAAGAAGTCGCCCGCATCTACGGCTTTGAGCGTATTCCTGACGTGCCGCCAATGGCGCGCGCCAAAATGTTCTCGGAGCCGGAAGTCAAGCGTGGTGATCATGCGTTGCGCCGCTTGGTGGCTGCGCAGGACTATCAGGAAGTCCTCAACTACAGTTTTGTGGAAGCGGACTGGGAGCGCGATTACGCAGGTAACGAGAATCCGGTCAGGCTGGTCAACCCGATTGCCAGCCATTTATCGGTCATGCGCTCCAGCCTTATTGCGGGTCTGGTGGCCAATATTCGTCACAACGCTAATCGCAAGCAGTCGCGTGTCCGTGTGTTCGAATTGGGTCGCGTATTTTCGCGTGATGCGTCCGTTCAGGATGGTCCGCTTGAAGTGGCCGGCGTGAGCCAGCCCTTGAAGCTGGCCGGTGCTGCGTGGGGGCCTGCCGTAGAAGAGCAGTGGGGAGTGGCTACGCGTCAAGTCGATTTCTTCGACGTGAAGATGGACGTTGAAGCGCTTTTTGGTGTGCGCGCTCGTCAATTGCGTTTTGAAGCTAGTGCACACCCGGCACTGCATCCCGGCCGAAGTGCCCGCATTGTGTTGGACGGCAATACCATCGGCTGGATCGGCGAATTGCATCCCCGTTGGACGCAGCAATCCGATCTGCAGCATGCTCCGGTGGTTTTCGAGCTGGACGTAGCCGTCCTGGTCGAAGGTCAAATGCCGCAAGTGCGAGAGTTGTCGCGTCAGCCAGTCGTCGTGCGCGATTTGGCACTTTGGGTCGACGTTCAGGTACCTGTGCAATCCATGCTTGATACGGTGGCCGCTGTCGTAAAAGCGGATCCGGTCTTGTCGGTGGTTCAGGATGCTCGTCTCTTCGATGTCTGGCGCGAGAAGCCTCAGGACGGTGTGGCCACCACGGAAAAAAGTCTTGCTTTCCGATTCTGGCTACAGGACACTGAAGTCACTTTGGATGAAGCGAGAGTGGCGGATTGCTTGGCCCGCATCAAGGATGCGCTGGTTAGCGCCCACGCTGCCAGACAGCGCGCTTGAACATGGTGAACCCAATGCTCGCCGAACCCCGTACCCTGACTAAAGCTGAGCTGGCCGAGTTGCTCTTTGAGCGAGTCGGCCTGAATAAACGCGAAGCCAAAGACATCGTCGATACGTTTTTCGAAGAAATTCGCGATGCTTTGGCCCGCGGCGACTCCGTCAAACTTTCCGGATTCGGGAACTTCCAGGTGCGCGACAAACCGCCGCGTCCGGGTCGTAATCCAAAAACTGGCGAGACCATTCCCATTGCCGCGCGTCGCGTGGTGACCTTCCATGCAAGCCAAAAACTCAAGAGCGTGGTGGAGCAGGCAGAGCCTGCTGCACCGAATGCTGTGGAGTGATACGCTTTGTGGGTTATTGTCATCGGCGCTAGGCGCCTCGCGGCATAAAATATTCTTATGATACGTCCCGAACCCACCGTTACCTTACCGCCCATTCCCGCCAAACGTTATTTCACCATCGGTGAAGTGAGCGACCTGTGCGGCGTCAAGCCTCATGTGTTGCGGTATTGGGAGCAGGAGTTTACGCAGTTAAAGCCGGTGAAACGACGCGGTAATCGTCGTTATTACCAGCATCACGAAGTGCTGCTCATTCGCCGCATTCGTTCGCTGCTATATGAACAAGGCTTCACGATCAGTGGTGCGCGCAATCGTCTTGGCGATGCTCGCGATACGCCACATGATCAAGATGCTGCAGTGCGTTTGTCCGGCGCCGAGATGCAAGCCTTGCGCACTGAGTTGAGCAATGTGTCATTGATGCTCTCAGAAGCTCTGGGCACACAGTCAGCCCAGGTTGATACGCATTAATGCAATCGCGTCGCCGATGGCCCTTGGTTTGTAAGGGAAATCTGAGCGGCGCAAAATTATTTTGCGGTTTATGCATTATTTTCTGCACTAATGCGTGCAGAGAAAATTTAGTTCTGCTATAATTTTTTTCTTCGGGGCGTAGCGCAGCCTGGTAGCGCACTTGCATGGGGTGCAAGGGGTCGTGAGTTCGAATCCCACCGTCCCGACCATGTTCTAAAGGCCGTTAGTGATAGTAATCACTAACGGCCTTTGTCATTGTGGGAACATTCGTGGGGACATCTTTATACCCCTCGACGTTTCAACACAGTTAGTGCAGGACTATGGGTATTCGTCGCAGATACTCTATTTGCGTACTCGATCAGCTTCGACAATTCAGCGGATGAGTAATGGGAGGTGATACTCCCATCGGTATGTCCTAATAATGCCTTGCGATCTTCTTCGGGCACATCTGCTGCGCGAAGGCGGCGCCCGAATGTGTGCTTTAGATCATGCACTCGAATCTGCCCAAACCCAGGGTGAGCTGGTGTCACTTTCAATTCCAGCCACTTCGCCGCAGCCCGCTTGCGCGCTTTCCTCCAGCCGGAATCGTTCATTCTATGCAATGGTCGACCCTCATACGGAAATACCCATTCGGGGTGAAGTCCGCGCTGATGTCGGATTATTAAGCGCGCTACGTTATTCAGGACGACCAATCGTTCCTCGCCGTTTTTGACACCAGATGTTTCGAATCTGCCGCCGAAATTGGACGGCAGAAGGAAGACGCTGGTTTTCAGCTCAGGAACATCAATCTCCCATTCCCACCGTAGTTTGCACACTTCCTGCTCGCGACTACCGGTATTGACCTTGTATAACGCCATCGGTAATAGGTGCTCAGGTAACTCCTTGAAGAAAATAGCCTGCTCTTCCCACGAAAGTGGGTAGGGCGGACGCCGAGATTTCTCGCTCAACATTTCGATCATGGGGACTGCCGAGAGCCAAGGTTGCTTTTGATCGTTGCGCCATTTCCGTGCACACAAATTTAATACCCGCACCATCCGCTGCAGGGCAATATTGATCGTCCTCGGCGCACGACCAAGTTCCAGCCGATCCTCGATATAAGGCTGGAGTGCTTCGTCATCAATCTCATGCACCAAAAGTTCGCCAATATAGGGGTCTAACTGTTTGAGGTAGGTGGCCGAATGCCATATTGAAGGCTGATCTGCATATTCCTTCAGGAACCGGGTAGCTGCCTGGCGGAAGGTAGGTCTCTGGTCGATAACTACGTCGCGCGATTCCCTGAGTTCTTGGATGCGCGCAATGAGGATGGCTTCTGCTTCTGCCCGAGAGCTTGTGCTAGTGCTGCCTCGAAGTCGTCCAAGCCCTTTGATCTGTTTGTCGATATGCCAGACGCCGTCCTTGAGCGTGAGCCCCGTGATGGTTTTTCGCACCATTGCGTAGTTTCTCCGTCGCCTTGATGACGCTCGCTGCGGGGCATAGCGTTGCCCGCCTGATCGTCTTTGCTTATTTGATGGTGTTCCGCGTAGTCGTCTGCCCAGCGATCGAGATCTTTCCGGTCAAATCCTATGCCTTGTCGTCCAATAGGAAATTCTCGTAAGTGGGGACGTACATCTGCGTCGAAAACGCGCCGGCACATTCCCAGATATGCCGGTGCTTTGCCGACCCGAATAAAGCGGGGTGCAATGTCGCTCATAAGTCAGGCCTCATCGGATTGATCGTGGTTGTGCCTTGCATCGCTGGAGCGGCGGTGTCTTTTTTGGCAGCCAGCAGTACGAAATTCTCGCTGGTATCCATCGACTCGATATGGCGACTAACATGTGCCGGACATTTGATCTGGAGAGAAGAATGCAGTACTGATGGGTAAGTCATAAGCGCATGTTTCAGTGGGAGCTTAGCGGCGGATATATCTGGTGCCCCGAGTTGCGTGACGTAGATCCCAAGCGAGAAAGTTGGCTTGTTATGCAGCGCGTTCGGGCTGACGACGTCATTTTTTCCTACGCAAATCAGCATGTGCTTGCTGTGGGGATTGCCATTTCCGATGTTTTTCGGGCGCAAGCCAGAGAAGGCTATAGCAGTTGATGGGGCGATCGTGGGCTGGAGATGGAGGTGTCTTGGACGCGCCTCTCTGCTCCGTTCGCGCCAAAGCAATACATCGATGAGATAGCGCCACTTCTTCCCGAAAAGTACTCGCCTCTGCGACAGAACGGTGACGGGAAAATGTCCTATCTTTGTTAGCGCCGATGCAAAACTGACCACCTAAAGAGCAAAGGGGGTGCGGATAAAAACTTGGACTACCAGGAGGTAGCTCATGTATTCATACGCATCCCCCGGTGGTCAAGATTGGATCGGCCCTAACAATCAGCAGGCATTGAAGTCAGGGAAGTCGCATCTGGAAGCCAGCTATGCCGCTCGTGATCTGATGGACTTCACCGCCGGTGGCACGTTCTCCGCTGTGCGCATACTCGCGCAAGTGGTTCCCTTCTTCAATGCTCGGCTGCAAGACATGTACAAGCTCGGTCGCGGTGCTGCGGCGAATCCTGCCAGATTTGCTGTCGTGACCGGTGCCGTGGCTATGGCATCCGCGCTGCTATACCTGGGCATGAAGGATGACGACGATTACAAGAAGCTGCCGGATTGGGCACGTAATAGTTACTGGATTACCAAGCTCCCGGGAACAGACCATTTCGTCTACATCCCCAAACCGTTTGAAGTAGGCGCTCTGGGCAGCGTTGTCGAGCGCATGACGGAACTGGCTTTTGGTGGTGATGATTTCCGGCTTGGTGATTTCGCGCGCAACGTTGGAACGATCCTCAGTGAGCAGTTGTCCATGAACCCGGTGCCGCAGATCGTAAAACCGGCAATGGAAGCGGCTTTCAATTATGACTCGTTCCGAGAGCGGAACATCGATAGCCAAGGGCAGGAGCGCTTGCCACCAGGTGAGCGTCATACCGCAAGCACGACGGCGGGCGCTGTAGCCCTTGGGCGTTCGCTCGGCGTCTCGCCGCAGCGCATCGAGCATATGGTGCGCGGCTACTTTGGCTGGCTTGGCACTCAGGCGCTCAATGTGGCCGACCATCTAGCGCGGCCTCTATCTGGCCTGCCAGATAACCCGCGCCAAGATCTGACTCGCGTCGATAACTGGTTCGTCCTGGGCGATTTCCTCAAAGAGCCAGACGGGCGCAGCAGTAAATACACCGAGCGGTTCTATCTGGCACAACGGGAGATCGACCAGGTCTATGCGTCGTTCTCACAGGCGCGTGAGCTTGGCGATATCGACCGTGCGCAGTCGCTATCGGCTGATGAAAAGCTTCAGTTACGCCCGCTTTTCAAGGCGGCCAGCAGTCAGATGCAGAAGATCAGCCAGCAAATCAAGGCTGTCGAAAACAGCCATATGGATGCCGAAGAAAAGCGGCTTCGCCTCGACGTCCTGTACCAGGCACGCAACCGCCTCGCCATGGTGGCTGACGAGCGCGCCAGGGCAGCCCGATAAATCCCTCCCTGAAAAGCAACACGCTGGCGCGGCTCCGCGTCGGCGTGATTGCGCACGTTTCATCTTTACGTCTGCAAGGAGTTATTCCAAATGAGAAAATTCCAACTATCCCAACGTAGCCTATCTCGCCTAATGGGGGTGCATCCCGTCCTGGTCGCAATCGTGAAGCTGGCCATCCAGCGCACCACCGTCGATTTCACCGTCGTGGAGGGCGTGCGCACATTGGCGCAGCAGCGCGAATACGTGACCAAGGGCGCAAGCCAAACGATGAACAGCTACCACTTGCCGCAGGCTGACGGCCTTGGTCACGCGGTTGACCTGGCGCCGCTCGTCAACGGTGCGATCCCTTGGAACGATTGGGCCCAGTTCAAGACGCTGGCCGACGTCGTCAAGGCATGCGCGTCTGAGCTGGGAGTGCCGGTGGAGTGGGGCGGCGATTGGAAGTCACTTAAGGACGGACCGCACTTCCAGATTCCGCGTGAATGGAAGGGGCAGGCATGACGGCGCTGCTGAATGTGGCCAGGCCCTACCTGATTGGCGCTGCGCTGATCGTGCTGGCTGGACTTGGCGTCTGGTGGTACGGCGCCAGCCAATACGGCGCTGGCGAAGCCAAGGCCAAGGCCGATTACACGCAGGCTGAGCTGCAGGACTTCAAGAGCCAAACCATCCAACTGTCCGATATTTCCGTGCGGTTGGAATCAGCAGCGGTCGGACTGCGAGACGCCAAGCCAAAAACCATCGAGAGGTACACCCGTGTCGAAGTTCAAAGCCCTCTGCCTGTTGACTGCGTTATCGACGATGGCAGGTTGCGCCATATCACCGAAGCCAGCAGCGCGGCCAATGCTCCCCGCAAACCTCGCGCAGCCGTGCCCGCTGGTGGCACCGGTGACAAGCAATAGCTGGGATGATCTAGCGCGCTCTTATATTGAGCTGGCGTTTCAGTACGGGGAATGTGCGGTGCGGCACGATGCTGTGGTGGAGGCTTGGCCTCAATGAAAGTGCCCCATTCCCTTACGCGGCTTGATTGGCTTGGTCAGTAAATCACCCACGCCCGTATCCCGCTCATGCTCGCAGGCCTCAGCCTTCAACGTCGCTAGCCATTCCTCATAGACCGGCGCGAGCACCCAGCCAGGCATTTGAAGATTCGGAGAGGTGATACTGGCGAGCGAGAGTGTTCGGGTGTTCACAGGCCATGAAAATGTATTACGTGCTTGCTAGACCGCCGACACCTCGCAGGAGGTGTCGGTAGCCGAAGATTCACCTGTCACTGGCCTTATTCATGGTTGATACGCTGGTGATGGGTGAGACACTTCCTCTGTAATCTCAATAGAGCCAGCGCACATTGACTGAGCCTGCATGCTCCCGATTGCCGCCGCCATACTGGCCGCTGTAGTTCAAGCCCACGGTCGCGTTGCGCGAGATCGCGATGTCTGCTCCCAGCTCAGCCAAGGCCGCATTGCGTGCAATGGGCGCTCCGGCCACGGTGAAGGCCTGGCCACCATCAAACGCCATTGTTGATTGCGGTGTGACCTCGCCAAACGCATGACGCCAACCCAATGTGGCGCGTAGCTTGCCTTCGCTCTGTCCCAGCAAAAAGGCCGTTTGCGCGCGAACGCCCAGTGTGGTGCTGGTTTGCTTGTCGCTTCCACTTTGACCACTGAGCGCCGCCGAACCACCCGACTCCGAGAACCCGCGTGTACGCAGATCGTTCCAGGCCAGTCCGGCAAACGGTTCCAGGGTGGTGCGCTCCGCCAAAGGCACGGCGTAACCCAGTTCAGTAAAGAGCTGCGACGTGCTGGCGCCGTAATCGGCGGTCAGTTTTTGCGAGCTGCCGGCCACTTGGGCGTACCGGTTGGTGCCGATGTTGTGCCAGGTGTAGCCGGCGCCGGCCAGGAAGTTCAGCTTGCCCGCGCCGGTCTCAAACGACTTGCCGCCGTAGATCGTGGCGCTGTAGCTGGAGACATCGGCCTTGGAGGCTCGGTCGTCCACCCGGATAGTGCTGTCGGTATAGCCCAACGCGCCACCCAGGCGCCAGCCTGCACCGACGGCATGGTCGGAGCCGACAAAGAGGCCGCCGATGCGCTGGCGTACTTGGGCCGCGTTGCCATCGCTTTGCAGAGTTTGCCAACTACCGATCAGTTCAGCCCAGGCAGGTTGTGCGGCGGAGGTGGGCAGGGCGGTGGCCGAGGTGGCATTGCTTGCCTGTGCGGTGACCGCGCCCGGGCGCATGCCTGCATTCAGATTGGCACGCAAATGGGTCATGGGCAGATTGCGCGCTGCAGCAGTGTTTGCCAGCAGGGCCGAGGTGGTGCTGGCGTGGATTTCCCCGGACAGGTTGTCGAACACAGCTGGGGCTGCGCCCGTGGGGAGCGTTAGCACGTACTCGTGCAGGGCGCTCGAAGCGGGCAGGCTGTCCAGGCCATTGGCAGCGCCGCGCTGGTTGGACGACTTGGCGACGTCGGCGAAGGCGATCGGACGATTGGGGCCGCTTTTGCGCCCTAGTTGCAGCGTGACGGTGGTTGGGGTGTATCTCAGTTGCGGGTCGAGGAACTCGTAGTTCGAGTTGATCGCGTTGAAAGTGCCGTCTAGGGCGTTGGCGCGCAGAATGGTGTACTGGCGCTGAGTTGAAAAGCCGCCATCGGGTCCGATGCGAACCACTGATCCGCCGTTCAGGTGAGCGGTGCCATTGACGATGATTCGATCACTGGCGTCCGAGTTCGGATCGGCTTCGACATGGTAGGTCGAGCCGGGGTTGAACGTCAGGTCGCCGTTGATGGTTAGGGTGCCGATGGAATTGCCTGGGGCGATGATGGCGCCGGACTCCAGGGTGGTGGTGCCGACCGAGCCGCTGCCCATCAGGGTTGCGCCGTTTTGCACGGTAACCTGGCCGCCCACTGTGCCGTTGACCACGAGCGCACCTTGCTTCACGGTGGTGGCGCCGGTATAGGTGTTATTGCCCGCGAGCGCGAGTGTGCTGACGCCGGTCTTGATCAGCGCAAGCTTCCCGGCGCCACTACCGTCGGCAATGATGCCCAAAAAGGTGGAGTTGCCAAGTAGGGTGCCGTCCACCGTCAGTGTTGCGTCAGTGGCGCCGTTGTTGACAATTGAGCCGATAGCCAGGGAGCCGCTCTGAATCTTACCGACGACTGTGCTGTAACCGTTGAGGGCAAGGGTGCCGCCGATTCTTTCCAATTCGACAAAGGATCTTGCGTCGGAAAATACTAATTGAGTGTTTGCAGTTAAGGCATTCGTAGCTCCGATCTGGAGCAGGCCGTAGTCACCTAATACTTGCATCCCGCCGCTGATGGCATTTGCTGCCGAGGCGTTCAGGATGCCGCCGCTGCTGAATTCCTGAGTTCCGCCGCTGATGGCATTCGCTGCCGAGGCGTCAAGGGAGCTGTAGAAGGAGAAAAGCTGCGTTCCGCCGCTGATGGCATTTGCCGTCGAGGCGTTCAGCTTGCTGGCACCGAAGAATCGCTGAGTTCCACCGCTAATGGCAGTTGCTGCCGAGGCGTTCAGCGTGCTGGCGCTTGAGAAATCCTGAATTCCACCGCTGATGGCATTTGCCGTCGAGGCGTTCAGCTTGCTGCGGTCTAAGAAACCCTGCGTGCCTCCGTTGACGGCATTTGCTGCCGAGGCGTTCAAGCTGCTGTTGTTAGAGAAAAGCTGCAGCCCGCCGCTGATGGCATTTGCTGCAGAGGCGTTCAAGGTACTGGTATCGAAAAAATCGAAGTCGTAATTGATGCTGTTGGCGGTATCTGCCTCGAACACCCCATTGCCGCTGCAACTTGGTGCAGCGCAAACCGGTACTGCATGGCTGGGCCCAGCCACCCCGAATGCAAGTGCACCCGCAAGCGCGATACGGCCCGTTGCGTTGCCCGGCCCTCGGGCATGTTCACTAGCAACTTTCCAAATCCTTCGATGACGATCAAAAACGACGTAAAAAAGGTGATTCATAGTTATGCCCCATAGTGGTTTCCAAGCCTATGGGGCGAGAATAGCAAGTGTTTGTATTGATTTGTTGCGGGATGATTTTTTTAGGATGCGTTTGTAGCTATTCTGAAACACTGGAGTTTGACCCGGCGGAATGCTGCACTACGACAAAAAGCGAAGGAAAATAGTGATATCCAAGCGCTCGATGCGGCATTGAACGTGCAACTTTATGCTGGGCCAGCCCACGATTAAATGCAGGAATAGGTGCCAGTTGGGCGCGATGCGGCACTCATATATCAATCAGACACCCACGCGTGGAAGAATACGAGGCAGTGCGGGATTCGTAGCTTCCTACCGCTTACATGATTTACCCTCGCCGATGCGCCACTCAAAGCTAAAGCATAGTTCGCGAGCTATCTGCCCACGACGTGCTGGATGGGTGGCTATGTGGAGCGCGGCAGGGCATAGCGCGGTGCCACTCTTGAAATGAAAAGCGCCCCGGGGAGATTTTGTGGGAAAGCTTCCGGGGCGCAGTGTCCATAGGAATCCGGAGATGGATAGCTATGGGCGAGAAAAATATATCACGGGCTTGGCACAGTCTTAATACCGGTTAACGCGGCCGCATCCCCTTGCGCGGCTTATCCGGCTTGCTCAGCATCTCACCCATCCACGTATCCCGCTCGTGCA
>JBEBWV010000146.1:0-11442 GCA_040391965.1 Achromobacter deleyi | reverse complement strand
GGGCTTTGCGCCAACCAGCTTGAGAACTTGACCCGTCACGCTGGTATCGGTGCGACCGTATTTTTCCACGGCAACAACATCAATGCCCTTAGCCTTGGCGGCTTTTTGCATCACGTCCAGCCAGCCGTCGCCATAAGCGTCAGCAAAGCCGATGAAACCCAGCGTTTTGACCTTGGACTTCACCATGGCATCAGCCAGAGCACTCGCCATCAGCGCGTCGTTTTGCGGGGTTTTGAAAACCCAGCGACGCTTGTCATCAACAGGCTCAACAATCTTGGCGCTTGCGGCCACGCTGATCATCGGAATTTTTTGCTCGGCGGCCACGTCAACCATCGCCAAAGAGCCCGGCGTAACCGAGGTACCAATCAGCACGTCGACTTTGTCGTCGGAAGCCAGCTTGCGCGAGTTCTTCACGGCTTGAGTCGTGTCGGTGGCATCATCCAGAACGATCCATTCGATCTTCTGGCCAGCGACTTCCTTGGGCAGCAGCGCTACCGTGTTGCGCTCAGGGATTCCCAGCGACGCGGCGGGCCCCGTGCTCGACACCGTGACACCGACTTTCACCTGCGCGCTAGCCAACAGCGGCAAGCTCAGTGCAACGGCGGCCGCAGCCGCAGACAAGCTGAAGTGCTTGCGCATCATTTTTTGTCTCCTGTATTGGCTCTTGTAGTGCCTCGATTGAAGCAAAGCGAGCCTAGTTAAAGTTATACACAAAAAAATATTATAGGGTTAAAACAGTATCAGATGAACGTTTTGACACCCTCGGTAAATCCCTGAGAGATGCTTATTGCCGTTTGAGCAAATGCATTTGTTAATGGCGAACTTTTACCTGAAAAAACGAGACGACGTTAGTAGGGGGATTCCCTGTAAGCCGCTGGCCCGTGATTTCCAAGGATGACTCATCGCCCCAGCAAGGGCCATACGCGCTCAACCCGCGAGGCAACCCAGGCGGCGGCGATGGCTTTGGCCAAATCGCCCGGCAGGAACACGGCAACAGCCAGCCATGCTTTGGCCAGCCCCATTTTTGTTACTACGGCCAACCAAGGCACGCCCAGCGCGTACACCGCCAGAATGCCGCCGAACATGCAGGCAAACAGGTAACCCACCAAGGTGGTCCACGTGCCCGGTGCGCGAGCCGTTACGCGACGTGCCAACCAACCGGTCACGAAGGCGCCTACAACGAGGCCGACCAGGAATCCGCCCGTGGGGCCGAAAAATGCGCCGAGACCACCGCGACCACCCGGCAGCACCGGCAAGCCAATAGCGGCCATCAAGAGATAAAGCAGACATGCCAATGCTCCCCTCACCGGCCCCAACATGGCGCCTGCCAGCATGGCACCCAGCGTTTGCAGGGTCACGGGAACTGGAATGGCGGGTAACGGAATGGGTGGAATCAGGCTCAGCACCACAATCAGCGCGGCAAACAACGCAATCAGGACGGTATCTTTGGTCGTCATGGCAAACATTCCCTGGTTCGCGTGACAGAACGGCCTGCCACGCGTGTCTTAAATAGTAAGGATGGGGTTGATCGTTCGAAGAGAGGAGCCTGCCTGCAGACAGGCTAAATGCGGCAATCGTCAGCGCGCGCCCGCTAACTGCGAGCGTCGATAGCCTCTGCGACTTCCTGAGCACGTTTCAAGGTGCGCACCACCAGAGGAACAATTAGCGCTAGCGGATGCAGGCCCAAGCCCCGCGCAGCCTGCGCTTCGCGTATTTCCAGGTAGTTACGCCAAATTTCCGGCACGAACCGTAAAGCCAGCGCGAGCGCCAACGCCACTTTACCGGCATTCACTAAACCCACACGCTCCAGAGGCATCAAGGCCCGCTCACAGACCGCAATCAAATCAGAGGTTCGCGTGCAAAGCGTAACGGCCAATGCCAAGCCGACCATGGCACTGACCCGCAGCAATACACCTAGCGCTGGAGCCCAGCCTTGATTCCAGGCGTTGAAGCTTGCCAGCGCCAGCAAAATCCAGAGCAATCCGCGTAACTGGCGCCATACCGCGCCGGCACGTACGCCAGTCAAGCAAATCAGAATGCTCGCAAACGCGCACGCGCCCCCTAAGACCCAAAGATTTTCAACGGTGAAGAGGAGCGCTCCAGCGATGGCGAGCACCAGTAATTTGAGACTGGCCGGCAAGCGGTGCAAAACGCTGTCACCCATGACATACAAGGGTTCCATCATGCGCAATGCTCCCTGTACCAATCCAGCGCCACGCGGGGTTGGCCGTCAATAGCAATTTGCCCGTCTTGCACGACGAGCACGCGATCGAAGTCGTTCAATAGCTCCAAATCGTGGCTGACCACAATGGCCTGGCAATCCAGCCCCGCAATCGCGTCTCGCACCCGATTGCGGTTGCGCAGGTCCAGTTGGGTCGTGGGCTCGTCAAACACGACAAGCTTGGGCGTCATCACGAGCACGGCCGCAAGTGCCACCAACTGGCGCTCTCCGCCCGACAAGGTATGACTTGTCCGATCTGCCAGGTGGGAAATCCCAAGGCGTGCCAGTTGCGCATCAATGCGAAGCTCGCGCGAGTGCCTATCCGGTTCAAGATGTTTCAGCCCAAAGGCCATATCTTCCCGCACGATGGGAAAGACAATCTGATTTTCCGGATTCTGAAAAACAAACCCGACCTGCCGACGCACGGACCGTAGGTCCTTGCGGGTATCCAGTCCGTCGACTTTCACGTATCCGGAGCTTGGCAGCACCAGGCCGTTGATCAGCCTGGCAAGGGTACTTTTCCCTGCACCGTTGGGACCGACGATGCCGATGCGCCGTTCGGACAGGCTGGCGCTGACCCCGCGCAAAACCTGTGCTTGGGGCGTCGATACAATCGCCTGGGCAAACTCGATTAACATGGGACGGGATTATGCCCGAACCATTTTCCACATCGGGACTCCAAGAGCTCATATGGACAAAGTAAAGAAAACTGACGCCGAATGGCGCGCCCAACTTTCGCCGGAAGAATACGTTGTGACCCGCCAAAAGGGTACGGAACGGGCATTCACCGGGCGCTACTGGGACACGACTGACTATGGCATTTATCGCTGCACGGGCTGTGGTACGGCCCTATTTGCATCGGACACCAAGTTCGATGCGGGTTGCGGCTGGCCGAGCTACTTCCAGGCACTAGATCCGGAACTCGTCAGAGAAATCCGAGATTCGAGCCACGGCATGGTGCGCACTGAAGTCATCTGCAACGTGTGCGACTCGCATCTTGGCCATGTTTTCCCTGATGGCCCCGAACCCACCGGCCTGCGCTACTGCATTAATTCCCTGTCCCTGAAGTTCGAACCGATCAAAGACAAGCCTGAATGAAGAAGTTTCTTTTCGACCTATTCCCGCTCATCCTGTTTTTCCTGGCGTACCGGTTTGCTGACATCTATGCAGCAACCGCCGTCGCGATGACAGCGGCCATTGCCCAGATCATCTGGCTTCGCGTCACGGGCCGGCCCATCGAAGGCATGCACTGGATCAACCTCAGCGTAATCGTCATCTTCGGTGGCGCCACGCTCTGGTTGCACAGCGACGTCTTCATCAAATGGAAGCCTACCGTTCTGTACTGGATGTTTGGCGGTGCATTGCTGGGCGCGCGCGTTTTGTTTGGCCGCAATCTGATTCGCCGTTTATTGGGCAAGCAAATTGAATTGCCCGATGCCGCCTGGGAACGCCTGAACTTGAGTTGGGCAGTTTTCTTCGTGGCAGCCGGCGCCATCAATTTATATGTCGCGTTTTCCGGTCAGTTCACGGAGTCTCAGTGGGTCAATTTCAAAGTCTTTGGCTTGATGGGCCTGCTTATTGCGTTCGTGATTGTGCAATCGCTTTGGTTGGGCAAGCATATGCAACAGCCGCAAGATCCTTCCCCCCCCAGCTCCGGTAACGATTCCGGCAAGCCATAACCACGGGTTAGTGGGCATTTATGCCCACGCCGGAACCTTTCTTGCGAACACCATGTCAGAAAACACCGATCGAATTTCGTTAATTCGTGAACGGCTCGCCGCTCTGGAACCTACTACGTTAGAAATTCTGGACGACTCGCACTTGCATGCCGGCCACGAAGGCAGTAAAAACGGCGCCGGTCACTACCGCGTGCGGATCGTAGCGCCTTGCTTTGCCGGACTCGCCACTGTGGCCCGGCATAGGCTGGTGTATCATCATTTGCACGATTTGATCCCCTATCCCATCCATGCGCTTGCGCTAGACGCCCAGGCTCCCAAATTAGAGGCTTAAGGATATACATGAAACGCATCATCATGCTGGCTGCGGCCTGCGTTATCGCTGTGCCGGCATTTGCTCAGAATGCGGCTACCGTCAACGGTAAGGCTATTACTCAACAGAGCCTGGATCAATTCGTCAAACTGCTCGTCAGCCAAGGCGCCACTGATTCGCCCCAACTGCGCGAACAGGTCAAGCAAGAAATGATCAACCGTCAGATCTTCGTGCAAGCCGCAGAGAAAGACGGCATTGCCAAGCAACCTGACGTCCAGACCGAAATCGACCTGGCCCGCCAAGGCATCCTGGTTCGTTCGTTGATGGCCAACTACCTTAAGGCGCATCCGGTTACGGACGCTCAGGTTCAGGCTGAGTACAACAAAATCAAGCAAGAACAAGCTGGCAAGATGGAATACAAGGTCCGTCACATTCTGGTTGAAGACGAGAAGACGGCCAACGACCTCCTGGCGCAAATCAAGAGCAACAAGGGTAAGTTCGACGAACTCGCCAAGAAGAACTCGAAAGACCCCGGCAGCGCCGAAAAGGGTGGCGATCTTGGCTGGGCACCGTCCACCAACTACGTACAACCTTTCGCTCAAGCTGTGACGTCGCTGAAGAAGGGTCAATTGGCTGACAAGCCGGTGCAAACCCAGTTCGGCTGGCACGTCATCATGGTTGATGACACACGTCCGGTGGAATTCCCCCCGATCGATCAGGTCAAGCCGCAAATCGAAGAGATGCTGCGTCAGCAAACACTGGCTAACTACCAGAAAGAGCTGCGCGAAAAAGCCAAGATTCAATAATCATGCGCGACTTAACGGCCTACCGCTATTGCGGTTCGCCGTTAGGCGTTCAGAAAATTGCATCTTGAACGGCACCCCAAAGGTTGGACCACTGTCCAATGTTTGGGGTGTTTTTTTTGGGGCGATTTATTGAGTTGCTAAAGAAGCAAGTCGAGGGGCGGGTGTGCCTGCCGCAGCAATGGGTATTACATGCCCAGCAGTTGCTTCAACCCGTCTTCATCCAGAATTGGCACACCAAGTTCCTGAGCTTTGACAAGCTTGCTGCCTGCATCTTCGCCAGCCACCAGGTAAGCCGTTTTTTTGGACACGGAACCACTAACTTTGCCACCCGCCGCCTGAATATGCATGGACGCTTCTTCTCGCGTCCAGTTCGGCATAGTGCCCGTCAAGACAAACGTCTTGCCAGCCAGCGTGGTTCCTTGCGGCGCCGCCTCAGCGACTGGATGCACACCTTGTGCTTTCAGCAGCTCGATAATCTCTCGATTGTGGGGCTCGGCAAAAAAGCGGCGAATCGAACCTGCCACAACAGGTCCCACATCGGGCGCGGCCGACAAGGCCGTTTCGTCCGCATCCATAATGGCGTTGATGTCACCGAAATGCCGCGCCAAATCACGAGCGGTGGTCTCGCCTACATGGCGAATGCCCAATGCAAAGAGCAAGCGCCCCAAGGCGGGTGAACGAGCCTTTTCAATGGCGGCCACCAGATTGTCGGCAGACTTCTGACCCATACGATCCAGACCCACCAACTCTAGCGGACGCAGACTATAGATGTCTGCCAACGATTTAACTCGGCCGCTATCGACAAGTTGGTCTACCAGCTTTTCGCCCAGGCCTTCGATATCCAGCGCCTTGCGTCCCGCCGCATGCAGCAAAGTCTGCTTGCGTTGCGCACCGCAAAACAAGCCGCCGGTGCACCGGGCAATCGTTTCGTCTTCCAGACGTTCAATGGCGGACCCACACACCGGGCAAGCCGTTGGCATAACAAATTCACGGGCCCCATCGGGCCGTTGCGCCAGCACAGGCCCCACAACTTCAGGAATGACATCACCGGCACGACGCACAATGACGGTGTCGCCAATGCGCACGTCTTTGCGGCGAATTTCATCCTCGTTGTGCAACGTGGCGTTCGTGACCGTCACACCACCCACAAATACCGGCCGCAGGCGTGCGACAGGCGTAATCGCGCCTGTGCGACCTACCTGAACCTCTATATCCAGCAGCGTCGTGGTGGCTTCTTCAGCAGGAAACTTGTGCGCCAGAGCGAAACGCGGGGCACGTGCGACAAAACCCAGCACTCTCTGCGCCGCCAGCGAGTCGACTTTATAGACAACCCCATCGATGTCATAGGGCAACGATGCCCGCAACTGACCCACGCGGGCGTAAAACGCTGCCAAACCCTCTGCACCGACAGCGCGTTCGTTGTGCTTCACGTTCACGGGCAAGCCAAGCGAAGCCAGCCACTCCAGCATGGCGCCATGGGATTCCCGGGGCAACACGTTGGCCGTCTCGTCGAACAGACCCACCTGCCCCGCGGCTTGCGGCAAGCCGAGGATTTCACCCCAACCATAGGCAAAGAATCGGAGCGGGCGCTGCGCGGTAATACGGGGATCTAACTGGCGCAGGCTACCCGCCGCGGCATTGCGCGGGTTCACGAATATTTTCTCGTCGCGGCGTGCCTGAGCCTGATTCAGTTTTTCAAAATCGGCGCGGTTCATCAGCACCTCGCCGCGCACTTCCAGCACGCGCGGCACCTCACCTTTCAGCTGGAGCGGAATCGCTTTAATGGTGCGGATATTGGACGTTACGTCCTCACCAGTCTGCCCATCGCCCCGCGTGGCAGCCTGTGTCAGGATGCCCTCTTCGTAGCGCAAACTGATGGCCAAGCCGTCAAGTTTGAGCTCACAGAAATAATCCGTTTGCTGCGCTGGCCCCAGAAGGCCGGCACCACGCAAGGTTTCTGTCACGCGTCGGTCAAAGGCCTGGAGTTCTGCCTCGTCAAAAGCGTTGCCCAAAGACAGCATGGGCACAGCATGGCGTACGCTGCCTAAGGCAGACACCGGCGCCGCCCCCACGCGTTGCGTGGGAGACATTGGCGTAATCAGTTCTGGGTGTTCCGCCTCAAGCGCCTGCAACTCTCGCATGAGGCCGTCGTATTCTGCGTCTGACACGACCGGCTCATCGTAGACGTAGTAGTGCGTGTTGTGTTCGTTAATTTGCGCACGCAAGCGTGCTGCAATTTCCGGCGCAGACGAGGCGCCAGCTTGCTTACTCATTATGCAAACACCCTTTGCGCACGAGCGCTACCGGCAGGCAGCCCCGCTTGTTCAAGCTGCCCAAACAACACTTGCAAACGCTCATCAATGCCCGACTCGGAGCCGTCAGCCAAAGGTTTACCTTGATCGTCCACCAGTTCGGCACGCAAGCGCGTAGCCAAGTCGCGGCCCACATCAACCATGCGACCAAATGCGCGCTCGTCAGCCGGGCTGCAGGGAACATCCAGCAGCAAATTCAAGCGCTCGATGCCACCCATGCCTGCATCAAACGCAGCGCCATCGGCACGTGCAAGCGTGAAACGGGTAGCGCCGTTTTCAGTCGGCCAGGCCAAACGCGCACCGTCAGCAACAAAGCCCATTGCACGCGCCACTGCCAAGACTTCGGCAGCAGGCTGTGCACCGCCCAACAATAACGTCAGGCCGACTTGCGTATCCAGAGCCGCGCAGGTGTCATCCAGACGAGCCGCCTGTTCCAGCACCACTTGCTGATCCGGACCTTCAATATGCGCCTCGAAGCGCTCGGCCAGATCTTGCGCACGTGCCCAGGCTTGCGACCATTCAATGGCCGTCAAGGGCCCGCTACGGTTAGCAAGCAACACCGCCAATTGCATGGAGGCATAAGATTCGTCGGCGTGAATGTGCGCACGATGGCGGCGCTGATCCGTTTCGGCAAATACGCGCAACGGTTTGCGACCAATATGCCGCAAGCTTTGCATGTACGGCAGAAGGTCGGCGCCACGCACCGGTTCAGCAAACGCGACTTCGATCACGACTTCGCAGGCGGGATCAGGTTCTTCTGAGTCGTCGGCATCGCTACCCGGATCAACGGGTGCCACGGCATGCGGATTCACGGCAACAGGCTCGCCACCCATGCCGGGCTCACGACGAGAAGCTCCGGGAACCTGCCCCGAAGCCGTAGCCCCCAACAGCGGATCCTGCTCAGAAGTGGGGAAATGGGCTTGCATCTTGCGGCGCACGCGGCGGTCTTGCCACCAATTGAACCCTAGCACCAGCAGTATCAGCAAGACGCCCAGGGCAATCAGCCCGATCTGCAAATCACTCATGTATAAATCCCGCGCCAACAAAGCGGCGCCTTTCCAAATCTTGGGTTAAGCGGCTTCGGCTGCCATTTGCACGGCCGAGTCTATGTCTACTGCAACGATACGCGAAACACCTTGCTCTTGCATGGTGACGCCAATCAATTGCTTGGCCATTTGCATGGCAATTTTATTGTGAGAGATAAAGATGAACTGAGTCTGTTCGCTCATGCTGCTCACCAAATTGGCGTAACGCTCTGTATTGGCGTCATCCAATGGCGCATCCACCTCATCGAGGAGGCAGAATGGCGCCGGATTCAATTTGAACAACGCGAACACCAGCGCAGTGGCCGTCAACGCCTTTTCACCCCCAGACAAAAGGTGAATGGTGCTGTTGCGCTTGCCTGGAGGCTGGGCCATGACCTGCACCCCAGCATCCAGAATCTCATCCCCGGTCATTGAGAGCTTGGCTTCCCCACCGCCGAACAGCTTGGGGAAGAGCTCGCCGAAATGACCGTTGACTACATTAAACGTTTCCTGCAGGAGTTGACGCGTCTCACGGTCAATCTTGCGAATCGCGTCTTCCAACGTTTCAATGGCCGTCAACAAGTCTTGATGTTGAGAATCCAGATAGCCTTTGCGCTCGCGCGAGGCATTCAATTCTTCCAGAGCCGCCAGGTTGACGGCACCCAGGCTTTCGATCTGACGAGAAATACGCGTCACTTCAGATTGAAGCCAGTTTGCACGTCGCCATTCTTCAGGCCGGGTAGACAACTCCTGGGCCACGACATCGCGGTCGACTTCACGGGCGTTCAATTGCTCCGTAAATTGTTCTTCAGCCAGGCGTGCGGCCTGCTCTTGCAACTGCAACTCGGTAATTTTGGCGCGTAACGGCTCCAGAATGCTCTCTTGATGCAGGCGGTCTTCGTCTGCTCCGCGCAGCAAGGCGGCCAGGTTTTCCAACTCCTGGCGGGCGCGCGACAACGCTTCTTCGCGCTCAGCGCGAAGTTCCAGCGCATCTTGCAAGCCTGCTTGGGTGGCCGACGCATCAAGTTCAACGAGTTCACCGAGCAACTGTTCAAGCTCGACCTCGGCCCGCTGGCTTTGGTCCACGGCCAACTGTCGGTTGCGCTGTAAATCTGTAATACGCACCTGTATACCGCGCTCGGCAAACTCTGCCTCCTGGGCAGCGCGCTCCAGTTCGCGCAAGCGCGTGCGCGCGGCTTCTGCCTGGGCAGACAGCGCCTCACCGTCGATTTCAGCGTCTGAGAATGTTGATTGATGTTCTGCTAACTCACCATCCAAGACTTCGAAGCGCGCTTCGGCTTCCTCGCGAGTAGCGCGCAAGTCTTCTTCATGCGCATTAATTTCTTGTAAGTCTTGGCGCAAGCGCGCGGCGCGCTCACCCGACTGCTCTGCCTGCTGCTGCAAGCGCGAGTGTTCCAACTGAATGTCATGAACGCGACGCGTCACCTCGCCCACACGCTGACGCGCCGGCGCAATCGCCTGGTTCACCTGTTGCCATAGACCTTCGGCACGCGCGACGGCAGCGCGAGCTTGATCAGCAATGAGCTGTTGCGCCTTGATCTCGCGCTGCAGGTTCTCAATTTCGCTTTGACGGGCGAGCAGACCCGCCTGTTCGGAGTCTGCTGCGTAAAACCGTACGCTCTGGGCGTCGACCAAGTGACCAGCTTTCACCACGCAGGACGCACCAACGGGCAGCGTCGCACGCATCGCTAGCGCTTGCGTCAGGTCGTTCGCAATGTAGAGGTCACGCAGCCAATTGTTTAACAGCGTGCGCAAATCGGGGTCGGTGACACGCAATAGGCTGAACAATGGGGTCAGCCCGGCAGGCGTCACCGGGGCAGGTGCTGCCACCGGCAATTGGTGAAACGATAACCGTGCGGGAGGGGCATCATCTGCAAAGGCACGCGCCCAATCCAGGTTACGCATTTCCAGAGACGCCATCCGCTCGCGCAGCGCCGCTTCCAGTGCCGTTTCCCAGCCCGGTTCAATATGCAGTTTTTGCCACAGACGCGACAAGCCGGACAGCTCATGCTTGGCCAGCCAAGGCTCAAGCGCGCCCTGCTTTTGCACATCTTCCTGCAACTTGGACAAGGCGGACAAGCGAGCTTCCAGACGCGCCAAATTCTGGGAATCTGTTTGTGATGCGGTTTGGGCACGCGTGCGCTCGGCATCCGCTTCCGGAATGCGATCTTCCAGGGTCGCCAGCGTTTCCTGGGCTTCTTCCAGTTGATCTTCGCCTGCGACACGATCACCCGCAAGTTGCTCAAGTCGGATCGGATCCGGGCTGTGCAACTCGCGCAATTCCTGCTGCAGACGCTCTCGGCGCTGCTCCAGAACCTGCATCTGCCGATCGGCATCTCGCTGGGTTTGTGCAACCAGGGCCAAATTCTGTTCAACGCGTGCCAAGGCAGCACGCATCTCGTCTCGTCCGGCAGCCGCCACACGCACTTTAGCTTCAACGGCGGGCAAACTGGCCTGCGCATCTTCAGCCATGGCGCGAGCCTCTTCCGTGCGAGCAGCTCCCGTAGCCAGATCGTCTTCAGACTGGGCGATTTGTTCGGTGCAATGTTCGCGCTGGACTATCCATTCAGCCATCTGCTGCTGCAATTGGTCGCGGCGAGCCTGCAGACGATTGCGAGAATCGACCACGTGACGAATTTCAGCTTCCAGGCGGCTGACCTGCGCATTGGCTTCGTATAACTGACCTTGAGCGCCGTGTACGGCATCGCTGGCAGCGTAATGCGCCTGACGTCGCGACTCCAGCGCCGATTCGCCTGCTCGCAAGCCCGCAATAGCCGCTTCGAGGTCATTCTGAGCCTGGCTGATTTCCTGGGTTTTGCGGGCACGCTCTTCGCGCGCTCCCACTTCTTTCAGGAACCAGAGCGCAAATTGCTTCTTTTCGCCATCGACCTGCAAGTCGCGATAACGCGTGGCCACTTCCGCCTGTACCTCCAGCTTTTCAAGCTGAGAGCCCAGTTCACGCAGAATGTCTTCAACCCGGGTCAGGTTCTCGCGGGTGTCCGACAGGCGGCTTTCGGTTTCGCGGCGCCGTTCCTTGTAGCGCGACACCCCGGCCGCTTCCTCGAGGA
>JBEBWV010000145.1:0-11456 GCA_040391965.1 Achromobacter deleyi | reverse complement strand
GGGGACCTGCGGATTATGATTCCGTCGCTCTAACCGGCTGAGCTAATGCGCCAACTTTTTCGCGGTGCTGCACAGTCATTTTTGAACTGCTTAATTACTGCGTGACCAGCGAAGAACGAAATTCTAGCATGATTAATTTGTGTCTTGCAAATCGGGGACGCAAAAAAATTTTCAGATGGGCTCAGACGTTGCGGGCAAGGCGTATTCCGGAGAATTGCCAGCGTGCTTCGGGTGGGAAAAAGTTGCGATAGCTTGAGCGAATATGGCTTCGCGGTGTGACACAGGAACCTCCGCGCAGCACGAATTGATTGCACATGAACTTGCCGTTGTACTCGCCGATGGCACCGCTGTCGGGCGTATAGCCGGGATAGGCGTCGTAGGCGCTGGATGTCCATTCCCACGTATCGCCAAAGAGCTGTGCTGGGCCTGTGTAGCCATTGCGCGAGGGGGCGGGCCGGGGATCAAGATGTCCGGATTCAAGCAGGTTGGCGCGATGATTCCGAGCGTGCTCAGGTTGGGCGCGTGCTGCCAGCTCCCATTCGGCTTCGCGAGGCAAACGCACGCGAGCCCAGCGCGCGTAGGCGTCGGCTTCGTAATAGCTGATGTGCGTCACAGGGGCCTGTAGTTCGAGTTCTTGGATGCCGTGCAATGTGAAGACGCGCCAGTCTTCTTTTTGGCCTTCCCAGTACAGCGGAGCGCGCCAACCCTGCGTACACAAGAGGTCCCAGCCAAGCGAGAGCCAGAGTTCAGGACGGCGATAGCCGCCATCGCGTATGAACGCCAGGTATTCGTGTTGCGTGACGAGTCGGTCGGCAAGATAGAAGGGCGTCAACAATACGTCATGTGCGGGGCCTTCGTTGTCGAACGCGAAGCCCACTCCATCATGGCCGATACGAACACGTCCACCTTCAAAGCGGGTCCAGCCCGCAGGTGTGGCGGGCGGTAAGGCGGGTGTACCCATCAGTGCATAAGCAGGCTTGAGGGGGTTGCTTGAGAGCATGTGTTTCACATCAGTGAGAATGAGCTCCTGATGTTGTTGCTCGTGGTTCAGCCCTAGCACCATTAATGCGTCAAGGTCGGGGCTTTGACCAGCGTGCCGGTCGATCAATGCATGCATGGCACCATCCACATGGGACCGGTACTTCATGACTTCATCGAGGGGCGGGCGGGATAGTAGACCGCGCTGAGGGCGGGGGTGTTTGGCGCCGATGGCGTTGTAGTAAGAGTTAAAGAGCATTCGGTACTGAGGATGGAAGGGCATGTAGCCCGGCTGGTGTCGGGCCAGCAAGAAGGTCTCAAAGAACCATGTCGTGTGTGCAAGATGCCATTTCACGGGGCTGCAGTCCGGCATGGATTGCACTTGGCAGTCTTCGGGGCTGAGTCCTGCCGACAATTCCAGGCTGGTGGCGCGCACCGCGTCATAGTGCTCATGCTGGCTGGCTAGGGTCGCCGAAAGCGGCGAAGCCGGATGGGTCAGTAAGCACGCAGGCTCCATGACGAAGCTCCCGAGAAGGGTTGAGGGCGGGGCGGCGCGCGTCAGGCGCGAGCGCTGAAAACAGAGAACCAGTTTTTTTCGTCTGTCCAATGGCGCACGTCGGTAAAACCTGCTCGCTCAAGCAGAGTACGGAAGCCGGCAGGGGTGAATTTGTAAGAATTCTCAGTGTGAATTCGTTCGCCAGCGGCAAAGTACCGCCGTCCGCCTGGCCAGGTGAGCGTGACGGCGGAATTGGCCTGCAGGTGCATTTCTATACGTGACATCGCCGCGTTGTAGAAGGCGATGTGGCGCCATGCGTCGACATTGAAGTCAGCGTGCAAGACGCTATTGAGGTGGCGCAACAGGTTCAGGTTGAATGCTGCCGTCAGGTGTAGTGCGTCGTCGTAGGCACGTTCAAGTACGTTGGCAGGTTTGACGCGATCTACTCCGATCAATAGGCCGCCGCCAGGCGCATCAGCGCGCAAGCGGGTGAGTAGCGTCTGCGCCTCATCAGGATCCAGATTGCCGATGCTGGAGCCAGGATAGAAAAACAAGCGACCAGATGGCGGAATGGTCGACGGCAGAGTAAGTGAGGTGCTGAAATCCTGTCCAACGGAAGTGATGTGCAGGTCGGGGTAAGACAGCGTCAATCGACGCACCGCGGTGTCCAGATAGTCCACCGAAATATCGACAGGTACGTAGCGCGCCGGCCGCAAGTGAGGAAACAGGCGTTCCGCCTTGACGCAATCGCCGGCCCCCAAATCAATCAAGGATTGAACGGGGCCAATATGCTGTGCAATATCGCTGGCGTGCGTGCGAAAGATCTCAGCTTCACAACGGGTGGGGTAATACTCGGGGAGCAGAGTGAGCGCCGTGAAAAGGCTGGACCCGAGGTTGTCGTAAAGGTATTTGGGGTTGACGTGTGCGGGCTTGGCCAGCAAACCCGCTTGCAGTTCAAGCAGCGAGGTGTTTACGTCTGGCGAGCGCCTGGGTGATGAGTTCGGCGCCTCTTGCGCCAGTGCGACAGCTGAGGAGTCCATGCGTTCAAGTCCTTATTCTTAGGGAATGAGGCGCGATGCAGGGATTCATTGTGCTCGTCAACAGGGGCGCACTGTCAAGGTCTAAGCCCCTGATTGCAATGGACTTTTACGAATGGACTGATACAGGCCGCCAAATTGGTGTTTGTGACCGAAATAAGGTGCATTTGTGTGGGCGAACCTGAAATATCGATTTACGGGTGGTTGCTAAACCATGGACTCGATGCTTGTTCCACGTCCACAATAGGGTTTTGGCCACGCGGTGCATTTGCGCCGCCCTGGGTTGGCTTGGCTAGCGATCCTGGAAGGCTTGCCTGGTGTCAGGCATAACGCTTGGGAGTGACTATGAACCGAAAAGTCCATCGTGCTGAGATTGCCCTGCATCGCGAGCGCGTTGCGGGCAGCTTTCAGGAACTGCTGGCGGGTACTGAAGACTTGCTGCGTTCCACGGCCTCTTATTCGGGATCTGAAATTGACGCGGCCCGTGCGAAGTTAAAAGCACAAATCGAAAACGCGCGAGAATCTGCCGGTGAATGGGAGGGGGTTGCGCGTGAAAGGGCTCGTCGGGCCACAGCGCATGCCGATGAGTATGTGCACGAACATGCCTGGAAATCGGTCGGGCTGGCCGCACTGGCGGGTGTATTGCTAGGGTGCTTGCTTACAGGCACGCGACGTTAATCGCTTGAAACGCCGACCGACGCAAGATTCCCGCGTCGGTCGTTTGCTTCTCAAGTCGGCACGGCCTGTAGCGCGGCGAGGTTCTCGCTATGCATTTGCGCCAGTGCTGCCGTGATGTCATGCGTGGGCTGGAAGGAGCTCGCTTGCGCCATGGACCATCCGGTGCGAAACACCTGATGGCGAAATTCTCCGCGCAACAGTTCACCGGGTGCCAGCTCAGGGAACAAGGCGGACAGCAAGCGGATTTCGCTGGGAGAAATCCGCCGTGCAATGTGGTGAGGCCGCAGTTGGTTCGGATGCGCCAAGCCTGCCGCGGCCAGCAATTCGGCCAAAGCATGCAAGGTGTTTTCGTGAAAATTGGCGACACGTTGTGCCTTGTCTGGCACGACCAGCGCACGTTGGCGTAACGGGTCTTGCGTGGTGACGCCTGTCGGGCATTTGCCCGTGTGGCAAGCCTGGGCCTGAACGCAGCCAATGGCGAACATGAAGCCCCGCGCCGCATTACACCAGTCGGCACCCATGGCCATGATACGGGCCATGTCAAAGGCCGTGATGATTTTGCCGGAGGCTCCCAGTCGGATGCGATCACGCAGGTTCACACCTATCAGCGTGTTGTGAACCAGGCGCAAGGCCTCGTGCAAGGGAGTGCCCACGTGATCGACGAACTCCACCGGAGCCGCGCCAGTTCCACCTTCCGCGCCGTCGACCACAATGAAGTCGGGTGTGATGCCAGTTTCGAGCATGGCCTTGACGATGGCAAACCATTCCCAAGGGTGGCCGACGCAAAATTTAAAGCCCACCGGTTTACCGCCAGAAAGCTCGCGCAAGCGTGCCACGAACTTCATCAGGCCAATAGGGGTGTTAAAGGCAGAATGGCTTGCAGGCGAGTTGCAGTCTTGCCACGGCGCTACGCCGCGAGCCTCTGCAATTTCCGGAGTGACTTTGCCAGCAGGCAAAATGCCGCCATGCCCAGGCTTGGCACCTTGCGACAACTTGATTTCGATCATTTTTACCTGTGGCGTACAGGCGTTTTTTACAAAGGCTTCTTCTGAGAACGCGCCATGTTCGTCGCGGCAGCCGAAGTAACCCGAGCCAATGTTCCAGACCAATGACCCACCGGCTTCGCGATGGTATCGGCTGATGCCACCTTCGCCCGTGTCGTGGGCAAAATTGCCTTGGCGTGCGCCTTCGTTCAGGGCAAGGATAGCGTTGGCCGACAAGGCCCCAAAACTCATTGCCGAGATATTGAACGCCGACATGGAATAGGGTTGCAGGCAATCCGGGCCGCCTACCGAGACGCGGAAATCGTGATCTGCAATGTGAGTCGGTGCCATGGAATGGTTGATCCATTCATAGCGGTTGCCATACACATCTTCCTGGGTGCCAAAGGGACGCTTGTCGATTTCCTTTTTGGCGCGCTGGTACACGATTGAGCGTTGCGCCCGGGAGAAGGGCGCGGCTTGCGTGTCGTCTTCCAGAAAGTACTGGCGGATTTCAGGTCGGATGAACTCGAACAGAAATCGCAGATTGCCAATGACCGGATAGTTTCGTCGGATGGCGTGGCGCGTCTGGATAAGGTCGTAGACGCCCAGGCAACTCAGCAATATGAGTGGAATGGCCAAGCAGAGCCACCACCAGGAATTGTTCCATGCCAGCGCTGCGGTAATCGCGGCGCCCAGTAAAGTCAGTGCAAAGGCCGCATAGCGGCCGGCAATCCAGCGCATTTCTCTCTCCGTCTCTCGGAATGGGGCCACCTTACCAGATGGCGGCCCATGCCGTAGCCGGGTTCGATTGCGTCGATGGAGGGGCGTGGTTCAGCAACTGGATGGTGGAGGTGTTTTTTCTACGTTCAGACCGAACAGGGGACGCAGGTGCACCCCGAACGCGCTTCCCGCAAAAGCGGCGGGCAGCCATATCCAGGCGTGCAAGCTACCTGAGAGAATGCCGCTGAAATACGCACCAATGTTGCAGCCAAAGGCCAGGCGTGCGCCATATCCCAGCAGAAGTCCGCCAATGACCGCGGCCAATAGGGAGCGTGCGGGTACTTTCCAGATGGGGGCGAATTTCCCCGCCGCGCTTGCTGCGGCCAATGCGCCAAGCATGAGCCCCAGATCCATGACGGTCGTGACATCCTGGCGCAGCGGCGCATTGAGGGCAGCTTGCTGCTTGCCCCAATAGGCCCATGTGCCGACGTCGGCGCCCAAGGCATTAATCGTTTTTGCGCCCCACAGGGCGAATGCCGAGGTAATGCCCCACGGGCGACCTGCCAGTGCGAGTGTCGCAAAGTTCAAGACGACGAGCGCCACGCCACCCCAGATCAAAGGCCAGGGTCCTTGAAGTAGCGAGACCGGGCGGCTGGTGCGCGAGGCAAAGGAAATAACGTGTCCGTGCCGACGTTTTTCCAGGACGGTGGCAATCCAGGCGATCAGGGCAAAAACGGCCAGGTTTGCAGCGATGGCGGTGCCCAGTCCCCACGTTTTGATGAGCGAGGTGGGGGCCAGTGCGGGCAGCTTAGACCACCATCCGAAGTTGGCGGTCGCCAGTACCGAGCCGATGATGAAAAAGACCAACGTGACAATCATTCGCGTGTTGCCACCGCCCACCGCAAATAAGGTGCCTGACGCGCAGCCTCCGCCCAATTGCATGCCGATGCCAAACAGGAATGCGCCCAGTACCACGGACACTCCGGGTGGCGAGACCAGTCCTGTGACAGGCTGGCCAAATAGCGTTCCTGCGGCCAGGAAGGGAAAGAACAGCAAGACACCCACGCCCAACATGAACATCTGGGCACGCAGACCCGCGCCGCGCCGGTCGGAAACGAATACCCGCCATGCTTGGGTAAAGCCGAATGATGAGTGGTAAAGCGTGACGCCGAGCAGCGCGCCCACGATCCAGAGTGCGCCTTGGCGCCAACTCACCATCTCATTCAGGTAGAGCGCACCGGCTACAACGATGCCCAGCGCAATCCAAAGCGGCTTGTGATTCACGCGTATGGGGGCAGCGGACGAGAAAGGGAGTGTGGTGGTGTTCATGGCATAGATACAGAAAGAGAAGGGCCGCCGAATGGCCTAAAGAGCCGCCGGGGCACTGTTGCTTGGTGGTGAGTGTAGAGCGACAGCTAAATCTCTCAAACTACTGATAAATGCGTTTTATATTTCGAAAAGCTATAAGTGGCGGTGTGTGGCCTCGTGTACCGCGCTGGAAAGTGACTTAGCGGGTCAAGGGCAGCCAGAAGGCCAGTGCGGCGAGGGTGGCAATCAGCACCGGCAAGGTCAGCACGATCCCGATGCGAAAGTAATAGCCCCAAGTGATCTTCATGCCTTTGCGCGCCAGCACATGCAGCCACAGCAGGGTGGCCAAACTTCCAATGGGTGTGATCTTGGGGCCAAGGTCGCTGCCGATGACATTGGCATAGATCATCGCTTCGCGGATGGGATCGGTAACGTTCGTATCGGCAATCGATAGAGCACCAACCAGCACGGCCGGCAAATTGTTCATGACGGACGATAAAAATGCGGCAATCAAGCCCATACCCAACGTGGCGCCCCAGATTCCGTAGTCCGCGCAGCGCTCGAGCACCAGGGAGAGCTGAGTCGTGAGGCCGGCATTTCGCAATCCATAGACCACCAAATACATGCCAAGCGAAAAGACAACGATGTGCCAGGGAGCCTCGCGCATGATGCGTCGGGTGCCGACAATATGCTGGCGACCTGCAATCAGCAGCAGGCCCAGGGCTGCCACGGCGGCGATAGCACTGACAGGCACACCGATGGGTTCCAGGATAAAAAAACCGGCGAGCAATAAGGTCAGCACGATCCAACCTGCACGAAAGGTTGTGATGTCTCGAATTGCCGTGTTGGGGTGCGGGAGTTGGGTGACGTCGTAACGAGGCGGGATGCTCTTGCGGAAAAACAGCATGAGGACAAGCAGAGTGGATGCGATCGCAATGACGTTCACGGGAACCATGACTTTCGCGTACTCGCCAAAGCCGATGTTGAAGAAATCGGCCGATACGATATTGACGAGGTTCGATACCACCAGCGGAATGCTGGCCGTGTCGGCGATGAATCCGGCGGCCATCACGAAGGCTAAGGAAGCGCCCGGCCCGAAGCCCAGGGCAAGCAGCATCTCCATAACAATTGGCGTAAGAATAAGGGCCGCGCCGTCGTTGGCGAAGAGCGCCGACACGGCGGCACCCAACAATACAATCCAAACGAAGAGCAGGCGACCCCGACCGCCACCCCAGCGCGCCACATGGAGCGCACACCATTCAAAAAAACCGGCTTCGTCCAGAATAAGGCTGGTCACGATGATGGCGATGAACGTGCCCGTGGCGTTCCAGACAATGTGCCACACCTCACCAATGTCAGCCAGGTGCACCACGCCGGTCAGCAAGGCTAACGCCGCCCCTATGGTGGCGCTCCAGCCGACGTTCAAACCCCGTGGTTGCCAGATGACCAGAGTGATGGTGAGTACAAAAATGGCGGAGGCGGTATACATGAGGTGCATCAGGAGAGTGGGTGGCTGCTGATCCAGGCCACGAGCATCGTGACGGTCACTACCGAACCAAGCGTAGAAATCAGAATGGCGCGCGAGGTGATGCGTGCATCACGTCCATACATTTGTGCAAGCATGAAAGGCCCGGTGCCAATGGGCAGCGCGGCGACAAGTACCGCGGTCCATGCCCACAAGGCCGGCATGGGAAAGACGTAAAAGGCGAGTATGGCGGTGACTGCCGGTTGCACCAGGAGTTTGCTGAATACAAGCCTGCCAACGCCAGGGCCCGCGCTGCTGCCAGATTCCATTTGCGCCAGGAATAGGCCAATGGTGACTAGGGCGCAGGGGCTGGCGGACGCACCCAGCAATGACACGTATCGGTCTATGCCTTCAGGTAAAGGCCACCCCGTCAGTGCCCATATCAAACCTAGTAAGGGGGCGGCGAGCAAGGGGCTGCGAATCAGAGCGCGTGCGACCTTGAGTAGGGTGGCGCCACGGTTTGGTGCTTGTTGTCGGTCGAATTCGATGAGGGCGACAGCAAAGCCAAAAAGTACCGATGCGGTAAGGATAGTGGTGAAGATGACGGGGGCCAGACTGGCCGGACCGAAGAGCGCCAGGCAAAGCGGTACGCCCATATAGCCGGCGTTGGCATAAGCGGATGCCAGGCCTTCAATGCTGCGGTCAGTAAGCGCCATGGGCGTGCGCCGACGTACGAGAAAGGAGATGGCGAAGGTGGCTGAGATACCGCCTACGTAGGCGGCAATAAAACCCCAGTGGGCCATCTGCGCCAGATCGACCTGCGTCATGGCGCGAAATAGCAGCGCGGGCAAGGAGAGATAGACGACGTATCGATTCAGGGCGTCAGTGGCAGAGGGGCCCAATATTCGCCACCGGGCGGCCAGCCAACCCGTCAGAATGAGCGCAAAAACGGGGAGAGCGGCGGTAACGACGGCGTTCATGTGCAGTTGGCGAGGCAGCGAAAGGAGCAGATTCTACTTGGCATCTTGTGCAGTTTTGATGCTCGCGGCCGGGCCACCCCGCGTGACGAGCAGGATGCCCAGCGCCGCCAGTGCCATGCCGGGCCAAGCCAATGTGGGGATTTTTTCGCCCAGTACCAGCAATGCGATGACTGCCGTACAGGGGGGAACCAGAAAAAATAATGCCGATACGCGAGAGGCTTCACCGCGCCGTATCATGGCCAGCAAGAGTGAGATGGCAATGAGAGAGTTGCCGACGACTAGATAGGCTAACGAGGCGAATAAAGGGCCAGTCCATTCAATGTGCATGGGCTCCAGCCAGAACGCGAGGGGGGCAGTGATGCCAAGCCCAACCGCGTATTGCACCAGATTGGCGGTAACCGGATGGTGGCTGCTGCCGTAGCGTTTCTCATAGAGCGTGCCGCCGGTAATGCAGAGCAATGCAAAAATCGCAAATAGCAGGCCAAGAGGGGCAAGCAGATCTACGCTGGCTTTGGCCGCGATGACCAGCGCCGCCCCGGCGACTCCTAGCGCCAATCCTGCCCAGCGGCGTGCGTCGACGCGTTCGTGCGCGACAAGTGGCGCCAGCAGACCAATCAGAATGGGTTGCAGCGATGCAATCAAGGCAAGGCCGCCAGCGGACATGCCTTGTTTAAGGGAAAGGTAGGTGAAGCAAAAGTAGCCCGCCTGTAACAGCAGTCCCACCATGGCCAGATGGCACCAGGCGCGAGGGCTTTGGGGCAGCGCTGGGCGCAAGATCAGAAAGAAGGGCGCCAATATCACTACGACACAGGCGTAGCGCAGCGCCAGAAAAGTCAGAGGGTCGGCATAGGCCAGGCCAACTTTCAGCACCACAAACCCGCTTGACCACAGTAATAGGAAAAGTGCCGGAGCCGATTTGAGCCAAAGAGGGGACGTGACAGGAGCGTTGGGCGGTTGCATTCTGTGCGTGGGATGCCACATGCGAAGTCAGCGCTGATCGTACCCGGTTTCGCGCCGGTGTTATCCCTGAGAGAATTAGGGCTACGATTTATTTTTCATGCGTGGCAAAGAGGGGGATTCATCATGCCGAACAAGCCGTCCGTTCGTATTGCGTTGGGCACATGGGACCGCATGCGCGAGGATGCCTATTCCGTGAGACACGAGGTATTCGTGGTTGAGCAAGGCGTGCCGGCCGACGTGGAGTTGGATGACGACGATGCGGTGTCGGTGCATGCGGTGGCGTACGGCCCGAATAACGAACCGCTTGGAACAGGCCGTTTGTTGCCCGATGGTCACATCGGTCGAATGGCCGTGCATAAGCGGGCAAGAGGCTTGGGGGTAGGCGCGCTAGTGTTGGACGCGCTTATTGGTCAGGGCCATGGTGACGGTCATCGGATGCTGATCCTGCATGCGCAGACGCACGCAGCCGGCTTTTATGAGGCGCACGGCTTTAATGTCGAGGGTGATGAGTTTATGGAAGCTGGTATTGCCCACGTGGTGATGACGCATGTACTGAAGACGTAATCAGGCAGGTGGTGGCGCGCGCAGTGGCCGAGTTGATTTTGCGTAGGTGTCTGCTATGCAAGCACAAGCTTCGTTGAATTCGCGCAGAAAAGAAAAAACCCCGAGCGCGTTAGCGAACGGGGTTTTTCTGGCGCATCACGACAGGTAATTCGTGATGTAGTAATTGGTGCCCAGGAGAGGACTCGAACCTCCACACCTTGCGGCACACGGACCTGAACCGTGCGCGTCTACCAATTCCGCCACCTGGGCGCTGAAGTTTGCTAGGTAGTTATTAACTACGTTGCATCAACAGAGCGCGAATTATGCACATTTTTTTGAAGGCGTGCAAGTCAGGTTGGTGTTGAGGCATTGTTTGCGAATTTGGGGCAGAGATCTCTTGCTCTGATGGCGTTGTTGGCGATATGGCAGACTGATCGCTTCCCTGGTTTTTGATATCTCATGTCCCGACTTGTTTGCGCCCGTTGCGTGCGCCCTCAAACCCATTGCCTTTGTTCGCTGATTCCGTCGCTGGAAAGCCGCAGTCGTGTCTTGATTTTGCAGCACCCGGGCGAGGTGGGCCATGCCATGAATACCGCTGGCTTGGCAGTCCTGGGTCTGCGCGGCGCGAAATTACGTGTGGGTGAGCGCTTTGACCCCGCGGATTGGGATTTGCCAGGGTATGCGCCGCGTCTGTTATTTCCGGGTGCGCAGGCGCAGGTGCTGCGTGAAGAGGCTTCTTTGGTGGGCGGTCGCTATCTCTTGGTAGTGCTGGACGGCACCTGGAGTCATGCGCGCAAGTTGTTACGCGACAATCCGGCGCTGGCGCAACTTGAGCGGTTTGCATTGCCAGATAGCTTGCCCGCGAGATACCGAATCCGGCACGCCGATACGCACGGGGCTTTGTCCACCGTCGAGGCGGTGACTTATGCATTGAATGTGCTGGAGGCCCCCGCTCGGTTCGACGCGTTGTTGCGTCCCTTTGATGCGCTGATCGAGGGGCAAATCGCCGCCATGGGGCGCGAGAAATTTGAGCAGCATCACGTCGCGCGCCAAGGCTCACGTCAAATGCGACAAGTCAAAAAGTGAAGATGTTGCGGGGAAGGGCGTAGCCGCAGTTATGGAGGAAGTCTTGGTGCATCATTCATGATGTGGCGCCACAAAGCAAAATCCCCAAAAATCGTTAGATTTTCGGGGATTTACCGCTGCTTTTAGCAGCACAAACCAGCATATGCATCTGATTTGTATAGAATTCTGTGGTGCCCAGGAGAGGACTCGAACCTCCACACCTTGCGGCACACGGACCTGAAC
>JBEBWV010000144.1:0-11540 GCA_040391965.1 Achromobacter deleyi | reverse complement strand
CCAGCACGAAGAAAATGGCGTGTCGGCGTTTGAAGACATCACCGAAAGCTCGTTTCCCGGGAAGTGGAAAGTCATCTATTTCTACCCGAAGGATTTCACCTTCGTGTGCCCGACGGAAATCGTTGGCTTTAACAAGCTGGCTAAAGATTTCGAAGACCGCGACGCTGTTTTGCTGGGCGGTTCCAGCGACAACGAATTCGTGAAATTGGCATGGCGCCGTGAGCACCCGGACCTCAACAAGCTGGGTCACTACCAGTTTGGCGACACCACCGGTGCCCTGATCGATCAGTTGGGCGTGCGTGAGAAGAGCGCTGGCGTTGCTTTGCGCGCTACGTTCATCGTTGATCCGGACAACACCATTCAACACGTTTCGGTGAACAACCTGAACGTGGGTCGTAACCCGGAAGAAGTGCTGCGTTTGCTCGACGGTCTGCAAACCGACGAACTGTGCCCATGCAACCGTACGGTTGGCGGCAACACGCTGTAAGTTCCTGGCCCGTTCGGGGTTTGCACTCCCCAGCCATTCAACACATTGTTAAATGGCTGGCGTTTTCAAGCCTCGACCGGGCTTTAATTGCTCTGGATTATAGGTAAAAACTATGGAATTCCTATCTACCATTAAGGAACAGTTGCCGGATTGGGCCAAAGACATCCGCCTGAATCTGGACGCCGTGATTGCGCGTTCGACGCTGGCACCGGAAGATGCCATTGGTGCTGCACTATCCGCCGCTTTCGCCGCGCGCAGCCCATTCCTGGTTGAAGCCTTCAAGAGTGGCCTGTCGGAAGGTGACGCGAACGCCGCCCTGACCGCATCCGCATTGATGGGGATGAACAACACCTGGTATCCCTATGTCGAGATGACCGGCGATGCACAGTTAAAGAGCCTGCCCGCCCAACTGCGCATGAATGCCTATGCCACGCACGGTGGCGTGGAGAAGATGCGTTTTGAATTGTTTGCGCTGACCGCGTCGATTGTCGGCAAATGCCATTTCTGCGTGCAATCGCACTACGAAAATCTGAAGAATGGCGGTTTTTCGACCGAGCAACTGCGCGACGCTGGCCGTATTGCCGCAGTCGTCAATGCTGCCGCGCTGTCGCTGGCGGCACAAGGCAAGTGAAGTAATAAGGATTGCCGTCGCGGCGGCTCAGCGCCGTCAACGCGGCGATAAGACTTGACGATGAGCGCGCGTGATCTGCGCGCTCATTCTCGAGCACTTTCTGTTCAAAAGTCGCGAGTTACGCGTGACCATCACTCAAGTGCGTGCGGAGATCGTCTCGCGCACCACCCACGCTACGCCTCGGGGCGCGCCAGCATCGCGACCACCGTCGCGGCAATGCCTTCTTTACGCCCCAGATACCCCAGACCCTCGTTCGTCTTGGCTTTGATGTTTACCAACGTGGGGTCCAGTCCCACATCTTGTGCAATATTGCGCACCATCTCAGGAGCATGCGGGCCAATTTTGGGCGCTTGGGCGTGAATGGTGGCGTCGATGTTCACCGCTACCCACCCTGCTGCGCGAACCCGCGCCACGGCTTCTCTGAGCAGTACACGACTATCTGCGCCTTTGAACGCCGGGTCGGTATCCGGGAAGTGACGGCCAATATCGCCCAAGCCCGCCGCGCCCAGCAACGCATCGGTGATCGCGTGCAACAACACGTCGGCATCCGAGTGGCCTAACAGGCCATGCGTATGGGGTATGGTGACGCCACCAATGATGAGCGGGCGACCTTGCACCAACGCGTGCACATCAAAGCCCTGCCCCACTCGAAAAGGAAAATTCATCACAGCCATTTTTCCATCAGTTCAAAATCTTCCGGCCAGGTCACTTTGAAATTACGCATGGATCCTGGCACCAGCAATGGCGCGTATCCGGCGGCTTCTATCGCCGACGCTTCATCCGTGACCGCCGTTCCATTGGCGGCAGCCGCTGCCAACGCCTGGCGCAATACCCCCACCCTGAACATCTGCGGCGTCTGGGCAAGCCACAAACCATTGCGATCCAGGGTGCGCGACACCCGCTGGTCGCCTGCTTTCACGGTGTCGGCAACCGGCAGCGCCAGTAAGCCACCGACCGGGTCATCAAGGCACGCATCAATCAAGCGGGCCAGGGCCGTCGCCGGCAAGCCTGGCCGAGCGCCATCATGCACCAACACCCAATTCGTGTCGGCCATGCCGCTGTCGGCCAAGGCACCTTCGACCGTATCGGCTCGTGTTGCCCCCCCACAAGCCCGCCACACCGTTCGTGGCAAGCCAGCAAGGGCTTGGTCTACCCAACCATCGCCTGGCGTCACTGCCACGCGCACTTGTTCAATACGTGGGTCGGCCAACAAGGCCATGACGGCGTGGCGCAGCATGGGCAGTCCGCCTAGTGGGCGATACTGTTTTGGAATAAGCTCTAGCCCGGGCCGATTGGCACGGGCGCCGACGCCAGCGGCGGGCACAATTGCTATCAATGAGTCTGACATGTTCTGGTGATTTTATAATCTTTAACCAAATGCCTGATTTCTCTCTTACCGCTACAGCGGCACCGCAGGTCCCAGCGACCACCCCGACCCTTACGGCCCTCAAAAGCGGCGCTCGCTATGCGCAGCCACGTCCTCCCGGATCGGGAGACGCCTGGCTACTGGCGGACTTGGCGCGACAGGCACGCGCCCCACTGGTCATCTTGACCGCAGAGCCTCTTGAGGCCCAGCGACTAGCCGAAGAAATACAGCTGTTTGCGCCGAGTTTACGCGTGCGCCAGTTACCCGATTGGGAAACGCTGCCCTACGATGCGTTCTCGCCGCATCAGGATTTGATCTCCGAGCGTTTGCACACCCTGCACTCCTTGATGAGTCACACGGTAGATGTGCTGACGGTGCCGGTCACCACCGCGCTCTACCGACTGGCGCCGCCGTCGTTCCTGGCAGCCTACACATTTTCGTTTACGCAAAAAGACAAGCTCGACGAAGCCTCGTTGCGTGCCCAACTCACGTTGGCGAACTACAGCCACGTAACCCAGGTGACTGCGCCCGGCGAGTTCTGCATCCGTGGTGGCCTGATCGACTTGTTCCCGATGGGCTCAGTGCTGCCGTATCGGCTGGACTTGCTTGACGACGAAATCGAAACCATCCGCAGCTTTGACGTCGATACCCAGCGCAGCCTGTACCCGGTGCGTGAAGTCCAATTGCTGCCAGGCCGCGAATTTCCGATGGATGAAAACGCGCGAAATCGGTTTCGCGCGCGCTTTCGAGAAATCTTTGAGGGGGACCCCTCTCGTGCCCTGCCCTATAAAGACATTGGCAACGGCATTGCGTTTGCGGGCGTCGAATACTACCTGCCGCTTTTCTTCGAGAGCACGGCCACGCTATTCGACTACCTGACGCCAGACACGATCACCGTCACGACGGGCGATATCGATGATGCCATCCAACGTTTTGCGCAAGACACCCACAGCCGCTATAGCTTCCTGAAAAGTGATCGTGAGCGCCCCGTGCTGCCACCCGCGTCGCTCTTTCTGGACAAGGAAGATCTTTACGGCCAGCTCAAGGGCTTTCGTCGTCTTGCACTGACGTCTGATGCGCCGCATCCCGACTTCAAAGCGGCACCGGATGTGAGCGTCTCCAGACGCGCGGAAGACCCGATCGCCAAACTGCGCGCGCTGGTGGGACGCCGACACTCTCGTGTGCTGCTCTGCGCAGACTCTGCGGGTCGTCGCGAGACACTCGTGCAAATGCTGGCGGAATATGGTCTTACGCCTGACGCACAACCCGAGAATATCGACGCGTTTCTGGCGTCGGAGGCCCACTTTGGTCTGGTCGCAGCCCCCTTAAACATCGGCTTCGAGCTGCCTGGCCCACAGATATCGTTCCTGACCGAGAACGACCTCTACCCGGGTCATACCGGCAGCACTCGCCGTGGCAAACGCGCCCAGGAACGTGCCAGCAATGTCGAGGCGATGGTCCGCGACCTGTCCGAACTGCGCGCTGGAGATCCAGTCGTTCATGCGCAGCACGGCATTGGCCGCTATCACGGCCTGGTCAATATGGACATGGGTGAAGGCGAGATGGAGTTTCTGCATCTCGAATACGCCAGCGGCGCGACGCTGTATGTTCCTGTGTCGCAATTGCATGTCATCGCCCGTTATAGCGGTGCCGACCCCGATGCGGCGCCCCTGCATCAACTGGGCTCAGGTCAATGGGACAAGGCGCGTCGCAAAGCTGCCAAGCAAGTGCGCGACACCGCTGCCGAATTGCTGGAACTCTATGCCCAGCGCGCAGCGCGCCAGGGGTTCGCCTTCAATTTGCCACTCAGCGACTATCAAGCATTCGCCGAAGGGTTTGGATTTGAAGAGACGCCCGACCAGGCCGCCGCTATTGAAGCTGTCATTGGTGACATGACGTCCGGGCGTCCAATGGATCGCCTCGTTTGCGGCGATGTAGGTTTTGGTAAAACCGAAGTCGCGCTGCGAGCGGCCTTTCTTGCTGTGTCTAACGGCAAGCAAGTGGCGTTGCTCTGCCCAACTACCTTGCTGGCCGAACAGCACGCACAGACCTTCTCCGATCGCTTCGCCGATTGGCCTGTTCGCGTCGTTGAGCTGTCGCGCTTTCGCTCCACCAAAGAGATTGCCGCCGCCATAGAAGGCATTAACGATGGCCGCGTCGACATTGTGATCGGCACGCACAAGATTCTGTCCAAGGATGTGAAGTTCATGCGTCTTGGCCTGGTCATCATCGACGAAGAACATCGATTCGGTGTGCGCCAAAAGGAAATGCTGAAATCCTTGCGCGCCGAAGTGGATGTACTGACCCTGACGGCCACGCCCATTCCCCGCACCTTGGGCATGTCGCTCGAAGGCATTCGCGACTTTTCCGTTATTGCTACCGCCCCGCAAAAGCGACTGGCCATCAAGACCTTTGTACGCCGTGAAGACGGCAGCACCTTGCGCGAGGCCCTGCTGCGCGAACTCAAGCGCGGCGGGCAATGCTATTTCCTGCATAACGAAGTGGAGACCATCCACAACCGTCGTGCACGCCTGGAAGAACTGGTGCCCGAAGCGCGTATCGCCGTGGCGCACGGACAAATGCCAGAGCGTGAGCTCGAACAAGTGATGAAGGGCTTTTACCAGCAGCGCTATAACGTGCTGCTCTGCACCACCATTATCGAAACCGGCATTGACGTACCAAGCGCTAATACCATCGTGATCCATCGCGCTGACCGCTTCGGCCTGGCGCAGCTGCATCAACTTCGCGGCCGCGTGGGTCGCTCCCATCACCAGGCCTATGCATACCTGCTCACGCCCGGTGAAGACGCCATAACCGCCAACGCCAAGAAACGGCTGGAAGCCATTCAAGCCATGGAAGAACTGGGATCTGGCTTTTATCTGGCCATGCACGACCTGGAAATTCGCGGCACGGGCGAGGTGCTCGGCGATTCTCAGTCGGGCAATATCCAGGAAATTGGTTTCTCGATGTACAACGAGATGCTCAATGAAGCCGTGCGCGCCCTCAGAGCCGGTGAAGAGCCCGATCTTGACGCGCCTTTCAACCTGGCTTGCGAAGTGAATCTGCATGCTCCAGCACTGTTGCCGTCAGACTACTGCGCCGATGTGCATGCCCGGCTCGCCATCTACAAGCGACTCGCGCATGCCAACGGCGAAGACGACATCATCCAGATTCAAGAAGAAATGATCGACCGCTTTGGCAAATTGCCTGAGCCCACGCAGACACTACTCACCACGCACCGCTTGAGACTGGCCGCGCAACCGCTTGGAATCATCAAGATTGATGCCAGTGAAACGCAAGCCATGCTGCAATTCGGTGCCAAGACCAGCGTAGATCCGGTTCGCATCATTGAGCTGGTACAACGCCAACGCCACATCAAGCTGTCCGGCCAGGACAAGCTGCGCGTTGAAATCAAAGCGCAGCTAATCCCGGCTCGCGCCGACGCCGTCCGCGCCGTCTTGCGTGCCCTGAAATAACTCGACCGATCCTTGTCTCAGACGAATATGACCACCCATCACCTTGTCATTCAATCTCCCGGCCTGACGGTCGAACACAGCGAACAACTTGCCGCCTTGGCGCAAGCCCAGGGCATTGCCCGAATCAGTGCAACGGCAGCGCGTCTGCTTGATGTGCAAACCGATGACGCCACCCGTCAAGAGGTGGTGACTTGGGGCGACCGGCAGGGAGTCGATACCGCCTTCCTGCCCGCTGGTATCAAGCTGTCGCAATGCAAAGTGTTGGCCATGGACATGGACTCCACGCTCATTAACATTGAATGCATTGACGAAATTGCGGGTGTGGCAGGACTGAAAGAAAAAGTCTCGGAAATTACCGAGGCGGCGATGCGCGGCGAAATCAAGGACTTCTCGGAAAGCCTGCGCCGCCGCGTGGCGCTGCTCGCCGGCGTGCCCGCCACGGCTCTGGAGCAGGTTTACGCGGAGAAACTGCGGTTGAATCCAGGTGCCGAAAAACTGATCTCTACGGCACAGGCCGCAGGCATCAAAGTGCTTCTGGTGTCGGGCGGATTCACGTTCTTCACAGAGCGCCTGAAAGCGCGCCTCAATCTGGATAGCGCCTACGCAAACACCTTGGAAATTGAAAATGGCGTGCTCACGGGCCGCGTCGTGGGTGACATACTGGATGCCGATGCCAAGGCTGTGTATTTACGCGAATTCGCCCGCACACACGGTGCCAGCGAAGCACAAATCATTGCCATGGGCGACGGCGCGAATGATCTGAAGATGCTTGCCGGTGCTGGTTTTCCGGTGGCCTACCACGCCAAACCATTGGTGCGTCAGCAAACCCGCTATGCGCTGAACGTGTCGGGTCTGGATGGTGTGCTGAACTGGTTTGAGGCTTAAGCCTCTTCCTGACAACGCATACTCCTCTGCATCTTTCCACAATGCCAGAGCCCAAAAAAAACCGCTTTCGCGGTTTTTTTTATCTAGCCAACGACGCTGTTTTACGACACAAGCCTTTTCGGTGATGTCGAAAGCGATGAGGCCAGCCCGGTTCGGTTAGGCTCGCCTCATCCTGAGCTTTAGTACTTCACATTCAACGACAACATCGCTGCGCGACCCGTGCCAAGTGCTGCATAGTGCGCGGCATAAGCCTTGCTGTAGTACGTTTCATTGAACAAGTTGACCACGTTCAGCTGTGCCGTCATGTGATCGCTGATCTTGTAGGCGGCCATGGCATCAAAGCGCCAGTACGAAGGCACCCAGCGCGCTTTCGGCGTGCCATTGGCATTGAACGTCGCGTCCGAATTGCCATAGACCTTATCCACGTAATAAGCACCGCCGCCCACCGTCAATGCTGGCAGTACCTTGTAGGTGGTCCAGAGGCTAAATGCATTGCGTGGCGTGTTGGGCAAGTCTTGACCTAACGCTCCGCTATTGTATGCACCCTTGGTTTGCTCACTATCCATAAAAGAGTAGCCACCAAACACTGACCACTTAGGCGTAATGCTGCCCGAAAAACCCAGTTCGAGACCGCGAACACGGGCTTCACCAATTTGCGCCGTTTCGGTGGACGAGATTGCCACGCTGGTGTCTTTACGAATGTCCTGGAACACAGCAGCGGTCAAGGTCAAACGATCGTCCAGTACTTGCCACTTCGTACCCACTTCCACCGTGGAGCTCTTTTCCGGTTTCAAGGAAGAGTTGGCGGCAGTCACCGAGTCAGCAATTGCCGCACCACTTACGGCTGACGGCGTTGACGAGGTGCCATACGTGGCATAAATCGTACCGTTAGGCACTGGCTTATAGGCCAGGCCCACTTGGTAGTTGAACAAATTGTCTTCACGGCTGGTGCCGTAATACGTCGTCGGCGTGCCGGTGACCGCTATATTTTTGCCACTCGTTTGGTAGTTGTCCCAGCGGGCGCCCAAACTCGCTTGCCACTGCTCTGTAATTTTGATCGTGTCAAAGGCGTACAACGCCACCGTGTCGGTGTTGTATTTGGCAGGATTATTGTTGCGCGTAAGCGTGCCTGGGAAATCGGTATTCGGATTCGGATTCCACAACGAAGCGCACAAGGCCGGATTACTAGGCGCACCAATGCAAGACGTCGGTACATTCGCAATATTCTGCGTGTAGCTATCGCGATCTTGCTTGATATTGCTGTACTCGAAGCCCAAGTCGAAGGTGTGCTTTAGGCTGCCGGTATTGAATTCACCCGTCAAATCGGTTTGGTTCGTGAACGCCTTCGTCAGGTAGTAGCCCGATTTCAATGCGCGATAGACCAGACCATTCGGAATGTTGCCCTTGCTGTCATCGGGGTTGGTAGCCGCAAAGTCAGTCGTGCTGCGGCCATATCGCGTCACGTTACGCAGTTGCAGAGTGTTCGAAAAGTCATGCTCGATGATCGCTGTCGCGACGTCATCACGCGACTTCATAAAATCGCGATCTTTCAGGCCGTAAAACGTCTTGCGGCTAACCCCACGACTTTCGGTGACAGGCGCGCCCGTGACAGGATCGTAAGGGATCGAGTAATCGGGCATGCTGTCGTCTTGGTAGTGGTAATAACTCAACGTCACACGCGTTGGTGTACCAAGGCCCAGCAACAGCGAGGGAGCGACACCCCAACGACTGAAATCCACAGCGCTATCACGGCCGGGCACATCACCCTTATTTCCCATGATGTTCATGCGAAACGCAGCTTTTTCGTCGAGGCGCCAGTTCCCATCAACGGTGGCCCGATAATTGTTATCGGTGCCAATCTGTGCGGTGCCTTCAGCGAAATTCGTTGCCTTTGGCGCTTTATTTACCAAATTGATGCTGCCACCAGCGCCGCCACGGCCGGAAAACACCGAGTCCGGGCCTTTGATGATTTCGACCTGTTCGATGTTGAACGTATCGCGCACTTGCGTGCTTGCATCGCGCACACCGTCAATAAAAATACTGCCCGCCGCGTTCTGGCCGCGAATGATCGGCAAATCGCCACCAGGACGACCACCCTCACCTGCGCCAAATGTAATCCCGGGCGAGTTACGCAGCACATCTTGCAGCGAAGTCGCAGCCTGGTCTTGAATGACCTGGCGCGGCACAACCTGCACTGTCCGTGTCGTATCCAGCAACGGAGCTGTCATTTTTGGCGACTGCACCGTGTTGGTCTGGTAGGCTGCTGCCTCACCTTGAACCTGCACAGGCGCCATCTGCGTGACGTCAGCGTTATTCGACTGAGCCGCCGCCTGTGGGGTAACAAACATGGCCGGCACAGCAAGTGCCGCGGCCAATGAGGACGTCAATGTATTCAACGAATACGAGTCTTGGGGCTTCAACTTAACTTCTCCAAATATGAATAGCAACGATTCTTATTTTTCTATAGGTTGCGATTCTGATGGCTCAAGCTGAAAGACACCTGAAAGGGGACGGAACCCCTTCAGGATTTACAAAAATACAACACAGATGAAGGGTATGTCCTAGGGTTTTTGATGGCGCCACCGTTGCGCTTACGGCAACGTTGCGCCGTCGGCACTGAGCGCGGGATGCGTTTCATCGTAGAAATACTGGCGAGGATGCGTAACCCGAGCGATCTTAAGCCCGCGAATTTGCTGATCAAGCATCGCGGGTTACGCGCGCTTAACGGTGGTTTTCTTGCGTCACCTTCCTCGCGCTCCATCCACGCTACGTTTTGAATGGCGCGCTTTTTCGTTGGTGCCAGCGATCTCGCAAATCCCGGAAAGCAAAAAACGACCCCGAAAGGTCGTTTTTTTTCACCAATACCGCTTTAGCTTTCACGCATCTTGGGATGACGTTTGAACATGTAGCGGTAGACAAAGCCAGGATACGCCAGCACAAGAAAGAGGCTCAGCGTAATAGCGTAGAACTCCCACTTCTGAGCAAACTGGTTGCCCAGTGCCGATTCAAAGGCAAAGCCCAAAGCCCCGACGAGCAGATAGAACACCAGGACTTCACCCAAGCGTACCCAGAACGGCTTGACCGCAACAGCACCGCCCTGCTTCCAGGGCAGTACCGCAAACACTCGGTCCGTGAGAAAAGGCAGGTTGGCCGTAACCAGCGCCAACGCAATCAAGAGCCATACCGCGAGTGTTTGATTCATATTCCCAAGCCTGGTCTTAATGACCCAGCGACGATTGAATGGCTTGTACACACAACGCCATCAAACCACCCGGAAGCAAACCCAACACCAGAATCAGGGCGCCATTGATAGACAGCACGCCGCGCTGGGCAGCCGGTGCGGACACCGGCACGGAATCAGCGACGGGGTCATCAAAGTAGACCACTTTGACAACACGCAGGTAGTAGAACGCACCGATCAGGGAGAACAGCACTGCCACGACGGCCAACCACAACTGCCCGGCTTCGATCAGGGATTGCAGAATTGCCAGCTTGGCGTAGAAACCAACCAGCGGAGGCAAACCTGCCAGCGAGAACATCAGCAACAGCACAATGGCGGCATGCCACGGGCTGCGACGGTTCAAGCCCTTCAGATCGTCAATACGTTCGCACTCAAAGCCTTGACGAGAGAGCAACAGCACAATGCCGAAGCTACCCAACGTGGTCAGCACATACGTCAGCATGTAGAACAGGGAAGCACTGTAGGCGCCAACCCACGCGTTCGGCTTGCCGGCCACGACGCCAGCGCTCAGGCCCAGGAGCACGAAGCCCATGTGCGAGATCGTGGAGTACGCGAGCATGCGCTTGAAGTTCGTCTGTGCAATGGCGGTCAGGTTACCGATAGCCAGAGACAGCACGGCCAGGATGATGAGCATTGGCTGCCAATCGGTAGCCAAGCCATGCAAACCGTCAACCAGAATACGCAACGTGATCGCAAATGCGGCCAGCTTCGGTGCAGCACCCAGAATAAGGGTGACTGCCGTCGGCGAACCTTGGTAGACGTCCGGCACCCACATGTGGAACGGCACCGCGCCCAGCTTGAATGCCAGACCCGCAACCAGGAACACGACACCGAACACCAGCGCCATCTGCTGCGCCTTGCCTGCTGCAATCACTTGCGAGATCTGAGCCAGATCCAGGTGACCAGTGGCACCATAAATCATGGACATGCCGTAGAGCAGGAAGCCGGAAGCCAACGCGCCCAGCACGAAGTACTTCATGGCAGCTTCGGTAGCCACCACGTCGTCACGACGCAATGCGATCAACGCATACAGCGCGAGCGACATGAGTTCCAGACCCAGGTAGATCGAGATCAGGTTGCCGGCCGAGATCATGACCATTTGCCCGAGCAGAGCAAACAAGGTCAGAACGTAGAGCTCACCGCCGCGCAACATGTCGCGAACATGCGCGTAAGAACGACCGTAGATCAGCGTGACCGCGACCGCAATGTATGACGCTATCTTTAGCAGGTGCGAAAGATGGTCGGTGACGTACAGACCGTTGAAGGTTTTGCCCGTCACACCGGCGCGCCATTGCATGGCCGAAACCACGGTCAGCACAGCCAAAGCGAGCAGCGACAACAGGAACGTCGGTTTGCGCTCAGGGTGCTTACTGACCGCGTCGACGAGCAGAATAGCCAGACCGAAAACCAGCAAGAGGATTTCCGGTGTCGCCAGGGCGAAATCGATTTGGGAT